>NZ_JABCQO010000006.1 GCF_015244675.1 Gluconobacter cerevisiae | reverse complement strand
ATCTGGCGCTCAGACAACAAAAATACCTCACTCACAGGCCTACCCTCCATCGGTAAGCCTGTGAATCACAACCTCTCGCTCAGTTCAATAAATTAATAGGTCCTGAGCCTAAATATTTGATGACATCGCTCTTCCCACTAACACATGCAATCAATGTTGTCCGGTCACGCGTATTACCTTGACGACCATTTCCAAGTTGAATGTGAAAGGCAGGTTCAAGGACTAGCGATGTTTCGCAACACACGAAGACATCTGCTCAACCGTCTTCTTCTGGCTATAAGCGCTGAGCCTAAAAACAAAGATCTCCTCAAAGTGCTGGGTTGACACATGATTTTCCTCGGTGCGCGCGACTTTGTCTTCTTATGAGAAGGCTTTCCGAACTGCGACATCAACCCATCTTTTAGAACCCTTCATTGGGGCGGGTTTTTATATCCGAAAATATCATGGGCAATTGCGTCCCTGCACTCTGGCTTCAGCGCCCTTCTTTTCAGCTCTTCAGCAATCCTGAAAAGCCATCCACGACCATCGAACAAGGCAAAATTCGGCAGTCTAATTACGCCGAAGGGGAACACAACTTCGGCTGGCCTCCTCATTTTGTATCCGCAGACCCTATTCAGGATAGAAAACAGGACAAGTACGCCTCGAAACATGACCCGCGCATCTGTCATCTCCGCCGGGTGCTGACCGGGCGCCTGCCTGCCATGTGGGCAGAGATAAACTGGCCACAGATACGGAGAAATAACGGCTTCGTCTGCTGTCGCGAAAGAACCGGCCGGACGCTCCTGACACGACACCGAGCAATAATGATTTTAACGCGTTTCTGACCAACGTGAGGACTGCATGACCACAGTTAATAATCTCGCACCGTCCCCACTGCGGACGATCGTTTTACAAGGACGCAATGGAACCACTCCACAGGTTATCTTGTGCCCGAAAGCCTCGGCTGACTGTCTGGATTATACGCTGGATTTTTCAGCACTTCTTGCTGGAACTGATGATACGCCAACGGCAATCAGATCGGCCACACTTACCGCCACGGGTGGCCAGTATGACCTCAAGGTCATGTGGTCTGCCGTGGCTGGACCGCTAGTCGTGGCCTTCCTTGCCAGTGGGAAGCCCGACACGACACAAAAGATCCTTTTCGAAATCACAACCCAGCAGGGCCGCGTCTATTCCGTGATGGCAGTACTGCAGATCACGACCTTGACCGCCGCGACCGCACCTCCATCAAACTTCCTGCCTGATACCCTGACGAACGGCAAAGTGCTGATTGCCGGCATCGAGGCGCTGCCCTCGGGCTATTCGTCGAACGGCCGCGTCGTCATGGCCACGGAAAATGCAGCTCCTGTTGGCACGCCGTCCTTCGAGAGCGTGACGGCCGGGACGTATTCCGGCGATGGCTCCGGGCTGGATGTCACGTCAGGCGCTAAGGTCCAGACGATCGGGCAATGGATTGCAGCCCTGTCTTCTGGCGGCGCTCAGGGCGTTGGGATCAAGGCGATCAACGTGACGCAGGGTGCCGTCGTAGCCGGTCAACCCTCTACCGTCACGCTGACCGCAACCCTCACCGATGGCACCACAACCAGCACGAAATTCGACGCTCCGGCTGGATCTCCGGGCACACAAGGGCTGCAAGGGAATACAGGGACAGCGGGAGCCGACGGCAAAGACGGTCAAGCTGGGCCTGTCGGCGTGGGGATCGCATCTGTCGCCGTGAGCCAAGGCCCTATCACGGCGGGCCAGTCCTCCACCGTGACCCTCACAGCGACAATGACCAATGGTGCAACCGCGCCGGGGGTTTCCTTCGAAGTTCCACCGGGGGCCGAAGGCAGTGCAACAGACCTTACGGCAGCGGCAATCAACACAGCCCTCGGTTATACGGCAGCGAACGGAGCTGAGTATTTCCCGCTCTCAGTGGACGTCTCGAAAACGATCCCTTCCATCGTCAGGTCGGAATCGTCGACCGCGAACAGTGGCGGTCTCTATACGCTCAGTGACAGCCCAACCTCTGGCCCCACCATGCAGGTGGGACTCATCGCGGGCATGTACAGCTCGAACGCCTACGTGATTAAATCGCTGAACAACAATCTGGCCAAGCTGTCCCTGTATGGTCAGGATGGTTACGGAGCCAGTCTATGGGCCGTGCGCTATCAGGACGGAACGCAGACAATGACCACCGATTGGTGGGGCATCGACGCCAAGTATGGCGCTGCCGGGTTCATGTTTGTGAACAGCGATTCCAATCTCGCTTACTGGAAATTTGTCGGGGACACATCGGGCGCAGCCGGATGGCCGAAAGACCTGAAGCTGTTTGCTGGCACATCCGACAATTCCAACTGGCAGACCACACCGCTGGTGGCGTTTTCGTCGGAGAAGAATGTCGCGACGTTTGCGAACGAACCGCTTGTTCTGACGGCCTATACTTTCGCCACGCTTCCCGCATCGCCCGAAGCCTGGCAGCGCGCCGTTGTGACAGACAAGGCCATAGGCTCCGGCGCTCAGGGCGTCATGGCGATGTGGAACCCAAACGCAAAGGCATGGACAGGTTTGAGTGGGGAGGCGCTGGTATAAGGACGCTGGCGACCATATGCTGCCAGTCATCGATCAGCCCCTGCATCAGTCCGATGGAACTTTTGTCCGTATGGCCTAATGCTCTGAAGGGCTTTTTATGAGGATAAAAAAATTCACTCTGTTTCAGAACCTGCAAGCCAAATATAACAACAGTCCGCTCTGTGGCGTCTGTTTTTCGTGCGTAAGGTTTCAGGTCCATGCCCTCCTCTTCTCACCCTCATTCATTCCGCCTTAATCCGGCGGATTACAGCGCTCTGGTGGGACGTGCCGCTGCCGAGCCCAATCTCTATTGGGCTTGCGAAAGCGAAAGACTGCTCTGGAAGACCGCACCACTCCAAACCCAATGCGAGGAAAAAGGCTGGTTTCCGGGCGGAATGCTCAATGCGAGCGTCAACTGCCTGGACCGCCACCTCGACACCCGCGGCGATCAGAAAGCCCTGATCTGGCAGGCTGAGGACGCCGGGCACGTCTTGACATTTACATATAAAACTCTTCATGAGCGTGTGTGCCGGATGGCGAATGTCCTGCGGGACCAAGGCATTCAGGCAGGCGATCGAGTTGCCATTCATCTGCCTTCCGTTCCTGAAGGTCTGATCGCTATGCTTGCCTGCGCGCGGATCGGAGCGATCCATGTGGTTCTTTTTGGCGGTTTTTCTCCCGAAGCGATTTCCGACAGACTGGCTGACAGCGGTGCAGCTCTGGTGATCACGGCCAATGTCGGGCGGCGAGGTCCCAAAAGAATCCCGTTCAAGGCCACACTGGATGCGGCCCTCGATCTCCGCCCGGAAACCCTTGCCGTCAACACTGTTCTGGTCGTGAGCGTGACGGACGATGAAGTGGGGATGAAGCCGGAACGGGATAGTTGGCTTACCCCTCTTCTGGAAAAAGCCGCACCTGACTGCGTGCCTCAGCACATGCCCTCTTCGGCTCCACTATTCCTGCTTTACACTTCGGGCAGCACTGGCAAACCCAAAGGCATCGTGCACGGAACGGGGGGATATCTGGTCTGGGCCTCCTACACGCATGAACTGGTGTTTGATCATCAGGACGGAGATATTTTCTGGTGCACGGCCGATATCGGCTGGATTACGGGACACACTTATGGAGTTTATGGCCCTCTCCTGAACGGCGGGACGGTTCTGCTGTTCGAGGGGATGCCGTCCTATCCGGAGCCGGGTCGCTGGTGGAGTGTAATCCAGGATCACAAGGTTACGACGTTCTATACATCTCCAACCGCCATCCGTGCGCTCATGCGGGAAGGCGACGCCGTCGTGCAGCGTTACGACCTATCCTCTCTGCGTGTTCTGGGAACGGTAGGAGAACCCATCAGCCAGGAAGCGTGGTCCTGGTTCAACGACCATGTTGGGGGCGGACGCTGCGCTTTCGTTGACACCTGGTGGCAGACCGAAAGCGGCGGCATTATGATTTCTCCCGTTCCGGGGGCCGTTCGTGAAAAGCCTGCCTCAGCGACGCTTCCACTCCCCGGCGTGCATCCGGTCCTTCTGGACGAACGGGGCGTGACGCGCGAAGGGGCCGCAGAAGGCGTCCTGTGCCTCAAGGGATCGTGGCCCGGTCGCGCGCTCTCCATCTGGAACGACGATGGTCTTTTCGAGCGCACCTATCTTCAGCCCTATCCCGGATACTATTTCACGGGTGACGGCGCACGCCGTGACGAAGACGGGTACTACTGGATTACCGGGCGGGTGGATGACGTCATCAATGTCTCGGGGCACCGGATCGGCTCTGCTGAAATCGAGGATGCGCTGGCGACTGAACTGACCATTGCAGAGAGTGCCGCAATCGGCATCCCGCATGATCTGAAAGGACAGGGGATTGTCGTGTACGTCGTCGCACGCGACAATGCGCCAGATGATCTTCACATCCGGGCTGCGAAAGCGATTACATCGAAAGTAGGCCGCTATGCAGCGCCCGAACGTATCCATGTCGTGCCGGATCTTCCCAAGACCCGTTCCGGGAAAAGCGTTCGCCGTCTTCTTCGCAAGATCGCCTGTGGCGAGACTGAAGGATTTGGCGATCTGTCCACCCTCGCCGATCCTGAGATCGTGGAAACGCTGATCCGCATCATCCAGACACCAGCGGACTGACTGATTAGAGTTGGGCCCGTTCAGACATCGGTTGTCGCACTCGATGTCTGAACGGGGATGAGTGCATCGCTCAGAACGCCAAAGACGACATGCATGAAATAGACGGAAAACGCGGCGACTAACAGAACAGCAAACAGCTTTCCGAAAATCCTGAAGGCCCCCAGAATCAGTCCGCCCAGAAGCAGGAACAGCAGAGCCGTCTGGACCTGTCCCTGAATTCCAAGGCTGCTCAGCACGGAACGGGCCATTACCTCGATGATCGCCACGCCAGCCACCACAATGCCCAGCAGACCCAGGATCAGACCCCACAACGTATCGAGTATGGATTGCATCACGTAATCTGGCACCGGCAGAAAGAGGACAAGATCACTCCACAAAGCCATTCTCCGCGGCGTTGGTCAACTGCCATCTGTAGCAGGGATAGACGAATGTGAGGGTGACCGTTACGAAAGGTGATCTTTTCCTGACCGGATTTCTGTTTTCATGAGTCAATTATGACGAATTCGCCTGCCCTGCTGCTGACGATCGTTCAGTCTATTCTCCCGATTCTCGTGACATTAGGCTTTGGCTATTTCGCGGCATACCGAAAAGATTTTGACGCCCAGCAGGCCGGTGTTCTGACACGTCTGGTTATGCTGTATGCGCTCCCTCTGGAGCTGCTGGTTTCCATCCTGAGTACGCCGCGAGGTCAGGTTCTGGCGGCAGGGCCAGTCGCCGCTCTGATCCTGCTGGCCATGATTGGTG
Source organism: Gluconobacter cerevisiae (assembly GCF_015244675.1). Lineage (GTDB taxonomy): Bacteria > Pseudomonadota > Alphaproteobacteria > Acetobacterales > Acetobacteraceae > Gluconobacter > Gluconobacter cerevisiae. The sequence goes on along the minus strand of NZ_JABCQO010000006.1, from coordinate 175,451 downwards.
GCTATGGATTGATCTTTGCCATCCTGCGCGGCCTGCTCAAACGTCGCCTCGGAGAGGCAGCCCTGATCGCGATGACCATCACCGGTCCGTCCGTGCCCTTCATTGGTATTCCAGTCTTGGGCCAGATTTTCGGCCCGGCAAGTTCCGTACCGATTTCAATCGCATCTTTGGCTATGAATCTGGTTCAGCTTCCGATCACGTTGATCCTGATGGGGCATGACCGTGGGGCAGGTCATCGCGTCGGAAATGACGATAAAGCCCGTAGTGACGTCCGCGAACTGTTCGGACACCTAATCCATTCTTGTCGCGAACCCGTGGTCTGGGTGCCCATGATGGCGCTCGTTCTGGTCAGCGCAGGTGCGTTCCTGCCGCAGTTCCTCAAAGGCTCTTTTCAGCTTCTTGGACGCGCAACAGGGGGTGCGGCGCTCTTCGCTTCAGGTGTGGTTCTTTTCACCCGGCAGGTGAAGTTCAGCCCCCTGGTGGGTGTCATTGTCAGCGTCCGGAATGTTGTCATTCCCGGCGTCATCTATGCACTGGCCCGTATGTGGCATCTGCCCTTGCCTGCGCTTCAGGAAAGCGTCCTGACGATGGCCATTCCCAGTGCGTCAATCAATGTTATCCTTGCCATGCGATATCATGTTCTCGAACGTGAAATTGCATCCGTTCTGTTCTTCGGAACGTTATCCTCAATCTTCACCATGGCATTTTTCATTTGGCTGACAGGCGCATGAGTAGTTTCCTTTTTGTCTGCACGGGCAATATCTGTCGATCTCCTCTGGCCGAACTGGCCATGCGCCGGGAAGCGCGCATGCGAGGGCTGGAGCTGGATATTGATTCGGCTGCGACCGGGCGCTGGAATCTGGGCGAAGCTCCAGATCCGCGTGCATGCACCATCGCGTCCCAACAAGGTCTGGATGCTTCGACGCTACGTTCACGTCTTGTAATGTTGGATGATTTCAACCGCTTTGATCATATCATCGCTCTGGATCGCTCCCATCTGATCATTCTTAAAGAAATGCAGCCCCACGGCTCAAAATCGCATCTCTCGCTCATGCTGGATCATATTCCAACCCGCATGGGACAGGATGTCATTGATCCCTATTATGGGCCTGACAAAGGCTTCGTCAGAACCTGGGAAGACGTTGAAGCCGCCTGCGCTGCGCTCGCAAACGCAACTCTCGGACGACGCACCAAAAAGTGACGCCCCCATAAATCAGTAATGGAGAACTTCATGTCATCCAGACCCGGCATTCTGACGATCGATCCCATTCTTCCATTTATGAGAGAGCGGCTGGAGCAATCTTTTGAACTCCATCCCTACACCACACCCGAAGATCTACAGCGCTTCGCTCCGAGCATCCGCGGCATCACGACTGGAGGCGCCTCCGGAGTTCCAGCCAAAGTCATGAACGCGCTGCCCAATCTGGAAGTCATTTCGGTCAATGGCGTAGGCACCGATCGCATTGACCTGCAGGAAGCAAAACGCCGGAATATCCGCGTTGCGACAACCCAGAATACCCTGACAGAAGATGTGGCCGATATGGCCGTCGTCCTGATGATGACCGTAATGCGGGATGTCGTGAATAATGACCGCTTCGTCCGGGCGGGAAGCTGGCCTCATTCTCCCCTCCCGCTAAGCCGCAGCCTGACAAAAAAACGGGTCGGGATTGCAGGTTTCGGTCACATAGGACAGGCCATTGCCAAACGTATCTCAGCCTTTGAGATGGACGTTGCCTATTTCAATTCTCATGCCAAACCTGACACCTCCTACCGCTTCGAGCCTGATCTGAAGAGCCTGGCAGAGTGGTGTGATGTTCTGGTCCTGGCAGTCTCCGGAGGGCAACGCTCCGCAAACATGATCGATAACGACATCCTGACGGCACTGGGAAAAGACGGTTTCCTGATTAATATTGCCCGGGGTACAGTCGTAGACGAAAATGCCCTTCTGGACGCCTTAAAAGAAAAGCGCATCGCCGGTGCAGGACTAGACGTTTTTCAGAACGAACCTGACATAAACCCGGCTTTTTTCTCGCTCACCAATACGGTTCTGCAAGCCCATCAGGCCTCAGCAACCGTAGAAACCAGAAAAGCCATGGGCAATCTGGTTGTGGATAATCTGATTGTCTATTTTGCCGATGGAACTCTTCTCACTCCCGTCGTGTAAATTTATGCCACGAACTGTTCGGCAATAATCCGCTCCGAAAGACCATGATCCGGATCGAACAGGATCGTGGCTTTTCGAGTGCGATCTTCACGCACCACGACTTCGGCAACATCACGAATTTCCGTAAAATCCGCTACGGCTGCTGTCGATCTTTTCTCTGTATCCAAAAGCGTTAGCTTTACGACAGCACTGGAGGGCAAAAGAGCGCCTCTCCAACGGCGGGGGCGAAAGGCAGAAATCGGTGTCAAAGGAAGAATATTCGAGCTCAAGGGAACAATAGGCCCATGGGCTGAAAGATTATACGCCGTAGAACCCGCCGGAGTGGAAACAATTATTCCGTCGCAAATCAGTTCTTCAAGACGTGTCCGACCATCGATTTCAATTTTTATTCGGGATGTCTGTCTCGTTTGTCTGAAAAGAAAAACATCATTAAATGCCAGTGCGCTCCTGACAATCCCCGAAGAAGTCGTCGCCGTCATGTGTAATGGATGGAGGACTGAAGGCTGAGCATTTTCAAGGCGACGTAAAAGATCTCCTTCATTGGCGGCATTCATCAAAAAGCCAACAGTTCCGTAATTCATTCCATAGATGGCGATACTTCTATCCAAGACCTTGTGAAGCGCCTCAAGCATGAAGCCATCTCCACCCAGACAAACAACAAAATCTGCATTGTGAAGATGAGCATTGCCGTACTTTCTTGAAAGCCGCTCCAGTGCTGATTGCGCAGTATCGCTAGAAGACGCAACAAAATGAATTTTCATAGTGGAGCCATATCAATCCAAAGTCAGCAAGAACCTTAACAGATTCCTGCCTCAAGGTCGCGACAACAGAAGCTCAATCGAATCATGTATGTCTGGAATGCGCTACCGCAACCTCTTTGTGGACCTAAGGCAAAGCAGGCAGCTGCTATACTCATAGTTTTTTAAACGGCCTGGCATGGATAATGCCAACTGTTCGGCTACCCAGCCCTGATTATAATTTTTGCGCTGTTTGCGTGTTTCATGGAGAACCAGCTTTAGCAAAGAATGGAATTGGAATAAGACTGTCAAGCGGATCTTGAGCAATCTCTCGTCCAATATCTGAGAGGTCTGTGCAGCAAGGCACGATGTAAAATTTGCCTAGCCTATATCGCAGGTCTGATTGATGGAGATGGGTGCTGATCGATGCCAATTATGGTTTGTCAGCCCCGTTTCAACAGGCATCGACCGCGCGAGCTTTTTGTTGGGCTGTCGGTATTCCCCGGCACTAAAAGGTCTACTCCGCCGATGTTTAACTGATCTTTCCAGTTATAGTCCCCGGCCGCTCAAAACTACGACTTGTCCTGAACAGGATACGTCATGCCCGAAAGTGCGGGGTGTCGGCAGGTCAATTGGCGTGCATCGGCGCTACTGGCACCCGGCACATACAAGGTGAATAAATTTGGCTGTTGGGTGATCACCGCTCGAATGACGAACACAAATAAAAATATCTTGCGAACCTATCGGCCGACACACCGCTCAAGGCCTTAGCTGACACAATCATAGCAAGCTGGCTATGCGAACAGACGCATCAGCAACTCAAGACAGAACTTGGGTTGGATCACTTAAGATGAGGAACTGAGTGTTGTTGCAGTCCCGCAGGTTCGCTCAGTCGGGACGAAATGGCCGCCACCATAACTCTGCCTACAGTAAATTAAGCTCTCCTTGACCACATATCTCATTAAGCGCCAAAATGTTTATTACCATCCGTGCGGAGGCAAGCTCAACAGCCATCCCAACTCTATTCTAAGAAAACCACGACAAAGAGATTTTTTAAGATCCCCACATACTGATTAAAAGCAAAAATAAGTTTGAATAAACTAATTTATTATTTCTATATTCTGAACCTTAACACGAGGAAAAATTTCCTCTTGAGCCAAAACAGACACAGAAGGATTTATTCTTTCTACTATGCGCCTAATAGGAATCCTAATATTATTAGATACCAGTAGTATCGGCAATTCTCCCTTTTTTGATACATTCCCAAAAGAAGTTCTCAAACTAGAAATAAATTTATTCATTTGAGAAGGCGAAAAATTAATTTGCCCGCCCTCTTTTGAAGAAGATAAATTATCATAGATAATATTCTCCCAATTCGGACTCAGCAATATTACTGGGATATATCCTTGAGAGTTCATAGCGCAAGAACTTATTTGGCGAGCCAACTTAATTCTGACATGCGCGACCAAAGATGAAACTGTTTTTAATCCTTGGCTGCATCCATCTTGTATAGATTCCAAAATTCCGATTAAATCCCTAATAGATACTCTTTCCTCAAGAAGAGATTGCAATATTCTCTGTATATTACTTACAGAAATTTGTGATGGAATTAGGTCAGAAATCAGTTTTTGTTGATCGACCGTAACTCCATCGAGTAATTTTTGCGTTTCTGAGTAAGAAAGAAGATCTGCCATATTATCTTTGATTAATTCAGTTAAATGTGTAATAATAACACTAGATGGGTCTACGACTGTATATCCTTGGATAATAGCATTCTCGCGTAAATTTTGGTCTATCCATGATGCAGATAATCCAAAAGCAGGCTCTATAGTTTTTTCGCCTTCAATATCAGGCTCCCGACCTTGAGGATCCATAGCTAAAAGCTTATTGACTTTAATATTACCACCACCAACTTCTATTTCTTTAATACATAATGAGTAACGGTCAGGTGGCAAATTTAAATTATCTTGAATCCGAACAGGCGGCAATACAAATCCCACATCAGCAGCAAGTGTTCTTCGCAACAATTTTATTTTTTCGGTCAAACTACTATTATCTATATTAGCAATAGGGAGTAAATTAAATCCCAGCTCTAATTTCAATAAATCTACTCTGAGAATATTAGAAATAGGAATATCCGTTTGACTCTTTTCCTCTGGAATCGAAATAGAGTCATCTTCATTAATTTTATCGGCAATCGGGAAAACATATCTGAACCAAGATGCTAATGCAGATAAAATTGCCAAAAATAGAAATGGGAAAGCTGGCAATCCAGGCATTATCGCCAAAACCAGTGAACAAACAGCGACTAAAACAAGCGGCTTAGCATTCCCCCCTAATTGCTTTATTAGAACAACATCCGCCCCCCCTTCTGTACCCCCTTTTGTTACAACAATACCTGAAGCCGCAGAAACTAAAAGAGCTGGGATCTGCGAAACAAGTCCGTCACCTATCGTTAGTGTTGTAAAGGCTGCAGCGGCATCTGATACGGTCATCCCATGACGAACAATACCTATTGTCAACCCGCCGACAATATTAATAACAGTTATTATCAAACTAGCAATAGCATCTCCACGAACAAACTTAGATGCACCATCCATCGCTCCATAAAAAGAGCTTTCTTCTTCAAGTTCTTTTCTTTTTTTCTTTGCAATTACATTATTTATACTACCTGAAGATAATTCCGCATCAATAGCCATTTGTTTTCCTGGCATAGAATCCAAGAAAAATCTGGCGGAAACTTCAGAAATTCTTCCAGATCCTTTCGTAATGACCATAAAATTAACAACAAGAAGTATAGAAAACAATATAGCTCCAATAACTATATCGCCTCCCATAAGAAAACCACCAAAAGCTGCAACTACATGTCCTGCAGAATATAAACCTTGATATCCATGACTTAATATCAGGCGGGTAGTTGCTACCTCGAGAGAAAGACGCAACAATGTTGTTAACAACAACAAGATTGGAAAAGATGTAAAATCTAGTGGTCTTTTCAAAAACAATGCTACCATTAAGATCAATATAGCTAATGTAATAGAAATAGATAAACCGATATCAAGAATAAATGTAGGAAGAGGGAAAATAAGTACAGAAAGAAGGCCTGCGACAAAGACTGCAAGCCCCACATCAGATCCTGGAATTTTTTTTTGGATAGAAGACAAGCCAGGGAAACGTCTAAAGAAATCAGATATTATTCCTGCATTATTAAAAAAATATCTATCAGTATAATTCACTTTTCCGCATCTTTCAAAATAAATAAAATATTTATAAAGTACTTATTTATCAGATTTTATAATTTCGGTCATCGTAACCCCTAAACGAGTTGCATCAACCATAACAACTTCCCCTCTTGCAATTAGACGATTATTGACCAGAATATCAATTGGGTCACCAATCTTGCGATCCAACTCAACAACAGCACCTCTTCCTAGCCTAAGTAGCTGATTTATAGGCATAATAGACTTACCCAATACTGCACTAACAGTAACTGGGACAGTATAAATAGCCTCTAAATCAGTAGGGGAATCACAATTGATATTATCAGATAACGAAAAATCTTCTTTGCCCATCTCAAATTTATTTTTATCAGGTTCTGACATTTTTCATTCCTTCTATATTGTTAAAAAGATTTCGGAAACTATTTTTCCGATTCTCTCATTTGCATTACGTGATAGGGACCCAGTGTCCCAGAGCAACTCAAAATCTCCATTTTTTAATGTCTCATCCAAATTAAAAGTTATTCTTCTTTTAGAACCACTCAATAAAGAATTATTTATTTTATCGAAAAATTCTTTAGAGCAATTTATACTAATATTTAAATTTTGGTCTATAAATTCAAATATTTTCTTAAGAACTTCTTCAGATTCATTTTCGCCATATTTTGTTATTAAACTTGGAAATAAATTCAATAGACTATTTGACACAACCAAGTGCAAATCTTGAGAAATCTGATTTTTTTTTAAAAAAAATTGTTTCTCTATAGAAGAAAACATATTTAATAATAATTCATTACTTTTTTCTATTTTTTTTTTGTATTCATCGTATTTTTCTTCTTCTATCTTCCTTCCTTCTAAAACACCTTTTTTATAAAAATCATCTAAAATTTCGCTTGAAATTAAACTTTCTTTTTCATCAACTGATGAAATATATGTTTCTTCAACTTTTATACTTTTTTCTGCCGGGGCCTCCTCAAAATCTTCCAAATATAAAATTCCTGCTTTTTTATGATTTTCTCCCAATTGCTTACTCATCAGACAATCATCTCATTTCCTGGCTGCTGCTGATCAATCATGTCAATTTCTCCACGATCAATTAAACCCTTAGCTACAATAAGAATTTCATTTTGAGCTATATCAACATCTTTAACCCGTACAGGACCTAAGTCCTCAATTTCACTTAAAAGAATTCGGCCCGCACGATCAGACATTGATGCAAGAAACGCCTGAAGCAACCTATCACTTGCCCCCTTCAGTGCTAATGGAAGAACCTCACGTGAAATTTGATTTAAAAGTACTATTAAACTTTCTCCGGATAGATTCGTGAGTTCTTCGAACGTAAACATAAGACTCTTAATTTGTTCAGCGTCGTTATAACTTCGTTCTTCTAAAGCTATCATAAACCGATTTTCAAGTCTTCTATCGAAATTATTAAATATATCCGCTAATACTTCATGACTATTGCGATTTACTCCTCTCGGAATATTAGAAATAAATTCCAATCTTAGAGTTTTTTCTATGCTTTGTATTACGTTTTTTTGTATTGTCTCTGTTTTCAACATTCTCATCATAATATCTAAAGAAAATTCTTCAGGTAAAATTGCCAACACTTTAGCTGCATGAGAAGGTTTTATTCTAGATAAGATAACAGAAACAGTTTGTGGGTATTCATTTTTTAAATAGTTAGCAAGCACTATTTCGGACACATTCCCTAATTTTTCCCACATAGTGCGACCAGCAGGACCACGAATCTCCTCCATAATAGCTGCAGCTTGGTTGGCAGGGAGGGTACTTTTGAGCAGCTTTTCTGTATTCTCTAGGTCTCCAACCACACCTTCAGCTGTTCCCAGTCCTTGACTAAACTCATGACATACTTTCTCTACAATTTGTGATGATATGATGCCAAGTTGAGTCATCTCTGAAGAAATCTCTCTAATTTCTTCTTCATGCATTTGCTCGAACAATCTAGAACAATTTTCTTCACCTAAAGCCATCATCAAAATAGCTACTTTTTGCACTCCTGAGATATTTTTTTCTATATCCATCATCTTGATACTCCTCCTTGACCAGGAACCAACCATCCTCTTAATAATGAAATACTTTCAGATGGATGTGAACCCACAAGATCTATAACTTTTTGTACAGATGATGCTTTTATTCTACCTTGCACACCATTAACGAAAACAGTCTCTTCATTTGATAAATCTAAACTATACTCAGGAGCTTCTAGTATTTGTGTTTTTTGTTTTTCGGAATGATTATCCGAAAGGTAGATAGCATTTCTCGAAGGCGCAGTTATCGTTTGAGATCCAGATACCGAATCCAAAGCATTAAAAAGCTTTTTATGGCTATTATCTCCAATTGGTTTCAGTAGTGGTCGCACAACAAAAAACAAAACCATTGCAAGGCAGAATACGAACAATCCAAATTTAACAGCTTCCATCTCATTCTTACGGTCGAAAAATTTTCTCCAATTGGAAATTTCAGGGCGCATTTCAGTCCCTATATCGGTAAACTTCATTGACATAACCGTAACAATGTCGCCTCGTCTTTGATCAAAACCAACTGCACTTTTAGTTAACGCAGTTAAACGAGCGAGCTCTTCTTCATTACGGGGTTGCCAAGACAATTTACCTTTTTCATCAGATTGACTAATACCGTCCACCATCACGGCCATGCTAATACGTGCAATCCGGGGTTGATCCTGAATTAAAGTACGAACTGTCTTACCTATCTCGTAATTATTAGTTTGCTCTTGCCTGTTGCTCTGGCTTCCACTTTGCTGCTGTCCCGCATTCGCATTTGGAAGGTTATTCGAAACAGTTGTATTGGCAGATCCCTGAGTATTGATGTTTTTTTCCGTTTTGGTCTGTTGAGAGCGTAAAACCTGCTGGTCCGGATCATAACTTTCCTGTGTTTCACGAATATGATCATTATTCATCGTAACATTCGCTTCCACACGGACATGACCAGGGCCTAATGATGCCCCCAACAAGTCCTCAACCTCATGTGCAATGCGCTGCTCAATAATCTGACGCTGCCCTTCCAAGGACTGGTCACCATTCGCGTTTCCTTCTCCTTGTTTAAGAAGGACATGCCCACGATTGTCTATTAGTGAAATATTATGTGCATCCAACCCCGGAACAGCGGCGGCGACGAGATTGACAATTGCAGCGACGTTCTCCTCATCAAGTCGACGCCCTCCATCCATGGAAAGAAGCACACTTGCCTGTGCACTCTGTTCAGCTGTTGAAAAAAGCTCTCTATGACGCAGAACAAGATGGACTCTGGCATTTTGCACACCATGAATAAGGCGAATAGATCTTTCCAATTCTCCCTCAAGAGCCCGGGTTTCATTGATAGTCTGCTCGAATTGTGTTGCAGTGAAGCTGTTGCCCTTATCAAAAATCTCGTATCCGACCGCCCCGCCAGACGGTAGGCCGTCTTTCGCCAGAAGCAATCTGGCACGAGCAACATCATCATCAGGAACCATGATGGTACTACCTTGGTCCTGAAGACGATATTTGATGTGAGCTTTTGCGAGCTGATCTACAATTTCACCAGCTTCATGAGGCTCCAAATCACGATACAAAAGGCCATTCGTGGCATTAACGCCATGCAGGACCAAAACACCCAGTAGAACCAACATTGATACGCCGACGCCACCGAGGGCGGCCAGACGCGGGAGGCCGAGCTGTTTTAGGTTTTCCAGAAGAGCTTTCACTGATTGCTCTCCTTCCAGTTTTTCAAAGAATCGCAATCGCTGCGATTTCCGTCAGAAAAACCTCCCTGCCCTGCCCACATACGCATTTATTCCTAAAGTTTTACTTTCGATGAACTCCATTGTGGAGCAAAAAGGTTAATGCATGACTAACAATCGACTTGATTGGGCTTTGAAATCATGTGCCTGAAAATCCGGTTAGATCGCTCATACCAATGGTGGCGCCGCCCATATCGATATTTACCCCTGAATTTCCTTTGGAAACCCCTGTGACCGTTCCTGTTACCGTGGTCGGAAGCACGACACTGGTTCCGTCAGTAGAGCTTCCTTCTACTGCTACGGTGTAACCGCCATCACTGAGTTGGGTACCAGCGTTATTTTTTCCATCCCACGTCCATGTATTTGTACCGACCGAGGCATCCACTGTCTGGGACCTAACAACAGTCCCCTTATTATCAGTTATGGCGATTGCAACCTCTCCAGTCTGCGGCGCTGTAAATGATAAAGACGCGCCCCCATTCTGTAATGGCAAACTAGAAGTACTTGCTGTAGTTGTTTTTCCAATGAGGCTAACAGCCGAGGCCATCTGGTTATCCTGCGTGGCTGAAATTAAGCTCGCTAGATTCGTATTGGTTTCGACTTGTTGCTGCACACCAGCAAACTGGGCCAGTTCAGCAGTAAACGAATCGGTACTGGTTGGATTACTAGGATCTTGATGCTGCAATTGGGTTGTAAGTAGCGTAAGAAACTGATTAAAATTACCGCCCAAGGAAGACAGAGAGGAACTACTTGAACTACTTGTTGTAGCATTAGAAGCCGCAGAATAATTTGTTGCGGCATTGCTTTTTGCTGCGCTTATTGCCTGGCTTAAAAGAGACGTACTGCTTGTTGTGGTGCCAACTGAAGAAACCATGGTTCCAATCCTATTTTCAAACAGTGAGATCAACAACGCCACTTATAAAGCGGCGTTTAGTGGTGGAACTTGAAGTATCCGACGCGCTATCCCGTGAGAGGCCCAGCGAGCGGTTTTTACCCTCTTGCCGCTCATCGCGAGACGACATGTCAAGAAAGGCTGGTAATGAAAGACTGATTTGGATATCTGCCCTTGCTATAGGTTGCATTCCAGCAGTAAGGCATGAATTATCAGATAGAGCTGCAACCAATATATCCTGATCAGCTTTCAGAGACTGATAAATTTTTGGATCATCTGTATTAATATGAATCCGATGATCTTTACTTTCGGATCTATTGATTTCTACATGTATTTTTTCATTTCTACCAACGTTCATTTCAATATGCGTTGTCGTATTTCCGTTATTTTCTTGCTGGTAAAGTAAGGTATGCGCGTCAGCGCGCGAAGAGGGTTTTTCTTCATCACCTGGTGTTACAGTTTCATTTTCTGTCTGCGCTTTAGAAGATACCTCCTCCAATGATTCAGACAATGTTTTTTCCGAAGAGTCTGGAGAGATCGATTCCAGATCAATAAATGGAGTATTTTCTTTTGTGGAGTTTTCTTCAATTTTAATATTATTGGCGCAATCTCCAGAAACAATTTCTGGATTATTACTTTCCTCTGACGAGCAATTATTATCCATCAATGATAATTCTGTATTTATTTCTTTTTTATCAGTATAATTTGAATTTTCTTCATTTATAAAACTATTTACTATTCCATTAGTGGTGAAATCATTTTTTTTTGTTTGTGATAATGTATTTTTTGCCTGCTCCTGGTCATCACTAGGTAGGTGTTTATCATCAGAATCTGGAACAATCGATTGAGATGAGTTTTTTTGATTAATATTATTTTGTAGCTGTTTTTGACTTCCACCAGAAATAGTTTTCTCTACAGTATCGGGAAGAGCTTTGTTTTTAGTTACAGCCCCTTGCTTCAGAAGATGCGTACGATCTTCTAAACTCGAATCTGTACTTTGCTGCATTGTGGACTTCGTTAGCGTTCTAACTTTCGAAGGCTGCTTTTGAGTCGTATGTTCGGATCCAACAGGTTCTACTTTTGTAGCCTGAGGCTTAGTAATCGAGGCCTTCTGGCTAACCTCAAAATGTTTGGGTGTTTCCGGATGTACGTAGCTTTCCAAAAACTCGTGAAACCGCTCGTTGGAAGCCAGTTGTGCCCCGGGAGCAATGTCTGTGCGCCCGAGGCCAGCGATCGACGTAACTGCAGATGTCGTGACATGTGACAAGAACTTGCGCCTCCGGATCCGCCAACATCGGTAAATCCGGAAAATTATTGCACAAAAAGCGTAAAGAAAGCGTTTAACTACCGCTCGGTACTACATCCAGACGCAAGCGATCAGGGGTGGATCGTGTCATATCCTGGCGAACCCGGAAAAGCACCTCTTGGAATCACCGGCGCGCTTGGACAGATGGGAGGGTTACCATCGAGTGCCAAAGCCTGCACGGTGTGCGTGGCCGTTGCAATCAATCCTCTAACGGCCAGTTTCTGGTTTAGGTGAATATGTGCCAGAAACTCTGCGGGCAGGATGATAGCTGTACCGTCGCTGAGCTGCACGCCGGTGGGCGTGATGTTGGCGACAGTCCCATTGGTCACCGGAAGTGGCGTCATGTCATAGACACAGGGGGCAGCTTTCGCTGCAGAAAGGGAAAGAGCCAGAACCAGGCTGGCGCAAACGAGCTTTTTCAATGTCTGAAATGCCTCATGCCGGTGAATACCATGGCGATCCCGGCTGCGTCTGCCGCATCGATCACCTCCTGATCGCGGATGGAACCACCCGGCTGAATGACAGCCACGGCACCCGCCGCAACGACGCTCTCAAGACCATCTGCGAAGGGAAAGAACGCATCCGAAGCCGCAACCGATCCGATTGTCAACGGAGCCTGCTCTCCAGCTTCCTTTGCCGCATCTTCGCTCTTGCGCGCTGCAATTCGTGCACTATCTACCCGTGACATCTGCCCAGCACCAATGCCCACCGTGGCGCCATTGCGAACATAGATGACAGCGTTTGATTTCACGTGCTTTGCAACGCGGAACGCGAACAGCAGATCTTTCATTTCCTGGTCCGTCGGCGCACGCTTGGTGACGACCTTGAGGTCGGCTTCCGTCACCCGGCCTGCATCGCGACTCTGGGCGAGAAAGCCACCGGCGACAGAGCGGAACGACAGCCCTTCAGCCGTCGGATCAGGCACGCCCTGCGTGAGCAGCAAACGCAGGTTCTTTTTCTTTGCAAGGACCTCAATGGCCTCCGCATCAGCATCGGGAGCTACAATCACTTCCGTGAAGATCTTGCTGATCCTTTGTGCCGTTGCGCCGTCCAGTGTCCGGTTGAGGGCGACGATACCGCCGAAAGCCGAGACGGGGTCGCAGCGCAGAGCCGCAATCCAAGCCTGTTCCAACGTCGCAGCAGAGGCCACGCCACATGGATTGGCATGTTTGACGATCACGACAGTCGGTTCGTCAAACTCGGCCACAGCTTCGAATGCAGCATCCGTGTCGTTGATGTTGTTATAGCTCAGCGCCTTGCCCTGCAGCTGCCGCGCGCTCGCCACGCCGTGACGCTGGCTACCGTCACGGTAGAAAGCCGCTTTCTGATGCGGGTTTTCGCCGTAACGCAGCAGATCGTCCCGTGTCCCGCTCAGAGTCAGGACAGGCGGTAGAATCTCGCCAGCCTGTTTGGCGAACCAGCGAGAGATCATGCTGTCATAAGCGGCTGTGTGAGCATAGGCGGAGGCCGCGTAGCTGCGCCGCTCGACCAGCACCGTACCGCCCTGCTCCAGCGATGCGATAACCGCAGCATATTGCTGCGGATCGGTCAGGATTGCGACGTGATCAAAATTCTTGGCAGCCGCACGGATCATGGCGGGACCACCAATATCGATATTCTCGATGCAGTCTTCGTCACCGGCACCGGATGCAACGGTTGCGGCGAACGGGTAGAGATTTACACAGACCAGATCGATCGGAGTAATGTCATGCTCCGCCATCTGCGCAACATGATCGGCCAGATCGCGGCGTCCGAGAATGCCACCATGAACCTGAGGAACGAGGGTTTTGACCCGCCCGTCCAGAATTTCCGGAAAGCCTGTATGGTCCGAGACATCCTTGACTGTCAGACCAGCATCACGAAGAGCCTTGGCGGACCCCCCGGTCGAAAGCAGTTCCGCACCGTGGGCGGCGAGCGCACGCCCCAGTTCGATCAGTCCCGTTTTGTCAGAAACGGAGAGAAGGGCACGGCGGACGGGGAGTCGGGTCTGTGTCATGATGAGAATGAAATATCCTTCAAAACATGTCCGCGCAACCGCGAGTGATGCGCAGATGGAAAGACATGGCTCGGAACAGGGCCACTGCCGGAAAATCCTGCCCAGCCCAGAAGGCAGAGGATGGGCACAAGAAGCATGATTTCCCCGATGCCGCCAGTCCGGACATAGGGCCAGAGCGAAAGTCGCGAACGACTAAGGGGGGCGAGAACCTGGCACCCTCCTGTCGGAAGATCGGCGGCGATATGCGTCGCAGCGCCGAGTAGCAGGGCACCCCATGGCCCCCTAAGACTCTCAGGTCCCATCAGGCCGTTCATGACAGCCGCAACCACGAACAGCATCAGACCCGAATGCGTCAGACCACGATGGCCGAAAGCTTTTGCCAGAAAGCGGGAGAGAATCTTCACCCGACAACCAAGCATCGAACGCTCGGTATCGATATCGGGCAAAAGGCTACCTAGCAGTCCCGTGCAGACGGAGAGTGGCTCAGGAGAAAGCACATGCCAGCGCATGGCACACAACACGGCAAAGCCGCCGATCAATAAATGGGAACGTCCAGTCACGCGCCCTTATGATCTGGTTCAGGCCGTCCCGCAAACCATTTGTTCATAAAACGTTCACGGGGAGCCACGGCATAATGCTGCACCCCGTGAACCGTTTATTGCCGCGTGTTCAGACCTTCAGGAGGGCTGCGGCCGTTGCGCGCTGACGGATCTTGTCCGCGTCAAACGCGCCCGACGTCACCCAGGAACCACCAACACAGGAAACGGTCGGAAGGGCCAGCCACTCCGGGGCGCTCTCTTCCGTAATGCCACCCGTCGGGCAGAAACGGACATTGCTGCCGAAAACACTGGCAAGGCTCTTGAGCGCAGGGATGCCGCCATTCGTCACAGCCGGAAAAAACTTGAAGCGCGACAGGCCCAGATCGAGACCGCGCATGATATCACCCGCATTGGCGACACCCGGCAGGAACGGGACGTCATGCTCGACTGAAGCCTTGACGAGAGCCTCGGTCAGGCCGGGGCTAACGATGAAGCGCGCGCCCGCTTTCACGGCACGGTCCATATCAGACGGGTTCAGAACGGTCCCCGCACCGACGAGCGCACCCGGCACCTTGGACATTTCCTCGATGACTTCGAGCGCACAGGGCGTCCGCAGCGTGACTTCCAGCGTGGACAGGCCACCCGCCACCAGAGCCTCGGCCATCGGACGGGCCTGCGCCACGTCATTGACCACCAGCACCGGCATGACCGGACAGCGGCTCATGACGGCATCAAGTTTGGCAGTATCGATCATGAGAAATCTTCCTTAGTGAATATCGTCGCCGACGGCTTCGATCACGCGATCCATCTGGGCCAGCATTGCAGAGCCGCCCGCTTCAGCCGGATCATGCACTGAACGTAACAGCGCGAACAGTTCCCGGCCCGTTCCCAATGCCGGGAGCGGCGGAGCGACCGGCGTGCGGCTGTCCCATTCGGCGGCGTCAACCAATACCTCGATCTGGCCGCTCACGGCGCAGACGCGGATCATGTCACCGTCCCGAACGCGGGCGATCGGACCACCGACCTGCGCTTCAGGGCCGACATGAATGGCCGCCGGCACTTTGCCACTGGCACCCGACATACGACCATCCGTCAGAAGCGCAACCTTGAAGCCACGATCCTGCAACACACCCAGAGTCGGCGTCAGCTTGTGCAGTTCCGGCATACCGTTGGCTTCCGGTCCCTGAAAACGCACCACCACGACAACGTCACGCTCAAGTTCGCCATTCTGATAGGCCGTGATGACGTCATGTTGGTCCTGAAACACCCGCGCAGGCGCTTCAACCGTCAGATGCTCGGACGCAATGGCGCTGCTCTTGTAGATCGCACGCCCCAGATTGCCCGTCATCAGACGCATGCCGCCATCCGGACGGAAAGGCGTTGCCACATCACGCAGAATGTCGGTGTCCGTGGACGGCTTTGCGCGGCTGTACACGAGTTCGTCGCCTTCAAGCGAAGCGCGGCGGGCGTAATCGGAGAAGCCGCCCCGCGAGACCGTCAGGATGTCCTGATGCAACATTTCGGCGCGCGACAGTTCGGCGATCACGGTCGGCATACCACCCACGCGATTGAAAGCGTTCACGTCTTCAGAGCCACTCGGATAGACGCGCGTAATCAGTGGAACAGCTGATGACAGGCGGCTGATGTCTTCCCAATCGATCAGAATACCGGCAGCGCGGGCAATCGCTGGGAGATGGATCGCATGGTTGGTCGACCCGCCTGTTGCCAGCAGCCCGACCGCCGCGTTTACGATCGCTTTCTCATCCACACACTGCGCCAGAGGACGCGCGTCTTCACCGTTCAGACCGATTTCCGCCAGACGATGGATTCCCGAGCGCGTCATGGTCTGGCGCAGCTTCGTGTTGGGATTGATGAACGCCGAATCCGGCATCATCAGCCCCATGATCTCGACCATCATCTGGTTCGTATTGGCCGTTCCATAGAATGTGCAGGTTCCGGCGCTGTGATAGGAGGCGTTTTCCGCTTCCATCAACTCGGCCTGTCCGACCTTGCCCTGAACATAGAGCTGGCGGATGCGCTGCTTTTCCTTATTCGGAAGGCCGGACGGCATCGGACCGGCTGGAATCAGCATGGTGGGCAGGTGACCAAAGCGCAGAGCGCCCATCAGAAGCCCCGGCACGATCTTGTCGCAGATCCCGAGCAGCGCCACGCTTTCGAACATGCCGTGACTCAGACCAACCGCCGTGGACATGGCGATCACGTCGCGGGAGAACAGAGAAAGTTCCATCCCCTCCTGCCCCTGTGTCACACCATCGCACATGGCCGGTGCGCCGCCTGCCACCTGGGCCGTCGCCCCGACTTCACGGGCAAACAGCTTGATCTGCTCGGGATAGCGGCCATAGGGCTGATGCGCCGAGAGCATGTCGTTATAAGTCGTAATGATGCCGATATTGGTCCCGGTGGGACGCATCAGTTCCGGCTTGTCCGGGCTGGAGGCGGCGATGGCATGAGCCAGATTTCCGCAGGCGAGTCTGGGACGGAGCACACCTTTGGCCCGGTTGCGCTCCATCAGGGCAAGATACCGGCGCCGGGAGATTTTCGAACGCTCGATGATACGGGCAGTTACACTCTCGACGACGGGATTCAGAGACATCTGGAAATACTCGCTACTCGGCTGATGCCTGCAATGCGCTCCGGAAAGGCCGACTTTCCGGCGCAAGGCACGGTATCGTGATTGAGGCCCCGTTCATACGGAAAGCCCTGCCTCAGGGCAAGCCATTCCCCAAATGAAAACCTCGATATTCTCATTTTTATTTCAATAAATCATTTTTTGGAGTCGATAAATTCCAAAAATTAAACTCTAAGCGCAATAAAGAGAATTGCATCCGTTAGTCACAATCTTCAGGATCCACCATCTTTCAGAGAGGCAACCCTGCCCACCAGAGTGAACTTCGAAAAACATTCAATGAACCGAAAATCATTAAACGATCGGTAATTTGCCTGAACTATTTTTGTGAAATACCGATAAAGACCAGAACCAAATATTCACGGAGGCAATATCATGAAATTTGTTCCGACCATCGCCGCGATTTCATCCATTCTGTGTGCAACGCCTTTTGCCAGCGCAGATTCACTTCACACACATTGGGAAAAATTCAAGGCTCACCGCGCTTTTCATCATCTTTCCGCCGACGGACAGCGCGCCTTTCAGGATATTCTGAAGGCCCGCGACATCCTTCAGACAACCGGGAAGACCGAGGCCGCCATCCCGGCACTTTATGATGCCCAGAAACGCCTTGCTGCTGCTGAAAAAGCCGACAAGAAGTTTCAGGCTGCGGAAAGCGATCTCCATCCCTCTCCGCAGCATTCCATCCTTGCCAACCATCAGCCTGTCGTCGGACAGACGGACTGGCTTCCGGTCGGGGGGGAGTTCATCGTGAGCGAAACACTGGCTCCTGAAAAGAAAGCTGCGGTCATCTCCGCCAATGCACAGTTGAAGACCGGCAATACGGATCAGGCCGCCCAGTCCATGAAAGTCGTAGGAGCAGACGCGGATTTCATTATGGCACTCGCTCCGATCGCACCAGTGCAGGGTGCGGTTTACCGGGCAACCGTTTTCACCGAGGGGCACCATCCTCAGGACGCTGTCGATGCCCTAAATCAGGCCCTGAATTCAGTGGTGTTCGTTTCCGAAAGCACAATCGAAACATTGGCTCCAGCAGTTCCAGCTCCCGCCAAGAAGTAATTTGCGAAGTACAGGCCTGAGACACAAAAAAAGCGGTGCAGGCTCAAGCCTCACCGCTTTTTTATCTGTCATTCAGAACGCTTTAGCGCCAGGCAGAACGTTGGGCAGGAAGCAGAATCGCATTTTCCATAATGCTCAGATTACTTCCGATCTTTGGTGGCCAAACTCCGCTCGCCACGGCCTGAGCCCTGATCTCCATTCGCGCATTCATGTCTGCATAAGGCCAGATATGGGCCAGTCGTGGTTTCCCTTCAAGAGAGACCATCCCACAGATCAGCCCAGACAGCTCCAGCCGTGGTGGAAGGGACGCCACAAAGGCTTCCTCCACATCCCCCACCTGCCCGAGCTTTAACTCGTAGCAACGCCATTCATAAACGCCACCATGCGCTCCGGCAGGAAGCAGAGGCGAAATGAGACGCCAGCTTGTGACATCGACGCTCTGGATGACATCTTTGGGAATTGCAGCCAGAAACTCAGGCCGCTCTTCCAGAAGAGCGGCATATGTGTCGGCTGTCCGGAACAGGACAACCCGGTTGAGTACACCGATATCGCTCACCCAGACGCCGAGTCCGTCACGCCCAGTGAGTGCAGAAACCACCACAGGGACCTGTCCGATCCGGACATCGAGGATAATGGTTTCCGCGTAACTCATGGACTGACTCCGGGTTATTTTCCTGCCTGCTGGGCAGCCACAAAATTTTCCAGCCAGTGGATGGTATAATCCCCCTTCTGGAAAGACGGATCCGCCAGAATTTTCTGATGGAGCGGAATGACCGTCTTCACACCGTCGACCACACATTCATCCAGAGCGCGCTGCATGCGGGCAATAGCTTCGGCGCGCGTTGGGGCGTGCACGATCAGCTTGGCAATCATGCTGTCGTAGTAAGGCGGGATGCGGTAGCCAGCGTAAATCGCGCTGTCCATACGAACGCCCAATCCACCCGGAGCATGGAACACCTTGATCGTGCCGGGGCTCGGCATGAAGGTCTCCGGATCTTCCGCATTGATGCGACACTCGATCGCATGACCGGACATCTTGATGTCTGACTGCGTGTACCCAAGTGGCTCACCAGAGGCGATCCGGATCTGCTCACGCACGAGATCCACGTTGCAGACCATCTCCGTCACCGGATGCTCGACCTGAAGACGCGTGTTCATCTCGATGAAGCAGAACTGACCGTCCTGATACAGGAACTCCAGCGTGCCCGCATTACGGTAACCCATGCGCGAAAGGGCCTCGGTCGCGGTGCGGCCAATTTCCTCACGTTCGGCGTCCGTCAGGGCCGGCGAACCGGCTTCTTCCAGTAGCTTCTGATGACGGCGCTGGAGCGAACAGTCACGCTCTCCGAAATGCACGACGTTGCCATGCGCATCGCCGAGAATCTGAAGCTCGATATGACGCGGACGGTTGAGGTACTTCTCGAGATAGACTTCGTCATTGCCGAAAGCCGCCCGGGCTTCGGCACGGGCAACCGACCAGGCTTCCTCGATGTCGTCCGCCGTCATCGCGACCTTCATCCCACGCCCGCCACCGCCGGCAGCAGCCTTGATGAGGACCGGATAGCCGACCTTGTTCGCAACCTCACGGGCAGCCTGCAAATCGGCCAGACCGCCATCAGATCCCGGCACCAGCGGAACACCGAGCGCACGCATGGTCGTCTTGGCAGCAATCTTGTCGCCCATCGTGCGGATATGCTCGGCGGTCGGACCAATGAACGCA
Organism: Gluconobacter cerevisiae; assembly: GCF_015244675.1. Classification (GTDB taxonomy): domain Bacteria; phylum Pseudomonadota; class Alphaproteobacteria; order Acetobacterales; family Acetobacteraceae; genus Gluconobacter; species Gluconobacter cerevisiae. The sequence goes on along the minus strand of NZ_JABCQO010000006.1, from coordinate 155,413 downwards.
AGGCCGTGCTCTTCCACGGTTTCGGCGAACTCGGCATTTTCCGACAGGAAGCCATAGCCGGGATGGATGGCGTCCGCTCCCGTGATCATCGCGGCCGAAAGAATGGCAGCAACGTTCAGATAGGAGTCACGCGCGCTCGGCGGCCCGATGCAGACGGCTTCGTCTGCAAGGCGCACATGCATCGCATCGGCATCTGCCGTCGAATGCACGGCAACGGTTTTAATGCCCATCTCGCGGCAAGCGCGCTGAATCCGCAGCGCGATCTCACCCCGGTTGGCAATGAGGACTTTGGAAATCATTACTCAATGATCGCCAGAGCTTCGCCGAACTCGACCGGCTGGCCGGATTCGACAAGGAACTTCGTCAGCGTGCCAGCACGAGGGGCCTTGATCTGGTTGAAGGTCTTCATGGCTTCGATGAGCATGATCGTCTGACCTGCGACAACGGGCTGGCCTTCCGTTGCAAACTGCGGGGAAGCCGGATCGGGCGTCAGATAAGCCACACCGACCATCGGGCTCGGCACCATGCCCGGATGCTTGGCTGGGTCAGCCGAGGCCGCAACGGGGGCAGCAACAGCCGGGACTGCTGGAGCCGCAGCAGCCTGCACCGGAGCAGCAGCCTGAACCACGCTCACGTTACGCGCCACGCGGATACGGCTGTCCGCTTCGGAAATCTCGATTTCGGTCAGGCCGGTCTGGGTCAGAATATCGGCCAATGCCCGGATGGCATCCTTGTCCACGAGCATACGGCTCATCCTTCGTCTTCGATCATGTCGGTTATTGCCTGAAGCGCGTGCGCATATCCCCTGACGCCGAGGCCACAGATCACGCCGATGGCGGCCTGCGAGACGTAGGTGTGATGACGGAACGGCTCCCTGCGATGAATATTAGAAATATGAACCTCAACCACCGGCAGCTCGACCGCCAGAAGCGCATCGAGCAGAGCAATCGAGGTGTGCCCGTAAGCTGCAGGATTGATCACGATTCCGTCTGCACGGCCGCGGCATTCCTGAACCCAGGACACAAGTTCACCCTCTCCGTTCGTCTGGCGGAAATCAATGGCAACATCAAGCCGTTCCGCAGCCTGAATGCACACCTGCTCAACATCGTCGAGCGTGGCGTGACCGTAGATTCCGGGCTGGCGAAGACCCAGCATATTGAGATTCGGACCGTTGAGAACGGTGATCAGAGGGCGTTTCATCTGGCCGCGCGATAGCACTTTCGAAGCTGTCATGAAAGCGTCATTGCCCTATTACTGCCGTCTTCAGGGTGTCCAAAAGACGACAGGGCAGCATTTTTGTGCTATCAGGTGCAATCTGAGCCCGTCCCGTCCACTGGAGAAGAACCTGATATAGTGCGCTTTAACCTGTCTGCCCTTCGCAATCCCTTAGGCTTCATCCCTCTGCGCAGCATGACATTTGCAGTAGCGCTTGCAGGTCTGGCCGGTCATCACACCGCTCATGCGAGTGACGAGTCCGCCATCGATGGAACGCCGAGAACAAGCTGGGCAGACTCCGTTCGGGCCGCACTCTCCAATCGCGCCCATCAGGCGGCACATGCCTGGTCCCAGCATGGTATGGCGAGCTGGTATGGACGGCATTTCCATGGGCGACGCACGGCCAGCGGAACGGTTTTCAACACCAATGACCTGACCGCCGCACACCCATCCCTGCCGATCGGGACGAAACTGCTGGTGACGTCCCAAGATACGGGGCGTTCGGTTGTGGTGACGGTCAACGACCGTGGTCCTTTCAACAGTCGCATCATTGACCTGTCCCACGCAGCAGCCGCGAAAATCGGCATGCTGGGCGCAGGAACGGCGCATGTCACGATCGCGAAAATGACGGAAGCGGTTCCGTCCCCGCAGTCCACCTCCGAGCCTGAAGTGGCGGAAGCCGATCCTTCGGACACCAGCGCCCAGGCCATTGAAGCCGCAGGCACCAATACAGCCCCTGCCTCTCCGCGGGGCAGCGCATCACAGCGTATCCCGCACCATCACCACTGACGCTGAACGACGTCTGGCCTGATCTTCAGGCCAGACTTGTTTCTTCCGGCGGTACGGCCTGACTCTTTCCAACCCGCGCCTCAAGGCTGGCGTTCAGCTCCGCCCCAAACAGCACCACATAGGCGCTCACGAAAAGCCACATCATGATGGCCGCAACCGCGCCAAGGGGACCATATGTCGCGCCATAGCTGGCGAAATGCGCGACATACCATGAAAAACCCAAAGACGTTGCAACCCAAAGGATCGTCGCAAGGATCGAGCCCGGAAAGATCCAGCGCCACTCCGTATGCACCCGACACGGCGCAAAACGGTACAGCAGCGTCACAGCGATAAAGACGAACAGCAGCATCAGAACCGGCGCCAGTGTGTGCACAATCATCGGCGCGCCATAGGACAGCAGGAAATTCACTGGAAATGGCGGGTCGCTCAGAAAGCTGACATGGCGCGGCAGGTAATCCACAAGTGCAGGAGCTGCCACCATGAGTGCCAGAGTAAGCGCAGCACCCACGATAGCCGTTAGCGTCGTGGAGAGCGCCACAGCCTGAAACTTCAGAAAACTCCGTGTTTCCTGCGCATTATAAGCCATGTTCAGTGCGGACAGGATCGACTTTGTGCTCGCCGAAGCAGACCAAAGGGCCACCGCAAGCGAGAAAATCAGACCGATTGTCAGAGACGAGTGAGGTTGGGAAATCAACTCGTGGATCCGGTCGCCAATCAGGGCATAAGCCGAGGGCGGAAGGAGATGTCGAAGCACTTCAAGCTGAGGTTCGACGGACTGGAGATCGAAGGCCAGACCGTAAAGGGAAATCAGGCTGGAAATGGCCGGAAAAAGCGACAAAGTAGCGTAAAATGCGCAGCCCGCCGCAGAAAGCGATGTCTGGCTGGAGCCTACCTCTGCGAAGAGATGCTTGGCGATAACCCGCCAGGCCGCATGATGCAGCCTGTTCTGCGATGATACGGTGTTTGAATCAGTGGCCTCTGTGTGAGTAGCCGCCTGCCCCGACTCCGAAGATACGGCTTGTTCCGGTATGATCCGGGAGCCGGAGATGGTCGCAGATTCGGGTGTCAAACTCACGCAGGGTGTCCTCGGCAGTGTCCTGTTGGGGCAACGGTCGACCTCATGACAGTCCAGATCGGACGACATGAGCCATGTACCTACGCGAAAGATACCTTCAGCGTTCCGAATTCGCCCAGATTCAGCACACCAATATTGGCAAAAGCATCACAATGCAAAATTAGCAGTTGCACGACAGGGCGTTTGGTCCCATATGCCCGCCTCACGCAGCAACGCACGTGCCACTGGCCCACTCGAGGTTACGCAACGACGTCAAGCGTTCTGGCCTTCAGGAATCCACCCGTTACGGATTCCCGCTATTCGCCGGTCCGTTCGACCGTTTCGCAACACACTCGCAGGGCGATATCGTTCCCTGACGAGTCCGGTTCTGGGAATTGAGTGTCATGACTCCCAAAATCTCCCGCTTCCTTGCCGAGCAAAAGCCGGCAACCCCTTGCCTTGTCGTCGATCTCGACGTCGTGGGCGCGCATTATCGTGCCCTGCACGATGCGCTTGGGGAAGCGAAAATCTATTACGCCATCAAGGCCAACCCGGCCCCGGCCATTCTCGAGCGCCTCGTCGGTCTGGGCTCTTCCTTCGATGCCGCTTCCATTGCGGAAATCCGGATGTGCCTCGATGCTGGCGCAACACCGGATCGGATCTCCTACGGCAACACACTAAAGAAGCCAGAATGGATCCGCGAAGCCTACGATCTGGGCATCAGCCTGTTCGTGTTCGACAGCATCGAAGAGCTGGAAAAGCTCGGCAAACATGCACCTGGTGCACGCGTTTTCTGCCGTCTGGCCGTGGAAAACGAAGGTGCCGACTGGCCCCTATCCCGCAAGTTCGGCACCACGCTGAACAATGCCCGCACGCTCATGCTGCGCGCCCGCGAACTGGGCCTGAAGCCTTACGGCCTGTCCTTCCATGTCGGCAGCCAGCAGACCGGCGTTGCGGCCTATGATCATGCCATCGCCAAGGCGGCCGGACTGTATCATGATCTGCGCGCGCAGGACGTGGACCTTCAGATGCTCAATCTGGGTGGCGGCTTCCCGACGCATTACCGCGAGAACGTCCCTTCCGTTCAGGATTTCGCCGACACGATCCATGCGTCCCTCAAGACGCATTTTCCTGACGGTGCGCCGGAAATTCTGCTGGAGCCGGGCCGCTACATGGTCGGGCAGTCGGGGGTGGTGTCGAGCGAGGTCATTCTCGTCAGCCGACGTGGCGGTGCCGTCACCGATCCGCGCTGGGTCTATCTCGATATCGGGCGTTTTGGCGGATTGGCGGAAACGGAAGGCGAGGCCATTCGCTACACGTTCCGCACCTCCCGCGATTCAGAAGATGGCACCCGTTCACCATGTGTCGTGGCCGGTCCGAGCTGTGATGGTGTGGACATCATGTACGAGAAGAACCGCATCCCGATGCCGGATTCCCTCGAATGCGGCGATCGCGTCGAGATCCTCGCCACTGGCGCGTATGTTTCGACGTACTGCTCCGTCGGCTTCAACGGCTTTCCACCGCTGACCGAATACTACATCTGAAAACGCTGTCTCCGGTCCATCCGTGGGCCGGAGAAGGATCTACCCCCTGAAAGTTTCTTCCAGCCCGGACTGGTACCCCAGTGCGGACAGAAGGTCGTCGGCAGAAATCTCAAGGTTTACGCAGGCCAGCCAGCAAAAACCGACCACGCCAGCGAGTAGCAGTAACAGACAAACCGTCATGTGTTCCAGCTCCTCAAAGCCCGGAATGCGTGACGCAACGCCATTCCGGATGGTGCGCCTGCCCAGCGACATCATCAATGCATCACCCTGTTCGCTTCAGGCACAGTCTCGCGCTGGAGAGGGCCGCTATCCTGCGGCCATAGAACGCGCATCCGCGATGGGCTGACCGAGCGCCAGCGACTAATCGAAGACAATGCCCCGCCCCCGGAAATCGTGGTTTCGTCCTTCAGCAAAGTCTTGGGAAGCCAATGCCCCGCTCCGGCGAGGCAATCTGCCAACAGCGTCAGGGCCGTAGCAAGACAGCCCTGTACGAAGCGATCTGGGAAGGTTTCCGCAAGGAGGATGAAAACGTCACGCTGGCCTTCGTTCTGGGCCGCGACGATTCCGCGCAGGAAACGCTCCTCCAGCACCGTCAGGGACTGCATGCCCGGCGCATTCACCGCGAGCCCCGGCTGTCCTGCAACTGCCAAGAGATGGACGGCGTCCGAAAAGGCCCCCTCCGCCGCATCAAGGGCCGGGCGGAAGCAGACCGGGAACAGGCCGTCGGTCGTTTTTGTCTCAGGGCAGTTTGGCAAACGGTAATGGCTGATGAGGCAGCGGATACTCCACAGCGCCAGCCGTTCACAGCAGCAGAGATCGGACAGGGAAAGCGACAGCCGTGTCATGGGGATAACTCCGAATCAGCAGGACCGGATTCATCCTAATTGAGAATGATTTGCAATTACAACTCAAAAAGACGCTGCGGAACAGAAAGCTTCTGCTCCGCAGTCAGGCTCACTCAGTGATGGTGATGGCCACACTGTCCATGATCATGGTCATGAGCATCCGTTTCGGAGGCACGGGGCGCCGTCTGGCAATGATGGCACGCCACCCATTCGGCGTCCCCATCCAGATAATGTTCCTTCTTCCAGACCGGAACACGGTGCTTGATCTCGTCGATGATGTAGCGGCAGGCCCGGAACGCCGCATCGCGATGCGGTGCCGAAACACCGATCCAGACGGCGACCTCCCCGACCTTCAGACTACCCGTCCGGTGCATGGCCACGGCCTCGCTGATCTCGAAACGCTCCAGCGCTTCTGCGACGATCCGTTCGCCTTCAAGCTGCGCCAGCGCTTCGTAGGATTCATATTCCAGACCATCAACGGGGCGGCCGTCATTCCTGTTACGGACCCAGCCTTCAAAGGTGCAGAATCCTCCCGCCTCGGCCAGATGCAGATCCTCACGCAACAGGGTCAGGTCCACGGGCGCAGCCGCCATCCGAAAGCGGCTCATCCTCCCGTCACCGGCGGGATGAACACAATGTGGTCTCCATCCTTCAGGGGCTGTGTCCAGGGCGCGAAATCGCCGTTGATCGCCACACGAAGCTTCGAGGCTTCGAAAGGAAAGGCGTATGTTTCACGCAGTTCCTCATAAAGCGGCCCGACGGTTGCGAATGTAGTCTCAAGCGTCTGCTCGCGCGTTCCGGCCAACTCCCGGAGCTGTGCGAAATATTCCAGTTTCAGGCGAATCATCGGCCCTCCTGTCGGGTTCTCCAGACGCCGGGTCGCATCCTCGCGTTCCTCGGGCGTGTTGATATTGTCGAGCGCGCCACGGGCATAGGGCTCCAGCAGCTTGGTCGGACTGTTGATCAGCAGCTTGCGCGGGCAGGTCCGACCATCCAGAACCTGCTGTTCCAGCCGCTCCAGCGCTTCGGGTTCCCAGATGGCACAGAGCGGTTCCGGCAGACCGTCATGTTCGCTGCGATAGGCAACCGCGACGTTTGTAGCCTCCCGCCTTGCGATCAGATTCTCCAGCGTGCCTCGATCCAGCATCGGCAGATCGCAGGCCAGAACTAGCCAGGCGACATCCGGATAGGCCTGATGCGCGGACAGCAGACCGGCCGCCGGGCCATCAATATCTACGGAATCGACAATCTGCGGAAATGCGGCCCGGACCGGGTTTCCCGTCTGGTCCGGCCGCACCGAGACAAAACACTTCTCCACCAGAGGCGACACGACATCGAATGCCGCCTGAAGCTGCGGCTTGCCATGATAGTCGAGCGCCGCCTTGTCCGTCCCCATGCGTTTGCTGGCCCCTCCCGCAAGGATCAGGCCATAAAGCGGCCTCACGATTCGATCCTCTGGAAGTCGCGCTTGCCGCCTGCCTTACCCATCAGCCGGACCTCGCGGATGACCATGTCGTGGGACATCGCCTTGCACATATCGTAGATCGTGAGCGCCGCCACGGACGCGCCAGTCAGGGCTTCCATTTCCACGCCTGTCCGCCCCTTGCACGACACGCGGCAGTCGATCAGTGCCTCGTCACCCTCGATCGTGATGTCTACCCGGCAGCCGCTGAGGGCCAGCGGATGACACAGCGGAATAAGCTGCGATGTCGATTTCACACCCATCACGCCCGCAATCTGCGCCACAGTCAGAACAGCGCCTTTGGCCGTCATGAACCCGGCTTCAGACAGCGTCCGCGCCATATCGGATGGGAAAACCAGACGAGCCTGCGCATGGGCGCTGCGCTCAGTCACATCCTTGCCGCTGATATCGACCATGCGCGGATCTTCGCCGTGCTCGTTGACATGGGTGAGCGTTTTCATCGTGTTCGATCTCCCGATCCGACTACCGTTTCTAGCCGCCGATATAGTTCATCTCGATGCGGCGGCGTGCTGGTGCATCCGCAGACGCAGCCCGCTCCTCACTATACCTGTCCGTCCGCTGGCGCCACACCCCGGCCAGCAGCGCACGTAAGGCCGTATCGTCTTCGTCGCTGCGCAGAAGTGTTCGCAGATCCGTCCCTTCCGACGCGAACAGGCAGGTATAAATCTGCCCTTCTGATGAGAGGCGCGCGCGCGAACAATCACCGCAGAATGGCGCGGTGACGGAAGAAATGAATCCGACTTCTCCGCCCCCGTCGCAGTAGCGGTATCGTTGTGCGACCTCTCCGCGATAGTGCGCGTCAACCGGTTCGAGCGGCCAGCGGGAGTCAAGACGTTCCAGCAGTTCGCGCGACGGAACCACTTCCGCCCGCTCCCAGTGATTGCGCGTTCCGACATCCATGTATTCGATGAACCGCAGCACGACGCCACTGTGGCGGAAGCGTTCGGCCAGTGCTTCGACGCCTGAATCGTTCAGACCGCGCTGGATGACGGTATTGAGTTTCACGCCGCCTGAAAAACCTGCTTTTGCAGCGCTATCGATGGCCTCCAGAACCGGCTCAAGCTGCGCGCGGCCTCCGCTCATCCGCGCAAAAGCCGCCGGGTCCAGACTGTCGAGACTGACCGTTACACGATTCAGCCCCGCCGCTTTCAATTCCCGAACATGCCGCTCCAGCAGAACGCCGTTCGTGGTCAGCGCAACATCTTCCACACCCTCGATGGACGCCAGACGCGCTATGAGGTCCGGCAGCTTCGGACGCAGAAGCGGCTCCCCACCTGTCAGGCGCAGTTTGCGCACCCCGAGCGATACGGCCACACGCGCCACACGTTCGATTTCGTCGAAGCTCAGACGCTCTTTGGGTTCCAGAAAGCGGAAATGTTCGTGATAGGTCGCTTCCGGCATGCAGTACGGGCAACGGAAATTGCACCGATCCATCACGGAGATCCGCAGATCATGCAGCGGACGACTGAAGCGGTCGGTCAGGGCGTTACCAGCCATGAAACAACACGGCCGTTCCACGGGACGACACACCATCCCCACGCGACAGTTCCACAAACCCGTCCGTTGAAGCCAGAAAGCTGAAATCCCCGGATGTCGGCATCGGACAGGGCGTTGCGCGCGCCTGCCCCGTCGCATCATAATGGAGTTTTACGGGCAGAAAGCGCGTCAGTGTCGGGATACATTCGGCATCGGTGTCCAGCATGACCGTGTAGGGTTCGGGACGGCTCAGTCCCTGCCCTGCAAGAAGCATCGGCATGACGTAACGCACCCCGCAGATCGTGGCGGAAACCGGGTTCCCCGGCAGCCCGAACACGCGCTGTCCCTCCGGACCGACCCCGAACCACAGCGGCTTACCCGGACGCTGCGCCACCTTGTGGAACACCCGCTCGACCCCGATTTTCGACAGCGCTTTGGGAACGTGATCGAAGGCCCCCATCGAAACGCCCCCACTCAGGATCAGAACATCATGTCGCGAAAGCTGTTCGCGCAGCGCCACGATCGTCTCTGCGAGATCGTCCGGAACGACAGAGCGTTCAATGCAGTTAAAGCCGCGCGACAGGAGCGCGCCGGTCAGGGCGAATTCGTTGGACCGGCGGATTTCCCAGTCGCGCACAGGGGCGCCGACATCCACGAGTTCGTCGCCCGTCGCCACGATCCCGATGAAAGGAATCCGTGACACACTAACCTGCGCATGCCCATTCCCCGCCAGAACCGCCAGCGCCGGACCATCCAGCCGACGTCCCGGCGCCAGAAGCTCCGTTCCGGCTACACAATCAGAACCCCGGCGATGGATGAACTGGCCCTTGCGCGGCTCATAGCCCTCTTCAAATCGGATCAGTCGTCCTTCGCGAACAAGACGTTCGACCGGAACAACGGTATCCGCCCCTTCCGGCAAGACCGCGCCCGTCATCACTTCCAGACAGACAGAACCATCCGGCAAGACCTGCCCCGGCGCACCGGCGCGCTGAATTCCGTGCGAGACCAGCGTCTGGCCGCTGCCGTGACGATAGGCAATGCCGTCCATCATCACACGGTCATAAGGCGGCTGGGCGCGCTCGGCATGGATCGTCTGCTGAAGCACGCGACCGGCTGCCATCGTCAGGTCCACGGTCTCTGTCCCGAAGCTGCCGGCATAATCCAGCACCAGTTCCATGGCCCGTGTAACGCTCAGGAGATCACTCATTTCCGCTCCGGTCTCTGGTGCGTCTGTTGCGCTGGCTGAAATGCCGACGCCGCGTTCCCTGCCGATATAGACCTCATGGCCCGTGGATCAACAGTCTGTGGGTGAAAGGGTATGTCATAATCGTCTTTGGCGTTACCCTGACGCCTTCAAAGCGCATCAGGGACCCCCATGACGGACGCGGCACAGCTCTCTCCCCTTCCCCAGTGGCCGGACTATGGCCTGACGGACGACCTGCTTCCCACACTGGAACGCTGGGCCGCAGACGGGAAAAGAGCGGCTCTGGCGACACTGGTCAGCATCACGGGTTCTTCGCCCCGCCCGATGGGAAGCGAAATGGCGATCTGCGAGGACGGGGAGGTTCAGGGCTATGTGTCGGGTGGCTGTGTAGAAGCCGCCGTGCGCGTCGAGGCACTGGAATGTCTGGAGGATGAGCAGCCGCGGACGCTGGATTATGGCGCGGGCAGTCCGATTCTGGACATCCAGCTTACCTGCGGCGGGCGGATCGGTATTTTCGTGCGCCCGATCCCTGATCTCGCTGCTCATGTTGCCGTCCGCAGAGCCGCGCGGGACAACCGCCGCCCCATCACACTGGTCACGGACCTCGACAGCGGGAGTATGGCGTTCTGGGATGAGGCGCGCTCTACGGGACAGGAAGCAGGCCGTTTCTTTCGCCCGTACCTACCACCTTTAAGGCTGGTTCTGGCAGGTGGAGATCCGGTCACACTGGCAATTCTGAACCTGTCCGCTGTCATGGGACTCGAAACCATTCTGATCCGCCCTTACGGACCGCCCGAACCTCCTCCGGGACTGCCCCCGACACGTTATTTGCGAGGAAATCTGGAGGCTGCCCTCCCCACGCTGCCACTGGACCGATGGACGGCGGTTTACAGCCTCACCCATGACGCCCATTCCGATCTGATGCTGACGGCACATGCGCTGAAATCAGATGCTTTCTGCGTCAGCATTCTCGGCAGCCGCCGCAAAATTCCCGGACGTCTGGAAGCTCTCAGAGCAGCGGGCGTCCCTGCCGAAGCCTTTGATCGACTGCACCTGCCCGCCGGGCTGGAGATCGGCGCACAGGCTCCCATGGAAATCGCCCTCTCCATTCTGGCCCAGATGATCGCAAAGCAGCCTCAATGAACCGCCACTCCGCTCTTCTTCTGGCCGCGGGGGGCAGCACGCGCCTCGGACGGCCCAAACAGCTTCTGACGGTCAATGGCGTCCCACTGGTACGCCATATCGCAGAACTCCTGCTGGCGACGAGACCAGAGCATCTTGTTGTCGTGACGGGTGGCGCGGCCACAGAGACAGATCAGGCTCTCGCAGGTCTCGACAGTGTTCTGGTGCAGAATGGCGACTGGAAAACCGGCATGGCGTCTTCGCTCCAATGCGGATACCGGGCGCTCGGGACAGATCCGGGCCTCCTGTTGATTGCTGGCACGGATCAGCCATGTCTGACATGCGAGCATCTCCGTGCCCTTCTGAGACAAGGCAACAATCATACGGATGTCGTCACAGCTTATGGAGAGGAGGGGCGGGGCATCCCGGTGCTGCTCAGCCCTGCAACGCAACTACGCCTTGCCGATCTGCGCGGTGATACCGGCCTGCGCCAGCTCTGGAAAAACGGCGCAACCACACCGGCCTTCCTGCACGCCCCCGAACTCGGCTTCGATATCGACACACCCGAGCAGCTTGAAGCCGCAATCCGTGCCGGATGGATCGATCCGGCCTAAAAAAAGCCGGGCTCATTATGAACCCGGCGGCCAGACTTCAGGAAATACGGTGAATCCAGCCATGGACGTCATTCGTCCGGCCGCCCTGCACATCCGTCAGGATTTTCTTGAGCTTCTGCGACACCGGACCGGGCGTCGTTCCGTCCCCGAATACGGCCTCACCCGACGGACGTACGAACTTGCCGATCGGCGAAAGAACTGCTGCCGTGCCGCACGCAAACGCTTCCGTGTATTTACCCGAAGCCGCACCAGCGAAAAGCTCGTCGATATCAACCGGCTCCTCAATCACCTCAATCCCCAGATCGGCAGCAAGCTGGATCAGGCTGTTGCGGGTGATACCGCGTAGGATAGTGCCGCCCAATGGGGGCGTGACGATCTTACCGTCCTTGCGAACGAACATCACGTTCATGCCACCCATTTCCTCGACGAAGCGACGCTCGCGCGCATCAAGGAACAGGACCTGATCGCAGCCCTTCTCCTTGGCTTCAGCCTGAGCGATAAGGCTGCCAGCATAGTTGCCGCCACACTTGGCTTCACCCGTGCCGCCGATCGCAGCCCGCGTGTAGTTTTCGGACACCCAGACAGACACACAACCGGAGCTGAAATAGGCTCCGACCGGACAGGCGATCACGATGAACAAATACTCGTTCGCCGGCTTCACGCCGAGGAAGACCTCGTTGGAAATCATGAACGGCCGCAGATAGAGGCTCTGCCCCTCTCCAGACGGCACCCAGTCCTGATCCACACGCACCAGTTCATCAACAGCCTGCACAAACAGATCTTCCGGCAGCTCAGCCATTCCCATGCGACGTGCGGATTCGGCAAAGCGCGCCGCGTTGGCCTCCGGGCGGAACGTGGCGACATGACCATCCTTCTCCCGATAGGCCTTCATGCCCTCAAAGATTTCCTGCCCGTAATGCAGGACCGTCGAGGCCGGATCGATGCTCAGGGGACGGCGCGGCGTGATTTTCGCATCATGCCAGCCCTTGTCCGCGGAATAGCGAATGATGGCCATATGATCTGTGAAGACGCGTCCAAAGGCCGGATTAGCCAGCAGCTCCATCTGCTTCACAGGATCGGTCGGGGTTTCGGTCTTTTCAATGATGAAGGGCGTCATGAGATCACAGCTTCCGGTAAGATCATGGTCTGGAAAAACAGCGAGCGCAATGTGACACAGGATACGTCATCTGGCGATATCGGAATAATATTATTTTATAATATTATTTTATATAATTTTGTTATAATAAATATCCATTAATTGTTATTTTATGATGAGTATATCCAGGCCGTATCTTTCTTTCCCAGAAACAAGCTCTCACGATATAAATATTTATTGCTTTCCGATATTATCGTTTTACAATAAATCTTAATCCTGCTGTTGTATGAGGAAGCATCATGATCCGGTCAAAATCCGCTACACTACCAAGTCGACCCTTGGCGGAAAGCGCCGCCGCCCTGTTCCAAATCCCGGCGGGACTTTCAGCTCTCGTTGCAGCAGGACATATCTGCGCCGCCCTGCAAAACGATTTGCCGCTTCTGCTGACGCACTGGGTCGGCTGGAAATTCATGATGGCCCCCTGGCGCGATGTATCCATAATAGCCCATCTCTGTCTCGCCTTTCAGAATCTCTGTCAGGCAATCATCCTGTATCGGATTGCCTCTCTCATTTTAGAATGTCTTCAGGAAAAGATTTTTACGGTCAGCAATGTCCGTTCGCTCCGCGTCATCGGCTTCGCGGGCCTCGCTAGTCTTTGTATTCCATTTTTTACAGGTTTCATTGAAGGAATCACGGACCTCCCAACAGCACCACCTTCTCATCAAGCCATATTTTATGATGTCACAAGTGCCTCGGATCTCGGACTTGTCGCACTGCCATTCGTTATGGCTTGGATTTTTCAGAAGGGGCTGGAGCTTCGCAAAGAATTGGATGAGGTTGTTTGAAACCACCGTAAATTGCCTTCCCAAACAGAACAAAAAAAACCCGGCCATTTCTGGCCGGGTTTTTCGTCGTTCGGGAAGACTGAGAGATCAGCGCTTCGAGAACTGGAAGGAACGACGTGCCTTCGCACGACCGTACTTCTTACGCTCGACAATACGGCTGTCACGCGTCAGGAAGCCAGCGGCCTTCAGGATGCCACGCAGGCTCGGCTCGTAATACGTCAGCGCACGGGAAATACCGTGACGGACGGCGCCAGCCTGACCGGACAGACCGCCACCAGCGACCGTGCAATACACGTCGAACTGGTTGTAGCGATCGGAAATCAGGAACGGCTGCGTGAGGAGCATACGCAGGACCGGACGGGCGAAATACGTCGTGACCGGACGGCCATTGACGATGATGTCACCCTTGCCAGGCTTGATCCATACGCGGGCCACGGCGTCCTTACGACGACCGGTTGCGTAGGAACGGCCCTGGGCGTCACGCTTGACTTCGTGAACAGGGGCAGCGTTGGAGGTAACGGCAGGAGCAACGCTCGCAAGGTCCTGCAGCGTGCCGGTGCGCTCTTGGGTCTCGGACATGATACAGGCCTTACGACTCGTGGGTTACGGTGTTTTTGCGGTTCATCGCAGCAACGTCCAGCTTGACGGGCTTCTGGCCGTCATGCGGGTGCTCGGAACCGGCATAGACATAAAGGTGCTTCATCTGGGCGCGCTGCAGAGGACCACGGGTGATCATGCGCTCGACAGCCTTCTCGACAACTTCACCCGGGTGTTTGCCCGTGAGACGCTGCGTGATGGTGCGCTCCTTGATCCCACCCGGGTGACCCGTGTGGTAGTGGAACAGCTTCTGTCCGACCTTGTTGCCCGTAAGAACAACCTTCTCGGCGTTGATGACGACAATGTTGTCGCCGCAATCAACGTGCGGGGTGAACTGCGGCTTGTGCTTTCCGCGCAGGCGGGTGGCGATGATGGTGGCGAGACGGCCGAGAACGAGCCCTTCGGCGTCGATCAGCACCCAGTTCTTCGTCACCTCCGCTGGCTTCAGCGAACGTGTGGTCTTCATTAGTGACATTCCAGCTTGGGGTGCGTCCACAAAGAACGCACCGTGGATGGCGCCTGTGGTCAAAACGATGTCCGAAAACACCCTCCTTCCCCACGAGGCGGATCAGGTGGGGCCTTATTGCCGTCTGCAGCGCGCGCGTCAAGCCCCGTTCACACATTGAATTATGTGATTCGCAGCAGTTTTCAGCCATTTTTAGCAATATGGTATCCCATTACCGCAACAAAAACGACGTCTGCATTGCTCCATATCGCGACAATGGTATCCTGCCGCCACACAGAACGTTCGCGCCCGACGCCTGTGCGGGACCGGTTAGACAGGAACATCAACGTGAAAAAACCCTGGCTCGCGGCGAGCCTGATTTCAGTAACGGCTGTAATCGGCCTGGCCGGTGTGCATCACGAAGCCCATATGGGACTGGTCCGCGGTCTGTCGAGCTTCCGGGCGGCCCTCCCGCCGGGAACCACATTCACTTACGGAACCGCCACACCGTCCATTCTCGCCCTGGGCGCCACCCTGACGGATATCACCCTGCGTGATGGGGCCATCACGCTCCGTGCTTCCCAGATGCGACTGGGCCACCCCCGGCCGATGCCGGATGGCAGGCTTTCCGTCCGCTCTGTCGAAATTCGTGAACCCTTCCTTCAAACGCCCACCCAGATCATTCATGGCAGCACGCTCAGCCTGCGGCATCTGATCCTGCCACCGTCGAGGGCTGCCGCGGAAGGACATTCCCGTATTGATCTGGCGCATGTCACTCTCGCTCACGGCCAGATTGAACAGCTTTCGATCCAGAATCTCGCACAATCCTCAGCGCCCGGCCCTGTGAATGTTCACAGCCTCTTTACCCGTCGCCTGACACTGGACAATTACGGCCCCGCCCTGCTTACGAGCCTGCGTACCGACGCCGCAACAGTTGCTTATGAACGCACACTGCAGGCCCCCGGCCATGATCCGCAGCTTGTCAGCGGTCAGGCCAGTCTGGAACGCTTCGATCTGAAACAGCTCGATCTCGCGTCACAGGTCGCAGCACTCTGGGATCATCTCCCTCTCCCGTCCCACATGGCGCCGCCCCAGAGCTTTGCAGCTCATAATTTCAGACTGAACATGACCTCCGGTCTGTTCCGCCTGGACGATCTGCAGGGGACGGGCACTCTGGAAAACCAGATTTCGACCGTCACGCAGGACTTGAAAGGCTTTCATTTCCAAAGCGATGAGAAACTACCCTTTCACATCAATGGCGCAGGCTCGACCGCTCATTATGTGCAGGTTTCAAACCTCGCAGAGCACACGTCACGGACCAACGCCACCCTCGCAGTTCCGGGTTTCATGACCTTTACTGTCGATGCACGCACCATCCAGACTGATTTTACAGAAAGACACCCGTCGCCACAGCAATTGCTGCAATCCACGGCCTTGCAGAATGTCACAATCTCTTTGCAAGGCGATCGCCTCCTTGACGCCGGCTTCCTCCTTGCCGCACGGCAGATCGGAAACGGCACTACCACAGAGCAGATCCGTGAGCGGACCGCACAGATCCTGCGGGCGAGCCTTTCAGCCAACCCGGCTCTGGCCGCAATTCCGGATTATGTGGAGCACCCCGCAGACCGCACCCTGACGGTCACTTATGCTTCCGCAACGCCAATGTCCTTCACGGCACTCAACGCCGCCATGTCTTCACCCGCCGCGATGCTGACGTTCCTCGCTTCCCCCGATCTGAAGGCTTTTGCGCAATGACGCCCGAAGACATCACACATCCCGCACCATTGGCCAGCGGCCCAGTCTGCATCGTCGGCGCCAGTGGACGCTCAGGGGCCGCCCTGTGTCGTGCACTTCTGGCGCAAGACCAGAAGATCATCGCCGTGGTTCGCAGTCAGGGCAATCTTGCACCTGACATCGCACAGGCCTGTCAGGCCGTCCGCATTGCCGATCTGACAGAGCCCGCCATGCTGGCGCTGGCTTTTGAAGATGCTGCGATTGTCGTCAACACGGCCCATGCGCGCCATCTGCCAGCTATTCTCGCAGCCACGACGGCTCCAATTGTGGCCTTGGGCAGCACACGCAAGTTCACAAACTGGCCGGATGATCACGGACGAGGCGTTCTGGCGGGTGAAGCTGCGCTCGAAGCAGATGGCCGCCCTTCGATTCTGCTGCATCCAACCATGATTTATGGCGCTCAAGGCGAAGACAACGTGCAGCGGCTGGCCAAACTTCTGGAACGTCTGCCGGTGATCCCCCTGCCCGGCGGAGGGCGCGCCCTCGTGCAGCCCATCGATCAGCGCGACGTGACACGCTGTGTGGTCGCAGCCATCCGCCTCATTCAGAGCGGAAACGTCTCAGGCCCCGAGAGCATCGTCATCGCAGGACCGACAGCCGTAGCGTACCGGACCTTTGTTCGCATGGTTCTGTATTTTGCGGAACTTGGTGGCCGCCCCATCATTTCCCTGCCGGGATGGATGCTTATGGCGCTGTCTCATGTCACGCGCCATATCCGCAAACTACCGCAGATCGCACCGGAAGAAATCCGTCGACTTCTGGAAGACAAGAATTTCGATATTGGCCCGATGGAACATCGTCTGGGTGTGACGCCCATCCCACTTGCGAACGGACTTCATCACCTCTTCGGGCGCCGCTCCCCCGAAAAGCACAAACCCTGATCCTAGCTGGATCAGGGTTTGCAGCCCGCCTTAGTTGCGGGCGTAAACGTCTTCAATACGCACGATATCGTCTTCGCCCAGATAGGGGCCGGACTGGACTTCAATGAGCGTCAGGGGAATCCGGCCCGGATTCTCAAGACGGTGCACACAGCCCAGCGGCAGATAGACGCTCTCGTTTTCACGAACCATGATCTGATCCGTGTCACGCGTCACAAGCGCCGTGCCACCTACGACGACCCAATGCTCGGCACGATGGAAGTGCTTCTGCAGCGAGAGCTTCTGGCCCGGCTCCACCACAATGCGCTTCACCTGGAAACGGTCCGCCTGAATCAGGCTCTCATAGAATCCCCACGGACGATACATACGGTTATGCGCCACCGCTTCCTTGCGGCCTGCCTTCTTCAGACGGTTGACCATATGCTTGACGTCCTGCGCACGATCACGATGCGAGACCATGACGGCATCCTGCGTCACAACGACGACCAGATCCTCGACCCCGGTGACCGTGGCAACGATTCCATCCGACCGGACGTAGCAGTTCTTGGCACCATCAAGGAAAACATCCCCGAACGTGGCATTGCCCGCATCGTCCTTGGGAGACAAATCCCAAAGCGCGTCCCAACTGCCGATATCCGACCAGCCGAACGTACCCGGCACCACAGCCGCACGCTTCGTGCGCTCGGCGACGGCATAATCCACGGAGATATCCGGAGCCTGACGGAAGCTTGCATCATCCAGCCGGTCGAAGTCCAGATCGCTATGACGTGCCTGAACAGCCTGCCCGACATACTCATAAATGTCCGGCTCAAACGTCTTGATTTCGGATAGGAAAACACCGGCCTGCGTCACGAACATGCCGGAATTCCACAGATATCGGCCATCACGGAAAAAGGCCTCTGCGGTTGCGGCATCAGGCTTCTCGACAAAGCGCGACACTTCGAAAACGCCGTCCAGCCCCGGAAGAGGCGCACCGCTTTCAATATAGCCATAGCCGGTTTCAACGCGCGTCGGCTTCATGCCGAATGTCACGATCCGCCCTTGGGCTGCCGCAGAAACTGCATGCTCAAGAGAGGCGTAGAGCGCGGCTTCGTCTGTAATCGCAGCATCCGCAGCCATGATCCACAAGATGGCGTCCGGATCGGTTTCGGCTACGAGAAACGCCGCAGCTGCGATGGCGGGCGCGGAGTTGCGTCCAACGGGTTCGAGCATGATACGGGCATTTTCGACGCCGACATCCCGCAATTGCTCCGCAACGATGAAGCGATGCTCGGAATTGCAGATCACGATCGGTGCCGAGAGCTCGGCACGGACACCGCGCAAAGCAGTTTCCTGAATCAGAGTCCGTTCCGTCAGGAGAGGCCAGAACTGCTTGGGATAGCTGCTGCGCGACACTGGCCAAAGGCGGCTACCTGATCCACCGGAGAGAATGACTGGAACAATCTTCTGAGACATAAGGGGGCTCACGCTTTTTCATCCAGGAGATGGGGGCCATACAGCCTACCCGAATGACGCGCACCATACATGAAGATGGCAACCTCTCCAATTTTACTTATAGATACCTTTTATAAAATCAATATTCACTTAATATTAATGATTTATAAAGCAGGAAGAGCGATCTCGGGAATCTGAAAAACTTGACTGTCGACAACAGCAGATTTTCTTATTTTCAGACCGAAAACAGCTTTACCTGCGGAGAAACCAGCCCATGAAACAGAACATTTTCTCCTCGGGTATTCTGCTGGCACTTCTCGGATACGCCGCCTTTGCCATCAGCGATGCCTGCTCAAAAGGGCTTGCGGGGCGGCTCGATCCTTTCGAAGTCGCCTTTTCAGGCGGCGTTTTCGGCTTTCTGCTCCTCCCGTTCATCCGCCGCCCTGAAGAACCCTATTCCGACATTTTCGCGACGAACCGGCCAGGCATGTGGGTTCTGCGCGCCGTTTCAACATTCGTCTCAACGGCCGCCAGTGTCATGGCTTTCATGCTGCTCCCGATGCCAGAAGCGCTATCGCTGATGTTCCTGATGCCGTTCTTCGTCACCATCATTTCCGTGACGATCCTGAAGGAAAAGGTTTCGTTCTGGACGTGGCTTTCCGTTGGAATCGGCTTTCTGGGCGTATTGATCGTCCTGCGCCCCGGCGCCCGCGCATTCCATCTCGGGCATGTCTGCGCCATCGTCGCCGCGCTCGCCAATGCCAGCAGCGTCGTGTCTTACCGACTGGCCGGAGATAAAAGCGCACGGCTTTCCCTGTTCGGATCAAGCCTGTTCGGACCGCTGATCGGCGACGGCCTTCTCATGATCACCCATGCCTCCTGGCCACATGGACCGCGAGTCTGGGCCCTTCTGTTCGGATACGGTTTTCTGGCAGCTCTGGGACAACTGTTCATGATGATGGCCACAGCCGTCGCCCCCGCGAACCGGGTCGCGCTGCCGCAATACAGCCAGATGGTCTGGGCGGTGGCATTCAGTTACCTGCTGTTTCATCAGCCATTGGACAACTGGACATTCATGGGAATTATCGTCGTGACGCTGTCGGGCATGCTGAACTGGATCCGACAGAAACTGCGCTTCGAGCGTATGGCGCTGGAAGAACGCTGGGAGCACAGACACAACCATCAGGCTGATACTGCAAAGCCCGGATGAATGTTCATTCAGATTTTCAGGAGAAGTGCTGGGGCGAATGACGGGGATCGAACCCGCGACAACCGGTACCACAAACCGGCGCTCTACCGACTGAGCTACATCCGCCACACAGCGACGCACTCTCTAGAGGAAGGTTGGGGCATTCGTCCAGTCTTTTGACGCATTTTTTTTTCATGCCTCCGATTTTTTTTAGACTCTCTCATCCCGCTCTTATGTGTGTTCTCCCGGCAATTCCGTCTCTTCAATCCTGGGACCAGCCGGGTTACACTCGTGCATCATTGCCGCGCCGGGCCTGAATACGTCGCACCCCGTTCACGCCCTGCCCTCAAGGATTTTCATGACTCCCGCTCTCTATCGTCGCCAGTGGGCACAGAACCCACTGCGCGAAGTGCTGGCCGGAATGGTCGGAACCTTTGCCCTCATTCCCGAGGTCATCGCCTTTTCCTATATCGCGGGGGTCTCTCCAGCGGTCTCGCTGTTCGCGTCATTCGTCATTTCCGTTTCGATCGCCATTTTTGGCGGCCGACCAGGAATGATTTCAGGTGCTGCCGGATCCGTCGCTCTGGTGGCGGCGCCGCTGGTTCATGCTCACGGCGTTCAGGCCATGTTGCTCGCGACACTGGTTGCAGGCGCATTTCAGGTCCTGTTCGGCCTGTTGCGCCTTCAGGCCGTCATGCGCTTTGTCCCCGCAGAGGTCCGGACAGGCTTCGTCAACGCTCTGGCTATCATGATCTTTGCCGCACAGGTGCCGCAGATGCTGGGAGTGAGTTGGCACACTTATGCGCTGATCGCGCTGGGCCTTGTTATTATCTATCTGCTGCCCCGCCTGTCCGATGCCATTCCTTCCCCTTTGATCTGCATCGTGGTTCTCACCGCCATCACGATGCTTTATCCGATGCCGGTTCATACTGTCTCCGATCTCGGCGACCTCCCGACCGGTCTTCCCAGCCTGACTTTTCCGCATATCCCGCTGAACTGGGCCACATGGTCCGTCGTGCTGCCTTATGCTCTGGCTATGGCCGCTGTGGGTCTGCTGGAATCCATGATGACGGCCTCTGTTGTGGATGACATCACCGATACTCACGGCGACCAGCGCATGGAATGCACGGGCCTCGGGATTTCAAACATTCTCGTTGGCGCGTTCGGTGGCATCGCGGGTTGCGGCATGATTGGCCAAACCGTTGGCAATCTGCGCTATGGCGGACGCGGGCGTCTGTCCACTTTCACAGCAGGCGCATTCCTTCTGGCCCTTATGGTGCTGCTGCATCGCTGGGTTGGGCAGGTTCCGATGGCTGCTCTGGTCGCCATCATGGTCATGGTCTCCGCCAGCACATTTTCATGGAGCAGCCTGCGCGACCTGACCCGACATCCGCGCCTGTCCAGCCTGACCATGCTCGTCACCGTGGCTGTGGTCGTGATGACTCACGATCTGGCCGCAGGCGTCGCGGTTGGCGTCATGCTTTCGGGCGTGTTCTTCGCCTGGCACGCCGCGAGCCTGCTTCGCGTCACGGAAAGGCGTTCCGGCGATGTGCTGACGTATAGCGCTGCCGGTCAGGTTTTCTTCGCATCCGCCGACAGTCTCTCCGATGCGATCGACTACCATACTGATGCCGCTATTGTTGTGCTGGACCTGACCGAGGCCCGTCTGTGGGACATTACGTCCGTTCAGGTTCTGGAAAAAATTATCGGCAAGCTTCAGGGGCGCGATCACATCGTCGAAATTACGGGGCTGCATCCTGACCGGCATGGCATTCTGGCAAGCCAGTCGAACGAAGCCCTGCTCGCTCTATAAAAGACGGTTTGAGAAAAAAGGCTCCGGCAGGACACCGGGCCTGAATTCCGTCCAATCTTTAATCTGGCCGTAATCTGGCCCCATACCCCTGCCCACGCTCTGACGGTAAGAAGAGATTATGGAGCCGCCCCAACCCTCCCCAGCAGCTTTAACGCGAAAGATTCCCCGCGACCATCGCGTGGATGCCCTTCGCGGTATCGCACTGCTGATGATGCTGGTGGACCACGTCCCGGATGATCTGCTCAATCGCATCACGATCCGCAATTTCGGATTTGCTGATGCAGCAGAGATCTTCGTCATGCTGGCGGGTTACGCGTCCTATCTGGCTTATGGGCGCCTGATCGACCGGGAGGGCTGGAAAACCGGCATTCACCGTATTCTTGGCCGATGCCTCAGACTGTATCTGTATCAGACTGGCATGACGCTGGTGTTCGTTTGGACGGTTCGGCAGTGGCGGCACTATCAACCGTTGCCCGAATACACGATCGAGCCGCAACTTGCGCATGGCTATAGTTGGCTATGGCGTATTCTGACTTTCGACGCGCTCCCAAGCTATCTGAACATCCTGCCGCTTTATGTGGTGCTTCTGGCGCTGTTTCCGCTGATTTACTGGATTCTCAAGCGCAGCCTGTGGCTTCTGGTCGCGCTCAGCGTCAGTATCTGGGCCATCGCCAATCTGGACCCGCACATCACCATTCCCAACTGGCTAGATCCCAGTGGATGGTATCTCAATCCATTTGGCTGGCAGTTTCTCTATATTCTCGGAATTCTGGGGGCCGTCTGGGCCTCGAAAAACAACGGCGATCTGCCGTACCGCCCGTGGGCCAAGGCCCTGTGTCTGGTTTATCTCGCGGGCGCGTTCGTGGTGTGCTTCCCTTACGAGTACTGGCACGTCCCGTTTCTGCGGATTTTTCCGGCCCCGCCCAATACAGGCAAATCCACACTGGCCATCTGGCGGCTGCTGGACATCATGGCGATCTTCTATCTGGTGCAGTCTTCCGCTGCGCTGCGCCGCATCTCCGCCGACCGCATCGGCCAGAGCCTTGCCCTGCTGGGACGGAATTCGCTGGAAGTTTTTGCCTGCAGCACGGTGCTGGATCTTCTGGGGCGGCTGATGTTCGCCAGCTTTGGCATCAATCTATGGGAACAGCTTGTGATGAATGTGGTCGGCCTCGGTCTGACCTATGCACTGGCCGTACCGCTGGACCGTGCCCGCCAGCGCGCCAGAGCCGCCCGCGCTTCTTCGCGCAGCGCGGCTCTGGCGGCACGGGTGTCCGAGTAGAAAACTCAGGCGTCCGGTTGCACGATCCGGTCTGGATGAAGCAGTTCGAAACGCTCCAGATCCGCCGAGAACAGACGGACCTGCACATCTATTCCATCATCCCGATCCGTTCGCCCGACCACTTCGCCATGCTGGTAAAGCCACGCCAGCGCCGCGCCGTCCGTAATCGGAAGGCGGACATCAACGGATTTCATGGATCGCGTCAGGTACTGATCCAGAACCTCGAACAGGTCCGGCAGACCCTCGCCTGTAATGGCAGAAATCGCGACAGCATTTTCACGCTTCGGAACTGCCTCAACACCGCCCACCAGATCGGCCTTGTTCAGAACCTCGATCGTGCGGTCAGACCAGTGTGAATCCAGCACGCCGTCCCGCACCATGCCATCCAGCACGTTCAGAACGTCTGCCCGCTGGGCGACACTGTCAGGATGCGAAATATCGCGCACATGCAGGATCACATCCGCCTGCGCCACTTCCTCAAGCGTTGCCCGGAAGGCTGCGATCAGTTCGGTTGGCAGTTCACTGATGAACCCCACCGTGTCGGACAGGATCACATTGCGCCCGGACGGCAGACGCATGCCGCGCATGGTCGGGTCCAGCGTGGCGAAAAGCTGGTCCTGTGCATGAACAGAGGCCCCGGTCAGAGCATTGAACAGCGTGGACTTGCCCGCGTTGGTGTAGCCGACGAGAGCCACAACCGGGAACGGTACGCGCTTGCGGGATTCGCGGTGCAATCCGCGCGTCCGGCGCACCTGCTCCAGCTCTTTGCGGATCTTCCCGATCCGCTCGGCCAGCATCCGGCGATCAGCTTCCATCTGAGTCTCACCCGGACCGCCAAGGAAGCCGAAGCCACCCCGCTGACGCTCAAGATGGGTCCAGAGACGGACGAGGCGCGAACGCTGATATTCCAGATGGGCCAGTTCGACCTGCAACACACCTTCACGAGTGGCAGCACGCGCGCCGAAAATATCAAGAATCAGTCCCGTCCGGTCCACAACCTTGCAGGCCAGCGCCTTTTCAAGATTGCGCTGCTGACCCGGTGACAGCCGCGCGTCAATCACGACCACATCCACGTCGTCGAGCTTCACCGCCTCGGCAAGCTGCTCGACCTGACCGCTGCCCAGCAGGGTTGCCGGACGGCGGGCGCGCAGCAGGATCGCGGCCTGACGCACCACGACAAGTCCGATCGAAGCCGTCAGACCCACGGCTTCCTCAAGCCGTGCATCAGCCGCACGGATTTCTTCCTGCGGCCCGGACTTCTCCCACGGCAGAATGACGGCCGCCCGTGTTGCAGGCTTTTTGGTCTCGAAACCGCTCAAAGTTCTTCTTCCACAAAATGCATCGCCGTCGCCGGCATGATCGTGCTGACGGCATGTTTGTAAACTAGCTGTACATGACCATCACGACGCAGCAGCAGGGTCTGCGCATCCGACTGGGCTACGATCCCCTGAAGCTTCACACCATTGACCAGAAAGACGGTCACGGAGGCTTCCGTCCGGCGCAGATGATCGAGGAAGACTTCCTGAACGGCACGAGGGCCGACAGGAGAGGAATGTTCTGAAGTCACGCTGTTCTCAGTCGACAGAGGAAAGAGCAGGAAAACCGACAGGTCATCTCAGCCACTCACAGGCGTGGACGACGCGGGCGCACGGTCTTCATTGGTCGTCACGCCAAGCTGCTTGAGTTTGCGATGCAGCGCACTGCGCTCCATGCAGACGAAGCTGGCCGTACGGCTGATATTACCCCCAAAGCGCATGAGCTGCACCTGAAGATACTGCGTCTCAAACAGGTCCCGTGCCTCACGCAGAGGCAGACTCATGACGTCCGCACCCGAATTGAGGCGTGTCATGGACGGTGCGCCCTGACTGATGGTAGAGGGGAGCATGTCTGCCCGGATCGGATCGTTCCCCGTCCCCGGCATCATGATCAGCAACCGCTCCATCAGGTTGCGCAACTCACGCACATTGCCCGGCCACTCATAGGATTGCAGCGCGGCAAGAGCGTCCACAGACAGCTCCCGGACCGGCAGACCCGAAGACTCGGCGCACCGGTCAAGGAAGTGACGCGCAAGACCCGGAATATCTTCGCGCCGTTCCCGCAGGGACGGAATGCGCAGCGGCACGACCGCAAGCCGGTAGTACAGATCTTCCCGAAACCGGTGTGCGGCAATTTCGGACTGGAGATCGCGGTTGGTGGTGGCGATGACGCGGATATCCACTTTCACCCGCGTATTGCCGCCCAGACGCTCGAAGGTCTGGTCCTGAAGCGCACGGACGATCTTGCCCTGCGTTTCAGGCGGCATGTCCGCGACTTCATCGAGCAGGAGCGTTCCGCGATGGGCGCGCTCCAGCACGCCGCGACGCATCGGCTGGCCGTCTTCGCCCTCAAGACCGAACAGCTCCTCTTCGAAGCGGTTAGGCGCGAGCGTCGCACAGTTCAGGGCGATGAACGGACCTTCCGCACGGCGGGAGCGAGCGTGGATCATCCGCGCTGCTACTTCCTTGCCCGCACCGGCCGGACCGCTGATCAGCACACGGGAGTTAGTAGGGGCAACACGTTCGATCTGGGCACGGATGGCCGAAATGACGGCCCCCTCTCCCGAAAGGGTGGTTTCCGGCCCTGCCCGCAGACGCAGCTCCGCATTTTCCCGCCGCAGACGCGCTGCTTCCAGTGCGCGACGTACCACAACCAGAAGCCGGTCCGACTGGAACGGTTTCTCGATGAAGTCATAGGCACCCAGCTTGAGACTGGACACCGCCGTCTCGATGGTTCCGTGACCCGAAATCATGAGCGTCGGCAGACCGGGCTCCTCGGTCTGGAAAATCTTGAGCAGTTCGATTCCGTCCAGCCGGGAACCCTGAAGCCAGATATCCAGAATCGCCAGCGATGGACGATGCACGCGGAACAGCTCAAGCGCCTGATCCGAGTTGGCGGCTGTCCGGGTTCTGTAGCCCTCATCGTTCAGAATACCTTCGATGAGGAACCGGATGTCCGGTTCGTCATCGACGATCAGGATCTCATGTTCCATCTGCTGTCCTCATGGTCTGAAGGCCCGTTCCACCCGGAATATGGCTCTCCTGCTCCCACAACGGCAGAGACAGGGTGACGCGCGTTCCCCGCTGCCCGGATGTCGGGCTACGGGAAAGGTCTGGTTCCCGATCAGTGAGTTGAAGCATCCCGGAATGGTCCTCCATGATCTTCTTGACGATCGCAAGGCCGAGGCCGGTGCCCTTCGCCTTGTGGGTTACATAAGGCTCGGTCAGCCGGTGGCGTTCCACCGTCGGCAGGCCGATCCCGTCATCTTCTATGTCTAGCAGGACATGCCCGCCGCGAATGTGCAAGCCCACCACAATGTGTCCTATTGGCTGCACTATCTGTCCTGGGGGTTGTCCAGAAGCATTTTCTCCCGGTTTTCCGCGGTCTGCCATGCTGATGGCATCTGCTGCATTCTGTAGCAGGTTTGTCAGTGCCTGACCGATAAGTCGCCGGTCACACCGCACGATCGGCCCTGACGGCGGTAGTCCGGTCGTCTCGAACACGATTTCGGGATGGGCATTTCTCTGGAGCACCAGCGCTTCCCGACACAGCCGCGAGAAGTCCTCCGGCTGCATGACGGGCTGTGGCATCCGCGCAAAAGCGGAGAACTCGTCAACCATCCGCCCGATATCGCCCACCTGTCGCACGATCGTATCGACAAGCTGCGTATAGGTCTCAGGATCGGAGTGAATTTCCTTGAGGAAGCGGCGTTTCAGACGTTCTGCAGCTAACTGGATCGGGGTCAGCGGATTCTTGATCTCATGCGCCACACGACGTGCCACGTCAGCCCACGCGGCCTTACGCTGGGCGGACTGGAGATCCGTAATATCGTCGAAGGTCACGACGTAGCCCGCAACATCCTGGCCGCGTAGTTCCGCCACGACCCGCACGAGAAGCGTGCGCCCCGCACCCGCACCCGCACCCTCACCCGGACCGCCAGGACGCTGCGCGCCCTCGGTATCGACCTGAATTTCGGCCGTATGGACGCGCTCTGGCGCCATGCGCGCAGCCTCCAGCAGGGCGGAGAACTCCGGCACCCGCTCCGTCAATTTTCGGCCAATGGCGGGCTGCAGATCACGCTGGAGCACACTGGAGGCCGCGCGATTCGGCAATTCGATCACCTGCGCGCGGTCCAGTCCGATCACGCCTGCCGAAACACCAGCAAGTACCGTCTCGGTGAAACGGCGGCGTTCGTTGATCTGGTCGTAAGCCTGCATCAGCTCGGAACGCTGACTTTCGAGCTGGTCTGTCATGCTGTTGAACGCACGGGACAGCCCAGTCACTTCGTCGTCCTTGTCCTGCCCTGCGTTTTCGGGAACAGGAACCCGAACCCCCAGATCTCCTTTGGAAATCCGTTGGGCCGCCAGAATGAGAAGACCCAGCGGATTGGCAATCCGGTTTGCCAGCGCCAGTCCTGTCAGCATTCCCACCGCCAGAACCAGCAGGCCCATCAGTGCGAAAATGACCGCGAACAGGACCTGCGTCTTACCACGATTGGCAATCAGCCGTTGATAATCCGCAACCAGCGTGTCCGTCCGGCGCATGTGTTCCACCACATCCGGATCGACCGGACGGGTGATGACCAGCATGAGCCCCGAATTGCCGCCCAGCGCGACCACGGCCCGCACCCTGCGCTGATCCGGACGATCAAGGATGACAGCCTCGCCGTGCCGGGCCAGCTCCACGACCGATTTCGGTGGGAGTGGCGGGGCCGTCGACATGTCTGCATCGCTGCCCAGAAGGCCGCCAACGGCCAGCACTTTGGAGGTCAGCGGATCAAACACTTCCGCATCCGTCAGGCCACGTTCCGTGACTTCGTCGTCCAGAAATTCCTGAAGACGCGCCGGGTCGTGAAATAGGTCGGTCCCGCGCGAGAAAAGCTCGTCGTTCTGGACCGTAATCAGCGTGTTTGCGAGCGCGAAGGCTTCGGTACGGGCGTTATCATTATGCTCCTGCAGGTAACCAACCGCGACCGATCGTGCCTCCGTCAGGGCATCGTTCACACGGTTGGAAAACCAGATTTCCACGCCGTAATGGAAAAACAGCGTTGCCACCGCACCCACGACGATGGTTGGGGCCACCGCCACGATTCCGAACAGCGTAATAAGCCGCACATGCAGACGCGCGCCTGCCAGCCCAAGCCTGCGTTCAGCCACCATCCGCCCGATCTGCACCACGGCAGCCGCGGCAATCAGCATGAGCGTGATGAAATCGAGCAGGAAGACGATCGCCTGAACCTGCGGGCGATGCGCCAGAGACATGCCACCTGACAGCACCACGAACGTGGCGAAGGCCAGCACCAGCGCCAGAACCGTCAGAAGAACCGCCCCATTGGCACTGGTCAGCCTTGCAAACAGGCGCCTCAGGGAAGGGAATTTCACTCGTCGATACCTTTCGGGATCGTGATGTCCAGTTCGCGGATGCGTTTGCGCAGGGTGTTGCGGTTCACCCCCAGAATGGCGGCGGCGCGCAACTGGTTGCCGCAGGTCCGGCGCAGGACCATCGTAATCAGCGGCCGCTCGACTTCCCCCACCACACAGGCGTGCAGATCGCCCGCGCCGTTTTCCAGATCACCCTCAAGATATTCAGACAAAGGCCGTTCCAGCGCCCGTTCCAGCCCGCGGGGACGGGCCGTGCCCGTGCCCGCGCCTAGACGACAGACCGCGCTGATCCGCTCCGGCCCCATCCGTTGTGCGGAGGGCAGCGCTGACAGCCATTGATGCAGTCCAGCCGCCAACCCTCCCTGCCGCAGGAGCAGGAGCGGATCGTGACGGCTTCCCGCAATGACGCGCAGATCCGTTTGCGCAAGACAGTCCACGAAGCGATCCTGCATCGTGGGGCACAGACAGTCGATCTCATCCAGCAGAAGGGTCCCCCCCTGGGCCTGCTGGATCCAGCCCGCCTCGGCGTTACCGAACAGCGCCGCTTCGCGCAGGGCGCGCGGTGTAGCGGTCAGGGTGGCAACCACAAAGGGGCGCTGCGCGCGCGGGCTGTGACCGTGCAGTCTGCGGGCCACGTCCTGCCGATCCAGCCGGGAGGCTCCGTAAAGGAAAACCGGATGACAGCCCTGCTCGACCAGACCGGATACGGACGTTTCCGTCATGAACGGCGCATGATCTCAGGCCGCTTCACGCGTGCCGTCGCGGCTCAGACTGCCTGCTGGTCCGGCTTCGCGGTTCCGCACAACACCGGCTTCGATATGACGGTCATAGAAGCCTTCAAGCAGCGCGATGGCTTCAGCGGCGTTATCGACATTATTGATCGTGGAGCGGAACGTCGCAGATCCCGGCAGACCGGCGGAATACCAGGAGACATGTTTGCGCGCGAGCCGCAGTCCCGGACGTTCGCCGAAATGATCGAGCATCATGCGGTAATGACGCAGGGCGATCTCCTTTTCGGTCGCCAGATCAGGGTCCGGCACATCCTCGCCGGTCCGCAGGGACTGCGCCACCTGCGCCGTGAACCACGGGCGACCATAGCAACCCCGCCCGATCATGACGCCATCGGCCTGAGACTGATGCAGCGCCTCACGCGCATCGCGGATCGTGTTGATGTCGCCATTGACGATGACCGGCAGCGACACTGCATCCTTCACCGTTTTAACGAAGCGCCAGTCCGCCGTCCCATTATAGAACATCTGCCGGGTGCGACCGTGGACGGTCACAAGCCGGATGCCGCTCTCTTCCGCGATTTTCGCCAGACGCGGCGCATTGAGGGAGTTGTGATCCCAGCCCATGCGCATTTTGAGCGTGACCGGTACATTCACGGCCCGTGCCGTTGCTTCCAGCAGCTTTCCGGCCAGAACCTCGTCCCGCATCAGCGCGGAGCCAGCCATCTGCCCGATTGCGACTTTCTTCACCGGGCAGCCGAAATTGATGTCGATAAGGTTCGCGCCTCCATCGACTGAAATCTTTGCCGCCTGCGCCATAGCCTCGGGGTCGCAACCCGCAAGCTGGACCGCATTGGGACCGCGTTCGGCCATACGGGCCATACGCATGGTGTTCTCGTTCTCGCGGATCATCGCCCAGGAGGCGATCATTTCCGACACCACCAGCCCTGCTCCCAGATCGCGCGCAAGCTGACGGAACGGCAGATCCGTAACACCCGAAAGCGGGGCAAGGATCACCGGATCCTCGATCACCACGCCCTGCCCCAGATCAATGGGTTTCAGAACACGGTTCGGAGCGGCGGTTTCAGATGGATCAGAAGAAGGGGAAGCAGTCATGGCCCAGTCAATTTACCGCCCCACTCTCGCAAGCGCAAACGCTCCTTTGAACGCAACCCGCCCTACGGTCCGCGCGCTATGTTCTGTGACAGTTTCTGCACCCTACCCGCCCAACGCTTTCATGGGGAAGACCATGCCGCATATCACGACCAGTGACGGAATCCTTATCCATTACGAGGAGCAGGGGCACGGCCGGCCCCTCGTCATGATTCATGGCTGGACGTTCTCGGGACGCTTCTTTCATCGTAACGTCGGCCCGATCTCCGAGCAGGCCCGCGTCATCACCATAGATTTACGCGGTCATGGACGTTCAGAAAAACCGTCACACGGTTACAGGATCGCGCGTCTGGCCGCCGATCTGCGGGACCTGCTGGTGGCGCTGAACCTCCGGGATGTCACGGTTCTGGGGTGGTCGATCGGCTGTCCGGTCATCTGGTCGTATCTGGAACTGTTCGGGACTGAGCGCATCCGCAATGCCATTTTCGTTCAACAGACCCCGAAACAGTATTATTCTTCCGACTGGAAGCTCGGTCACTCTGACTGTTACGATCAGGCCGGTCTGACGGCCGTGCAGCAGCAACTGACCCTTACCCCGGAAGATTTCGACCGGACCAATCTGGAAAACTGTATCTGTCATCCGCTTGCGGAAGAGGAAAAGGCCTTCCTACTTCGGGAAATGGCGCAGAGCCCCTCTCACGCCCGCAGCTCCATGATGGCCGATCATACCACGCAGGACTGGCGCGATATCCTGCCGCGCTTCACGCTCCCAGCCCTGATGATGGTGGCCCGAAAAGACACGATACTGAACCCCGAAGGCCCTGCCTGGGTCGCACAGAACATGCCCAACTGCACGGGCATGGACTTCGAAGACAGTGCTCACATGGTTTTTCTGGACGAAACTGAAAAGTTCAACCGTGCCGTTCTGGAGTTTCTGAAAACCTGACCTCAGCCCGTTGGGCCGATTTCTTCACTGTGCCGCTTCAAACCATCTTGTGTGATTACGAAACGCCCGTCATCGCGCAGTTGGGACAGTCCCAGTCTTTGCAGCCGCTCCAGACAAGGCTGATCTTTCAGACCTGTCGGGCGGCCCGTCGCGGCACACAGCAGAAGCCGGTGCAACGTCGAGCGACAGCACGTCTCCAGATAAGGCTCGTCATAAGATTCAGCAGCAGGGGCACCGGACATGAGTTCGCGTCTATCGTGTCCCTGCGTTACCGCCAAGATAAAACGCCACCAGACATCACCCAAAGCCGTGAGGTGGATGCTTCACAGCACGGATTAGGCTATGGAAACGACTCATGATCGATCTCGGAACGCTCGTCACCCCGCTTCTGCACCGCTTCGACACCGAAACGGCACATGAACTCGCCATTCACTCTCTCGCTCTTGGCCTCGGTGGTCAGGCCCCGAAAGATGTGCCGGCTCTCTCGACCCGCGCACTCGGCCTGCGCTTTCCCAACCCGATCGGCCTGGCTGCCGGGTTCGACAAAGATGCCCGCGCCATTCGCCCGCTCGCAAAGCTGGGCTTCGGGCATATCGAGGCCGGGACCGTGACACCTCGCCCCCAGCCCGGCAATCCGGGTCCGCGCCTGTTCCGGCTGGTTGAGGACGGTGCGATCATCAATCGCATGGGTTTCAATGGCTGCGGCGTAAACCGCTTCTGCAGACGCCTCGCCCGTCTGCACCGCCCGATGCCCAATGGCAGGATGCGCGGCCCGACCGTTCCGCTGGGTGTAAATATCGGCATCAACAAGACCGGCTCCGACCCATTACGGGATTATCCGGAACTCGTGGCTCGCGTGCGGCCGTATGCCGACTACATTACAATGAACCTGTCGTCGCCCAACACGCCGGGCCTGCGCGATCTTCAGTCGGCAGCCATGCTGAAAGAACTTCTCACGGCCATCAACACGCGCAATCCCGAACGGCCACCCCTGCTGATCAAGCTCGCACCGGATCTGGATGACAGTTCCTACGAGCCGATCCTTGAGGCTGCCATCGACGGAGGTGCGCAGGGCCTGATCCTGACCAACACGACCATAGCCCGCCCAGCCACCCTGCGTGATCCGGCAGCCCGCGAAACCGGCGGCCTGTCCGGACGGCCTCTGGCAGCCCGTTCGCGGGACGTGCTGCGGATTGTCTCGAGGCTGAACAAGGGTCGACTGGCGCTGATTTCCTGCGGCGGCATTGAAACTGGCGAGGACATTCTTGCCCGCATCCGCATGGGCGCAGACATGGTGCAGATCTATTCGTCTTTCGTGCTGCAGGGGCCTGGCATCCTGAGCCGCCTGAAACAGGAACTGCTCGAAGCCATGCGTCGCGACGGCTTTGAGTCGATTGCAGACGCTCATGGCGTTGACTGGCAGGACTAATCTGCCAGCAGGATTACACGGAGTACTTTTCGGAGTTCAGGGCATCTTTTCAGTTTTGGAAAAGATGCCTTTTTCGTATCCGTGCTTCCGTGCCAATCGAACCCTTGTCCCTGCAAACCGTTGAAAACCCACCAAGACACTGAACGGAATACACACCGCATGACCAAACGGCCTGCCGCGCGCGCCTCTAGATCTTTAAACAGACAGCGTTCCGGAGCCGTTTGTAGGCATGGCCTGAGTGTTTTTATGCTTTCCGTTGGGCTGGTATTCGCAGGATTGGTACCCCCGGGGGCGTTCGCTGCTCCACAAGCCGTCGCGCCCCAGACAAGTACCGTCTCTTCCAAACCTGCGCCGAAAGACACAGGGAAAGATTCGCCGCGTGACCCCGCAAGTTCCGGCCTTGGCTGGACTGCGGTCTCTGCCGCTATCGGGCGTCAACTCGACGATAACGTCACGGCCCTGCAACAGGTCTTTGCTACTCTGAACCGTAAAGACGGCAATACGGGAAATAGCGAGCTCGAAAGCCTGTCGTCCCGAATCCAGAAAGTCCAGCAGAGCACTCAGGACGCGGTCACGCAAATCCAGTCCTATGACAACATCATTGAGTCTTTCCTGAAGATCCTCGGTCCAAATGCCGTGGAAAACGAAGACGCCTCCGTCACTGCACAGCGCCAGCAGATGCAGCAGAATGCCCGGTCTGTGAAATCAGCCCTGATACGGGCCAAGCTCTATAATCTTCAGGCACAGCAACTTAACACGGCCATCAATACCCGCCGCTCACGACTGCAACAGGCGGCATTGTCTGAACACACGGTTTCTCCATTGGCTCCACGCTTTTGGAACACGCTCCTGACCGAGCGTGCCGAGAACCGTTTTTCGCTTCATGCGGGCGGCGTTCTGGCAGACTGGCTCTATCTCCTGATCGGCTGCGCCGTCACGTTCGTAACCATTGGTTTCAGTTCGCCGCTGATGCTGCGTCTGCTCAAACGCTGTGGCGCCCATTTCCGTCCCGCTACCGAGGACAGCGTCAAGGAGGCTCTCTCTGCCAGCATCATTGCCATCACGCTTAATGGCGCGCTGGAAGCCCTGATCGCCACGCTGACATGGTTCATCTGGGCTGCGGCAGTACTGCCTGATGGCGGCGGTCCCATCGGTTCCGTCATTGGCGAGACTATCCCCGTCTGCGGCTTCATCATCGGCGCCGGACTGCCGGTTTTCGGACGCAGCGGCGTTCTGGCACAAGGCAACCCCGGCGAGCGTAAGGCACTTCGGGGGGTGGACTGGATTCTGGCCATCAGCATTCTTCTGCTGGATCTGTTGCGCGCCTTTCAGGCTCAGGATGCTTTCGGTCAGACACTTCAGCTTCTGTTGGAAATCGCGTTCTCAATTGCCATCGGTCTGTGCGCTGTAGATACATTCCGCAGGCTGGGAAACCAGAACGATACACGCGGCTTCGCCCCATCTGCATTGGGTGTGTCCAGTCTGATTCTGGCCATAACGGTTATTTCCATCCTGCTGGGCTATGTGGCCTTTGCCTTCACGCTCAACGGCTGGTTGCTGTCGTTGGGAACGGGCGTAGCCATTGTGGCGCTCCTGGGGTTATGCTGGCGCGACGTGCTGGAACGGTTGTTTTCAGAAGGGGGCTTCTTCAGTCGGCGCCTGATTCAGCTTGGGCTGCCGCAACGCCGCCTGTCCCAGATCGGGGTCATCCTTTCCGGGCTTGGAAACATCCTGCTGCTTTTGTTGCTGTTTTCCATCGCCCAAACGGATGGCAACTTCAGCGTGACAGACATCACCAGTCGCTTCTGGCTGCTGTTCGTCGGTAATACCATCCACGGCGTAAAGATCTCGCTCGACACAGTCGTTCTGGTCATCGTGCTGGCCGTAGTCGCCTATTACGCTATCCGTCAGACCCGGATGTGGATCAGAGACCGGTTTTTCCCCACCACCCGTCTCGACATCGGCAGTCGTACGTCGATCCTCAGCATCTTCACCTATTGCTCGTGGATTCTCGTCGGTCTCGGAATCCTGTCCATCTCCGGGGTATCCGTACAAAACCTGACCTGGGTGGTCAGCGCCCTCTCGGTCGGTATCGGTTTTGGTCTGCAATCCATCGTGCAGAACTTCGTCTCCGGCGTTATTCTCATGGCTGAGCGACCGGTGCGCGTTGGAGACATGGTCGAGATCGCCGGGACGCGGGGGGATATCAAACGCATCAGCATCCGCGCGACCGATATTGGGCTGAGCGACGGTTCGACCATGATTGTTCCGAACTCCCAGTTCATCACGACGAGCGTCAAAAACGCCACGCTGAGTGGGGCGACGGGAACTCTCAACCTGACATTTCAGGTTCCGGTGGCGACGCATCCGGAAAAAGCGAAATCCATGTTGCTCGAAGTTGCAGCACATCGCGATGAAGTCCTCGCAACACCTGCACCCAAAGTCCGGGTCAGTGCCATTACGGCAGACAGTCTGATTGTGACCCTGAGTGTTGCCCTCACCTCCGCCCGGGACGCCAGCAGCGTGCAGGATGCCATTCTTTTCGACGTCTTCCGCCGGTTCCGTTCCGAAGGCATCGCCATCACGACAGCCTGATTAAAAATATACCGCAGGACTCCGCGAAATGCTCGATTTCCGGAGGCCCTGCTCTTAAGGTCAAGACCGTTCCGCAAGGACAGGATCCAGACCGATGCCATCCCCGACACATCTTTCCGGCCAGACAACAATCGGTCAGGTTCTCCACCTGCCCGTACGCTCCAAAACCCTCTCTATAGCAGAAGCCGCAGTCCATCTGGGGCTGCCGGAACGCAGAATGAAGCTGCTGACCCTCCTCGGCACAGGACCGGCACGGACCCAAACTCCAGATAAGAAGATCGCATATCGTCGCGAAGATCTGGAACTCTATCTCATCGCACTATACGAGAAAGCTGACATTTCTGGAACGGAAATGACACGCCCTCGTGCGCAGGCGGCCGCTAACCGTCAGCGCGCGCTGGAACTGATACAGGTCGGCAGCAAAACCGGTTTCCCTGACCCGGACCCCTTCATGATGCTGGCAACCGGCGCGGATGCCCGCCATCACGCCTGCTTTTTTGTCATCAAGGTGATGGCGCTATTCGGGCTGATCATGCTCTGTATTTCGTCAACACCGCTACTACGGGCGCATTTTAACTAACGGATTATTCAAAGCCGCAAAGCACGACTTTTCCAATACCCTTACCGCTTTCAAGCAGTTCATGAGCTTTCCGCAGATTGGCAATGCCAATCGGTTCCAGCACCTCATGCAGCGTGGTTTTCAGAAGGCCAGCTTCCACAAGCGAAGCAATCTGTCCCAGAATGCGCCCCTGAACAGCCATATCCGGCGTCTCGAACATCGGGCGGGCAAACATATATTCCCAATGCACCGAAAGAGATTTGCGCTTGAAAGGCATGATGTCAAATTCGCCCGGATCGTCGATTAGCGCCAATGCGCCCTGCGGAGCGAGAGAGCGCACAATCGCATCCCGGTGCTCCCCCGAGGCCGTAAGCCCCGCAACATAACGCACCTGAGGGATTCCGATCCGCGCCAGTTCCTGATCGAGCGGCCTGCGATGATCGATAACATGATGGGCGCCCATCTCATGGCACCAATCCGTGGTTTCGGGGCGCGAGGCTGTGGCAATAACCATCAGTCCCGTCAGACGGCGCGCGATCTGCGTCAGGATCGATCCCACACCTCCCGCTCCGCCAACGATCAAAAGCGCGTCGGGATTATCCATCTCACCCAATCGCACACCCAGTCGGTCAAACAACAGTTCCCAAGCCGTCAGGGCCGTCAGAGGGAGTGCTGCGGCTTCGACATCCGAAAGCGTTTTCGGAGCCAGCGCAATCAGACGTTCATCGACGGCCTGAAACCGTGCATCACTTCCCTGCCGCTGCGCGCTTCCCGCATAGAATACCCGGTCTCCCGCCCGAAAGCCGCGCACCTGACCGCCCGTCGCAACGATCGTACCGACTGCATCGTATCCCAACACGCGCGGCTCGCCATCCGGCGCGTCCATCGAACGCAGCTTTGTATCAACGGGATTGACCGAAACCGCACGGATCTCCACGATCACATCCCGAGGCCCCGGAACAGGCGTCGGAATATCCAGCTCGACCAGAGCGTCAGCTTCGTCCATGCGGGTCCCGCGTCGATGTCCGAAAGCCTTCACGGTAATTCCCTTTCAATCCGGAAACCGAACCGTCAGATGCCTTAGCCCTGACGATCCATCAGCATGTTCGTTACAGCCGCTTTGAAGGGCAGGAGCCGATTGGCCACAGCCAACCCTGCCCGACGCGCCATCAGGAACGGTGCCTCATCACGGGTATAAACGGTCGCAATGGCATTGGTGGCCGCAAAGAGCGGCGCGGTCGCCAGACGATGCGTACGTTCGAAACGCGCCAGAACGGACGGATCACCCGCATCGCCCGGCCCGTCCGCAATCGCCCGAGCCAGAACTTCCTGTCCCTTGAGGCCCAGATTGAATCCATGCGCCGTAATCGGGTGCATTCCCACAGCTGCATCCCCGATCAGCGCCAGACGCGGCGCTTGAAAGCGATGCGCATACACGGCCTTGAGTGGATAGACACAACGCGCGCTCTCCAGCGTCATTGGGCCCATGCGCCCCTGCGTGCGGGCGGTGATGTCCTCGCTGAAGGCCTTGCCGTCGAGTGTCTTGAGACGCGCAATCTCGTCCGGTTCCAGCGTCAGAACCAGCGATGAACAGGACCCCGGCCGCTCATCTGCTGCGACCGGCAGAAGAGCGATCGTCTGTCCTTCATCGAACCACTGAAGCGCCGTATTGGCATGCGGTTCGGGGTGCCGCATCCGGCAAACCATGATGTTGCGCTGGAAATCGTGCACGATGGCACCGATTCCGGCTTCAGTCCGCAGGCGCGAAAAACGTCCGTCCGCCGCAATCAGCAGATCAGCCTCAAGACGCTCGCCATTAGCCAGAACGACGCCTGCCGACCGCGTATCGTGCCATGAGCTGGCAATGCCCTCTCCGGCCTTGATGTCCACACCCGGCGTCCTCGAAACCACGCGATACAGCGCCCGCCGGATCAGATGGTTCGCCACCATATGCCCCAGCGCATCGGGGCCATTAGCGGGCGCATCGAACAGAAGGGGCGGATTTCCGGTCTTTCCGGTTTCAATTCGGGCCGTATACATCGGACAGATGCTGCCAGCAGGAATCTCATCCCACGCACCGACCGCCTTCAGCCATTCCGACGCATGATGGGTCAGTGCGATTTCCCGCCCGTCAAAAGGCGGATCAGCCAGCACATCCGCAGATGACCGCTCGACAAGGCAGACCTTGCGTCCGTCCCGCGCAAACGAAATTGCAGCAGCCAGCCCGACCGGACCACCACCCGCGATAATAACGTCGTAACGCATCTGTTCAGCCGGCATCCGCGGCGAACTTGATGGCATCGCCCTTCCAGACCGCCATGTAATCGTCGATTTCGGGACGCTTGCGCTCATCGGAATGCTTCGCGGGCGTTCCTACGAACAGGAAGCCCGCAAGACGATGTGGCTCGGGCAGCCCAAGAGCTGTCAGCAGAATTCGGTCTTCGCAGAACGGACCCGTCACCCACATTCCGCCGAATCCGGATGAGTGAAGCGCGTTCAGAACGTTCATTGCCCCTGCAGCCACGGCCATTTCCTGCTCGATGACGGGAATTTTCCCGTCTGGCTTAAGATGCATGCCCAGTGCAATGATCATCGGCATATTGGAAAAGCGGTGATGGCGCTTGGTCTTCTTGGCCTCAGGCGCATCGGACTCCTGCCGCCCCATCGCCTCCACCACGAGATCAGCGAAAGCCTCGCGGTGCTTGCCTTTGATCACCGTATAGCGCCAGGGGCGCATCTTCCCGTGATCCGGGGCCCGGAGGCCGGCGGAGAGAATGGTGCGGAGGTCATCCCCCTTCGGCGGAGGCTCGACGAGATGGTCCGTCGAGGCGCGGGAGAGAAGGACGTCGAGGGGGGAATGATGATGTGCCATAATCCAGAAATATGGGCCTATCTCCCCTTCTCGCCAAGGTTATTTTCCTGACACTGCTCACTTCAAGGAAACGTGACACCCTTTCACACTGGCTCCTGCGGGAACACACTTTCCCCGCTCAGACTTTTTCGGCCTGGGGGCATTGTGGATTTCACAAGCATATTGGCCGGATAGCGTGGAAATCCGTGCCATGCTGGTGTAGCAGAGATGTCATGAACGACATCCGCCATGCCAGCCTGCATCGGGCCACCAGCGAAACCGATATCACCCTTGCCCTCACGCTCGACGGCGAAGGCCGTTCCAACGTGGACAGTGGCATCGGCTTTTTCGATCACATGCTGACGGCGTTGGCCAAACATGGCAGCTTCAACCTTGATCTGAAGGCCAAGGGAGACCTGCATATCGACGGGCATCATACTGTCGAGGATGTCGGCATTGTTTTCGGACAGGCCTTTCGTCAGGCCATCGGAGACAAGCGCGGTATCGAACGTTTCGGCCATGCGCTCGTGCCGCTGGACGAAGCCCTGTGCGAAGCCGTGGTAGATATTTCCGGCCGCCCCTATCTCGCGTGGAATGTCGTCTTCCTTCGGGAGAAGATCGGGACGATGGACACGGAACTGTTTGAAGAGTTTTTCCGCGCCTTCGCCATGTCCGCCCATATTGCCCTGCACATCACCTGCAAGGCCGGCACCAATGCGCATCATATTGCCGAAAGCGGCTTCAAGGCCGTTGCCCGCGCGTTGAAAGTTGCCGTTTCGCATGATCCGCGCTTGGCAGGCGCTATTCCCTCCACCAAAGGCGTGCTGTGAAGCTCTATATTCCCTGCACGAAGCCTGAAGCTCCCGGCCCGCAGATGCCCGTAATGGTGCAGGACGGTTTTTCATGGCGCGTCCTGTTTTTCGGCTGGTTTGGTCTGCTGACCTATGGCGCGTGGATTTCTGCCCTTCTGACCGCAGCCGTCACCATGATCACGCTGCATATCTTAAAAGGATTCTGGCCACGGCTTGATCTGATCGTAGCCATTCACGCCGTACTCGCCAGCTTCACGGCTGAGATCCGTCTGTGGGAACAGCGCCTGAACGGCCGCGTTCCCGGCACGCCCATCGCCGCACCCAGCCGGGACATCGCGCTCCTGCGCTGGATGGACCAGCAGCAATACGCCCCTTCCTACGGCACATCCCCGGAGTTTCCATGCGCGTCGTCGTAATTGACTACAATGGCGGAAATCTCGCCTCGGCCGCACAGGCAGCCCGCAAGGCCGCGACACGCAAGGGCATAGAGGCCAACGTCGTCATCTCCCGCGACGCAGATGACATCCTCACCGCAGACCGCCTGATCCTCCCCGGTCAGGGCGCATTCGCGGACTGCGCGCAGGGTCTCGGATCAGAACTGCGCTCCATGCTTGAAACTGCAACCGCCAATGGCACGCCGTTTCTCGGCATCTGTGTCGGCATGCAGCTCATGAGCGACTATGGTCTCGAACATGGCCGGACCGAGGGGCTGGGCTGGATTTCCGGCAATATTCGCCGCATGGATGAAGCTGCCAGTGCCGGTCTGCGTCTGCCCCACATGGGCTGGAACACACTGGATTTCACACCCGGCGCGCATCTGCTAACGGACGGTCTCACGCCCGGCAATCACGGCTATTTTGTTCACTCCTATGCCCTGCATGACGGCGCGGAGAGCGATCTGGTCGCCACCGCGCAGTACGGCACGCAGGTTCCGGCCATCGTGGCCCGTGGAAACCGCTGCGGCACGCAGTTCCACGTCGAAAAAAGCCAGGATGTCGGCCTGACCATCCTCGGCAACTTCCTGCGGTGGACTTCATGACGATTACCTGTGAACGGGTCGTCTCGTCACTGTCGCCCGAAGATCTGGACGCCCTGATCGAGGCCACATCGGCGGGTATTCTGGACGGGGGCGGTTTCGGCTGGCTTCAGCCTCCCGGCCATCAGGCACTGGCGCGCTATTTCGAAGGTCTGCTGCTTGTGCCGGAGCGCAGCCTGTATGTCGTGCGTGATAATGGCACGATCTGCGGTGCGGGGCAGCTTGTCCGTCCGCCTGCAAGCTATGAAGCTCACGCGGCAACCGCCAACCTGACCGGCTTTTTCGTGGCACCCTACGCCCGCGGGCGCGGTCTGGGACGCGTACTTCTGGAAACCATGCTCAAAGGCGCAAAAGCCATTGGCTGCAAGGTTGTAAACTGCGACATCCGCGAAACGCATGTCGCCGCTATCGGGCTGTTCCGGTCATTCGAGTTCGAACACTGGGGCACGCATCCTTATTATGCACGGATCGGAGGGCAGACGGTGCGCGGACTTTTTCTCTCAAAACTTCTGGCAAACGAGAACGAGGCCGCCCGCTGGCAGTCCAGCATCGCCATGCCTGACGCCAGCAGTTCCGCCTCCAGTTCGGCATCCGAACCGGAAACTCCGACTGCGACACACGGTCTGACGCTTTACCCCGCCATCGACCTCAAGGACGGTGCCTGCGTCCGACTGCGACGCGGCGAAATGGAAGATGCAACCCATTATTCCGACGATCCTGGTGCTCAGGCTCGCATGTTCGCCGAAGCCGGATGCCGTCACATCCATGTCGTGGATCTGAACGGTGCCTTCGCTGGCCGCTCCACCAATATTCCGGCCATTGAATCCATCGTGAAGGCCACAAGCCTTCCCGTACAGCTCGGCGGTGGCATCCGGGATATGGCTGCGATTGAACGCTGGCTCGAAGCGGGCGTCTCCCGCGTCATTCTCGGCTCCGTGGCCGTCAAGGACCCTGAACTGGTTCGTCAGGCTGCCCGTGCCTTCCCGGGCCGTATCGTTGCTGGCATCGATGCCCGACAGGGCCGGGTCGCTACCGAAGGCTGGGCCGAAGTGTCGGAACTGGAAGCCAACGATCTGGCCCTGCGCATGGAAGACGCTGGTGTCGCCGCCGTGATCTTCACCGAAATCACCCGCGACGGAATGCTGGCAGGGCTCGACCTCGAACAGACCGCAGACATGGCGCGCCGCCTGTCCATTCCAGTCATCGCCAGCGGCGGTGTCGGAACTCTGGAGCATCTCAAAGCGCTGCGCGATGTTGCCCGCGACGTTCCGGGCATTTCCGGCGCGATCGTCGGACGCGCGCTCTATGACGGTCGCATCGCGCTCAAAGATGCACTGGACGTCCTCGGATCATGCTGAAACTCCGCGTCATCCCCTGCCTGGACGTCAAGGACGGTCGCGTCGTCAAAGGCGTGAACTTCGTCTCCCTGCGCGACGCGGGCGATCCGGTCGAACAGGCCAAACTCTACGACGCTGCTGGTGCCGACGAACTCACCTTTCTGGACATCACTGCCAGCGTTGAAAACCGGGATACCATTCTCGACGTCGTTCGCCGCACGGCCGAAGCCATCTGTCTGCCCTTGACCGTGGGCGGTGGTGTCCGCACCTGCGAAGACATGCGTCGACTGCTGCTCGCCGGTGCTGACAAATGCGCCGTCAACTCAGCTGCCATCAAAAACCCGGACCTAATCCATGAGGCCTCCGAACGCTTCGGCAGCCAGTGCATCGTCGTTGCCATCGACGCGCGCTCCAATGGCCAAGGTGGATGGGAAGTCTACGCCAAAGGCGGCCGCGAACCCACAGGTCTGGACGTCGTGGAATGGGCGCGGAAAATGCAGGATCTGGGTGCGGGCGAAATCCTGCTCACCAGTATGGACCGTGACGGCACCCGCGCAGGATTTGACCTCGATCTGCTGCGCGCAGTCTGCAACGCCGTAACCGTTCCAGTCGTTGCCTCCGGTGGTGTGGGCGAATTGCAGCATTTCGTGGAGGGCGCTGAAGTCGGCGCAAGTGGCCTTCTGGCGGCAAGTGTGTTCCACTTCGGCCAATTCCGCATTGATGAAGTCAAGAATGCGCTGAACAAGGCCGGTTTGCCGGTCAGGCTTGGAGAATAAGATCATGGGAAAACCCGCTACCAAACCGGCTCCGAAGCCTTCAAAGCAGCAGGACGACAAGAAGTCTGACCTCCTGCAGGAACAGATTCTCCAGCGCCTGTATGACACGGTTCAGTCCCGTCGCGGCACCGACCCGTCCCTCAGCCATTCCGCACGCCTGATGTCCCGCGGCCGCAACAAAATCGCCCAGAAATTCGGTGAGGAAGCGGTCGAATGTCTGATCGAAGCCGTCAACGGTAATCGCAAAGAACTGATCGGCGAAAGCGCAGACGTTCTGTATCATCTGATCGTCATGTGGGTGGACGCCGGCGTCTCCCCTGAAGACGTCTGGACGGAGCTCAAGCGCCGCGAAGGCACGAGTGGCATCGCCGAGAAGGCAGCCCGACCCAAAGAAAAGCTCGGCTGAACAGGAGCCCGCACATGGCCTACGATCCTAACAACATCTTTGCCCGCATCCTGCGTAAGGAAATCCCCGCGCGCACGGTCTATGAAGACGACTTTGCCCTCGCCTTCCACGATATCGCTCCCAAGGCGCCGATCCATGTTCTGGTCATCCCAAAAGGCCCTTACATCTCCATCGCTGATTTCGGAGAAACAGCTTCTCCCGAAGAAATCACCTGTTTCTGGCGGGCTGTTTCGAAAATCGCAGAGGAACAGGGTCTGACCCACGATGGCTTTCGCCTCATCAGCAATTCAGGCCCCAATTCCGGACAGGAAGTTCCTCATTTCCACGTCCACCTCTTCGGCGGCACCTTTCTAGGCGTCTAAATCCAGATTGTGCAGACCTACATATTGGTATGTCGCGATCCTGTTCAGAGTCCTTAGCCGTTATCCAGAGATGTAAGACGGCCACGAAGCCATTGAGGCGTATTCAGTGATTTCATGGCCGTCGTTTGATGACAGCGTCTGGATAGTTGCACCCTCGGCCGACCAATCCTTCAAATACAAAGTATTGCACCATCGGGTTAAACCAGCGAAACACACGGCCATTCGTCAGACACAATAAATAATCAACAAAAAACTGAGAAACCAATCAGAAGTATCGACAATAGGGAATCAAGGTTTTTCAGAAAAATACCAGCACAAACTTCATCATATCGCCAATAATATATAAAATAGATTATTGATAATTATTTTATATATTGAAATACACAATAATTTTCTCAAAAATTATATTTATAATAATTTATATTTTTTAATATCTATCAAATATTTAACAAAAATATTTTGATAATAATTGATCGTATATTTTCAATTTATCAGAATATTCAAAATCGATTTGAACACTCTACACCATCAAATATCGTGAAGAGTACCAAATTAACGCAAAATATCATCACAAAACGTTAAATGAAACAAAACATTAACAAGAGAAATACTCAGAAACCAGTAAACGTCCCGCGCAGCGAGAGCAGATCTCTGTTTATTCCAATTCAAGGCTTTACGAATGTCTTTCTCAAGTCGGTCTTTCGCGCTTGCGCTTTCGGTTTCCGTTCCATGTCTTGTGCCCAGTTTTGCTTCCGCCCAAGATTCCCAGAACGTTTTTTCTCTTCCTGCACAGTCTCTGACGTCTGCCCTGACAGCTTTTAGCAGACAGACCGGGGTCTCTGTTGCATTCGACGCCAATGTGACGAATAGCCTGCGATCTTCTCCGCTCTATGGCAAGATGGACAACCTGAAGGCCCTTCGCAAATTACTCGGAAAGAATGCTTTAAAAGTTAATGCATCAAATCCGAAACATATTACGCTACGTACGGCCTCTTCCAAGAAATCGGCTGACGCTGAAGCCGACATGGTGGATAACCTGACTGTAAAAGGAAGCCGACACGAGCTTCGGACAAAACGTAATTTTGCGGGTGTTGTTGACTCCATTACCTATGATGACACCTCCAACCTTGGTGGGGCCACGTCCATCGCCCAGTTACTGACTCAGCTTCCAGGTGTCACGGGCATTCGTAATGGTGACGAACCGCGCTATATCAGTGTACGCGGCGTTTCGGCGGATCTCAATCAAACAACCTTGGATGGCATGACGTTAGCGAGCATCAGCGACGGCGGCAGCATTCGTCGGCGCGTCAATATGCAAAATATCCCGGCTGAAATGACCGGAGAAGACGATATTTACAAGACTTTTACTGCAGAACAGGATGGCGGTGCCATCGGCGCGGTCATTAACATGAACCCTCGCAGTGCGTTTGATCATGAGGGACTTTACAAATACGTCAACGCCTACGGCATTTATGGAACCGAA
The DNA here is from genome assembly GCF_015244675.1 of Gluconobacter cerevisiae. Classification (GTDB taxonomy): domain Bacteria; phylum Pseudomonadota; class Alphaproteobacteria; order Acetobacterales; family Acetobacteraceae; genus Gluconobacter; species Gluconobacter cerevisiae. The sequence continues at coordinate 110,844 of NZ_JABCQO010000006.1, read as the reverse complement.
AAAGGGTCAGCCGGCGCCAACAGGATACCCGGCATGTCGCCACATCTGGGACAGGGCGCCAAGGCTGTTTTTTCCGATCGGTTTGGAAAGCATAAAGAATTCGGCATCATATCGTCGTTCCGGTACCAAAAACGCACCCGGAACACGACCAAGAAGTGGCAGGAAGACAGCTACAATTATTATAACACCAAAGGTAAAATCCTAAGCCCGAACGATCCGAGCACACCCGGGTGGAACGGCATGACTGCCCCCCGCTACGTTGACGGCGGAAGTTATTCCAATGATCTAAATTCTTTGGGTGGAGCTACACGTCTCGAATGGCATCCCGAAAATAGCGGATTCAGTGCATCTGTTATGGGTTATGCTTACGAGAGGTGGGAAAACTCCTTCATGGAGCATAACGAATACCTGCTTGACGATTCTGGCATCTGGAACCAGACTCCCACTTCTGGACGTGAATACATCTATCGTGCCCGTACGATCGGCCGAAAAGATAACTGGCAGATGAATACCAATGGTGTTCTTGGCAATTTAAGCTGGCACGATAATATCTCAACGCTGAAATTACGCGCCGGATACACATGGGAAGATTATTATGATCACGAACCCTATGTAACCGCCAGAGCTTACCCCAAGGAGACAGCAAAAGGCGCTGTATATGCCGATTATACTATAGACAAAAATAATGTCGCCGATCTTGTCAATATCATTGATATGAACAAGCTCCTCAATAGCGGTTACGCATTCCAGACAGTTCAGCAGGAATACGACCGTGATCATGAGGGCGTCACAAACGTTCGCCTTGATTACACCCGTAATCTTAACCCGGATTCCCATGGATTTGGATTTGCGAGCGGTTTTGAATGGCGTAGCCTTAATGCCACGAACTCGTCAGATCAGCTCTGGTACAAACCCGGTGGAAACGCGGCCTCCAGTATGTTTATTCCGAACATGCGGAACCCGAACGGACCGTTTTTCGATCTCGCCAATTTCCCATGGGATAAACAGACGCTTGATACGGCCAAATCCAATAATTACACACAGTTGGCGTATTTCCGGTATCAGGAACAGCTATTTGATGGCTATGTCTCGCTGCACTACAAGTGGCGGAACTCACAGCTCATAGCTGGCGTTCGAGCTGACTCGGTAAATTTCAATTCATTTATTCCAGGAACTGACAGCTCATCGAACCCGACAGGGAAAATTGAGAAGAACCGGGGTGGTTATATCAACCCACTCCCTTCAGTAACATTCGTGCATGAGTTTCCTAAGAACCTGATACTTCATGCTGTCTACAGCCAATCTGTTGGACGCCCTCAGCCCACGGACCTGGCACGCGCAGCACAATATAGCTGTGGCGACTCTCAGAATACTCAGCCCGGAGATATCAATTGTTCACTGTCACGCGGCAACCCTAACCTGATGCCTCGTAAAGCACAGAACTTCGATATTTCTCTTGATAAATTCTTTGATCGCGGAAAAGGCGTCTTTAGCGTCGCTTACTTCGATAAGATGATCAAACACGATATTTACACGACAAGATCTACTCAGATCATCAATGATGAACTCACCTATGTCACACAGCCGCGGAATGCCAACAACTCATCCCTGATGGGTGTTGAAGTGTCGGTGGTCGATCGCAGTATCAAGGGGCCCTGGAGACAGTCTTTTGATATCAATGCCAGTGGCACGTGGATGCGTGGTCGGATGACGTATCAAGGCGTCAATGTCTCTTACAAGCTGAAGCAACTGACCGAACAGCCTTCATATGTTTTCAACGGCAGCGTGACATGGCACATCCCGCAGATCCGCGGTGCAGTCAAAGCGTCCTTTTCGTACTCCGCGAAGTATCTTGAAGGCCTGAATGACGATCCGACGCAGATGTACGGTTACGGGTCTCAGCCAAGTCTTGATATTGGAGCCTGGAACGACATTACAGACGATCTTCGCCTGAAATACGAAGTGTACAATCTCGCAGGCTCACATACCCGGATGTATTACGGCCAGAACCTTAACCGTCTGGAAGCAAAAGAGAATTATGGCCGCAGCATCTATTTTGAGCTGGTCTATAATTAACAGAAAGCCACGTCGTCAGGAGATAAAATATTTCCTGACGACATGATTTTGCACAGTAATGAGATTACCCCCGGAGTGCACTCCGGGGGTAATCTCATTTCAGGCAGCGAATACTTTTGAAATGGCGTCCTGTGCTTCCTGCTGAATGGCCCGCAGGTGATCAGGGCTGACGAAGCTTTCCGCGTAGATCTTGTAAACATCTTCCGTACCGGACGGGCGTGCGGCGAACCAGCCGTTTTCGGTGACGACTTTCAGTCCGCCGATCGGCGCATCATTACCCGGCGCGCGGGTCAGTTTACTAATGATCTTGTCACCGGCCAGTGTTTCCAACGGGAACTGTTCGGGTGTGAGTTTACTGAGCTTTGCTTTCTGCTCTGGATTTGCAGGAGCATCGATGCGCTCATAATAGGGCGTGCCCAGGCGATCGATGATCTCGTGATAATGAGCGCTGGGGTTCTTGCCGGTCTTGGCTGTAATTTCAGCGGCCAGCAGACCCAGAATGAGGCCATCCTTATCCGTGGTCCAGACCGAGCCATCGCGGCGTAGGAACGTGGCGCCTGCGCTTTCCTCACCACCGAAACCCAGCGATCCATCCATCAGACCGGGTACAAACCACTTCAGGCCGACCGGTACTTCAACCAGTTTGCGCCTCATCTCGGCTGCCACGCGGTCGATCAGGCCACTGCTGACGAGCGTCTTGCCAATGCCAAGTTCCGGGCTCCAGTCCGGGCGGTTCTGGAACAGGTAGGAAATCGCCACGGCAAGATAATGATTGGGGTTCATCAGGCCATCGGGCATGGCGACGATGCCGTGGCGATCCGCGTCCGTATCATTGGCGAAGGCAACGTCGAAGCGGTCTCCCATTTCAATCAGGCGTGCCATGGCATAGGGGGAAGAACAGTCCATGCGGATCTGCCCGTCCCAATCGGCCGTCATGAAGGAGAATGTTGGGTCCACTACATCGCTGACGACGGTAGCGTTAAGGCCGTATCGGTCGATGATGGGTTTCCAGTATGCGACGGCTGCTCCCCCCAGAGGATCGATGCCGATCTTCACACCTGCGTCCCGAATAGCCTTCATGTCGATGACGGAATCCAGATCATTCACGTAAGGCGTGATGAAGTCGTAGCCCTTGATGCAGGCTTCCTGCTGGGCCTGTTCATAAGGCAGGCGTTTGACGTCTTTCAGGCCGTTGGCGAGGAAGTCGTTAGCCATGTCCTGAATGGCTTTGGTGATGGAGGTATCGGCCGGACCGCCATTGGTCGGGTTGTACTTGAACCCGCCATCTGCCGGAGGATTGTGCGACGGCGTGATGACGACGCCGTCGGCCAGACCCGTGGTGCGGCCCTTGTTGTAGGTCAGAATAGCATGAGAAATGACCGGGGTTGGCGTGTAGCCGCCATTTTCGTCAATCCGCACGTCAATGCCGTAAGCCGCAAACACTTCGATGGCAGATTTCTGAGCCGGGCCAGAGAGCGCGTGGCTGTCCATACCAATAAAGAGCGGCCCATCAATTCCTTCGGCTTTGCGATGCCGACAGATGGCCTCGCAGATGGCGAGGATATGGTTCTCGTTGAAACTGGTATGGAGCGAGGAACCGCGATGGCCCGATGTTCCGAACGATACACGCTGCGTGGAGACGGCCGGATCGGGTTTGCGATCATAATAGGCTGCGATCAGAGCGGGGATATCGGTGAGCTGGGAAGCGGAAAGTGTTTTTCCTGCCAGAGGACTGAGATGGGCCATAGCTTCAGAGATCCTTGCATCCACGTTGAGACATTGCCGTTTGTTGACGGCCATAACGCATGAACGCCCTATCCGGGCGCGTCGTTCAGGCAGGAGAACGTGTATCTGGATCGATGTCCAGAGAGATGCGTTCATTTCATGAAGATTAAATGCCACTACAATTCATGAAAATTCATCGTGAATGCAGGACTGTTACGGCGAGGCAAATCATAGACTCAATTTTTGATCAATTCTGACAGTACTCATAAACGACCCTGTCTGAGTTTGCGGATTTAAAAAATATACCCGACACCTTAATTTTGTGAAGCATTTCTCACTTCTAGGTGGGACCATCATGCAGTGAGATACTCATCACATGAATAAATTTCATGGATCAATGAAATAAAATCATTTTTTTTCACACTCTCTCTCAGGCATAACGTCTTCCAACGCGTCTCAATTCAATCAGTATAAAAACTGCTTAATCAAAGATGTGAACAAATAAAATTCTCAACAGATTTAAATAATAATCTGGAGGATTCTGCCCAAGCGAGGGGAAACAGGAATGTCTGCCGAATTTACGTTCTCTATCAAGAAAACCCGGTTTGATGAAGACTACACACCTTCGGACGACACGCGCCTAACAACCAATTTTGCTAATCTCGCCAGAGGTGAGCACCGGCGGGAAAATCTGCAGAAAGTCCTGCAGATGATCGATAACCGTTTCAATTCCCTCGCACACTGGGACAATCCGAAAGCGGACCGCTATTCTGTCGAGCTCGATATCATTTCCATCGAAATGAATATCAATGCCGGTACGAAGCAGGACGTCTTTCCCCTCATAGAAATTCTCAACACGACTATTGTTGATAAAATTAAAAACGAGCGAATCCCGGGCCTCTCCGGAAACAGTTTTTCTTCCTATGTTCGCGATTATGATTTCAGCGTTCTGCTTCTGGATCACAATCAGGGCCGTTCAGAGTTTCAGGTTCCCGATCATTACGGGGATCTTCATGGCAATCTGTTCAAATCAGCGATCCATTCGGCGGCTTACAAGGCGCTGAATGGCAAAATGCCCGTCATCTGCCTGAGCGTTTCCAGCAACCGGACCTATCATAAAACTGCAAATCATCATCCGGTTCTGGGAACCGAATATGAGCAGCGGGAATTTTCTCTGACCGATCAGTATTTTGGGAAAATGGGCATGAAGGTGCGGTATTTCATGCCTTCCAATGCAACTGCCCCGTTAGCCTTCTATTTCACCGGGGATCTTCTTTCAGACTACTCCAATCTGGAACTGATCAGCACGATCAGTACGATGGAATCTTTTCAACGCGTTTACCGGCCCGAAATCTACAATGCCAATTCTCCGGCGCCTGACTTCTATCAGCCGAGCCTGAAGCATCAGGATTATTCACTGACCCGCATCGTTTACGATCGTGAGGAACGCAGCAGGCTGGCCGTTGAACAGGGCAAGTTCACAGAAGAACGCTTCATCAAGCCGTATCATGATCTGCTTGAGCAGTGGTCTGCTCAAGCCCCCGTCTGATCCATTAAAAACACCAAGGCCGAAATCATCATGAAAACACTTCTCCCGACCTCGACCGCCGGCAGCCTGCCGAAGCCTTCATGGCTCGCAAAACCGGAAACCCTCTGGTCTCCCTGGAAACTGGAGGGTGAAGAACTGGTCGAAGGCAAGCAGGATGCCCTGCGCCTGACGCTGGACAATCAAGACCGTGCCGGCATCGATATCGTCAGCGACGGCGAACAGACACGTCAGCATTTCGTCACGACGTTCATCGAGCATCTGAGTGGCGTCGATTTCGAGAACCGCCAGACCGTCAAAATCCGCAATCGCTACGACGCAAGCGTTCCTTCCGTCGTGGGCTCAGTGTCGCGCGAAAAGCCCGTCTTTGTCGAAGATGCCAAGTTCCTGCGCAGCCTTACGAAGAAGCCGATCAAATGGGCTCTCCCCGGCCCCATGACCATGATCGATACGCTGCATGACGCACATTACAAGAGCCGTGAAAAACTGGCTTGGGAATTTGCCCGTATCCTGAACCAGGAAGCTCGCGAACTTGAAGCGGCTGGCGTCGATATTATTCAGTTCGACGAACCTGCCTTCAACGTTTTCTTCGATGAAGTGAATGACTGGGGCATTGCGACGCTGGAAAAGGCGATTGAAGGCCTGAAATGCGAAACGGCCGTTCATATCTGCTACGGTTACGGCATCAAGGCGAATATCGACTGGAAGAACACTCTGGGCTCGGAGTGGAGACAGTATGAGGAAATTTTCCCCAAGCTACAGCGGTCAAACATCGACCTGATCTCGCTGGAATGCCAGAACTCGCGCGTTCCAATGGATCTTATCGAACTTATCCGCGGCAAAAAAGTGATGGTCGGCGCCATCGACGTGGCGACCAGCACCGTTGAAACACCAGAAGACGTTGCCAACACGCTGCGAAAAGCTCTTCAGTTCGTCGATGCGGACAAGCTGTATCCTTCGACCAATTGTGGAATGACACCGCTGTCCCGGCAGGTCGCCACGGGCAAGCTCAATGCACTGAGTGCAGGTGCAGCAATCGTTCGGAAAGAACTTTCGGCCTAAGTACCCGATCCCACAATTCATCAGATTGAGTTGAGGATGAACGGTTCAGAGTGCTGACCTGTCATCCAGAATTATAAGCGGCTGTGATGTTATTGAGGTTCGCCTTCAGTAACATCACAGCCGTTTTCGTTTGATGTTTGAGTTTAAGATAACCGTTTCAGGTAATGATAGAGCTGTTTTAGAAGATATTCCTAATATTCCCCAACCAGAGATTAGGAACGCAGTGCCGCCTGTAGCAAAGGCCCTGATCCACACATCTGTGATAAAGCCTCATACTGCGCCGAAACATTCACCATAAATTTCTAAAAAATCTTTGAGAATTCCAGGATTTAGCTCAAAAACAAAATCACATTATAAAGTTCCGTGAGCACGCGCCTATTTCAGAAAAGTGCTCACCGAACTTTATTACAGTCACCTGAATATGATTTTCGTCATATCCGGAATGCTCATAATAGTCTCTTCCGATCCTCACTGTTTACTGCTGTGGCGAGGCGTAAACATCTCTTTCTGTGTATCTTTTTTTGCTGCCCATCCCCTTAACGGAGGCATGAAAACCGATGCTGTCTCGACCTGAAATTCTGATTGTCGGAGGTGGCGTCGCTGGCCTGTCTCTCGCAACGCGCCTCGGAAAATCGATGGGGAAACCCGGAAAAGCGCGCATCACGCTGATTGATAAGAGCTTTTCCCATGTCTGGAAGCCGATGTTGCACTGCTTCGCCTCTGGCACGCTCAGCAACGAAAACGACAAAGTGAACTTTATCACTCAGGCCAGCGGTCATCATTTCGAATTCTGGCCCGGTGAAGTCGCCTCCATTGATCGCGAAAATCGCGAAGTCATCCTTAGCCCATTGCTGGAAGCTGACGGCACCGTCGTTCTGGAAAGCCGCCGCATGAAATATGACACGATCGTCATTGCGATCGGCAGTTGCGCCAATGATTTCGGCACGCCCGGTGTCAAAGAACACTGTATGTCCATCGACAACCTCGTAGAGGCCAATGCTTTCAACGAGAAATTCCGTATGGAACTGCTTCGCGCGTTCGCCAATACTTCCGAACTGGACATCGCTATTGTTGGTGGCGGTGCCACCGGCGTTCAGCTTGCCGCCGAACTACACAAGGCTCTGGAAATCGTCGGCCCGTATAACCTGCACGCCTTCGGCAAGGCTCCGCCCAAACTACATGTCACGCTTCTTCAGTCAGGCGCGCGTATCCTCCCCGCCTTTCCGGAGTCTGTTTCTGCGGCCGCCCAGAAAGAGCTAGAACATATCGGCGTGACTGTTCAAACCAATGCCCGCGTTGCAGGTGCGGATGCGCATGGTTTCATCCTGAAAGATGGATCTTATATTCCAGCCAAACTGCGTGTCTGGGCCGCAGGCGTTAAAGCCCCCGAAGTCACCACCGCCTATGGCGACCTGACCATCAACCGGACCGGCCAGATCCTCGTCAATCCAAACCTCTCCTCCATTGACGACGAACGTATTTTCGCACTCGGAGACTGCTCTTTCATTCAGGATGACCCCCTGCCCGCCACAGCACAGGTCGCGGGACAGCAGGCCAAACATCTGGCCCGATATCTTCCTGCGTGGATCGAACACGGTCGGAAAGTCCCGGGCTGCGTCTTCCATAACAAGGGCGCGATCGTGGCCCTTGGAAAATATAATGGCTGGGCAGCCCTTCCTGGGGGCACCGTCTGGGGCGGAGGCATCTCCCACGGCTTTTCGGCGCGACTGGCACATCTGATGCTGTATCGCCAGCACCAGATGGAACTCTTCGGCTATTATCGTGGCCTGATGTCCTGTTACTCGGACTGGGTGGAAACCTTTGTGCGCCCTTCAGTTCGACTGGACTGAAGGGAATCAGGCTCCGATAATTCGGGCGGAAAACGTCTCAGAGATTTGTCCCTGAACTCTCGCTTCACACGCTCTGGCTTTCGCGGATCAGGCGGTGAATGAAGGCGAGTTTGTGCATGACACCTGCCGTCAACACGAAAGGGTAAAAATCCGCCAGCCCCATAGAGCGGTTCAGACTGTTCACGGCATAGGTCAGAGGCAACCAAGCCTGCATGATGTCTTCGAAAGATGCCTGCGTATACGGATCTTCAAGCGTCCGCCCCGAGGTATGACCGATCCTCTCAAGGCGCGGATTAACACTGACACCGAAAGCACAGGCGGTTTCAAGCGTTGAGACGATATGCAGATAATGCGCCCAGGTTTCCGCAAAATCCTCCCAAGGATGGGATGTCGCATAGACGCTGACATGATTGTCCTGCCATTTGGGCGGCGGAGGGCTGTCATAATAGACCTGAAGTGCCTGCTGATAATCTGCGCAATCATCACCGAAGACAGCGCGACACTCTTCCAGCCGCCCAGCGTCGCGTACCAGCAGGTTCCAGTAATAATGCCCGATCTCGTGCCGGAAGTGTCCCAAAAGCGTACGGTAATACTCTCCCATCTCAATGCGCATCCGCTCGCGGGTCGCATCATCGGCTTCCCGCATCGCGATGGTAATAACGCCGTTGGAATGCCCAGTCATGACAGACGACGATCCATCCGGCGCGTCATCAAGAAAGTCGAACACAAGCCCGTTTTCAGGGTCCTGACGCCTGTCCCGGATTGGCAGCCTGAGTCGCAAAAGCGTGTAGAAAAGCCGGTGCTTGGCAACCTCAATCTTGCGCCAGCGCTCCAGATTTCCAGAAATGTCGAGGTTTGGAATCGTACGGTTGAAGCGGCAGGCAAAGCAGAACGGTCTGTCACTGTGCGGGGCAGGTTTGGTCAGCCAGTTGCAGACGTCGTAATCATGATTGGAGCAGTAGAGCAGTCTTTTATGTCGCGCCGAAGGCTCAAGTGGGTCCCACAGCCGCTCTCCCGCCGGGTCCAGCGCGGTCAGCAGCGACTGTTCCGGCAGATACCCGACGGAACGACGGCAGTTCTCGCAAACCGTATTTTCAAAAAAGAGGATCTGTCCGCAGGACTGGCACTCAAAGAGCTTCATGGGAATGCATTACACCGGCTTTCCCGATCATAGCCAGTTCCGGGGCAATGTTCCCGGCTGAGAGAGGAATGGCACACATTGTGACCTCAAACGTAGCCTTGCATCGGTCCAGCAGTCCTGAAATGGGCGCGGTTTCTTCGGGTCGTCCGGCAACCACCAGCGGAATGTGATGCTGCGCCACCATCAGACCGGATGTCGTATCAAAACCAATCCAACCACTTTCCGGAATCCACGCTTCCGCCCAGGCATGCAGATCACAGTTCAGGCCCTCGACGTCATCCGGCTGGATCAGATAGCCGGACACGAACCGTGCCGAAAATCCCAGATGCCGCAGGACCGTCACCAGAAGCCATGCGCTGTCACGACATGAACCGCTTTCCCGCTGCAACGTCTCTTCAGGCGCCCACACGCCCGGTTCAAATCTGCGCTGATAGGTCAGACACTTTGCAACGGCCCGGTTGAGATCTGCTACCACGGACGGAATCCTCTGCTCACCCGCGACCCGCCAGGCTTCGACAAAGCGGGACACCTGCGCCCCAGCCGTATCGACATCCCGGTAGGCAGCACAGACCGGTGTTTCTGCTTCTCCTGCCTCCCCCGGCTGGCTACCCAGATCTACCTCCATGCTGACCGAGACATCAAACGCCGTAACACGCTCCGGAACCCAGACTTCCGCCACACGGTTGCCGTAAGCATCGTGCCTCCAGAGCACATCCGCAGTGCCCGGCGACACGTCGAGCGCATAATTCCGGATGGCGGAGGCCACGCGCGGAACCGGACACAGACGCACGGTCTGACGCCCCAGAAAGACAGGCCGGTCATACTGGTATCGGGTATGATGGCGCAGGACGACGCGGGAGTTCATGCTCGACAGGCCCTGAGGACAATCAGATTCAGAAATACACTCCAGACACAGGTTTTTCGGGCCAGCACGCTCCGACAACCTACCGGATCTGATAGCAGTTCAGAACGTTACCCTATCAGCCTTGTCGGGAACCGCAACAATTTCCACCATACTTTCCGCTATCTATCCAAACGTTAAATTTCACGCTTGGCAAAGGGCCGGAATCTTGCTCCGTTAATAAAAGATCGTAACGAACCGGCATGGCTGATCGGATTTTTCCTCAGCACAGGGATCGGGGACAAACACGGTGTGAGGCAGAGAATGAACAAGCCGGTTTTGCAGTCTCCTGATCCCTCCCTGAGCAGCGTCTCCACACTGCCGCCTTTAAAAGCTGCGGCAGGCATTTTCGCCGCCTATGACACGCCGGATTTTTTCTGCGAACTCATGCGCCGGACAGAGGACATGCCGCCGCTGCTCAGAACAGTGCGGGACCGTCTGGCCGGGTTCGATCTTTCGGAATTGCGGCACCGCACCAGCACAGCCGAAACACAACTCTATCGGCTGGGCATTACCTTCACTGTCTATTCCGACCGCGAAGCGATCGACCGCATTCTCCCCTTCGACATGATCCCACGCGTTCTCACGGCCCCGGAATGGGAGCATATCGACCGCGGCGTGCAGCAACGCGTCCGGGCGCTTAACCTGTTCCTGCGGGACATCTACCATGAGCGTCACGTCCTGCGGGATGGCATCATCCCTGCCAGTCTGGTGCTCGGTAATCCCAATTACTGCGAGGCCATGGTCGGGGTTCGTGTCCCCGGTGACGTCTATGTCCATATCAACGGGACCGACCTGATCCGTGACAGCAGCGGCCGTTTCATGGTCCTTGAAGACAATGCCCGCACGCCGTCGGGCGTCTCCTACGTCATTGAGAACCGGCACATGATGCTGCGGCTGATGCCCGACCTTGCCTCGGGCATGCCGCTGCGTTCGGTAGAAGAATACGGCCTCAAGCTGCACCAGACCCTGTGCGAGGTCGCGCCCGAGGGTGTGACCGATCCGCAGGTCGTGCTGTTCTCGCCCGGCATCTACAATTCTGCCTATTTCGAGCACGTCTTTCTGGCGCGCGAGATGGGCGTGCCTCTTGTCGAAGGGCGGGATCTGATCGTCGAGAACCACCGCGTTTACATGCGCACCGTCGCGGGGCTACGTCCCGTTCATTCGATCTATCGCCGCCTCAACGACGAATATCTGGACCCTCTGGCCTTCAATCCGGACAGCATGCTCGGCGTACCCGGCCTTGTGGAAGCGTATCGCCGGGGCAACGTCACGCTGGCGAACGCTCTGGGAACGGGCGTGGCGGACGACAAGGCCGTCTATGCCTATGTGCCCCGTCTCATCCGCTATTACCTTAGCGAAGACCCAATCCTTGACAGCGTCCAGACCCATATCTGCGCCGAACCGGAGGGGCTGGCCTACACGCTGGCCAATATGGACAAGCTGGTCATCAAACCCGTCGGCGCGTCCGGCGGCTACGGCCTGTTGATAGGCTCGCAGGCCACCCAGACCGAACTGGACGAATTCCGCGCAAAGCTGCTCGAAGATCCGTCCAACTACATCAGCCAGCCCATCATCGACCTCTCGGTTTCCCCCACACTCTGTCCCAGCGGTGTAGAGGCGCGGCATGTGGATCTTCGGCCCTTCGCCCTCACCGGGAAAAACACATGGGTCCTCCCCGGCGGTCTGTCTCGTGTGGCCCTTCGCAAAGGCTCGCTGGTCGTTAATTCCTCACAGGGCGGCGGCTCGAAGGACACCTGGGTGATGGCCCGATGACACAGACCGGCACACGTTTTCCCGCTATGCTCGCCAATCTCAACACGTTGCTGTCGCGCTATGGCGAAAGCATGATGTGGCTCGCCCGTTATATGGAGCGGATTGAGAATCTCGCCCGCATTCTGGAAGTGACGGAAGCCTTCGTCCGCAACCCCGACGGCAGTCCGGGATGGGAGTCCATTCTTCAGATTAATTCGGACGAGGAGCGTTACGCCGCCCTTTATACGCTCCCTGCAACGGAAGAGAACATTCTCGCCTTCTACATCACGGAAAGCACGAACCCGACGTCCATCCGCGCCATGGCGCATATGGCCCGCGAAAACGCCCGTTCGGCGCGTCCGCTGATTTCTACCGAAATGTGGATGCAGCTCAACATCTTTACCCAGAGCATGTTGGAGCTTTCCACGCCTGACATCCGCCGCGACGGTCTGTCCGGGCTGTGCAACCGCATCAAACAGGACTGCCAGACGCATTTCGGCGTCACCGAAGGTACGCTGTATCGCGATCAGGCGTGGCTGTTCTATTTGCTGGGAAAATATCTGGAACGTTCCGACCAAATCACGCGCCTGATCGACATCCGCTATCGCACGCTGCTTCCAGACGGCGAAATTTCGGGGTCGCAAATGGACCTGACGCAATGGGGGTCCGTCCTGCGTTCTGCTGCGGCCTATCATGCCTTCCGCCGCCTCCAGCCGGTGACGACCACACCGGCCAATGTCGTAGGGTTTCTGCTCAAAAACGAAGGTTTTCCGCGCTCCCTGATGCTCAACCTGCGACAGGTGGAGAGCACGCTCAATGCCCTGTCCACGCACTACAATCTCCGCCACCAATGCGGGCCGCTACAGGAGCGCATCATCAATCTGAGGGCCACACTTGAAGACCAGACGGCCGAGGACATCATTTCCCGCGGACTGCACGAATACATGACTTATATTCAGGACGAACTTGCAGCATTGCAGGCGGAAGTTTCTGTCACATTCTGGCCGCTCACTCCGGTCATGACGCAACAGACGGCTGTCAGTCCGCAGTGAGCCCAGAAGCGGGGCGTGGGACACGGGCAATTCGCAGCGATATGCCTGCGTCCCGCAGCAGCCCGGCGCAGGCGGGATCAATCCCGTCATCCGTAATCACCACGTCGAATTCGGACAGGAGGGCCAATCGGTTCATGGCCGAAGTATCGAACTTCCGACTGTCTGCCAGAAGAATGCGGCAATCCGCCACGTCCATCAGGGCACGCTTGGCCTGAAGGATGTCCTCGACCTGATGATAGGCCGCCCCGCCAGATATTGCGGCCGCCGACACGAATGCCATGTTGATCCGCATGGACAGCACACCCTGCTCGCAGATCCTTCCCACAAAGGCGTCAAACGTCGGACTGTAACGCCCTCCCAAACCGATCAGTCCAACCGTTTCGCAAGGCCCCAGACGACTGACGAGCCCCAGACTGTTCGTCACGACCGTCAACTGGGCGATTTTGGACAGCCTGTCCGCCATCGCCCCTGCGGTTGTGGAATCATCAAGTGCCACTGTGTCGCCCTGACTCACCATGGAAGCGGCCAGCGTCGCAATCGCCTGTTTTTCAGCAACGGCTTGCGCCCTGCGATACATCACGCTTGCCGCTGCACTGACGTTCGGAAGCGTCGTGATGTCCGTTCCGATCCGCCGGACCAGACCCTGTGCGCAAAGCACCAGCAGGTCTCGGTTAATCGATGCCCGACTGAGCGAAAAACGCTTCAGCAGGTCCGCGACCGGCACCACGCCATGTTCGGTGACATAATCAAGGATCCCGCGCCGACGGCCAGACAATGCCTGCCCTTCCGTAAGCAGGGCATTCATCATGCAGGAACCTTCAAAGAGACCACGTCACGCACACTCTCGACCAGATCCATGAAATCCGCAGGGTCCCATCCTGCCCGACCGATCAGCACCCCACCCACATCCGGAAGGGCCACATAATCCCGGATATTGCTCCGCGAAACGCTACCGCCATAAAGCAGTGGAATCCGCACGGAACTCCCCTGCCCTGCGATCTCCTGCACAACGGTGCGCAGCGTCGTATGGATCTGCGAAACGAAGGCCGGTTCGGCCGGACGGCCCGCCGCCCCTATAGCCCAGACAGGCTCATAGACCACCAGAACCCGCTCAAGGTCTTCCTGCGAAACTCCGTGCAAGGCAATTTTCGTCTGCCGCGCCAGAGTCTCCTGCGAGACACCGAACTCATATTCGTCGAGCGTATCACCAATACAGATCAGGGGACGTAGACCATGCCGGAGCGCCGCGCGGACCTTCAGATTGACCGTCCAGTCCGTTTCCCCGAAATGCTGCCGACGTTCCGAATGCCCCAGAACGACAATGGAAGCACCGCATTCGGCAATCATCGGCGCGGAAATTTCACCCGTCCACGCGCCATTGTCTTCCCAGTACATATTCTGCGCGCCGACCATCAGGGGGCTATCCTGAAGAACCGTCCCCACATCCCGCAACGACGTGGCGGGCGGGGCCAGAAAACACCGGATACCTTCAGGAGGGCGAAAAGACGCCAGGGCGCGCGCATCCGCAATGGCTTCGGACGGCCCCTTGTTCATTTTCCAGTTCGTCCCGATCCAGATGCTTTTCTGATTCACGATGCCTCTCCCAACAGCTTTCCAACTTGCTGGATCGTCACGACGATTCTCCCGGCTCCAGACCGGCCAGCAATCTCTTTAGCGTTAAACAATAACAGAAAAAACGTCATGCGTCTCATGAATAACGATACATCCCGCAGGTCGTGGCAACAGCCCAGCGCGTCCTTCATGTTGCCAACCCGATCCTGCGCGCCCATACAGACAACACGATATTGCAGGTCCCGCCCGGGGCGATCCCCGCTGATTTTCACTGGAATTCAGTCGTCCGGCATATGACGGCCTGCTTCTGGAAACGGAGCACGCACATGACCCGAGAAACAGCCGCAACCGCCTTTCTGACGGCCCGGAACATTCCCTTCAGCGTTCATGATTATGAGTATGCCCCCAATGGCGGCCTGATCGGGATGCAGGCGGCAGACGCCATCGGAGTGGCACCGGAAGACGTGCTTAAAACGCTGGTTGTCGAAGTGGACAAAAAGCAGGCGGTCTGTGTCGTCGCCCCTGTGCATCAGCGTATGAATCTCAAGAAGGTGGCAGCTTTGTTCGACGGGCGGAATGCCCGCATGATGAGTCCCGAAAAGGCTCACGAGCTAACAGGCTTCGAGTCTGGCGGAACCAGCCCGTTCGGATCGAAAACCCCGATCCCGGTTGTCCTGTCACAGGACGCGATGCCGCGCGCGCATGTCTATATCAATGCGGGTGGTCAGGGGCTGGTCGTGCGGATGACACCCGCCGATGCCCAGCGGGCCACAGATGCCAAAGTTGCCGATATCACGGCAGACTGACTGTCGTGAGCATTTCCGGGAATGCCGCAACGGGCAAGCTTTCCCCAGAGCTTGCCCTGTCTGGGCCGCAGATGGACCTGTTGCAGCGCGTGGTTTCATTCTGCGAATGCCACCGACAGGTCGACAGTGCCCTTTTCATTATTGAGGGCGCAGCGGGGACAGGAAAAAGCGTCGTCCTGAACGCAATCTTCAACACGCTCCAGACCCGGGCTCGGAATGGTTCACCCGCCGACCCGTTGAAGGGTCTGCGGAACATGCTGATCGTCAATCACCCGGAGATGCTCAAGCTCTATCGCAACATCGCGGCCGCCATGCCCAACCTGCGCAAGAGCGATTACGAACGCCCCACGACCTTCATCAATAAATCCGCAAAGACTGGAAAACGCACGGATATCGTTCTGGTGGACGAGGCCCATCTGCTGCTGACACGTCCTGACCGGTACAATCATTTTTCCCAGCAGAACCATCTGGAAGAAATCCTGCGCTGGGCGCGGATCGTGGTGGTCGTGTTCGATCCGTTGCAGATCCTGAAATTCAAGAGCCACTGGTCTACCGACCTTCTGGAGAGCTTCCGCAAAGACCGTCCTTCGGAAATTTTCCATCTCGAAACACAGTTCCGTGTCGCGGCCAGTGCAGCCACCTGTTCGTGGATCGAGGCTTTGGGACAGGGCACGATCCTGCCCCGGCCAAAAGATCCGCGCTTCGATCTGCGGATCTATGATGACTGCGCAAAACTGTATGCAGATCTGTATGCCTGCAATGCAAAATACGGGCTCTGCCGTCTGCTTTCGACCTATGATTATCCTTATACGCTCAATGGCGAAGACCATTTCATCACCGAGGGCGACTTCCATCTACGATGGGACCGCTCCCTGCCGAGCGAAAAACTCCCCTGGGCCGAGCGCCCGGATACGATCGACGAAGTAGGGTCCGTCTATACGATTCAGGGGTTCGACCTGAATTATGCTGGTGTCATTCTAGGGCCGTCACTGTTTTATGATGCGGAACATGACCGGATCGGCGTGAGGCCGGAAAGCTACGAAGATAGCGCGGCCTTTCAGGGACGTGATGGGATCATTGCTCCCGAAGAGGCGAAAAAGCGCGTTATTCTCAACGCTCTGAACGTCATCCTCACGCGCGGCATCCATGGGCTGTTCCTGTATGCCCACGACTGTGCCCTGCGCGCCCGTCTCCTGCAGCACTGATCTGCTGCACTCACGTGGGCGTGGGTTGTCAGACCTTAGCGACTCTGGTTCTTTCGCGGTAAAGGAGATTTCAACCATGGCTCGTCAGACATTTCTGGCCCTCGCTTTCAGCGTCGGTATTGCAGCACTTACTACCGCATCGCCTGTCCTCGCCGCCGAAACCGTCGACAAGGGCACGCTTCCGTCCGGCAATGTGCAGATCATCGGGCGTTTTTCCAACGCCCAGCCTTCCGGCATTGCCGTTCTGCCTGATGGGCGCCTGGTGCTCGGCTTCCCCCGCAGCGCCCACGAGCATTCCGGCCCGAGACTGGGACTGTATGCGAAAGGCAAACTGACCCCCTTCCCCGATGCCGCCTCACAGGAGCAGTTCGTTTCGCCGCTCGGCATGACGGTTGATGCCAAAGGACAGCTCTGGGTTCTGGATGAAGGCATGATCGCTGGCACGGGAACGGTGGCGGGTGCTCAGAAGCTTTTCCGGATTGATCCCGCGAGCGGAAAAATCGCGCAGGTCATTTCCCTCAGCGCTCCAGCCCTTCTGCCGGACAGCCACGTCAATGACGTCCGCATCGACCTGACCCATGGCAAGGCGGGAACCGCTTTCATTACCGACACATCCGTCGATGTGCATCCCGCACTGATCGTTGTCGATCTGGCCACGGGACATCAACGCCGCATTCTCGCAGACACGGTCTCTGTCATGCCGGTTCAGGGCTTTGTCGCCGTGATGGACGGCGTAGCAGGACGCTACGATCCGGCACATGCCACGATTCCTCAGGGTGGCGTAAACGGGATTGCCATCAGTCCCGATCAGCAGACGCTATACTGGCAGCCGCAAAGCAGTCGTCGCCTCTATTCCGCGCCGACCGCCGTCCTGTCCGATCCGAACACCAGCGAAGCCAATCTGGAAAAGGTTGTGAAGGATGAAGGAGAAACCGGAGTGGGCGATGGCATGGCAACTGGCCCCGACGGATCGCTCTACATCACGGATGATGAGCGCCACGCAATCCTGCGACACCGGCCGGATGGCAAGATCTCCGTCGTTGCGCATGATCCGCGCCTGACTGAGCCCGATGGCCTGACCTACGCTAATGGCGCGCTTTACGGTACGGTCGGTCAATGGGCCCGCCTGCCCGTTTTCCATAACGGCAAAGACCTTGAGGTAATGCCGTATATTGTCGTGAAGATTGCGCCACTGGACTGAAGAGATGCCTTGCCGGAGAGCAGTCACCAGCTCTCCGGCACAAGCCCTCTTCCACCAGAACCTGCTCCCGTGAGGCCTTCTGGCTGAGAAAGCGATCCCGGATCATAATTCCTTCGGCCTCCAATGCCTGTACCGACACTGACTGCTCCATGAATCCTGTGGTCCGACTGTATCGGGCTTTCCTGATTATCGGAGCCGGTCATGGGAAAGGGCTTGAGAAGCGCCGAGCGCGCATCAGTGGCCTGCGAAGAGGGATGAGAACACCCGCCCAGCCCTGCTGCCAGAGACATCACGATAAAAAATCGCTGTGTCATACGAGCCTCCCAAATACGGGTCGTCTGTCACCAAGAGCATCTGGACGAAAGAAGCCCTCTAATCGGTAAGGGAGCCTAATACTTCTACCTTACCGTAGCAGCTCAAAATTTATGAGAAGACCTGGTGGAGAGAGTTGGAGACAGCTCTCATTCATCATAAAGCACCGTAAAAACATATAGTTATCATCCGAAAAATCTAAAGACTGACTCTCATGTGCTACAGCCCGGCGAGCGGCATATCAGCCGTCACAGACGATCCCGTAATAGAGACGAAATATCAATCTGCGGAATAGTTTTCTGCCTCCTCAGAACGTATCATGGGACATCTTTAAGGATAATGTACGGCTAACTGAATAATGGCGAAAAAGAAGCGGAACCCACCTTGGACTCGTGACGAGATCATTTTGGCGTTGGATCTCTATCGCCAAGTTCAAGGAGCTTGGCCCCGAGAAAGTGACTCTCGCGTCGCAGCGCTTAGCGATACCCTTAATAGCTTCTGGCATGCCCGGGGCCATGAAGGAGCGACACTGCGCAATACTAATGGCGTGAAAATGAAACTCATGAACCTTCGCGCTCATGATCCCGCATACCCCGACAAGGCAGGCCTGAAAGCAGGAAATCATATAGAGCGTGAGGTATGGGCCGACTTCGAAGATGATCCTCGACATCTTCAAGAGACTGCTGATGCAATTCGGCGAGCAATTGTATCGAGAAAGGCCATCCACATTGAGGTCGAAAGTGATGAGATTCACGACCCAAATGAGGCGGAAGCTCCAGAAGGACGGCTTCTGACAGTCATGCACCATCGCCGGGAGCGGTCGCAAAAGATCGTTAAGGCAAAGAAGCAGGATGCCTTGAATAAGATGGGTCGCCTGACCTGCGAGGCTTGTAGCTTTGATTTCGCCGAACGATACGGCGCTCGCGGAGATGGATTTATAGAATGCCACCATATAAAGCCGCTGGCAGACTTGGCCGGAGCAGGAAATACGCAGTTAGCCGATTTGGCGCTCCTTTGTGCAAATTGCCACAGGATGATTCATGCGAAGCGTCCTTGGTTGAGTCTGGATGAGCTTCGCGTTCTTCTCGTTTCAGCTAACGAAAAATAAAAAGGCAACACCCTTGAACAGATCTATTATTTTTTTCTCTCTCATACTTTCTGGATGCGCTATGAATGTCAGTCCAGAGCTAAACAACAACTCAAAACAACCATCAGATGTATCCACAAAATACGGATATATATGGTTTATAGACCCGCAGGTGGACAAAGAAACATCACAACGCAACGCAGATCACGAATGTAAGTTACGCGGCTTTACAAGCGCTTCGTTTTCTGAAGAAGAGATAAAATGTCGCTCAAAAGATATCTTTGGATTGTGTTTAGAACACACAGGAACCCTGCGATATAAATGCAATAAATAGGGTATACCCTAAAGTTACGTAACATACCCTGCCGGAAAAGGTAGTGCTATCCGTAACTTTAGGGTTGAGAATCCAATTAAGTTACTTCATATGAGAATGGTCTAGAGTCAAAAGTTACACTCATAAGGCCATTCCCATGCCAGCGACTATCATCGGTTATGCCCGCGTTTCGTCCGTTGTCCAATCTCTTGAAATTCAAACAGCGGCACTCACCGCCGCTGGCTGCACACAGATCTTCACCGAAAAGAAGAGCGGCACATCGACCGCCGGGCGCTCCGCATTGGAAGAGGCGCTAACGTATGCCCGCGAGGGGGATACGCTGACGGTCACGCGCATTGACCGCCTTGCCCGCTCCGTTGCAGACCTGCAAACCATCATCAGCCGTCTGAGACAGGCAGGTATCGCATTACGCTGCACAGAACAGCCGATCGACACCAGCACAGCAGCAGGTAAAGCATTTTTAGACATGTTGGGTGTTTTCGCAGAATTCGAGACCAACCTCCGCAAAGAACGTCAGTTGGAAGGTATCGCTGCTGCGAAAGCAAAGGGCGTTTATAAAGGCCGCAAGGCTTCTGTAGATCGGGAAGAGGTCATACGCCGCCTGACTGCCGGTGAAGGCAAGAGCAGCATTGCCACAGCGCTGGGCATCACCCGCATGACCGTTCACCGCATTGCGAAAGAAGCTTTTCCGGCGGCTAAATAGTATCTTTCCATCTCGGTTCAGGCTTCGTGCCCGGCGACAGTCTTTGCATCCTTGCCGCCTTCCAAAAATGCAATCTGCAAATCACTATGTTTTGTGGTATAATTGTTCATCGACAAACACGGAAGATTGCGTGGAGTGGAACGAGATGGCACGGCGGCGGTACAAGGTTTTAACAGCGGCAGAATGGGATCAAGCCGCAGAAGAGCACAGCCGAGGCGACGACTACAACGTTCTCGCTGATCGTTGGGGCGTGAGCATGCGAACCGTCGCCACCCATCTTCCTGCCGCTCTAGAACGCCGCCGCGTTGCCTTAGCTCCCTCCACCACGAGCGCGGAGCCTTCCTTGGTAGCGACTTCTATTCCGGACGTGGCAGATCGCGAAGAGGCGACCCGACACTGGCGGCAAGCGGCATGGGCTGACAGTCAGACGCTTCAGACGCGTCTCAGAGAAGAGATTGCTGCGCCTGCTCCTGACGCTCGCGCGATCCGCGCCCTGAGTGCCGGAGCAGACGCCTTGAAGATCCTGATTGCGATTGGTCGCAACATTCTGGAAGTTGATCATCACGCCGCTGATGAAGTCCTGCCGGAATTAATCATCCGGGAACTAACTCCTGAAGAGGTCACAGCGATCAGAAACCAACATCACCGGGAAGACCCTCTTGCTGCCGTTGAAGACATGTTCTCATTGGAAGCGCCCGAGGAAGCGGAATGCCACGACGTTATCGTCGAAAATGAATAAAGTCGAAGTCTTAGAAAACCCTTGAAATCGGCCCTATCCGTCCCCTTCTCTACAGACAGAGAATTCCAAAAGCGCAAAAGATGCCAGCAGCTCTTCCTACAGACGTCAGTTCGGCCCTTCACAGCCTTGAAGCGCATCTCCTAACACAAGCATCTTCTCGACAGGACGGAACGCTATCCGCCGTTCGGCTGGCGCTTGAAGAGAACTGCAAGAAGGGCCTGACGGCTGAAGACCGTCTGATACAGGGCATGGGGTTGGGGTTCCATCACCGCCTTGGACATCCGGTGGACGCTTCAGAAGTGGCTCTAGATGTCTTAAAGCGTGCCCGCAGGCATGAAGTCACGCTTAGTCCCTTCAAACCGACTGAGGCTGGGTCAAAGGGGGAAATTTACTCAAAGAGCGATACCTCCACGAAAAATCTGAATGAATTAACCCCAGCCCTTATGCCGCCAGCCCCAAAGGTCCAAAAAACAGAGTTTTCCGGGATAGAATCCACAGTCGAATCCGTTGCTTCACCTGCGTCTGCGCGCTGGGGGGTATTTCCATACCCTTCTCTTTCATTCAGTGAGTACAGAGACTACAGCCCAGATTGGGATCCAAACTCAGAGACAGGTTCCCTTTCCGAACATGATCTAAGGTTGTTAGATGAGCTAGAACGCCCAGAGCCCCCTATTAATGTTTCCTTTGCAAACACGACGAACCTCAACGCTAGCCATAAGCGGCGAAAAACATCGGATCTGACGGCGCATGATGTTGCTCATGTCCAGCTTGCGATGATGGGAGCCGAACAGAAAGGCAAACCTTTAAATGCGGCGATCTTGGTCCGGCTGGATCTAAGCACCGAATATCGTGAGCACTGGGACGGTTCTGCCCAGCGAGAGCCGCGGACGAAAGCAGAACACGCCGCACGAGATCAGGCACGCAAAGCCTCAGCAAAAGCCCTTGCTCACACTCTAAATAACCTTGCACGGCCGCTGGGCAGCCCCTTGTCCTTCATTAAGGTGCTGGAATGTCCTCAGGCTGGCGGCGCAGGCATCCACGCCCATATTCTTTGTCACCTTCCCAACCAAGCTGCCGCAGAAATCGTCTTGCGTGCCGTTTCTCGCCTGTTTGACGGAGGGGAACAGCTTCTTGCCGATTATCGTCAAGATCCCGGCAAGCTTGATAAGGCTATCAGCACGCACAAGCTGCCGTTCGATCTTCGCGGGGAAGCGTCATTCATTCGGCATTCTGCCAGCCGCTTTATGTCCTCGGACCGCCGCTGGGGAACCGCCGCCTATTTCTGCAAGAGTGCCGCTCAGAGCGTTTGCGCTACGATAGGAGGCCAAAGCTCTACCCTAGCACAGATCCGCCCTGAGAAGGACGAGGATGGGCACCTGATCGCCTCTCAGGATCTTCGCGCCTATCAACCTCAAGTCTCCGACATGAGCATTACGCGACGTCTGCGCTTCTCTCGGGACTTGGACTGGAAAAGCCTCGAAGCTCAAGGGCTGACGCTCCATAACGCCGAAGATGCCGGGTGGCTCTCCAAGGCAGAACGCGGAAGGCGAAAATGCCTTGCTAGCTCAGGCTTACGACCGTGATAAAAACTCTCTGGTCCCTATCAACTTTTTGTCAGAACAGAACGCTTGTGAGGGTTCTTAGGATCAAGGCGCACCTTTCTAACGCCCCGCATGCTCATTTTTTTCGCAGGTGCCAGCTTAATTTCTAATCCCGGATACTGAATTGCCTGAATCGCTTTGTTCAAAACTGCCAACTCAAAGCCGCTACCAGTTTCATCCAGACCATAGGCCTCTGCCACATCACCCGCTTCGTGCCCCATGACAGCATCGCGCAGTGTCTTATCCACACGAGCGTTACGGAGAGCACGCTTCGCCGTATGCCGGAAAGAGTGGAAAGATTTGTTAAGCGCCGGAACTGCCTTTCGGGCTTCACGTCCCCACCAGTTCGAAAAAGGACTGGTGGGTTTTTTCCCTTTAGACGTCTCGGCACGGATCATAGGAAAGAGAAGTCCGTCTAGACCTTTATCAGATAAACGCCTTTCCTCGACGTAGCGCAGGAATCCGAGACGCTTCACTTCATCATGAATAGGGATGCGCCGGACAGCGTTAACCGTCTTTCCAGCCCGAATACGGAGCGTGTCCACGCCCCCTTCCCGCGTCACATCTGTAATTTTCAATGTTCCAAGTTCATTCAGGCGTGCGCCAGAATACAAAGCTAAGATCGGCAGCCAGACAGCCGCCTCACCCGCACCAGCTGCCGACCGCTCGCCATTCACGAACATAGGCAGCGCAAAAATTGCCTTCAGATCCTCTAGCGTATAAGGCAGCCTCGGTGCCTTTGCCGTTTTTGCCCCAGCTTTTGCACGAACTTCGCGCGACACGACCTGATCAATATAACCATTATCCGAAGCCCACCTAAGAGCCACCGACAAGGCAGCAAGATGCTTGTTATTGATCGTAGCTGCCGACAGCTTGGGAACATCTTCCCTGTCTTCATACAGTTTGAGCACTTCCTGAACCGTCAACAAACGCTCCGACGGCTTGAGCCTCGCCGGGATTTTCAACAATACATCTTTGAATTCGGCAACTTGCCGTTTCGTAATCTGCGAGACATCCAGATCCCCAAACAATTCGACAAACCGCCGGATAGACGTTTGGAAGCTTGCGACCGTAGCAGTCTCCGGTTTGCGCTCATCAACATATCTCTGAAGCGCTTGAGAAATTGTAAGCTCGCCGGTTTTTGCTGACGAAGAGCACGCTCTTTTCGTTTTTGACGGCTCTTCCTTCTTAACAGTGGGCTGGAAAAGGTCTTTCGGCAGAGATGGCTTCCAGGCAGGCTGAAAGTCCGTCCTTCCATTAGCCCATTCGAGGACAGTCTCCGCGACCTCTGCTTCACCAGCTAAGACTTGCCCCGCAATCACCTCGACCCTCCTATCGTCTGGAGAAATAGCCGGTGACGTAGAGGCTGCGATCTTGAGAGCCACATCTCGAAAGGATGACACGTCAACCGCGCCCTCCTCAATTTGCCGCAATATATGCTCGGCATAATCAGCGGCAAACTTGTCCCGCTCTTGCTTAAAATCGACCTTTACGCCGGGCACCTCTTTTTCCAGAGAGGCCTTTCGCTCAGCGACAAGCTCATCCCGAGCTGGGTCACGAAAATTATCGGTCCAAGCACGTTGAACGGCAGAATCAAACCATTCCCGAATGAGCCGATCAACGTCTTCAAAGCTCGCCACGTGCGCCAACTCCACCCACAGCCGTTTGACCCGCCAGCCGATGGCGGCACACAAGACCCGTGCAACATCACGATCTCGGGTTCCGACCGCAAAAACAAGCTCTTGCTTTCTGGTCTTAGCGCGCAAATGCGCTGGCACGCGACACCTGAACGAATAGGTATCACCGCGACGATAGACAAAGCTGCCAATGCCCATCGGTGCTACAGCCCTGTGCTACAATGAGCACAAACTGACCCGTTAGGGAAAAAACAGTCAAAACAATCAGTTAGATGGAGGGGACCTGGTGGAGAGAGTTGGATTCGAACCAACGTAGGCGTACGCCAGCGGATTTACAGTCCGCCCCCTTTAGCCACTCGGGCACCTCTCCGGGTCGGCGGTTCAGATATGGCGGATTGACGGCTATGTCAATCGCCTGTTGTCGATTATATGCTTTTTATGGCCAGAAGATCTCCCTCCCGTTCCGCTCCCGACCGTTCCACGGATCGGTCCTCCCCTCCCTCCGCGCCCGCTGACCAGCTCTCCCGCTCCTCCGGTGAGCGCTCTGGCGGGCGTAGTGGCCGTTCCGGTCGCGGGCATGCCAGCAACTCCGGTTCCGGCTACTGGATTTATGGGCACCATGCGGTGCAGGCAGCGCTCGCCAATCCAGAGCGTGTGATTCATGATTTTCTGGCGACGCGCGAAGCTGCGGCCTCTTTCGAAGGCGCATCACACAAGCCGCAGATCGTGGACCGTGAGCGCCTCGATAAACTCTGTGAGCGTGACGCCGTGCACCAGGGTGTTTGTCTGCGGGTTGAGCCGCTGGAAACGCTCGCCATCCTCGATATCGTTGAACGCACCGGCCCGGTTCTGGTGCTGGATCAGGTAACGGACCCGCGCAATATCGGCGCCATTCTCAGATCGGCTGCGGCGTTCGGAGCGGCAGCGCTTCTGGTGCAGGATCGCAATGCCCCGCAGGAAAGCGGTGCCATGGCGAAGGCGGCATCAGGCGCGCTCGACGTCGTTCCCATCCTGCGTGAAGTCAACCTTTCTCGGGCCCTTCAAGTGCTTCAGGCGGAAAATTTCTGGGTTGTCGGTCTGGATGCCGGTGGCACACGGCTGGATGGAAAAGGGTTTATCGGGCGCCGTGTGGCGCTGGTTCTGGGAGCCGAAGGGGCTGGATTGCGCCGCCTGACGCGCGAAACCTGCGACGAGATCGCCAGCGTTTATATGCCCGGCGACATGGAGAGCCTGAACGTCTCCAATGCTGCGGCCGTCGCGCTGTACGAACTCGTCCGGCCCGTCTAACTGAAAATCCGGGAGCGACCAACGGCTCCCGGATTGCCTCAAAGCTCAGTTGGGGCCTGAGGTCGCGGACGGATAGTCAATATATCCTTCCGGCCCCTGACTGTACCATGTTTTCATATTGTCAGACTCAAGGGCGATACCCCGCTCGAAACGCTCCGGCAGGTCGGGGTTCGAGATGAACTTACGACCAAAGGCGATCGCATCGGCGTGCCCTTCTGCCAGTGCTTCCTGGGCCAGCTCGAACGTATAGTCCTGATTGAGGACCAGCGGGCGAGTAAAGACCTTGCGGATC
Source organism: Gluconobacter cerevisiae (assembly GCF_015244675.1). Taxonomy (GTDB): domain Bacteria; phylum Pseudomonadota; class Alphaproteobacteria; order Acetobacterales; family Acetobacteraceae; genus Gluconobacter; species Gluconobacter cerevisiae. Next base: position 84,960 of record NZ_JABCQO010000006.1, on the reverse strand, counting down.
TGCGGGGACAGTTTGGGCTGTTCTGTCTTTCCGAAAGTCCCGTCCGGCCCTGGTTCGCGCAGTTCGAGCCAAGCCACACCCAGATCCTGAAGCATTTTGGCGGCCGGCACGAAAACCGTTTCCGGCGCGCTGTCGATGCAACCCTGCGTATCACCATTCGGAGACAAACGAACGGCTGTGCGTTCCGCGCCAATCGCGCCAATAACGCGCTCTGTCACTTCACGCAGGAAACGGATACGGTTTTCCGGAGAACCACCATATTCATCAGTGCGAAGGTTCGTCCCATCTCGCAGGAATTCGTCGATGAGGTACCCATTGGCTGCATGGATCTGCACCCCGTCGAAACCCGCACGGATGGCGTTGCGCGCCGCGTTCTCGTAATCGTTCAGAATACGGCTGATATCGGCGGCATCAATTGCGCGCGCCTGTTCGTAAGGCTTTTTGCCTTCATAGGTATGAACTTCATTCGGAGCAGTCGTCGCAGAAGACGAAACAGGCTGCGTGCCCGTGACGGAAGAATGGACCATCCGTCCCATGTGCCAGAGCTGGCAGACGATCTTGCCGCCCTTGGCATGAACCGCGGCCACAATCGGCTTCCAGGCTTCCACCTGCTCATCCGACCAGATCCCGGGAGCAAACGGCCAGCCCAAACCTTCTCGGGAAATGCCTGTGGCTTCACTAATGATCAGCCCGGCGCTGCTGCGTTGGGCATAGTATTCCGCCATGATCGGAGTCGGAACAGCGTTCCTGTCGGCGCGCGCGCGCGTCAGGGGGGACATCAGAATCCGGTTCTTCGCGTGAATGGGACCGAAATCAATCGAATCGAACAGCGTTGGCATCCTGTTTCTCCTTCAATGGACTGATCACCATATTGTTCGATAAAATTCGAACAAAGCAAGTGTTGCGATAAAACTTCAGGAAAGGGATAAGACCTCTATGGCTGTCTATGACCATCCTGACTCCGCGACATTCGAACTCATTCCGGTGCTGCGCGCACTGGCTGATCCTGCGCGTCTGGAGATCGTGCGGCATCTGGGCCGTGTTGGGGAAGCCAACTGCGCCACGCTGATTGGAACACGGCCTAAATCCAGCATGTCGCATCATTTTCAGGTCCTGCGTGAGAGCGGCGTTTTGCGGACACGGATCGAAGGCGTCCAGCACCGCAATTCCTTGCGGTTGGCGGAGCTTGACGCACGGTTTCCCGGGCTTATGGCAGCCATTCTGAACGCGTCCTGAAATATTTTCAGTTCGTACGCCAGATCTCTTCGTGAATGCAGGTCGCGAAGATCAGCCATGCAAAAAACGGTACCTGCATCGAGGCAGCTTTGCAGTCCACTTTGTGCGCCGCGCAGATCGAAGCACCTGACGTCATGATCAGGCCGACGCAGATTGCAAGACCCGTTCCAAGCTGACGTTTGCGGAACACGAAGAACGGAAAGCCTGCCACACCGGCAACGCACAGGGCCCAGAGAATCAGCGCTACCGTCCGGCAACAGGATTTTTCAGCGCGCAGAAGCCGATATCCAGACCAAGCCAGAAGCCCGTCCAGAATCGTCCAGACGACGCCGTAAACCGGGCCGGGCGGATTGAAATGCGGCTTGTTCAGCCGATCGTACCATCGGCGCGTGGACGGATCGTCCGCCGGGCTGATTTCGCGCGAGGCGTACTGCACTCCAAAAACCGTACCGACGGCCAAGGCCGCATCAATCAGACGTCCCATTATCCGTGATCCTTCATAAATCCTGTCGCCTTAACGTCGGAACATGGTGGCAGGTTCAGACCGGTCAGGGTGCAGACGGTGCAGGGGTTCCGAAATCCAGCTCGGCGGCGATTTTTCCAGCCTCGGGGTTCCACAACAGCACCCGATCGCTTCCGGCGCCGCTCAGTGTCACCGCCATCAGACCGTCAGGACGCGCCGTAACGGCCGCAATGCGCTCGCCCGCACCGAGCGGAAGCGCCAGACGGGAAAAGCCTCCTTCAGCCAACGGCACAGTTGCCGTGATGCTCGGACGCGGATGCAGGAAGCGGTAGGCAATCACGCCAATCAATCCGAAAACGGCCGCGATAATCAGCACGCCCATCAAAATTACAGCGGCCAGAAGCGCTTTTGGTGTCTGCGACTCGCTGTTCGCCATTTCCTCGGCTACACCCTGTGTCATGTCTGATCCGGCTTCCCCATTCCGTCTTGTTGTCGATGCGTCCACGGCTGGCCAGAGGGCCGACCGCGCGCTGGCGGACGCCATCGGCACGGTTTCACGCTCCCGGGTCAAGGCCCTGATTGAAAGTGACAATCTTTCCATCAATGGAAAGACGATCTGCGAACCGGCGGAAACGCTGCGTGACGGCATGGAACTGCTGCTGACATTCCCGGCCCCGACCCCGGCTCGTCCCATCGCCGAGCACATCCCGCTCAACATCCTGTACGAGGACGACGACCTGATCGTGCTCGACAAACAGGCGGGGCTCGTCACGCATCCTGCTCCCGGAAACGAGACGGGCACGCTGGTCAACGCTCTGCTTGGCCACTGTGGAGAAGGTTTCGAAGGAATCGGAGGGGAGAAGCGCCCCGGCATCGTCCATCGTCTGGACAAGGACACCTCCGGCCTAATGGTCGTAGCCAAGACGGCCATGGTTCATAACGCCCTGTCCGAAGCCTTCGCCGCCCGCGACATCGACCGCGCCTATCTGGCACTTTCCTGGGGGCTTCTGCCGCTTGAAGGCGAATTCGACGGGAATATCGGTCGGGACAAACGGGATCGCAAACGCATGGCGGTCGTGGGCAGTGGCGGCAAAGTGGCTCTCACACGGTTCAAACTGATCGAACCCTATCAGGCTGCAGTCTCCCTGATTGAATGTCGTCTTGCCACTGGACGCACCCATCAGATCCGTGTTCATCTTTCGAACGCAGGCCACCCCCTGCTCGGCGACCCGGTCTATCTGCGCCGGATTCCTGCAGCGTCCCGTGGTCTGTCGCAGGATGCGAAAGAAGCGGCACTCGATTTTCCCCGTCAGGCGCTCCATGCGACCCGACTCGGATTTATCCATCCGCGGACGAAAAAGCAGCTTTCGTTCGAAACTGCGCCCCCTGAAGACTTCCAGGCCTTGAAAAAACGACTGATCGGCTAAACCTTAAAAGCCCATTGACTTTTTTGGCTGAGCCTGTCATAAACTGCTTATCCGACGAGCTGACGCGCCGCCGGAACGGATCGTACCACCAGAGGTCGCCCAGTCCGGGGGCTGACGGTCGGGGACGTGAAAGTCCTTCCCAATGCGTCACCTGGGTCAGACGGAACTATCCCGTCGCCGGTCCGTATGAGTCTCCATCTCATCCGGATGCGGGTTAAGCCCCGGGCGAAAGGAGTCGAAGACCATGGCATCCCCAGCCGTCATTTCAGTGGGTCCAGAGAACAATCTCACCCGCTATCTTCAGGAAATCCGCAAGTTCCCTCTGCTGACCCAGCAGGAAGAACTCGATCTCTCCCGCCAGTGGCGCAAAAACGAGGACACGAGCGCGGCACACCGCCTTGTCACGTCCCATCTGCGCCTCGTAGCCAAAATTGCCATGGGCTATCGTGGCTATGGCCTTCCGGTGAACGAACTCATCAGCGAGGGCAATATCGGCATGATGCAGGCTGTGCGCCGGTTTGATCCGGAACGTGGCTTCCGCCTTGCCACTTATGCCATGTGGTGGATCCGCGCCGCTATGCAGGAATACATTCTGCATAGCTGGTCTCTGGTGAAAATCGGCACGACCGCTTCACAGAAGAAGCTGTTCTTCAATCTGCGTCGTCTGAAAGGACAGATGCAGGCGATCGATGACGGCGATCTGAAGCCGGAGCAGGTTAACTCCATCGCGACCACTCTGGGTGTGCCGGAACAGGACGTCATGTCCATGAACCAGCGTCTGGCCGCACCGGACCACAGTCTGAACGCACCGCTGCGCATTGATGGCGAAGGCGAATGGCAGGACTGGCTCGTGGACGATCACGAGAATCAGGAACAGACCTACGCCGCATCTGAAGAGTTCACTGGTCGTAAGGCGCTTCTGGATCAGGCCATGATGACTCTGAACGAGCGTGAGCGTCATATCCTGAGCGAACGTCGTCTGAAGGAAGAACCTTCCACCTTGGAAGAGCTATCCCATCACTACAACGTCTCACGCGAGCGTATCCGTCAGATCGAAGCCCGTGCCATGGAAAAGCTCCAGAAAGCCATGGCTGCGGAAGTGGAACTGCGCCGCCGCGAAAACGGCCTCCAAGCCTGAAGGCACACACCACAAAAAAAGCCCGTCAGGATATCCTGACGGGCTTTTTTTTGTGAAAGACTGATTAATCCATGCCTGTCCGACACCAGTCCAAAATTTCAGAAATAGGGGGTCTGGTCAGGCTTTGAGGGTGACAGAAGCATCCCCGCTGGACGCCCGCTGCGGATAGATTCTCCTGTAGACGGCGGTGCGGGCGCTGTCGGGGGCTGATCGTAAGCCTGACAGCCTGCGAGAGCGCATAAGAGAAGACTGACTGACAGCGCTCTTTTCGACATCGCCTTTATTTCCATAAAAAAGCCGGGAAGGTTACCCTCCCCGGCTTTTTGTTCAGGTGAGCCCCAGATCGTGGCCCGCAGAGCGCAGAACTTCGATCCCCGGCAGGATTTTGCCTTCCAGCCACTCAAGAAAAGCCCCGCCAGCCGTGGAGACATAGGTCATCTTGTCCACGACACCGGCATGACGCAGAGCCGAGACCGTATCACCGCCACCGGCGATCGTCTTGAGCTTGCCCTCTTCCGTAAGCTGCGCGGCATACTGTGCAACATCGACGGTTGCCTTGTCGAAAGGCGCGATCTCGAATGCACCGAGCGGACCATTCCAGACCAGCGTCTTGAGCGTGTCCAGACGTTCGCGGATCAGCGCGACCGTACGTGGACCGGCATCAAGGATCATCGCATCGTCCGGAACTTCACCGATAAGGCAGATCTCGGTCGGGACATTGGCCTTGAACTCGCGCGCCACAACTGCATCGACGGGCAGGATGATCTCGCAACCCTTTTCCTGCGCGAGATGCGCGATTTTACGCGCCGTCTCGTGCATGTCGGCTTCCTGCAGGGACTTGCCCACATTCATGCCTTCAGCCGCAAGGAACGTGTTGGCCATCGCGCCCGTGATGAACAACGTGTCCACCTTCTCGATGACGTTCCCGATCAACTCAAGCTTCGTCGAAATCTTGGAGCCACCGATGATCGCACCGACGGGCCGCTCCGGATTTTCCAGAGCGGCCGACAGCGCGCCCAGTTCAGCCTGCATCAGGCGCCCGGCAAAAGACGGCAGGTCGTGAGCCACGCCTTCAGTTGAGGCATGAGCACGATGAGCCGCCGAGAACGCATCATTGACGAAAATGTCCCCGTTCTGTGCCAAAGCCTTGGCGAAGGCCGGGTCATTGGCTTCTTCACCCGCATGAAAGCGCGTGTTTTCGAGAACGATGATATCTCCGTCCACCATCGCGCCGACTGCAGCTTCCACGGTCGGACCGACGCATTCGGCGACGAAGCCAACCGGCTGGCCGAGAATCTGACCTAGTTTCAGCGCGATCGGCCGCAGTGACAGAGCCGGCACGACCTGTCCTTTCGGACGGTCGAAATGGCTGAACACCACGACGCGCGCGCCTTTGTCGGCCAGTTCGCGGATCGTGGGCGCAACCCGTTGCAGGCGGGTGTCATCGGTGATGACGCCGTCATGCATCGGAACGTTGAGGTCGGCGCGGACCAGCACGCGCTTGCCGCGTGCGTCCACACCATCAAGGGTGCGGAAGGCCATCACTCAAAGGCTCCCGAACAGGGCGGCCGTGTCAGCCATACGGTTGGAGAAGCCCCACTCGTTGTCGTACCAGGAGCAGACACGCACCATCTTGCCGCCATCGACAAGGACCGTCTGCGTCGCATCGAAGATCGAGGACGCCTTGTCATGGTTGAAGTCGGAGCTAACGAGCGGTGCCGTGTTGTATTCGAGGATACCCTTCAGGGAGCCTTCGAGCGAAGCGGCACGAATGGCTTCGTTGACGGCCTCGGCAGAAGCCGGAGCGCGTGTCGGGACGAAATCCAGCGAGACAACCGAGACATTCGGCGTCGGAACACGCATGGAGGTTCCGTCCAGCTTGCCCTTCAGATGCGGCAGCACCAGACCGACAGCCTTTGCAGCACCCGTGGAGGTCGGGATCATGTTCAGGGCGGCGGCGCGGGCGCGGCGCGGGTCCTTGTGCAGGGTGTCCACCGTGCGCTGGTCGCCCGTGTAAGAATGGATCGTGACCATGTAACCACATTCGATCCCAAAGGCCTTGTCCAGAACGGAGGCCACGGGCGCGAGGCAGTTCGTGGTGCAGGACGCATTGGAGATGATCTTCATGTCCGGTGTCAGGACGTCGTTGTTCACACCAAACACGATCGTCGCATCGACATCCGTAGCCGGAGCGGAAATGACGACGCGCTTTGCACCAGCTTCCAGCAGGGCGGCAGCCTTTTCGCGGGACGTGAACAGACCCGTACATTCCATCGCCACATCGACGCCCTGGAACGGAACCTGTGCCGGGTTACGCTCGGCAGACACCGTGATCGGACCATAGGTGCGGCCATTTGCTTCGATGATCAGGCTGTTGCCTTCGGCGCGGACCGTGCCCGGAAGGCGGCCATGCGTGCTGTCATAGGCCAGCAGATGTGCATTGGCCTCGACAGACCCCAGATCGTTGATGGCGACCACTTCGACATCCGTGCGCCCGCTCTCGATGATGCCACGCAGCACCAGCCGTCCGATCCGTCCGAAGCCGTTGATCGCGATTTTTACAGCCATGACCTGCCCTACTCCGCTCTTTGAAAACTCGGACATATTCCATAGCACCGCCACAGCAGAGCGACAGGGGGCATCAACAGTTTTTCATGAAGTTGACTCTATAATCTTGCTCAAACCCTCCGTTCCTGCGACGGTTCCGCGCGATATGGCACCATTCGTCCGACATTTCCGTTCGCAGCGGGGTTTTGTTCCGCATTCTGCACTCCTGATGGGAGGGCTGCTTCTGGCTGCGCCTTTGCTGTCGGGGTGCAAACTGCTGGATCAGCGTACATTCAATCCGAACGCGGGCAGACCTCCTCACCCTTATATCCCGCCTGCACCACCAGCGCCCCCGCCGCATGCTCCATTCCTGTCGATTTCAGAAGGAACGCCGGAATCCGAATACGGCCCCATCGTCGAACGTGCTGCGAAAGCCGCCCTGTCCCGCAAGGCGAACGTCCTGTTTGTCGTGCAAGCTTTCGCCCCGTCCCAGCCGACGCCGGACGCACAGGCACAGGCTCTGACGGACGTGACCGACCATCTGGCGGCGGGTGTAGCAGCGCATATCGAAAAGGCAGGAGCTCAGTCCATCCAGATCGAAATGCACGCCATGACTGACCCTTCGGCCACAAAACCCTTCGTCCGCGTGGACGTGCGCTGAGGATAGCGAGAGAAAGAACACGCCACGAGTTAGTGCCTTAAAAACCTGACTGAAATAGCGATGCATTTTCGACAGTATCGTTATTTCAAATGGCATAATTCGTGGCGGCCGGAATTTTTCTCAAAAGCCGTCATCGCATTGTCCAACACTGCTTTTACGTTTGTTGAAACAGTCTTTATTACAGAAATACCCGCTCCACGAGCAAACCATTTCGACATGTATTTTACGTATGCGTATGTCGGCAATGTATTTTGTCGTTAAAACAAAACCTACAACAGCCTGACAGATCAGAGTAGCCGGGTCAGTAGCAGACCCAGCGCCAAGCCAATCGCAAGCAATATCAGCCCACTACGCAGGCGCGCTGCGATGGGTGCCCGTTCCGGCACGACATTCAGCGCCACGCTGTCCCGAAGTGCGGCCATTTCTTCCTGCTGCGCACGGGCTTCTTCCTGTTCCTGCCATATCCGGCCGCTCATACGCCGGATATAGTGTCCGGCATCGGCGGGCGTGGTGGCTGCATGGTCTACGACACGTTCAGCCAGAGTGCGATTGGCTGTATGTCCCAGCCCCAGAACCCGATGCGCCGGACAGACGGCCAGCGCTTCCATCACTTGCGGGTTTTCAAACACGACGAAATCCGAAGCATCCCCGCCTCCGCGGATCAGAACAACGATCTCTTCACGACAGGTGCCGATCGCCTCCGCCAGACGGCCGGGATCGTTCATGGGTGTGGGCAGACTTCTCACACGCTCCGGGCGCCACGCTCCGCCCAGCGCCTGAAGAAAATCCTCGGCCACCAGTGCACTGGATGCTGCCGAGTGGATCAGCAGCAGTCGCGCCTCAGGGCGGGTTGGATAAGAGTGAGAGGCGCAGGGCAGTCCGCGCAGAACATCGAGTATGGATCGCTCAACACGCTCGACCTTCTGGCGGGCTGGGTCGTGAAGTTCAACGGCCACTGCCTCAAAACGCAGGACGACCTGCCCGCGATATTGCCGCGCCCGCAGCATCCCGGTCACATGGACATGATCGCCAGGACCGACACCGGCCCGTACCAGAACGGATTTCTGCACTTCCAGCGACAGGGTGGTCCCGAACTGCGGATCGGTGAGCGGAAGCTGGTAATATTTCGGGTAGGAATTGGGCGCAGCATCGCCAAGCTGTCCAGCCACGATCAGTGGAAAGCCCCACTCGTCGAAAGCCGCACAGATTTCCTCCAGTCGCACGGAGAACAAGTCCTGCACCTGTAGCGGAGAGAGAACCGTCAGTGTTGTGGTGTCTCCTGCCCCGGACGATGAGCGGGAGCGTCTCGGAAAAGCGTCCATCCGTCACCATATGGAGAAAGAACAAATGTTCTTACAGGGGGCTGGCGCCCTCTCACGCGATTTTTTGCCTGTTTTTCAGAAGGTTGTGGATCAGTGAGCCGTTTTGACCCCGAAGATCTCTTCAAACGCCTCGCCCAATCCCGTTTCCGCTCACGCTTTCATCTGGACGATCAGGCCCGACTCTATCTGGAAAGCCGGGGCCTTGATGCTGTCATGGGTCATGGAGCGGCCTTCATCGCCGAACGCCTCGCCCCAGCACACCCGCCACGCGATGGGAAGCAGACCCCCATGCGCGGTCATCCAGTCTTCATTGCCCAACATGCTACGGGAGCCTGTTGCCGCAGTTGTCTGTCGAAATGGCACGGCATGGGGCCGGGCAAACCCCTGACGCCCGAGCAGCAGGAACAGATCCTACTCGTGCTCCGATGTTGGATCGAGCGGGATTTTGGAGCGAGCATCCCCGGAAGCCCGGCACAGGGAGCGTTATTCTAGAAGTCCCATCCCATGGCTCATAGTGTGACTTTACTCCAAGTTAAGAAACTTCCTGATAAATATTTCGTCTTTAATGAAGATAAAAAATTCTGAATTATCCACGCAAAAAATTGTCAAATACGATTTTCAGGACTAACCCAATGAAAATAACGCCTCTTTCCAGTATGATGCTGTCCTCTGTCCTTTTATTCCCTACCATCGGGCAGGCCTGCTCAAGTCTGGCGATTACGGATAACAAGGGCCATGTTTTTCATGGACGCACATTGGAGCTTCCTGAAGGTCTGCCGTCATGGGTGACTTTTTATCCCGCACAGACCGCGTTCCAGAAAAAAGCGCCGAACGGCACTGCCGGAGCGCATTACAAGTCTCTCTATCCCATTCTGGCGATTACCACGCCCGTCTATGATGATGGTGACGACCACAACATGCTTGAGGGTATGAATGGGGCGGGCCTGTCTTTCAGCGCCAATATGGTGCCAGACGCCACGCTCACTCCACTTGCGGAATCAGACTACCGGGAATCCATTCCTGTGACATCGCTGGGGGAGTGGGCACTGGCCAGTTTCGCCACCGTGGATGAAGTCCGGAAGGCCGTTGACAATGGGCATTTCTGGTCCCCCGTTCTGACCAGACTGGGTGGTGTGAAATCGCCTTTTCATTTTGGGTTTTACGATAAAAACGGCGGAAGCATCGTCGTCGAGACGCTCAATGGAAAATTCCATGTCTATGACAACCCGACGAAGGTCATGACGAACGGACCGGATTTTCCGTGGCATCTCCAGAACCTGAACAATTATACGCAGCTGACCAATCAGGACAGATCTGCGGCTACTCTGGGAAGCATGAAAGTCGTCCAGCCGGATAGCGGGATTGTGGCTTCGGATCTGCCATCCTCAGACACTTCTGTCGGACGTTTCATTCGCGGCGTTTACTACACCAGCTATGCACCCGTGGCCCAGTCATCAGGAGATGCGATCAACATTCTGGCGCATATCATGAACCGGTTTGATCGCATGAAAAACATTACCACCGATACGCTTGGCGGCGAGACACAGAAGGAATCCGGAAAAACGGTCTCTGAATATACCGTCTGGACAGCCCTCTCCGACCTGAGCGACGGAGTGATGTTCGTCCGAGGATATAAGGATATCAGTTACCGAAAATTCTCACTCCAGACGTTTCACGACACGCCAAAACCGGTCTTTGAAAAAATCAACGACCGGGATCTGGCGGTGCCTTACTAAGTCATCAGTCCGGCTGGCGCCGCGGAACAAAGCGTTCTGCGGCGAAGATCAGCAGGAGCGCGCCGGCCCCGAGAATGATCTGTGAGCGCGTTTCGGGCTGAATCAGCATGGCGATCAGGGTGCAGGCAATCAGCACCAGAGCCGCGTAGGCCTTCCAGGCAGACTCCCGCACCAGTTTCAGACGGCCGGCCACGATCATGGTATTGTTAAACACCATGAAGCCGCCCGTCAGACTGACGAGCAGTCCAAAGATCAGCGTCGGCGACAGCACGGCCACGGCTGCGACGAGAATGGAGGCCAGCGCACTCACCAGAATGGCCCGACGGGGGAGTTTTGTGGAGGTATCGACCGTCAGGAACAGCCCTGGTGCAGACCCGGATTCCGCCAGTTCGTACAGAATGCGCGACGTCACATAGATCCCGGAATTGAGGCTGGACAGCGCCGCCGTCATCACCACGATCGCAAGAGCCACATCAGCGAACGGCACATGCAGACGGTGCAGCACCAGAAGGAACGGCGAATAGCCCGGCACGACATCGCTCCACGGCACCAGACAGAGGACCAGCGCGATTGAGACGATGTAAAACCCACCGATCCGCAGCGCGATGGAGCGCGTGGCGCGGACGATGTTCTGTTCCGTATTGTCGGATTCAACAGCCGCAACTGTAGAAATCTCGCTGCCGCCCATGGAGAACAGGATGGTGGGTATAACCGCCAGAAGCGCCAGCCAGCCATGCGGTAGCAGACCGCCATGTGCAAACAGGTTTCCATGCACCGGAACAGGGCGGCTCAGCAGCGCCCAGGCGCCGATCCCGATGAAGCAGACAATCGCCAGAACCTTGATGGCCGAGAACCAGTATTCGAATTCTCCGTACCCTTTGACGGACATGAGGTTCACGCCTGTCATCAGGGCCATGATGAGCACCTCAATGACGGCATAAGGCAGCGGAATATAAGGAGCGAGCATTGTCGCAACCGCGATGACTTCCACTGCAATCGCGATGATCCATGTCAGCCAGTACGCCCAGCCCGCGACAAAGGCTGCCCGCTCTCCTAGCGCATACTGGATTTGTCCCAGAAATGAGGCCCGTCCCGGCACTTTCAGCGCCAGATCGCGCATCATCAGATTGACCAGAAACACCAGAGTTCCGGCCAGCGCATAAGAGAGCAGGACCGCAGGACCACCCAGCGAGAGCGCTGCGGACGCCCCAATAAAATATCCTGCACCGATCACACCACCAAGGGCGATCATGACGACATGGCGCGTACGCAGACTGTGGGCGAGCTGGTCGGGCTGACTCATGGACAAAAAGACTTCCTGCTGTGGACGGGAGAGACGTTTCAGACCGGAAGATCCCTGTTGTCCGCCAGGGTTTCCATGGTCATATATGACGTGATGGCATCGAGTTCCACCTTGCTGATGATCTGCTGATACACACGATCGAAATCGTTCATGTCACAGGCCACCACCTTCAGAAGATAATCGTATTCGCCCGCGATCCGATAAAAATCAACTATGTTCGGGATCGAACCGACAACCTTGCGGAATGTCTCAAACCATTCGCGCGAATGATGGCGCGTCCGCATCAACACGAACACCGTCAATGTCAGGCCCAGCGCGGCTGCATTCAGACGGACCGTATCGTGAGTGATCACGCCATCCTCGCGCAGGGCATTCAGGCGCCGCCAGCAGGCATTCTGCGATAACCCAACCTTCTCGGCGAGCTCACGCTGCGAGGGCGTACCCTGTTTCTGGAGGATTCTCAGGATCGCCCTGTCCGTCTGATCGATTTTTCTGGCCATATCGCATCATATGACCACAAAAATGATTTTTCATCCTCAAAAAAGAGGCGGTTTTCGCGCATTCCATCGGTCTATCGTTCCTTCATCACGCAGGGGAAGAACATCGCGCTATGGAAACGATCGGCAATCTCGACAACAGCACTGCCATTCTCGAACAGTTCGGGCAGTCCCTGCGCAGCAACGGGCTGGCAGCGCTCGCCAAGGGCGTAATCGGTGAGGGTGCGAAGTTCTCGACGCCGTTCGGCACACAGTCCCTTCTTTACGCCGATTATGTTGCCTCAGGACGTGCGCTGAAGCAGGTCGAGACGTTCATCATGGACGAAATCCTGCCGTTCTATGCCAACAGCCACACCGAAGCCTCCTTCTGCGGCGCCTACATGACGCGCCTGCGCAGCAGTGCCCGTGCGACCATCTCGCGACTGTGCCACGCCCCCTCCTCCGATTTCACGACCATTTTCATGGGGAATGGCGCGACAGCAGGACTGAACCGTCTGGTGCATCTGCTGGAGATCCCGGCTCTGTGTGATGCGGGAAAGCAGCCGATCGTTTTCATCGGCCCTTACGAACATCATTCCAACATCCTGCCATGGCGCGAGAGCGGTGCGGAGATCGTCGAAATTCCCGAAGCGGCCGAAGGTGGCCCCGACCTGCATGTTCTGGAACGGGCACTGAAATCCTGCCCGGCAGACCGTCTGAAAATTGGTTCCTTTTCAGCCGCCTCCAACGTCACGGGTATTCTGACGGATGTGAACGCTGTCACGGCCCTGCTCAAACAAAATAACGCCCTGTCGATCTGGGACTATGCCGGAGCCGGACCGTACTGCCCGATCGACATGCAGCCCGGAACGCCGTTCGAGAAAGATGCGGTTGTCGTTTCCTGTCACAAATTCATCGGCGGCCCGGCAGCATCAGGCATTCTGATCGTACGCAACGCCGCGATCTCGCGCACATTGCCGGTTCTTCCGGGCGGCGGCACCGTACGGTTCGTCTCACCGTGGAACCACGACTATTCCGCCAATCTTGCGTCCCGTGAGGAAAGTGGCACACCGAACGTGATCGGGGATATCCGCGCTGCGCTCGCCTTCATCGTCAAAGATGTCATTGGGGACGCCTACATGGCGCAGCGCAATGAGGAACTGCGCGCCCGGGCCATGAAGGCCTGGACCGGCAATCCCTCCATCGAAATCCTGGGGCACCCGACCGCTGCCGCGCTTCCGATCTTTTCGTTCCGTATCCGCGATGTGAAAAACAACGTGTTCATCCATCAGCAGCTTTTCACACGCATGCTGTCGGACCGTTACGGCATTCAGGTCCGGGGCGGTTGTGCATGTGCGGGGCCTTATGCGCACCGTCTTCTGGGGATCGACGAGACTGAATCGGACCAGATCCGTGGCGCCATCCTGTCCGGTCAGGAAATCGAAAAGCCGGGCTGGACACGCCTGAATTTCAGCGTGTTGATGGATGACGCCAAGGTTGAGCGCATTCTGGAGGCTGTCAACGAACTCGCCAGCAATCCCTGCGAAACCGCCGCACAGTATGACTGCGACATCACTACGGCGCGCTTTCGTCCGAAGGCGGCGGCCTGAGGATCAGAAGAGATAGGCGATCTTCATATAATAGGCGTTCGTTTCCGGCACGTTCCGTCCTTCGACCGAATGGGAATAGCGGGGCGTGAATGACAGGCGTTTGGTGATATAGAACATTGCACCAACGCCTAATGCCGTTTCGCGGCTGCTCGAATTGGCGACCCAGAGGTTGGATGTGTTGTCGTGCATACCGCCGCTGTTTTGCCAGTCGAGCGAAAAGAACGGCTCGAAACGTGACGTGGCTTTCCAGCTGAAACGCAGGTTCGTGTAATACACGTTGCCGGGCGAATAGCTATGTTCGCCGTTGCGGTGTTTGGTCGAACTCACGACGCTGCCCAGATCGCCATCGAAGCTGAAATGCTTCCATTCGTAATCGAAAATGATACTCGATAGGTTCGCCCAGTAATGCATTGCCGTGGCATCCCGCGTCCCTGACGGAGTTTCCATAAAGGTCTGGATGCCGAGCGTGCTGTGTTTATTCGGCTTGAACCACGCCGCCGGGCCGACGATCGTCGTACCCAGACCGCCCCAGTTCTGTCCGTTGGCCAGCGTATAGGCCTCGGACTGGATCAACTCGAAGGCGAAGCTGACATGGGGAATGGCGTCGAAACTGCGGAAATGCACATATTTCGTCATACCGCTCCAGGTATGGCTGCCGCCATGCGCCCGGCGCTGACCGCCGCTGTCATAGACCGAACCGGCAGCATTGCCGTCGCCATACTGCACGACGACGTTGAACGGCTTGAAATCCACCGGCAGGTCGTATTCGTGCGGCCCGATGATGGCCAGGGGAATATCCGCGCCATAAGCGGCAAAGCCCGGAACGAGAGCAACAGCAGGCAACCAGGCTGTCAGGGCACCAAGGCGCACTCCGAGCGTGAATTTGCGACGCATGACATGAATTTCCATAGAGATTGAGCGGGAGTGTGGAGCGTGTCCTCACAGGGACACGCTCCATCCTTGACCGAAAGATCAGTGCGCGGCTGCGCTCTGGTCTCCGTTCAGGCTGTAGGCGATGATATAATCACCGCTGCGGGTGCCAAGGCCCCCATGACCACCTGCGGCGATCACAACATACTGCTTCCCATCAATTTGATAGGACATCGGTGTTGCCTGTCCGCCTGCAGGCAGACGGTCCTGCCAGATGACCTTGCCGTTCGACATGTCGAAACCGCGCAGGTAATCGTCGGCTGTCGCTCCCATGAAGGAGACGCCGCCCTTGGTCAGGACGCTGCCGCCGATGTTGTACATACCGGTCGGAAGCGGAAGGTTGTTATGCGTCCGGAAAGGACCCGTGTCGCGCGTGGTGCCGACGGGGTGCTGCCAGACGATTTTCTTCGTCACCAGATCGATGGCTGTGATCTTGCCCCAGACCGGTCCCTTGCAGGGGATCTGAAGCGGGTTCAGCCACGGGCTGGTATAGGCGATGTACGGCGTACCGTAATCCGGAGACACGCTCAGCGCGTCGCCCTTGGCTTCCGGCTTGTCGCCCTGACCGTTCCACTTCGGCAGGATGCCAGCGTTTTCGGCCTTCTGACGCTTTTCCAGACGGATCCGGAACGGCAGGTAGCTCGCATTGGCGATCAGCAGTTTACGCTGCGGATCGATGGATGCGCCCTGCCAGTCCACCACACCATAGAATGCGGGGTAGACGATCGTCGTCTTGCCGACATGCGGCGGCGTGAACTGACCTTCGTAAGCGGACTGGCGGAACTGGATGCGGCAGATCATCTGATCCAGCAGCGTCGCGCCCCACATGTCGCTTTCCTTGAGGTCAGGCGGCGTCAGGGACGGCAGACCGACAGCGAAAGGCTGCGTCGGAGAGACATGGTCATCCGCTGCAACCCCCGCGGTCGGAACAGGGCGTTCCTCGACCGGATAGCCCGGAACCGGCTTACCGGTGCGACGGTCCAGAACGAAGAACTCACCGCGCTTCGTGCTCTGGATCAGAGCAGGAATGTTTTCACCATTCGGGCCGGGCAGATCGACCATGGACGGTCCGATAGCCAGATCCATATCCCACAGATCGTGATGCACGGTCTGGAAGGTCCAGCGGCGTTCACCCGTCTCGATATCAAGAGCAATCGTGGCGCTGGACGTGGCGTCGTCGAACGAACGGCGCGAACCACCCCAGTTGTCCGGCGGCGCATTGCCCATCGGCAGGTACAGCAGGCCAAGTTCCGGGTCAGCCGTGTAAACGCCCCATGCGTTCGGGGTGTCACGCGTCAGCTCGTCGTTCGGGCCGGGCTTCCAGTTTTCCGGATTGTGACCGGCATCCCAGGCCCATTCGATCTCACCATTGATCGGATTGAACGCACGGATTGCGCCGGAGGGCTCGAAATTCGCCTGGTTGTCGAAAATCCAGCCGCCAAGAACCACGCGATCCTTCACCACCAGCGGCGGAGACGTCACGAAGTGGAAGCCATGCGGCACATGGCCGAGATACTGGCGCAGGGAAATAAAACCATGCTCGCCGAAATCTTCGCAGGGCTTGCCGGTTTCAGCATCAACAGCCAGCAGGCGCACGTCGCCGACCGGGGAGAAAATGCGCTTCTGGCAGGCCTTGGAACCGTCCGGAGCCGTATAGTCGTCCGGCGCCTTGTAGTAAGACACGCCACGGCAGGCTAGATAGACGTTGGCAGCCAGATCCTCGGCAGCAGGCTTGGGATCGAACTTCCACTTCACCTTACCGGTCTTGGCATCAAGAGCCATGACCCAGTTATGCGGCGTGCAGAGATAGAGCGTGTCATCGACCTTGATGGGGGTGACTTCAAGGTTGAACTCGTGGCCCTGATCCGGTCCGGCGACAACACCTTCATCCGCCTTCTGAACGTCACCTGTGCGGGTCACCCAGGCGCGCTTGAGGTTGCTGACATTCGCAGGCGTGATCTGAGCCAGCGGGCTGTAGCGGTCTCCACCCACCGTACGGCCATAGGCCGGCCAGTCGGCATCGGGCGTATCCTTTGCCGTCAGGTCGGACTGGTTGGTCGCGGCCATACGGTCGGCCGGGAGCGTACCGTTGATGGAGTAGGACGTGAAGCAGCTTGCGATAATCGCAACCATCGCAATAACGGCCGAGCCGAGAAGCTCGCGCTTGTCCGAAACCCAGGTCTGACCGGTCCGCCACACCCATGGCAGCAGCATCCAGGCCGCGATACCGACGAGCGTGAAGAGACGGACTTCCAGACCCCAGATGTCGAACCCGACTTCAAACACGGACCAGATGGTCGCCACCAGCAGGAGCACAGCGTACAGACGCGCACCCAGCAGCGGATTGCGGAAGCTGACACCCGCCGCAGCAAGCATCACGAGCCCCATAAGGGCATAGAACCACGAACCACCGAGAACGAGGAGATATCCTCCCCCTCCCAGCAGGAAAAGCCCGACAACTGCGAGCAGGATAGAGGTTAATGGAGACATTACCCTCTGGAGTGAAGCAGACATGACACCTCGTTCTTGCGAAAAACGAAAACCATTCTCTCTGAAATGATTTGTCTTTCCTGATCATCGGCGGAACGCGATATCGTTGGCGCTCCGTCATGGCTGTGACGGACGGGACAGCTCTGTTCGTACGTCAGGAGCGGCAATAACCGGCGCTTGCAAAAGCTCCGGCTTTCATGCCTGTGTCCCATCCGACCCACAGCACTGAACCGGAAAAGAAAGGAGTGTTGCGTTACCGATGGCCTGCGAAGAAACACACCCGATACGCAACGCTTCGCCTTTTCCAGAAGCCGTCATTCCTGAATGTCTCCTCAACAGGCTATCCCGTATGGTTGCACCCTCACCCGATTGTGACTGTCTGCGACGCACCTGTCGCAGAATTGCGACAGGTTTTCGGCATCGGGTGTCTTATCCCACCGCGCGGGCGGCACGATGACCACGGCCACAGCCCGGACATGCCTGTCGGATTCCTGGACGAGATGCTCCACGAACTACAATCTGGATCCGTCCGAACGCTGGGAAACACAGGTCCTCAGTCAGCCTGAACTGCGCTTTGTCAGCGGCCGCACGCAGCGCCTGATCCAAAGCGCACTCCCCGAAATGCAGCGTCTGCATACGCTGGTGGACCCTCTGGATTTCACGGTCATGCTGGCTGACCCCACCGGCGTCGTTCTCTCGCGTCACACCCAGCGCAGCAATCTGAGCGGCTGTCGGCGATGGCGTTTTCAGGCAGGTGCAGTCTGGAATGAGGCCAACGCCGGAACGAATGCGATCGGCACCTGCCTGCGTGAGGAACGCCCGGTCATGGTCGTTCACGACCAGCATTGGCGTCTGTGCTTCCGCAAGCTGACCGGCATGGCGGTACCAGTTTACAATTCCATTGGGGATCTCGCCGGGGCCATCGACATCAGTTCTTTCGTGGCCGAGAACGTGCTGCCTGCTGCACCGCTTCTGATGGATGCGCTCCAGACAACGGCCCGGCGCGTGGAGGAGAAACTGTTTCACGACCGCTTCCGGGAGGACATGATCCTGACTCTCGGACCATCAACTTCGTCCTCGACAATGCTGATTGCGCTGGATCGGGACGGTCATATCCGTGGGGCCACCCATGCCAGCCGCCAGCATATGAACTGGCCGAAAGGCGAACTATCCGGCCTTCCGGCGCTCCTGCCTCTGCTCGACAGTCAGGAAGAGCCGAATTTTCGACGGGCGGAAGCGCAGGTTATCCGCGCCGCCCTTGGAACGGTTCGTGGAAATGTGAGCGCGGCCGCACGTCTTTTAGGCGTGAGCCGCGCCACACTGCACCGCAAGATCAGGGCGCTTGGTCTGGATCACTAGGAGCGGACAGGGCCTTTGTGTAGTCGTCGGGGCGGAACCCGACCAGCAGCACATTCGGCCCCTCCAGTACGGGACGCCGGATCATGGCAGGATGTTCCAGCATGAGCGCCAGAGCCCGGTCCGTATCCAGAGATTCCCGAAGCTCGGGCGGCAGCTTGCGAAACGTCGTTCCCGAACGGTTCAGAAGCTTTTCCCAACCCAGTTTCGCAACCCAGCCTTCCAGCCGCGCCTGCGGAACACCGTTTTTGCGATAGTCATGGAAGGTAGCCGCAACACCGTGCTCGGCCAGCCATGAGCGGGCCTTGCGCATCGTATCGCAGTTGGGGATTCCGTAGATCGTGACGGACATGAAATCTGTCTCCGGTCTCAGGCGACGAGGCCGCCATCCACCAGAATGGATGCGCCGGTGATGTAAGAGGCATCGGGGCTGGCAAGGAAGGACACCGTGCGGGCAATGTCGTTGACCTTGCCGTAGGACTCCGTAGCCGTGAAGCTGCGGATGACAGCGGCACCCTGACCGTCTTCGGGGTTGAGATCCGTTGCGATCGGGCCGGGTTCGACGACATTCGCCGTAATGCCTTGCGGTCCGAGATCCCGCGCCACGCCCTTTGCAAACCCGATCAGACCAGCTTTCGTCGCGGCATAAAGTGAAATGCCCTGAAACGGTGCGCGCTCGCCAAAGGCCGAGCCGATATAGATCAGGCGACCACCCGCCTTCATGTATTTGAGAGCTTCAACCGTCTCGATCATTGCCGCACGCAGGTTGAGGTTCAGGACATCCTCGATCTGCGACACGCTCATCTGGGCGATCGGGCCATAGGGATAGATGCCCGCATTGCACACCAGCGTGTCCAGACGCCCGAACGCCTCATGCGTCTTCGTAATCGCTGCGATATTGCCGTCCGCGCTGCCACCATCGGCCTGCACTGCAACGGCGCGACGTCCCAGCGCTTCGACTTCGCCGACAACTTTCTGCGCGGCCTTTTCATTGCGGGCATAAGTAATGGCAATATCGAAGCCATCCTGCGCCAGCTTCAGCGCAATGGCCGCACCGATGCCACGTGATCCACCTGTAACGAGCGCTACTCTCTGGGTCATGATCCTGTTCCTTTTGCCTGATGGACGAAAAATCCATCCTCATTCTGACAGATCATGGGCCATTTTCGAGCGCGACCCAACCTTCCCCGGAACATTGTGAAGACAGATCCGGACCACAGGCCTAAAACACGCCTCATGTCAGCACAGCCCCAACCCACAGCGCCACGCCGAAAATGGACGGATATTATCGCGGGACTTTCCCTTGCTTCGGTGAATATTCCGCAGGTTCTGGGTTATACGCGCATCGCGGCCATGCCCGCCGTTACAGGGCTTTATACGGTCCTGCTGCCGCTTGTGGCGTTCGCAGCCTTTGGGTCCTCCCGACATCTGGTTGTCGCAGCCGATTCCGCAACGGCGGCTATTTTCTCAAGCGCCATCGGTAAGATGGCGCCGCAGGGCAGCCCGCATTACATGGCGCTCGTCAGCATGACGGCACTGCTCTGCGCAGCTCTCCTGCTTGTGGCGCGGGTCTTCCGGTTAGGATTTCTGGCGGATTTCCTGTCCCGTACCGTTCTCACCGGCTTTCTGGCAGGTGTGGGCGTGCAGGTCTGCATCGCCATGCTGCACGATATGCTGGGGGTGACGGTCCTTACACATAACCCGCTGGTGCAGGCTTACGACACGCTTCGTCAGATCCCGCAGGCCAACCTTATGGTCGCCGCTCTTTCCGCTTTCACGGTTGGCATTCTCATGACCGGACAGCGCCTTGCGCCGCATCTGCCAACGGGGCTCTGTGTCGTCATCGGGAGCATCGCGCTGAGCATGGGACTGAACCTTCCGCATCATGGCGTTCCCACCCTCGGCCATGTTGCGGGCGGGTTGCCGCATTTCGGTCTGCCGGATGTCTCATGGAACGAACTTTTGGCCCTCCTGCCCGTGGCGGCGTCCTGCGTGTTCGTCATCATCGCGCAGAGTGCCGCCACGTCCCGGGTCTTCGGGGAGCGGTTTCATGAAACCGTCGATGAGAACCGCGACCTTCTGGGGCTTTCCGCCGCAAATATTGTCGCCGGTCTGAGCGGTACCTTCACCGTCAATGGCAGCCCCACCCAGACCGCCATGGCGGTGCGTTCCGGTGCGCGCAGTCAGGTTGCACAGGTGACGTTTGCCTGCGTGACGCTCACGGTTCTGCTGTTTCTGACGCACCCGCTGGAGGCTCTGCCCCGCTGCGTTCTGGCCGGGATCGTTTTTACCGTCGCCATCGGGATGATCGACCTGAAAAGCCTGCGCGCGATCCGACAGGAAAGTCCGGGCGAGTTCTGGCTGGCCATGACGACCGCCGCCGTTGTCGTAGGGGTGGGTGTCGAGGAAGGCATTTTCCTCGCTATCGCGCTCTCGCTGTTTCGCCATGTCCGGCACAGCTACGAGCCGCATACGATGGTCCTGCAGCAGGCCGCAGGCACAGGAATTCTGGAAGCCCTGCCTGCGAAGAACGGGCTGGAAACCGTCCCGGGACTTATCGTCTTCCGGTTCTGCGCGGATCTGTTCTATGCCAACTCGACGCGCTTTCGTCAGGACCTTCTGACTCTGGTGGACCATGCGCCGCACCCGGTCCGCTGTGTTGTCCTCGACGCAAGCCCCGTCACGGACATCGACTATTCCGCCGCCGCCGACCTGCGAGACCTGATCGCACAACTCCAACAACGCGGGATTACACTGATTTTCGGACGGGTGAACGTCTATCTGCGCTTAGACATAGATCGCCATCACATCACACCTGCCCTCGGGGCAGGGAATATCTATCCCGAGCTACATACGGCGCTCAAAGCCGCCCACGATATTCTGGACGGCCCGGCGCCGTCCGTCAGGCCTTCCTGACGAACTCGGATTTCAGGTTCATCGCCCCGATTCCGGCAATCTTGCAGGCGATATCATGCCCGTCTCCGCCGTCCGACAGGCGGATGTTCTTCACCTTGGTCCCGCCCTTGACGACCATGGACGAGCCCTTGATCTTCAGATCCTTGATGACCGTAACCGTATCACCATCCGCCAGAACATTGCCGTTGGCGTCGCGGATCTCGCCAGGCGCACCGGCATTTTCTGCTGCCGTTTCGGCCGGGTTCCACTCATGCGCACATTCCGGGCACATCCACAGCGCACCGTCCGGATAAACATGTTCGCACCCGCAGACCGGGCATTTCAAATTGCTGTCCATGATGACCTTTTTCCGTTTGTGGCCGGGGACATTACTGCACGCGAACTGTATTTCAAAACGGGCTTTACCTGTTTTCGTAACCTGTTCTCCAGACGCCGGGCACGCTATCAACGAGGGCACCATTTCTTCTCCGCTGATGAAAAGACTGCTTTCATGTCCGACGCTACGCCCCAGCCCGTTGCCGCCCCCCTGACACGCGCCGCCATTTTCCTTGTCCTGAACATCAATCCCGGCACGGATGCGGAAAACACCATTCGCAGCCTCTGTGCGGATCTTTCAGGCCTGCGCCGCACGGTCGGCTTCCGGGATCTGAACGGTCAGCTTTCCTGTGTTCTGGGTTTCGGATCGAGCGCATGGGACCGCCTTTTTCCTGGCCCGCGTCCACAGGAGCTGCACCCGTTTCAGGAAATCAAAGGCGTCCATCACGCCGTCTCCACACCCGGTGACATGCTGTTCCATATCCGTGCCACCCGCATGGACATGTGCTTCGAAATGGCCAAGCTGGTCATGGAGCGCCTGCGTGCCGTCTGTACGGTTGTGGATGAGGTTCATGGCTTCAAATATTTCGACGACCGGGACCTGATCGGCTTCGTGGACGGCACGGAAAACCCTGAAAATGCCGCAGCCTGCGAGGCCGCCATCATCGGCGACGAAGACGCGGTTTTCAAAGGCGGAAGCTACGTCATTACACAGAAATATTTCCACGACCTCGACGCCTGGAACACCCTACCCGTCGAGATGCAGGAAAAGATCATCGGGCGCAAAAAGCTGTCCAATGTCGAACTCGATGACAAAACAAAGCCCGCTTACGCCCACAACGCTCTGAACGTCGTGACGCGCAACGGCAAGCAGGTCGATATCCTGCGCGACAACATGCCGTTCGGCGAGGCTGGGAAGGGAGAGTTCGGCACCTATTTCATCGGCTATGCCCGCTCCCCGTCCGTTACGGAGGAAATGCTGCACAACATGTTCGTCGGCAAACCGGCAGGAAATTACGACCGTCTGCTGGATTACAGCCGCCCCGTCACGGGTTCGCTGTTCTTTGTTCCGTCGGCCGATTATCTGGACGATATCGACGCCTAATTCCATAGACAGACATGGCCACGCGCTTGACCGAAGTGATAGAAAAACCGGGACACAAACCGGAACAGGGTTGAGCATGTTGCATCAGGGCAAACGGGCCATGCGCTACATGGTAGGCGTTCTTGCAATTCTTCTCTGCGGGACGGCCTATTCGGCTGATCTCACCGGCGGCGGCTCCAGCTTTGCCGCCCCGCTTTATCGAGGATGGGGCGAGGGTTTTCATCGCCAGACCGGCCTGTCTCTGACCTATCAAAGCGTCGGTACCGGTGCGGGGCAAAAGCTCGTCATGACTTCTGGTGCAGATTTCGGAGCATCAGATCTCCCTCTTGCGGACGCCTTGCTGGATGCAAACGGTCTCTACCAGTTCCCGACTGCACTAGGTGCGATCGTAGTGATTATCAATGTCCCCGGCATTGCTTCCAACCAGATGAAACTGGACGGACCAACACTCGCTGCGCTGTTTGACGGCACGATCACGTCTTGGGCCGATCCGCATCTCCGAGCGCTAAATCCCGGCCTGCGTCTGCCGGATCTGGATGTGCTCCCTATCCACCGCGAGGAAGCCTCTGGCACCAGCCATGTTTTTGCGGATTATCTGCATGACGTCGCACCTGACTGGAAAGCCGGGATGTGGGGTGATGGCCCAGAAGCGCGGGGGAATGACGGGGTCGCGGCCAGCGTGCGTCAGTCCATCGGGGGCATCGGCTTTGTGGGATATGCGTTTGCGCGCCAGAACAGGCTCAATACCGTCCGGCTAAAAAACCATGCGGGGCAGTTCGTCGCGCCGGAAAAAGCGTCGTTCACCAGTGCCGCCACCAGCGCAGACTGGTTGCACGCTGACCATTACGCCGTGAATCTTCTTCAGGCCCCGGCGCCGCAGGCCTGGCCAATCATGAGCGCAACTTTCGTTCTGGTTCCTGTCCATCCGGCAGACAAAACGGCAGCCTCCACCACAAAAACATTTTTCAGATACGGCCTGAAACAGGGCGATGACGTGACGCGGGATCTGGATTACGTGCCACTCCCCACGAGCGTAAAAGACAGGATCCTGTCCGGCTGGCCCTGAACTCTGCCACGTCATAATAACTTCACTTCACTTCCCCCTCTCCGTCCTGTGAATGGTCCGGACAGTACACGCCCTCAGGGAAGGGGAACCGTCTTGCCAGACCGCGTTCCGGATCATTGCCGATCTCTGCATGTCTTCAGCCCTGCCGGAACGTTCGATCCGGTTTTTCCGGCGCTCACCCTCCCCGCATCTGTCTGACGGGATATCAGCATGTCCGAAGGACGTTCTCCTTCGCTCCTGCGACTGACGAGCGCATGGCTCGCTCTGGTCTCACTGATCGGAACCGCACAGGCCGCAACCGCTCCGCTCGTTACAGATGTGCTACCCTCGGGCGTTCCCCTACCCTCACCGGCACCGGGATTCGTCCTGCCTCCTGAAGATGCGGGTACCGAACTTCTCGGGGATGTCGGCGGCGCAAGATCCTGGCTGGGCCGAAAAGGAATCCGGTTCAACCTTCAGGATGTCGAGGAAATCTGGGGCCTCGCCTCTGGTGGCCAGCATCCCGGTCCGACCTATGACGGCATGACGGCTGCCAGTCTTCTGCTAGAGACCCGCCGGGCCTTTGGATGGCATGACGGGCTGTTCAATATCAGCGCCATTCAGGTCCGGGGACGATCTCTGGCCGGAGAACGTCTTGGCTCCCTCAACCCGGTCAGTGGTTATGACGCAGGCCGGACGACACGCCTGTTTGAACTCTGGTACGGGCAGGGTTTTTTTGGAAACCGACTGGACATCCGCGTCGGAACGATCGATCTGGATACCGAATTCCTGGTCAGCCAGAACGCATCCCTGTTCCTGAATGGAAGTTTCGGCTGGCCACTTTCAACGTCCAGCAATCTCTATTCCGGTGGCCCTTCATGGCCGTTTTCCGCTGTCGGAACACGGATCAAATGGTCCCCCGCCTATCCGCTCGTTCTCATGCTCGCCATCACGGATGACAATCCAACCCGAGGCCCCTTCTACAGCACTCTCAGCGCGACACGGATCGACCCATCAGGGACCACTTTTTCCACGAGAGGCGGAACCCTTTTCATGGGAGAAGCCCAGCTCTGGGTCGATGCAGCACAGAGTCTCTCGGGAAAGGATGCACCCGCCCTTCCAGGAACCTGGAAGATTGGCGGCCTATACGACACAGGGCGCTTTCCGGACCCGCGTTTTGACAGTCAGGGCGGCCTTCTGGGCAGCCCTGACAGCACCGGTACGCCCTTCTACCACTCCGGGACCTGGCTGGGATATATCGTTCTTGATCAGGCGCTCTGGCGAACCATCGGCGATCCGGTCAAGGCCATCAATGCTTTTGTACGCACCACCATGGCCAGCGGCACCAGAAACCGTCTTACAGCAGAGGTGGAAGCCGGACTGACCTTTCAGGGGTTTGTTCCGTCCCGCCCCAACGACGTCATTGGAATTGGCTGGGGAACAGGATTTTTCAGTCATCGCGCCAAAGAAAACGCGCGGGACGTCATTCGTCTTTCAGACAGTACGGCCAGACTTCTGGTGCCAGAAAATCATATCGAGCTGACATGGCAGATTCCGGTTCGCGATTACGTCACTCTCCAGCCCGATTTCCAGTATTTCTGGAATCTGGGCGGCCAGGAACCAGCAAAAGGTGCTGCCTCCGCATCACGGGGAGCCGTTCTGGGTTTGAACATGACCACGTCTTTTTAAAAATCTGCTCTGTGATTTCAATTAAGTTTCAAACTTCAGATCTGCTTTGCCCGGTAAGGTTCTGTTCACGGTCTGTAAAGCCGGTGACAAAGGAACCCATTCATGACGCAGGACAACGATTTCGGCGGTCTCTCGCCAGACGAACAGGCTCGGGCGCGCATGCGCTACGAAATCATCGATGATCTGGATGAAGAATTCGAGCTCTCTCTGGAAGAAAACGAAGGCGAAGGTCTCGATCCTGCTGACCGTGAGTTCCGTCGCACCTATTTCCGCGAACTGATCCGCCTTCAAGGTGAACTCATCAAGCTGCAGGACTGGGTCAAGGCCAGCGGCGAGCGTATTGTGGTCCTCTTTGAAGGTCGGGACGCTGCTGGAAAAGGTGGTGCGATCAAGCGTATTACCCAACGTCTGAACCCACGGATCTGCCGCGTCGCAGCGCTTCCGGCACCGAATGACCGCGAGCGTACACAATGGTATTTCCAGCGTTATGCGGCCCACCTTCCCGCCGCGGGCGAAATCGTTCTCTTTGACCGCAGCTGGTACAACCGTGCTGGCGTTGAACGCGTCATGGGGTTCTGCACAGACGAAGAATATGAAGAATTCTTCCGCTCCGTTCCTGAGTTCGAGCGCATGCTGGTCCGGAGTGGCATCCGGGTCATAAAATTCTGGTTTTCAATTACGGACGAAGAACAGGAATCCCGTTTCCGCGCCCGGATCGAAGACCCGCTGAAGCAGTGGAAACTCAGCCCGATGGATCTTGAAAGCCGCCGTCGTTGGGAGAGCTACACGCTGGCCAAGGAAGTCATGTTGGAACGCTCCAGCATCCCCGAAGCGCCATGGTGGGTCGTCCCCGCCGTTGACAAGAAACGCGCGCGCCTGAACTGCATCGCCCATTTCCTGTCTCTCGTGCCTTATGAGCCCGTCAGCCGTACAGAGGTGATTCTCCCGGAGCGCGTGTTTCATCCGGATTATGAACGCGAACCCACCCCCGAGACCATGCTCGTCCCCGAGCGCTACTAAAGACCACACGCTCTCTTCCCGTTCAGTCAGACGGGAAGAGAATGCGCCTGATTTTCGTTATTCATCCCCGAGCAAGAGCAGCCCTAACGTGGCGCTGAAGGCTTTTCCCAAGATCATTGAAAGGAATTTCAATGAAACGATAGGAAAAATAAGACGCCCCCAAAGAGATGGCGAGAACCGGAACCAGCATCAGGAGCATCTGTGCCGGAAGCGAATACGGAACTAGAAAATGCGCCATCAGCCGCGCAACAACGACAATAACCAGAAA
Source organism: Gluconobacter cerevisiae (assembly GCF_015244675.1). Classification (GTDB taxonomy): domain Bacteria; phylum Pseudomonadota; class Alphaproteobacteria; order Acetobacterales; family Acetobacteraceae; genus Gluconobacter; species Gluconobacter cerevisiae. The sequence goes on along the minus strand of NZ_JABCQO010000006.1, from coordinate 57,907 downwards.
ATGAACGAGATATATTCCAAAGGAAATATCTCCAAGCCATACCAGCCAGCGTGCTGAAAGAAGTCGGGCCATATGGTTCTTCGTCGCCAGACCATAAATGATAAAGGCGGCAAAAATGGCTTCGACAAGACTGCGGAGTGGATCGTTGAATGGTAGATCGACCCGACCTGTCACTACTTCCACCATCTTCCAGGTACACACAAGCCCGATGACCGCAGCGTAAAAAAAGAGGTCGGAATACCGTTTGGTATAAGACTGTAAAATCCTGAAGGTCAGAATCCCAATAACAAAATCGACTGCATAAAGCACAGGAAGACTTTTCCCACCACCATCGGCCGCAAGAAACGACAACACTGTTGCAATGACGAATGTTAATGCGGCAAGCCAGAGACGTCCGGTGCAGGCTTTGACAAGAAATGGCAATATTAATGCCACCAGCAATTCACAGGCGATTGTCCAGTTCTGGGGAACGAGAGCACTGTTCATACCAACGAAGCATCTGGCCAGAATCGAGGCCGACAGTGGCACGTCGTGCGCCAGCAACCCTTCGAACCAAGAGTTGGCAAATGGCACTTTCCATGTCGAAAAAGCCGATTTCACATAGAAGAACGAAAAAGCCGTTACGACTGCAAGCAGCGGCACAATGCGAAAAAAACGCCGCACGTAAAATCCGGCAAGCTCACTCACACTTGTGGGTTTATTGAAAAAAGAAGGAGACAATACAAAGCCGCTCAGAACAAAAAATACGACAACGGCAGCTTGTGAATTGAAAAAGATATTTTGGTACGCAAGCCAGAAGGTTTCGCCTCCCGGAAAGCAACGAACATAATGCCGCATCAATACGGTTAAGGATGCAATACCCCGCAATGATTGCAGGGACGGGATATGATCCCCAGAAGGTCTATTCAAACGGGCGGTCTCGTGCGTCCTGTCAGACATTCTGTTTGTTTTTCCTGAAACGATTTTGTTTCCAACATTAATACTGGAAACAAAAAAGAAGCACCCATTGCCGGGTGCTTCTTCTCAATTCCTGAATCTACTGATCGCCGAAGCGATTAGCTGCCCCAGGGTGACGGGTTATGGATCACAGGTGTCTGGGAATGCGACGAAGACTGTCCCGATGAGGAGAAGCAGCCATGTGAACCGCTCTGCTGACCCCAGTTGGAAGAGCAGTTCCAAGCACTACCGGCCTGAGCGGAGTTTCCACCATGCCAGTTGCTGCCACCACAGTTGCTCGGCTGCCAGCCCTTGCAGGACGAGAAGGCGCTGTTCCAGGAAGAAATGATCTGCTGCATGGAAGACGAGTAGTCACACCCACCAGATCCCCAACCCCAGCCCCAGCTGGTGCCATGATCGCCACAACCCGTGCTGGAGCCGTTATGACCGTTCCAACCCGAGTGGCCATTCCAGCCTGAGTGACCGTCGTGGCCGTTCCAGCCCGAGTGACCGTCGTGACCATTCCAACCCGAGTGGCCATTCCAGCCTGAGTGACCGTCGTGGCCGTTCCAGCCCGAGTGACCGTCGTGACCATTCCAACCCGAGTGGCCATCGTGGCCGTTCCAGCCGTAGTGGCCGTCGTGGTCACCCCAATGGCCACCGTGACCACCACAATGGTCGCCAGAGTTACCACTGTTCGCGGATGTGTCAGAAATAAGATAATTACCGCTCTTATCCTGCGTAATCGCGAGCTTACCCGGCGTGTAACCGGAAGCCATTGTGACACTGTTCAGGGTGAGCGTGTGATTATCGCTTTCCTGTACAACAAGGCTGTAGCTACCATCGGCGTTCTTGGTATACGACGCGGAAAGCGGCGTTTCACCGGTATTCGCCGTAATACCGAACTGGGTCTTGTCAGAAACACCCGAGAATTTGGTGTCGACCGCTTTGTCCGAACCATTGAGGAAAAACTGTTCGCTCGACTTGGAGTCGAAGGAAACAGACACGCCCGTTGTCAGGAAGCCCGTGTACATCGAGCTGTTTCCAGAGAGCGTAATGTGCATCGAATTTTCGACGTTGATGCTAGCCGTCTGGCTGCCGAACGTGGAATTAATCAGATTCACAGTACCGTCGCCATTCAGGCGCGAACCAGCTCCCATGAAAACATTGCTACGATTGTTTTCAATGGTGAGGGTACCGCTCATGACATTAATGTCGCCGAGCTGAACTGCCGAAGGCGTGTCGATGACGATGGAGCCGTACTGAAAAACCTGGAAAGCGCTGGTCGAGAAGACAGGAGAGCTTTCGCTGGACTGGCAGGAAGATGCCGTGATGTCGAGCGTGCCGTACCCACCGATTGTCAGGCTAGGAACAGCCGTCGCACTCGGTGCGCAAGCTACGGCTTCAACCGTGGCGGTGGAGCTCGTTCCAGAAATGGTAACGTCATGATATGTCGTCGGAGACGCACCGGTCGACCAGTTCTTGACGTTATAAAAGTCGCCGCTAGTGCCACCAGTCCAATAAGTCGAAGCCATGTCACAATTATCCTGCATAATCGGGAGCAATCCCGACGTATTATAAATCAACCTATACGCACCGAATTGTTTATCCGTGCATTTTTAGATCGAATAATATGCGCCTATTCGCACACAGGGAGAATTTTTTCTCATTAATAAGACGTTAAAGCATTTTTTTATTATCTCTGGTCTTTAGCTGAACGGAGATCGAGCACAGACTCGCTTAAAGATGACTCTTTCTCACACCGGCCAACTCAAAGAATCCTCCAAGAACAAAGACCAAATGATCTTTGGCACCTCGTTCTTTCGTTAAAATATGATTAATTCTATTCTATGTTTAGTTATTAATTTATATTTCATTAACAATTGTAAAATACGTGGTAAACAAATGGAATATTATCAATTACTAGAAATCAGATGCGCATTCTTCATCTTTCCAATCACTGCCGTTTTGCCAATGGCAACGTGCATGCCGCTGTTGACCTTGCCTGCGAGCAAACCGCCAAGGGACATACCGTCGCATTCGGTAGTTCTGGCGGGTACTTCGAGCCTCTCCTGAAGAAAAATGGAGTTGTTCTGATCGATGTGCCACAGGAAGCAATGACAGTTCGGAAGGGAATCAGGACGTTCTTTTCTATATGGAAAGTCATCCGTGAATTCCGACCGGATGTGATTCATGCCCACATGATGACCGGTGCAGTGCTCGCCAAACCCTGGACGTGTCTCTTTGGAATTCCGCTTGTAACGACGGTTCATAACTCTTTTGACTGGCATGCCATCCTCATGGGATTGGGAGACCGCGTCATTGGGGTCAGTCGCGCTGTATCGGAAGAAATGATCCGCCGTCACGTTCCCAGATCCCGTGTAAGAACCGTACTGAATGGCACGCGCAATGCTGTACGCCGTAAGGAATGGCCAGATCAAAATCTTGATCTTCCACGACCCAACCTGATTTCAGTGGGCGGCCTCCACCCGCGCAAGGGGATTTCCACCCTGCTGGACGCTTTTGAGATGATATGGCGCAGTCATCCTGAAACAACATTGAACATTCTGGGAGACGGCCCCTACAGAGAGCAGTACGAAAAGCAGGCTGCGGCTCTGGAGGGAGGCGCCAACATCCTGTTCCGTGGGGCTTTACCAGATACGGGATCATGGCTGAACGCATCGGATATTTTTGTTCTGCCGTCCCTGCGTGAACCTTTTGGATTGGTCATCTGCGAAGCACGTGAAGCAGGCTGCGCCATCGTAGCAACCGATGTGGACGGTGTGCCAGAAGTCTGCAGCGTCGGAAATGCCGGCCTGCTCGTGCCCCCGCAAGACGCACCAGCTCTTGCCCAAGCGGTGTTATCACTCCTGGATAATCCGGAACTTCTGGCTCAACAGAAAGCAGCCTCGCTCCGCCACATAGAATTTTTCGATATCAGCCGTGTCTGTGACCAGACGATGGATGTGTATCGCGAAGTCATCAAACAGCGCGGATGAAAGGCTCAGGCAGATTTGCCCCAAATAAAGACGGGCAATAAGAATTTTATATTTCAGGGCATGGAACAAACGGCCTGAAAGAAATAATCTTGAAACCTGAACATGTTCTGGACTGGTGCCATCCTTCGCCGGGGTGGCTGCGTTGAAGGGTTGACGTACTTTCGTGACTAATAGCCTCGAACCGGAAAATGCCCCGATCCCGGAGCAGGAAGCATTTACCAATGTCGGCGCAAAAGCGGCCCGTGGAGCGGCTTTTCTTGTCGGTGCCAAGCTGCTTGGCCGTTTTCTGGATTTTGTGTCACTTGTTGTTCTGACACATCTTCTACTGCCAGCTGATTTTGGTGTGGTATCTCTGGCCATGTCCGTCATTTATCTGACAGAAGCCATTTTCGAACTCCCATTGTCTCAGGCGCTGGTTGTTCTGGAGACCATAGACAAAGACCATCTCGACACGGCATTTACGCTTAGTTTCCTACGCGGCTCCACTATTTGTGTCCTTGTCTTCCTCATTTCCTTACCGTTTTCCATTTTATACCATGATTCCCGCCTCTTCCCGCTGCTCATGGCGCTTAGTCTGGCACCTGCGCTGCGCGGAATGCAGAGCCCAGGTTTGGCGCTTTATGCAAAACGTCTTGATTTTTCGCGCGAATGTATCATCGATTTTCTTGGAAAATTCGGCGCTCTGATCGTTGCTGTCTTTGTGGCTGTCACAACGCGTTCTTACTGGGCCGTTGCTGCAGCGACGATTACGAGTACTGCTTTTGGAATGATCGTTTCTTATGTGATCTCTCCATACAAACCGCATTTTACGCTGTCGCGATGGAGCGATTTCAGAAATTTTCTCGGCTGGAGCAGTGGCGGTCAGATCGTCAGTGCCATCAACTGGCAATATGATCGTCTCATTCTGGGACGTCTGGTCCCTCCACAAACGCTGGGTGCTTTTTCAATCGCGAGCGATCTGGTGGGAATTCCATCGCAGGCTATCATTGCGCCCCTCAGCCGTCCCCTGCTTTCAGCTCTTGTGGCCCGCCGGGATAATCTGGATCATTTCAGAAATCTCTACCAGATGTCGAACGCTACTGTGTTCATGATCATCCTTCCTATCTTTATTGAGATGTCTTCCCTCTCAAGCGAGATCGTCCACACGATTCTAGGACCAAAGTGGGAGAAATCCATCACCTATATTTCCCTGCTCGCTATTCCACCGATTCTGGCGGGACTGGCAGAAGGTATTTCGGCACTGGTCATGGCTTTCAAAAAAAACCACCTCTACATGCGCCTTAATTCGCTGGAATTCGCATTCAAAATCCCCATCATCACAGGTGCATCCTATTTTTTTGGGGCGCTTGGTGCGTGCTGGGGGCGTATCTGTGTCGCGTTCATCATGATGCTTATCTATCTCTCGACCACCAAGACGCTGATCAAAGTCTCTTATAGCGCGGTCATTTTTCAAAACTGGCGAACCTGCCTGGCCGGCATCGTCTCATGGCTCAGCATAGAAAGCATCAAATGGTATCTCCTGCCATCTTCATGGCCAGGCATTGTAAAACTTTTCATTCTCGGCTCCGCCGGGCTCATGGCCTATGTCTTCGCACTGCTCGCACTCTGGGCATTGAACGGCAAAAAACCTGGGTCCGTAGAAGCCAAGGTCGTCGGAATATGCATGTCGAAACTAGGGAAAAACCGCGCCGCGATTTAGCGCAGGCGCACCCGACAGACAGACCTCTATCACTGTCGGTCCGACTTACCGGAGACGTTGCAGGAGTTCTTTCGCAGCAGCGTTTCCGCGCGATGCTGCAAAATCCAGAAGCTTCCTTGCTTCCGCAGGATCAGCAGCACACCCCATCCCATTATAAAGTAACTGAGCCAGCGTTACCGCAGCCCCTGCATGGCCGGACTGTACAGCCCGGCGATACCAGGAATGAGCTTCCGGAAAATTGGGCGTCACTCCATCCCCCTGAAGGTTGATATCCCCGACCAGTGCGATCGCTTCAATTTCTCCACCCTGCGCGGCTTTGCGTAACCATGTCTCGGCTTTGGAAACATCGCGCTCCACGCCCCGTCCCTGATAATAGGCGATCCCAACCTTCATCTGCGCCCCGGGTCGACCGTTTTCAGCAGCTTTCATGAAATGATCGAAGGCCTGAGTGTCTTTCCCGCCTTCATATTCCAGAACAGTCCCAAGCGTCAGTTCAGCATCCGCAAGACCTCCCTGCGCGGCCTTGCGAATATAGACTAATCCATGCTCGCGCTCCGTAGCGTTTTGCGCAGTTCCAAGCAGATCGAGACCATAACCATAAAGACCCTGCACGCTACCTGCCTCGGCGGCCCTGCGGTAAAGTTCCCGACCTTTTTCCGGATCGCGCAGGCTGTCAGGCCCCTGCATCAGGAGATGAGCCATCATTGCCATGCCGTCCGCATCTCCACGATCAACGGCCTTGGCCGTCCAGTGCAATGCGCCTTCATAATCAGGCTCACCCTGTTCGGGAATTCTTTCAAAAACTGTCGTACGATTTGCGGACGTGGGCCCCAGCCCCATGTAACACAACTGTGCCAGTTTATAGCACGCTTGTGCGTGGCCGTGGTCTGCGGCCTTCTGGAACCAGCGCAGAGCTTCCCCGGGATTTATGGGCACGTCTTTGTCCGCCAGATAAAGCTCTCCCAGAGCGAACTGGGCCTCCGCATTTCCTGACGTCGCCAAAGTATGGAACTGCCTGAGTCCCTGCCTGACCTTTCCGCTCTCCAGCAGTCTCTTCGCGCTTTGCAGCTTTGCCTCGGGCCTGAGAAATAACGGGAAGCCGAGTTTACTCATGGTACTTTTCCAGATTTGAACAAAAACAGGGTTAGGCGACTGGAAGTGTTACAGGACAGTGCCTGAATGGTGCAACAAACCGATGTGAAAAATATTCGAGCCATACTTCTGCCGGAGAACGTAAACCGTGCAATGACAATGCAACGATCAGAACTGCTGCAAAAAACATTACCACTGACCATTCGGGCTGTTTTTTTTGTAAGGACGTCTGCATTTCCCGATATCGTGCGAGCACAAGCAACAAAACGCCCAGCAGCCCTACTGCAGCACCGACACAAACCTCGACAATGGAATGTACATGCAGCCAAACGCGTGCGGCGCCAGCGAGCAGTGCAATCCCCAGAGCCACCACAAAACCCGTAATCGGCGATCGGCCAAACAGCACAACCATGCTGCCATAAACGAACGTCGTACCTGCTGTATGCCCACTTGGACTGTAAAGATTCTGGCCCGGAATCCGGCCGCATGCCTCAAACCGTAATTTGAGCACCAACATTGCGCCAAACACCAAGATTACCAGAGCCAGCCACTGAAAAAATATCTTCCGCCGTCCCTGCACGATCAGCAGAAAGCTACTCAGAGCCATCACTGGCCACAGGATATTTTCGTCTCCGAAGTCACTGAAAAATCCGATGACACTTACGAGGCCGTCAGGCACGCACCCGCTTTCCTGTTTTGGTCTGAAGGCGAATCAACGCCGATACCAGCATGGCCAGCAACACATAAAAATCCATCGTGCCCAGAACTGGCCCTGAAATAAGCGTTGCTACGGTTCGTCCGAGCAACGCCGTGAATGTCGCCTCAATGATCCAGGCATCAAATGATCGCTCGCTCGCCGCAGCCTTGAGGGTGCGATATATTTTCAGAAACAGACTTCCATTCCAAATAACGAGAAGCAGAACACCCACAATACCTATCGTCGCCAAGAACCCGGGAAGAAGACTGGAGGACCGGTCGCTTCCCCAACCGGTACCAAGACCATAGGTGTCAAACGCGAGCTGGTAAGAGTCAGCATCCTTCTGGGTGCGTTCTTCATAAGAGGCTGACTGCTTTTTATCCTGCGTTTCCAGCATGACTTCTGCTGCCGCCTTGATGACATCGGGAGCAAAAGCTGTCAGAGCCAGCGTGGTCACACCCATACACAGTATTCCACCTGCAATGAACATCATCAGACGCCGAAACAGTCGTCTCTCACGACTCAACACGGCATAAACGATCAACAGACCCAGCCCGATCAGCATGGCGACATAACCTGTGGTCGACGTCGTCATTAACAGACACAGAGTGCTGAGAAAAACCATCAACCGCGTCGCCCAGTTTCCATACCCTCTCAGGGTGCACCATACGGTTGAATAAAGCGTTCCTATGAGGAACGTCGCACAGGCTGCGGGTTCGGTGAAGGTGCCGTTAATGCGCGGTACCGGACCGCTCATCTGCTCATCAAGCACTGCCCAACCAGGGTTGGAATAGAAAAATTCTTTTGGAAATGGAATGCTTCCGACCAGGCGGTGCGCCATCTCCCAAAAACCGACCAGACACGCCAGGGCAGCTCCGACCAGATAGGCGTTATAAAGCCGACGCGGGTCTGCTTCACGCCGCGTCAGAAAAAAAACAGTCATGACAAACATGATAAGGTTGAGAATCAGGTAACAATCCTGGGTCATGTTTCCGCGCGTGGGCGCGAGAGGGACCCGGGCTGCTACCTCATCAAGCTTCTGTGGCCACACCAGAACCACACCTTCAAAAAGGCGTGGAAGCAGGATGGAGCCGAGCAACGCCCATAAGAACGCAAGGAAAAGCGGCGTGCAGAATCTGAGGACCGGCCCCGCTGCTCGAAACTTGACACCCAACACCAGCTGGAGGCTCATAAAAGCAATGAACAACATACCGGGAGCCATGACTGGCTGCAGGCCAAGGCCTCCCATAACCAGAATCGCCGCTGCCTGAAAGACGCCTCCCAGAAAGGCCAATTCCAGCAGTCGTTGCGGATTTTTCTTAAAAAAGAAAATGAAGCTGAGGGGCCAGAAAATCAGCCCCATCGCGGTCAGAGGCATGTCAGACCTTGTCGTTCGACCGGGAAGGCATGAACTCCCGCCATTGCTGCTCGACAAATGCCGTAAAGCGCGAACGGAACAAATCTTCTGAAAAACGGAGTGCATTCTGATGACACAGTTCGGGCGTCATATCCTGTTCATGCTCTTCGAATTTTTGAACAGCCGCGACAATGCTTTCCGCACTCTGGGTGTCAAAAAGAAGACCCGTCACGCCTGGCTGAACGATATCACATGCTCCCCCGCGACCATAGGCAATGACTGGCGTTCCAGCTGCCTGTGCCTCGACCAGAGAAATACCGAAATCTTCTTCACCCGCATAGACGAAAGCTCTGGCTCCCCCTAACGTCGACTGAAGCTCGGAATCAGAAACATGTCCTTTGATCGCGATATTGGGAGCATCTCCAGCCTTTTCACGAACAAGCTCAAGATCCGTTCCTCCGCCAATGACGATCAGTTTTCTTTCAGGCATGCTTCTGAAGGCTTCCACCACCAGATCAATCCGCTTGTAAGGCACTAGCCGCGAAACCACGACGTAATAGTCTTTCTTCTCCTGAGCGACCGAAAAACGCTCTAGATTGACGGGAGGAGGAATGACCGCAGCGTCACGACGCCATGTTTTCCGGATCCGACGGGCAATATAATGGGAGTTGGCGATAAACGCGTCCACCCCAGCTGCCGCACGGACATCCCAGTTCCTCAAACGGTGGAAAAGCCAGCGAATATAGAGACCGCGTAGTCCACGATGCAGCCCGCTCTGACGGAGATAGGTATTCTGAAAGTCCCATGCATAACGCATTGGTGAATGAACATAGGACACATGGAGCTGATCAGGGCCTGTAATAACTCCCTTTGCTACTGCATGATGACTGGAGATGACGATATCGAATCCAGCCAGGTCCCATTGCTCTACGGCGAGAGGCATCAAACCGAGATAATGTCTGAAAAGTTTACGCGCAAAGGGTAGTTTCTGAATGAATGAGGTCTGAATTTCGCGGCCGCCGAGTCGTGCTCGATCTTTCGGAGATAAAAAATCCACAACGGCAAAGATTTTCGCATCCGGGTAACACTTAATTAATTGCTCGATGACAAGCTCAGAGCCGGCCCAATTTTCAAGCCATTCATGTACGATCGCAACTCGGATGGATTTCATGTCTCTTTTTTCTCATTCTGCTGCCATCGAACGCCAGTCCATGGCAGGTGCCTGCATTCATTCAACGAAACCCGCTTCGGCAGAAGATAAATCGCCAATCGCGGGTAGCGGAATTGGCCTTGCAGCGTTTCTGGGAACATTCTTCTGGATTGCTGGCGGCTACTGGCTCTTTTCCTGAGCATTGCCACTGGGTAGCAACACTCCGACTAGAGAATCAGATCTTCGGCATCAGAAATGCCGTTCATAGACCTTGATGACATCCCCCGGCTTGACGAAATTCTGGGGATAAAGCAGTCCGGCGACCGTGTAGCCTCCCTCCTGACGGATTGTGTACGCGTATTTTTCCCAAGAACGGTATGTAAAACCCCCAGCGGCCGCGACAGCTGAAAGCATCGTCATACCCGGCTGATATGCATACTGTCCCGGATGTTCGACCTCGCCAATTATCGAAATCAAACGATAAGCCGTAACCTGAACCGCGATCTTTGCATCCCGTAGAATGGCTTTCTGTCGCAGAGCCGCCGTAACCTGCTGCCCAAGCTGCTCCGTCGTCAGACCTGACGCATGAACATTGCCAAGCAACGGGACATCAATATTACCCGCACTATCGATTCGAAAATCAGAGGTTAACTGATCCTGACCGTATGTTATCAGGCGCACCTCATCATCAGTCCCGAGATGATATTGCACTGGATCGTATACAGGCACCGGAGAGAGACCGGCACCTGGGCTACAGGCAGCCAGAGCAATGCCCGATACAGGAAAAAGGATATATTTTCGCAGACTCTGCAACAACGGCATCCAAGAGTTTTTTGTCATGATGAGAACTTTATCATAATTGATATTTCACGCTTATCATAGCCATGTCGATATTGTATCGGCTGCTTCCTACAGCATTAGCATTTCGATAGACGTTAGATGCCTCAAGAGAAAAATGCTGGTTCAGCGCCCAGTTAACGCCAACAGTAAAATTGGCGCTCAACTGTGATGTCATTGTCTGATCCAGCGGGGTGTTCTGGAAAATAGCTGGCGTTTGCCCGGCTCCACCCTGTTGCAGCTGAAACCCGGCATGCAGTACGATATTACGAGAATAGACCTGACGGATATCAATAGCGGCAGTTGTATAAATGAAACCGATTACGCTTTCAAACGCACTGTCAGCAATTCCACGCGATACTGTCAAAGAAACTCGCGTTAGGCGAGTGGGCGTCCATGTTCCACGAAGCTCCGCATAAAACGTATTGAGAGTTTTATAGGCTGAAACATTATAAGATCGATTCTGATACCCTCCCAACACACGAATGCTGAAAGGACCTGGCATTTCATAATCATAGCCCAGCAGGGTCGAAAATCCGTTAGAGTCCCGTGAGGGAAGATGAAACCGGTTATTAGAATACCGGATCTCAACACCTTGAGCTATCATTAATAGATCGCTGCCCTCCGCGAGGCTGTAACGCAGCCCAAAACCTTCGGAAAACAGCAATCGGTTACGATAAGACTGCTTCAGATAGATATTATCGCCTCCGAGATCCGTGAAAAGAAAACGTTTCATATCAAAATTTGGGATAACCGAGAGCCTGCCGTGCGTCTCAATCCTATCGTCCAGACTCAGATCTTCCACAAAATAAGGGATAGGCTGATTGACGGCAAAAGCCCCCAGATCAGACGGCATCTGAGTCATCTTCTCATGACTCAAACGGTAGGAGACACGATGACGGCCAAGTTGTTCATATCCACGCAGAAACGCCGCCCAGTTGGTTTGATTCTGCAGTTTCCGCTCGGGATAATACTGTTCGCTGACCTTGGCGCCAAGATTGAGAAGCCTTCGACTCTGGGTCAATAATCCTTCAACGTCCGCATTGGTTACGCTGACCGCACTTGGCACCCCGCCCATCATCTGGTCGGCGTTGTTGGTATACCCGCCCCCTTCAGATACTTCCCCGTTAATCGCCCAAGGTCCATATCGCAAACCTTGTGATCCATATCGGCGATCTGTGTCCGATTGAAACGCATCGACAGAGAGACCGTCTTCAGCGCTCCCCAGAGCAGAGAGGTTCTGCGTCACAACCTGCGCATGGGCGACCCCGCTCAGAAACAAGGAAAGCTGCGATGCAATCCCTACTTCAAGCGCAAATAGCAGACGCAACCCGACCTTCTCACGACACACGAACATAAAACACCATCTAACAGAAAAAAAACCGTCCAGAAATGCTCCTGTTGAGCCAATAGAAAAATATATAAAATATATATGCTATGACGATTTATTAACTATTAATGCCGTAGATCCATATGTGATTTTATGCCAGTAATAACCTAGATTTCCCATAGATTAATATTCTTGCTTCCACTTGATTGTTCTTTAATGCCTGCTTCGTTAAGGGCTATTGAGGGGGAGGTAACACCGCTATCCTATTCGGTAGCTTCTTTAGTGTAGAGAGCCGATGAGCCTGTTCCATTCTCCCTTCCCGCAAGACGCTCTCGCGATTTCTCCGGATGGAAATTCGGTAAATACGTCCAACTCTACTCGCTCTCGGTTAACATCCGATCGCTCGTCAAGAATTCTCCTGATTTTTCTCGTAAGCGACATAATCGCCATGTTTGTTTCTGTGCGGCTCGGCAGTTGGGTCGCGGCAATCATGCACAACATGTCGTCTGGATATCCGCCATTTCTGGATGTCGGCGTCAACACTTCGTATACGATGAGATCATTAATGCCGATCTGCATCGGCGTTTTGCTGTATATGTTTGCCAGCGGCGAATATCGTATACGATTTCCATTCTGGAGCGAATTTGGGCGTCTGCTTACGGCTGCTTTCTGCGCCCTTCTGGCAACCGGGTTTTGGGCATTCGCTTTTCAAATTCCCAGTCTGCGAATGGCGCTTCTTCTGCCTTGGATCATCTTTCCTTTTTTTGGAGAGTTCCTTAGACAATGTTGCCGACGCGTTCTGCATGCGCTTCGGTTGTGGCAAATCCCTACCGTTCTGATCGGTGATGCCGAGGAAACAACGCAGGTTCGTCATGTTCTGGCCAGCGAGACGCTGTCCAGCTACGAAGTCATTGGTGCCTTGAGCCCCGAAGTGGCAATGAATTCCCTTCTGGCTTCCGAGAATGCAAACGCTTCTTCGAGGCTTCAGTTTATTCTCTGCCTTGACCCAACCGCGCCACACTCGCGCGACATGATCGAATGGCTGACGCGCAGACGCGTTCCTTTTGCGTTAATCCCGCAAATTTCAGGGATGCCTACACATGGTCTTACGCAATCGTCTTACTTCAGTCATGACACCATTATCCTGTCTTATAAAAGCAATCTGGAAAATCCCTTCCAGCGCAGACTTAAATTCACATTCGATTTTCTGGCAGCCCTCCTCCTTCTTATTCTTGCGTTGCCAGTCTATGTAATATTGTATGTCCTCATTTCTCTTGACGGTGGTCAGCCAATTTATGGTCACCGGCGTATTGGACAGAACGGCCGTGAGTTTAAGTGCCTGAAGTTCCGTTCAATGGCAAAAAACTCCGACGCAATACTGAAGCATTTATTGGAAACCAATCCTTTGGCCGCGACCGAATGGCAGGAAACCCAAAAACTGCGCAATGACCCCAGAATTACCCGCGTGGGTCATTTCATCCGAAAGACAAGCCTTGATGAATTACCCCAACTTCTGAATGTTTTGCGTGGTGATATGAGTTTAGTAGGACCGCGGCCGATTGTTCAGGCTGAAGTGCGTCACTACGGCGAAAACTTCGACTATTACAAAGCTATTCGGCCCGGAATTACAGGATTGTGGCAGGTCAGCGGTAGAAGTAATACCGGTTACGCAGAGCGTGTCCAACTCGATCGGTGGTATGTACGAAACTGGACTCTCTGGCACGATATCGCAATTCTTGCGAAAACCCTTCCAGCCGTTTTTCTGAGACGCGGCGCGCGGTGAGCAGGAAACATTACTTATGAGCCAGATTTCCAGTGCAATGCCTCAACAACACTACCCTCAGATGGACATAGGGCCTGCTCCCGAACAGGAGTTCGCAGGTTTCGGACGAATTTCATCCATTCTGCGCCAACATAGGCTTCTGATGTGCTGCGTGACAGGCGGTACGTTCCTGATGGGAGCCGCTGCCATTGCGACTCTCAAACCTTATTACGAATCTGTCGCAGAAATCGCGATCGGCGCCCGCGGTATGATTTCTCCATCAGAACTCAGTCCATATGCTGATCGTGCTCTGGATCTGGTGGCACTCAATACCCAGCTCGGCATTCTCAAAAGCCCGACTATTGCTCTGATGGTGACACAGCGATTGCACCTCGCTGACACGCCTGAATATGCCAAGGCCTTTAACCCTTCGTTTCTATCGCAGCTTAAAAAGCGGTTTGGGCTGGAGAAGCCTTCTGTCCCTCTCACCCCAAAACAGCGCGACGAAATCGCCTCAAGCATACTTATGGGAAAAGTGCACATCGCCAATGATGGTCGCTCGGCAATCATTGGAATTACAACACGATCTGCAGGACCCGAATTAGCGCCAGCTATCGCTAATGGTTACGTCAAAGCCTATCTTGATTTTGAACAACAAGCCAAAATTCAGGCCGCACGGAACGCAAGTGTTCTTCTGGAAGAACAGATTGCTCCTTTGCGAGAGAGATCAATTCAAGCGGAACAAGAAGTCTCACGCTACAGACAGGAACATAATCTACATTTGCTCGGAGACGATTCAGGAGGAGACTCTGGGCGTGCCGGCCGTATTACGCTGCCTTCTACGCCCAATGATCTCCATCTGACGCAGATGAATCATGAGCTTGGTGACGCAGAAGCAGATTTAGCGAGTAAGCAGGCGATTTATCATGAAGCGACGTCTAGCGGCAGCATTGGAACAATTACTGCGATTACGACTTCTCCGCTCATTCAAAATCTCAGGCTTCAGCAGGCTCAGGTCAATGCTCGCATTTCGACCCTGGCTGCCACGGCCCTCGACCAAAATCCCGAGCTGATCGCGGCACGCGCCCAGGCTGCCCGCATAGATGCTCAGATCTCCATTGAGAGCCAGAAGCTTTTACAAAATCTGCGCTACGAAGCCGAGACAGCACAGCAGCGCGTAAATGCTCTCAAAGAACGCACAAACGCCCTTCAGCTAAATGTGACAGAAGAAGAGCATGCAGACATCCGACTTCGGCAGCTCGTCGGAGAAGCGACGGCAGCCCAGACTCTGTATCGGGACTATCTCTCACGTCTTGGTCAGATTTCAGCAGAAACAACCATACAGCAAGCGGAAGCCCGCCTCATAACACCCGCAAGCCAGCCATTAGGGCCAGCTGGTCCTCCTAAAAAACAGTACGGCATACTTCTACTGTTGATTTCAGCAGGTTTGGGCGTTGGCGCGGCTCTGCTACGTGACCGCTCTCGCAGCAGTCTTCGAACGCTTGCAGAACTGGAGCAACAAACGCGCCTACTTGGATTGGGCGCACTCCCACGTTTCAGAGGCTCTCTACGGGAACAACTGACATCCGGCGACTCTCTATATGGTCGGATGCTCAATTCCATGCGAGCCATCCTAACATTCGGCAATCCCTCAATCCGTACAAAAATCACGGTCATCACCTCTGCAGAAAGCGGTGAAGGGAAAACCACGCTCGCCATTTCACTGGCTGCAAGCATCGGAGCACTCGGCAAGCGGGCTCTTCTGATCGACTGTGACGCTCACCGCCCTAGCGTCCTGCTGGCTTTGGACCTCAGAGCGCACGAAGATGGTTTCGTTCACGACGCGCTCCCGGGGCTGGACATTTTTGTCGCCAGCCAAACAGGAGAACGCGGCGTACTGAATTTCGGGGCCTTGGGAGAATTTCTGGAGAAACACCGCGGCGAATACGATCAGATCATTATTGACACGCCACCCATTCTGAGCTTTCCCGAAGCGGGCGTTTTGGCGTCTTTTGCCGAAGGCGTCATCATCGCTGTCAAATGGCATCAAACATCTGCAAGTTCGGTGATCGAGACACAGAGAATATTACGGACACACCATGCAAATTGTCTGGGCGCGGTTCTTACGTTCGTTGATATAGAAAACCTGCGACCTGAAGAAAGCCTCCGTATGGGAGAATATTCCCACTATCGCAAACTTGTATCTTCTTCGTAATGACCATTTCTACAATGAGCAAAATTTTTCTTAACGGACGCTTCTCGGTCCAGTCGCTTAGTGGCGTCCAACGTTTCGCAACGGAAATTACGCGTGCCCTGTCGGAAATCTGGCCTGCGGACCTATCACGCCCTGAGCTTCTGACACCCAAGACAAACCCAGCAGCTTCAATTTCTGTGGATCTTGGTTTTCCTGCACGCTCCTGTGGTCGATTTCAGGGACAGATCTGGGAACAGATTGATCTTCCAAAGGCTGCTGCACCCGGATTGCTTGTTAATCTGGGTAATACGGCCCCTCTGCATCTGTCATCGCGGCGTAGTCGGCAACTGGTTGTTATTCATGACGCCGGTGTCTTTTCAACGCCGCAATCTTACTCACGTCAGTTCCGCGCATATTATAAGATTTTACATCGCCTGTTGGCATTGGGCAAAACGCGTATCGTTACAGTATCAGAGTTTTCCAGAAACGACATCGCACGCCATTTGAAAATCGACCCTTCTCGCATCAGCGTTATTACTGAAGGCGCGGATCATGCCACGCGCATTGCGGCCGACAGATCGGTTTTAAAAACCAATGGCCTGGAGAACAGAAAATACGTTCTTGCTGTTGGTAACAAAGCGCCCCACAAGGATTTTGCAGCTCTCGATCATCTGGCGGCAACGTTGAGTCAGCGAGGGATCAAACTCGTCATTAGCGGCGGAATGAACGGACGGGTTTTCAGCGCCGGTGCTCCTGACCTGCAGCATGCAACCTATGTCGGCAGGGTCACGGATGCGGAGCTACACGCGCTCTATAGTGAAGCTGCCTGTTTTGTCTTTCCATCCATCTATGAAGGTTTCGGCCTCCCCCCCGTAGAAGCGATGGAAGCCGGTTGCCCAGTCGTAGCCCGTGATATTCCCATACTGCGTGAAGTGTGCGGTCAGGCCGCCCTGTTCGGTCGGGACCCCTCCGATCTGACAGCAGGTGTCATCGAATTGCTCGACCACCCAGACCGCGCCAATGATCTCCGCTGTGCAGGCTATGAACAGGTTCAGAAATACCGCTGGACGATCGCCGCCCGACAATTGCTAGACATCATGCGAGAGGAATTTATCAAATGCTGACAAATTCCCGCCTACTGGCAATGTTGATTGCCGCTACCGTCATCATGCCGGCTGCGGCACAGGACGAAACTGCAGACCTTTCTTCCAGAAAAATGGTCTTGTGGTGCACGGTCATCGATGGCGGCTCGAAGCGTCTTTTTGCTTCTGACCCGCTTCCTACATCTGAACTCAACCATATGGCCCTATGGAACGCCAATAGTCGTTTCATAACAATCGTTAATAGCCGCTACAATCTAACGATCCGCAATAATGACCATGCATGCTCGGTTTACCGTGATATGACGCATGCCACCAAGGCCCGCGATGCGCTCGTTTCTCTAGCACAACAACGTGGCAACCGCATTGTAAATATCGGATCGAATTAATCCATGGTGACCGATATAGCCCAGATGCCCTCGACACATGCCTTCCGCCCACAAAGCTCTCATGAGGAAAATCGACAGATGCCGCCAACACTCACGAAAGCTGAAGAGGCTGTACCATTCAGGGAAAAAATGCAGACTGTCGTGGGTATCGCTACCAGTGGTCGTCCTGAAATTCTAGCAGAACTCGTGCGTCAATTGGCGCATCAGACGGTCAAACCGGACAGGATCATCATCAGTTACGCCAAACCGGACGATATTTCCGCTATCTCCCAAACCCTCCGAGACATGGCTTCACTCGAGCTCGTCACCGGGTATCAGGGGGCTTCCGTTCAGCGCAATGTTATTCTCGACCGTCTTGAAGACGAAGATATCATCCTGTTTTTCGATGATGATTTTTTCCCTCACCCGACATATATCGCCCGTATGGTCGAAGCATTTCGCGACAATCCCAATATTCTGGGGGCCACAGGCCAGGTACTGGCAGATGGTGCGCAGGGACCTGGGCTGCGAATTGAAGACGCAAACCGCCTGAATGCTCAGGCTAATACGGAAGCGGTTTTCAAAATTGAGGATGCTTTCAACACATATGGCTGCAACATGGTATTCCGTTGCGCCGCCATAAAGCGCCTTGGCGCGCGGTTCGATGAAAGACTACCTCTTTATTCCTGGTATGAAGATATAGATTTTTCCCGCTCTCTTCTGCCTCACGGCAAGGTCGTTAAAGTTAACAGCGCACAAGGTGTGCATCTTGGTAACAAGACCGGGAAAGGGTCAGGAATTCGACTGGGTTATTCCCAGATTATCAATTGCATCTACTTGGCCCAAAAAGGAACATATCCCTGGTCCAACGCAATAAAAAGCGCAGGGCGACATCTAACTATTAATAGCCTGAAATCACTCAGACCCGAATATTATGTCGATCGTAAAGGACGCTTATTAGGAAATCTGATTGGGCTTGGTGATCTGCTCAGGAACCGTATTACGCCCGAGCGGGCTGCAACACTCCACTCCAAGAAAAAGGCTTCCTGAAATGAGAATCTCCTTGGTTATTTCGACTCTGGCTCGTCCTGTTGAGGTCGAAGCATTCATGCAGGGTCTGGAAAAGCAAACTTACAAAGATTTCGAAGTCATTCTGGTCGATCAAAGTAAATCGCACATCTATGATGATCTCGTCTCGCGATACAGCACCAAATGGCCGTTGAAACATCTTCGTCCCGATATCAGTGGACTGCGTTATGCCCGTAATTTTGGCGCGAGTGTCGCAGTAGGGGATCTCATAGCGTTTCCAGATGACGACTGCATTTATGAACCCGACACGCTGGAGCGAGTGAACGCCTATTTCTGTAAAACAGGCGATAAAGGCTTTCTTACGGGTGCCGTGCTCAATCTGGATGGTGCCCCTACAACTATGGGGCGCTGGCTGACCAGCAGTCAAAAGTTAAATCAGCATAATATCTGGACAGGCCTGATCGAATTCAATTTTTTCATGCCGCGCACGATGTTCGAAAAAATTGGCAGATTTGATGAAAATCTGGGGATTGGAGCCCCCTTTGGTGCAGCAGAGGGCCCTGATCTTGCTCTACGTTTAATGGCAGCAGGATCGCAAGGATATCATGATCGTGCTCTTCTGGTCCGACACATGGACAAGCCCGCCACTCTCAATGGTGAACGGGCCTATGATTACGGCACTGGAATGGGATACGTCCTTCGTAAAAACCACGCAGCCCTGAAGACAGTCGCGACATTTTTCATTCGTCCTTTTGGTGGTGTGTGCCTCAGTCTTCTTCGTCGACAATCTGAAAAGGCGGCTTATTATTTCAAGATGCTTCAGGGGCGGCTGGCGGGATATTTCTGCCGCGCGGCCAGCGAGGCAGCCCGGCACAACACAGGAAGAATTCTTTCCTGACAGACGGCTTTTTTGTGCAAATGGGAAGACATACGCCATGACTGGTCACCCCCTGAAAGTCCTTGTGATTTCTGGTATAATGACGGTGGTGCTTTCCACTTGTCTCGCCAATGCCCATCCGAGCGATCCGGCCACGATGATCGCGGCCTGCCCTGCATGGCCAGTCCATTGTCGGGTTGATCTGAAAGGGCAGGTCTACAAACTTCAGAACACCCTTCACCTCAATCCACTCACGACAACCCTGACCAATGGTATCCTGGACGCTTCCGGTCTTCCTGATGGAAAACCTGCGATCGTTATCTCGTCAGATGGAAAGGGGCAGCCTGAAAGTTACGATACCGCGGCTAACAGCATTGATCATCTTGTCCTGACCGGTCAGCCTAAGGCAGACGGGATCGTTCTCGACAATGAAGATGAAGACAATATCCGTGCGGCGGCCATTATGCTGGAGAATATCTCCATTTCAAACTTTCGGCGCGGATTAACTGTTGGGAACCATGCCTATGGATTTGGACTTTCTCATGTCCAGATCCATAACAATGCGACGGGAATTTATACCATTCCCAACCCAGTGGATGCCGGAGAACGCATTGCGCTAGTGGATGTCGGCGTTTTCAACAATACGCTTGGCGTGGACGATGAAGGCGGTATGGAACTGGACTGGCTTGCGTCACGTCTCGATTACAACGCGATGACGGCGTTTATTTCAGGTCCGTGGACGTTCGACGGCCATATAGAAATTTCCCCTCCACACGCTCCCCCAATCAGGCTGCATGCTCTGGTCGGAAAACCGGCAGGTTCTCTGTACATGACCACCGGCTCAATTATTCTTGTCAATCAGTCTGACGGCAAAGCCAGCAGCGATTACTGGGTACAAAGCGACAGCCCCTACAGCGTCATCCAGTTTCCCGCTCAAACTTACGGTGTTCGCGGAAAGATCGGCATTATGAATGGTCCCGCCGCCGTTTACGGCCCTGCCCTTCCCGCCTTCACCCCCCGCTGATCAGGCCAAACTCTCAGTAAAGAGCAAAGCCTGACCGCGGGCCGGTCGCTTACTCCGTCCAGCGTCTGACAGATTCAAGGCTCAGCGTCAGAAGTTCTGCAGCCCGCTCAGTCGTGGCCGATTCAATATACACCCGCAGTTCCGGGGCATTACCGGATGGGCGAAGGTGAATGATGTCCCCACGTTCGAACGTCATGCGGATACCGTCCGTTTCGTCGACAGCCGCAACTGGTCCACAGGTTTCCACAAACCCTAAGGCCTCGCTCACAGCCGGAACATCCTCCCGCAGAATGGCCAGACGAGCCTTGCTCTGCTCTGTCGGAACGTCTTTCAGACGATCGCTCACGGTGAAGCGTGGCGGAAGTGTTTCAAGAAGTTCCGCAAGCCCGCTCTGCCCGCTTCTGGCAGAAACCAGCGCACAGAGCATCGGCAGAACAGCATCGCGCGTCGGTAATGCCACGAGACGTCGGCCGTCATGTTCGATATCGCTGGCGAGCAGAAAGCCA
The DNA here is from genome assembly GCF_015244675.1 of Gluconobacter cerevisiae. GTDB lineage: Bacteria > Pseudomonadota > Alphaproteobacteria > Acetobacterales > Acetobacteraceae > Gluconobacter > Gluconobacter cerevisiae. Next base: position 36,950 of record NZ_JABCQO010000006.1, on the reverse strand, counting down.
CCATTGGCTTCGTAGCCAACGGACGGAACATTTCCCTTTTCCACAGCCTCCGTCATGCCTGACACGACGAACGGCGAGCCAATGCGCGTTCTTTGAACAAAGGGCGCAACGCCGGATGCTTCCAGTGCCGTATTGCTGCTGACAGGCGTAGTGACCGAGACAGCACCCAGTTTGCGGGCCGCGAGGATGCCCAGCACATCACCACGGAGCCAACGACCGTTCTGATCCGCCAGAAGCGGTCGGTCGGAATCACCATCCGTCGTTAGGATCGCATCAAAATCTCCGGTCTGCGCCCAGTCCCGCGCGAGAACGACATCTTCCGGACGCACGGCTTCCGTATCGACCGAAACAAACACGTCGGAGCGCCCCAGAGGATGCGCTTCACCCCCGAGAGCTTCGACGACGGACACCAAAACGTCCCGACCCACTGCGGAATGCTGATAGATCCCCAGCTTCAGACCCGAAAGCGCTGTCGGACCAAAGAAATCGACATATCTGGCTACATATTCTGTCAGGACATCTGTTAGCGGCGGAACTGCAACGTCAATTTTCAGGGCGCCCTGCTCATCAAACCAGCCTTCCGGAAGTGTGACGTCCTCATGCCGCATGGCAGCTTCGTCGTTCTTAAGAAATTCGCCCCGGGCGCGATTGAACTTGATGCCGTTCCGGTCGTCCGGAATATGGCTTCCCGTCACCATGAGAGACGGAATTGCTCTGCCAAACGCATAGAGGCTCAGAGCAGGCGTCGGCACAAAGCCGCAATTTACCGGCTGACCGTCCATCCAGAGAATGGCAGCCGCACAGGCGCGCAAAATGCGTGGCGTACTCGGCCGGAGATCTCCGGCAATAGCAACGGATGTTCCGGGAGCAAACTCCCCCAGCGTCTGTAAATGTTTGAGATAGCCGACGGTATACGCAAAACAGACAGCATCCGTCATGGACGTCACAAGCCCACGCGCGCCGCTCGTTCCAAACGCAACGCCTGATTCCACCATCCAATCAGCTATTTTCATATGTAATCAGTCCCAAACAGTTAGAAAAACAGGCCATGGATGGATATGTCGGTGCCTGATTGCGAGCAGTATGATGCGCGCTTCTTTTTGCATCCACTCAAGAAGAAGCATTCCCTGTTTTTATGGCTGACGGTTGCTGTGATGACAACCTTGCAGGTCATCCGAACTAGACCAGATTTCTGGCCCGACATCAGGGCGCCCGCGTGATAAGTCACACTAAATCTTAAAATATCACAGATATATGTGTTCTATATCTCGCAATTGGTGATATGGCTGTCCTTCGAATTTGGGTGTCCCTGACACTGAAGCCGTCTGGAGGGCCAGAAATGCGCCGGGATTTCATCATCGGAATCGATAGCGGTTCCACCACGACCAAAGCCGTTGTGTTTTCGTCCACAGGGGCCATCGTCGGAACAGGGCGGCGCCGTGTTGCACAGCACATGGAGCGTCCGCACCATGTCGAGCGCGATATGCATGAAGCTTGGCAGGCCGTTATCGGATCCATTCGCGATGCGCTCAGCGCTGCAGGGCTGGACGGGAGTGCCATTGCGTCTGTCGGGGTCACAGCGCACGGAGATGGTGTTTTTCTACTTGACCGATCAAGTAATCCGCTGGGCCGGGGCATCATGTCGCTCGACAGTCGGGCGACAGCTATTCATGAGCACTGGAAGCGTGACGGCGTCTCCGATCTGACACTGCCTATCGCGGGGCAGCGTCCTTATGTGTATTCCGCTAACACGCTTCTCGCCTGGATCCGGGACAACGAGCCGGAACGGTATCAGGCGATCGGGTCCGTGATTTTTGCCAAGGACTGGATCCGTTACTGCCTGACGGGTGAAATCGCGACGGATCTGACCGAGGCCAGCACGTCTTTTACCGATCTGTACACACAGGATTACAGCGACGACCTGCTGGATGTTTTCGGCCTTGCGGACATCCGGACTGCGCTGCCGGAAATGCGCCTTTCCTGTGACCGGGGTGGCGTCGTAACGGCAGAAGCCGCAGCCCTGACGGGGCTTGTTGCCGGCACGCCCGTTTCGGTCGGGTTGCATGATGTAACAGCCGCAGCCGTCGGTCTGGGGCATACCAGAGCAGGCGATCTGTCGATCACGGCTGGGACTTTTTCAATCAATGAGGTTTTCCGCGACCGTCCCGTCGTCGGAGAAGGCTGGGCCTGTCGGGCGGGGTATCGTCGCGGGTTGTGGAACTGCATGGCGATCTCTCCGGCGTCCTCAAGCAATCTCGAATGGCTGGCTAAAATCCTCATGCCGGGCGATCACGACGCAGCGCGAGTTCTTTCTGCGGAAATAGAAGCGCGTCTGTCCCAGCCAGGAGCCCGCCCTGCAGTTCCGTTGTATCATCCGTTCCTGTTCGGCTCACCGTATGATGCGCCAGCCAGCGCGTCCCTGTTCGGCGTGCAGTCGTGGCATGATCGGGCCGATCTGTTTCAGGCAATGGTGGAAGGAACAGTCTTCAATCATCGCGAACATGTCGATGCCCTGAAACAGACCGGACCGGTTCGCAGGGTCGGAATTTCAGGTGGCGGAAGCGGACAGCCTGCCATTGCCCAGATGTTCGCGGATATTCTGGGAATGCCTGTCCGCATACCTGAAGTCCGCGAGGCCGGAGCCCTTGGCGCGGCCCTGACGGCGAGCGTTTCCGTAGGGTTGTATGCCACTCTTGAAGATGCCGTGGCCGCGCAGGGTGTGCCGATGCACACCTACAGACCACAGCTGGACCGCGAGCGCATTTATGAGGGAATCTATCGCCGCTATGTCGCTCTGACGCAGGCTATGAGGCCATTCTGGTCGGACCTCTACGACGGCGGAACGTCTTCACTGAAGCCTGCCGCGGCAGAACGGCCCCGTGAAAACGATCTTATAGAGGCCGGGCCGGCTCTGAATTACGCCATGGCCGGCACCATGACACAGGGAGCGCGACCATGAGCGGACTGGAAGATATCCGCGAGAATGCGGAGTTCGATGTCATCGTCATCGGGGCCGGCATTAACGGGGCCGGGCTATTTCGGGAACTGGCGCTACAGGATCTGCGCGTCCTGCTCGTTGATCGGAGCGACATCTGTTCCGGAGCTTCCTGTGCGCCCTCCCGCCTGATCCATGGCGGAATCAAATACCTCGAAACGGGTGAATTCCGTCTGGTCGCGCAGTCGACTCTGGAGCGCAATCTTCTACTGCGCAATGCGCCGCATGTGGTCAAACCCCTGCCAACAGTTTTACCGATCCGCTCATGGTTCGGAGGCATCGTCCCGTCCCTGCGGAAATTCCTGCGCCTGGGCGGAAAAATGACGGACCGGGGGGCTCTGGTGTTGGAAGCCGGGCTTCAGATCTATGATTTTCTGGGACGGCGCGCGCGCGTCATGCCTCGACACAGCCTCTTCCTCAATCGCAGAACGCGGGAAGAATGGCCGCATATGGCGACGGATGTTCTCGCCACCGCACAATATTATGACGCTGCCATTACCCAGCCTGAGCGGCTTGGCTACGAATGTGTGCAGGACGGGCTAAATGTCGGGGCGGGCTGCGGATTTGCGACCTATACCGTTCCGGTTTCTTTTGCCGATGGCGTTTTGCAGCTCAAAGACAGCATCACCGGAGAAACGCGCAACGTTCGGACGCGGGCACTGGTAAATGCAGGAGGTGCTTGGATCGACCGCATCAATGCCGTCCTTGGTCAGACGACGCGTTATATCGGCGGCACGAAAGGCTCGCATCTTCTGTTGCGGCACGACGGACTTCTGCGCGAGCTCAAAGGGCGCATGATGTATTTCGGAACGCCAGATGGACGGATCTGCCTAGCCTATCCGTTTTACGGTCATGTTCTGGTCGGCTCGACCGATATCCGGATCGAAGATCCCGATACCGCCACCTGCACCGACGACGAACAGGACTACATGCTGCGGATGGTCGCAGACCTGTTCCCCGGCTTTCGTTTCAGCGCTGACGACGTGGTTTACCGCTACAGTGGCGTCCGCCCTCTCCCCGCGACCGATGCAGCCGATCCTGGCGCCATCAGCCGCGACCATATCGTGCATGAAAACCGGCTTGGAGAAACACCTCTTCTGTCTCTGGTTGGCGGGAAGTGGACGACATTCCGCGGGCTGGCCGAAGAGGTTGGAGACCGCTTACTCGGAATTCTGGGCGCTGCACGACACCTCTCTACGAAAAATTTTCCAATTGGCGGTGGACGCGATTATCCAACGCCGGAGCGGTATTCCGCGTATCTGGACGAGTTTTTCGTGACCTATGGCATGCCGCGTCAGAGGGCCGGAATTCTGCTTGAACGGTACGGATCGCGTGCCCGCGCTTTTGCGACGTTCTGCCAGAAGGAAGCCGACGCGCCATTACGCACGCTCCCCACATATACGCGGCGCGAACTGGCCTTTGTGGCTTCCGAAGAGCTGGTCCGCACGCTTTCCGATGTTCTTTTTCGCCGGACGCCGATCGCTCTGAGCGGCCTGCTGAAACCAGACACCGTCCTCGAAGTGGGCCGTATCGTTGGCGCAACGCTGGGATGGAACGCGCAAGAGACAGACAGACAGTGTCGTGCGGCCTGGAAGGAAGCGCAGGAGCGTCACAACCTGAAGGGCGAACTTCCGGATACATCCCCCTCACAAACAGCCTTGAGAGCCTGAACCATGAACCGTTACGAAGAAAAAATCGCCCGTATGATGTCCGGTCAGGACGACCGCACAGATTTCATTCTGGCAGACGCCAAGGATTCCGACATGGCGGCGGGGATCAGCGCCACGGGCCTGCGTCGTGACATCAGGCAGGGTCATTCCCGCTTTCGGACCCGTCGCGAATATGTTGATGTGATCCACACTATCCTCCAGCAGGACATCGTGGACATCATGCTGACGTCGGCCTCCATTCTGGAGACCCTGATTGCGGAAGATGGTTTTGCCGGAACGCGAATTCAGTCCGCGATCCGGGCCAATGACACAACGGATCTGTGGCGCGGACGGGGTGGATCTTACCAGTCCCAGAAATCCGTTCCTTTCCGCTCGGCATCGCTGAAAAAAGCGCAGACCAGCCTTGGATTGTATTCCATGACTTTCAATGGCGATGCCGAACAGGACAGTTTTGCACTGGAAGAGTTCGCACGCTTTCGAGAAGAGGCCGAAGAAAGCCGCTTTTCGTATTTCCTTGAGGTCTTCAATCCCAATGAAGGCAGGATCGCGCAGGCGGATCGCGGCTTTTATCTGAACGATATGATCGTCCGCTGTCTGGCAGGTCTGCGGCGTGAAGAACGCCCCGTTTTCCTCAAGGTCCCTTTTAATGGCGCGGACGCTCTAAGCGAACTCTGTGCGTTCGACCCTTCCGTGATCGTGGGCATCATGGGGGGCAGCAGCGGAACAACGCGCGACTGTCTGGAACTGATCCATCAGGCGCAGTGCTGTGGCGCACGCGCGGCACTTTTCGGACGCAAGATCGTGGATGCGGATGACCCGCTTCTGCTGATCGAGGCCATGCGTAGCGTGACCGATGGCGCCCTGTCGGCGAAAGAAGCGACGCATCTCTATCATGAAAAACTGGGCGCACAGGGCATACCACCACTCAGAGAAGCGGATCTGGATAGCGTCGTGACCGAAACTGTCCTCCTGGAACGCGCGGCATAACATTTTTATGTGATTCTGAAACAGACAGGTTCTCCGGGAGATTCACGAGGAAAAATTAGTCTTCAAGAGTATTTTCCAACTGAACTCCCCGGGTTGTGTATCGTTGTTTTTGGTATTAGTAACTTTTTTATGTTATGCTTTAACGCTCAAGCTAACATATACCGTTCTGCAACACGGAGAATCGGAATGAGCGTTCAGCCTTTCGAAAGGTCGGAGATGGGTCAGGTCTGGATCGGAACGAGCTGGAAGATGAACAAGGGCCCGGCCGAAGCCATCGCTTCAGCACAGGTTCTTGAAGGGTTTGTTCCGCCGCAAGGGATTCAGCCTTTCGTCATCCCGCCTTTCACATCCCTGAAGGATGTCTGCACCATTCTGGAGGACAGCGCCCTGTTAGTCGGCGCACAGAACATGCACTGGGAAGACAGCGGCTCGTGGACGGGCGAAGTCTCACCGGAGATGATCCGGGGCTGTGGGGCCTCGATGGTGGAAATCGGCCACTCCGAACGTCGCCAGCATTTCAGCGAGACGGACTGGACAGTCAATCTGAAGGTTCACGCAGCACTTCGTCACGGCTTACGTCCGCTCATCTGTATCGGCGATACGCTGGACGAGTACGAGTTTGGCGTCTCGCACGAAACGCTCGCCCGGCAGACCAAAATCGCGCTGCATGGTGTGGCGCGGAAAGATCTGGCGCATGTCCTGATTGCCTATGAGCCGGTCTGGGCCATCGGATCTTCCGGTCGCCCAGCGGACGCAGACTTCGTCTCGGACGTTCACACCCGCCTCCGGGGTGTCGTGCAGGAACTTACCGGTTCTGAGGGCGCGCGCATCCCCTTGCTTTATGGCGGGAGCGTCTCGCGGGACAACATCCGCAGCTATGTCGGACTTGCTGATGTGGATGGTGTGTTCATCGGACGGGCCGCCTGGAAGGCAACGGACTTCATGGCGCTTGTCGACAGTGTGCGCGATCTGGTTTCGGACAAAATAACGGCCTGAATGGCTGAATGAACGCAAGAACGGGGGAAATAACCATGCGTATTGCCATTGGTGGAGACAGCGCTGGAGAAGGTCTGGCGAAGCTTCTGACCCAGCATCTCTCGACGCTTGGACGTCATGTCGTCGTCGACATGTCCCATCCCGAAGATGAGCGCGCCGAACTGTATTCCGAACTGAGCGAGCGCGTGTCGCTGGCGGTTCTGAACGGTGAGTTCGACCGGGGCATCCTGTGCTGTGGAACCGGGATTGGCGTGTGCATTTCCGCCAACAAAATTCCTGGCATTCGGGCGGCCCTGACGCATGACACCTATTCCGCCGAACGCGCTGCGCTGTCGAACAACGCACATATCATCACCATGGGGGCGCGCGTCATTGGGCCGGAAGTCGCGAAGTCGATCGTGGAAGCATGGCTGGCCTGCACCTTCGATCCCACAAGTGCATCGGCACGCAATATTGCCGGAATTGATGCACTCGGCAGGAAATACCGGCAGCCAGCCTCTGCGGATATGAGCTGCTGAAATAAAAACTTTCAGCCCGAGCAGGTTCTGGCTGATTTTCGAAAGAACAGAGTTATGAAAACGGCATTTGCTTTTGCCGCAATGCTGGCGGCTGCGCCAGTTCTGTCCTCCGGCGTCGCCTGTGCGGCGGATAGTGGCGCGCCCCTGCGTTTCGTTCTGGTCCCCAAAACGGTCCATCCATGGTTTGATAAAGCCATGACGGGGGCGAAGGCCGCTGGCGACATGATCACCAAAGCAACGGGCCGCCCGGTCGAGATCGAATATCGCGCGCCGCAAACGGCGGATGTGTCTTCTCAGAACGACATTATCGAACGCGCTGTCGCCACGCATCCCGACGGGCTGATCCTCGATCTGCTGGATGAAAAGGGCAACCGCGCTGCCATGGATGAAGCAGCAGACCAGAAAATCCCGATGACGGTGTTCGACTCCCTGCCTCCCGAAGGCATGGACATCACGGCCGTCGGCGCAGATTTCTGCGAACAGGGCACCATGGCGGCTGAAAGACTGGCGAACCTCGTTGGCAAGAAAGGCGAGGTTGCCATCATGATGGGCGTTCCGACGGCTCCGAACCATACGCTTCGGGCCGAATGCGAAAAGAAGGTCTTTGCGAAATACCCGGACATGAAAGTCGTGGCGACTGGGATCGACAATGACAGCATCGAAACCGCACAAAAACAGGCTTCCGCCATCATGCAGGCTCATCCGGATCTAGTGGGCTGGGTCGCCTGTGATGCATCCGGGCCGGTGGGCATCGGACAGGCCATCCGTGAAGGTGGCAAAACCGGAAAGGTCAAGGAAGTCGGCCTCGACAACCTCAATGACATGATCCAGCTCATCAAGGACGGCGTAGCGGAATCTTCCGCCTCCAGCCGCCCCGAAATGCAGGGTTACTGGGCCGTCATCTCTGCGTGGCAGAAAGCTATGGGACAGAAGACACCTAAATATATCGATACCGGAATTGATCTTCTGACCAGCAAGACCCTCTGACATCTTGCCGCACGATCAGGACAAGGGAAACACGACCATGACAATTCTTCAGATCGAAGCCGTACGGAAGACCTATCCCGGCGTGGTCGCGCTCGATCATGTGGACCTGACGCTGGAGCCAGGGAAAATCCATATTCTCGCTGGTGAAAACGGTGCCGGAAAATCCACGCTGATCAAGGTTCTGACCGGCCTCGTCGCCCCTGATGAAGGCCGCGTCCTGATCGAAGACGGAGACGCGCTGGCAGATCGCGCCCTGTTTACGAAGGTTGCCTATGTGCCGCAGGAGCTGAGCCTTTTCGGTTCCATGACGGTAGCCGAAAACATGTTCATGCCGTTCGATCGCTCCGGCTTCGGCCATCTGACGGTCTCACGACGTGCCATGGAAAAGGCTGCGGCAGATCTCATCCAGCGCTTCGGCATTCATGCAAAACCCGGCCATCTGGTGAACCGCATCAGCGTGCCGGACCAGCAGCTTCTCCAGATCGCACGTGCCGCCTGTCGTGAAGAATTCAGGGTTCTCATTCTTGATGAACCGACCTCCTCGCTGACGGCGAACGAGACCGAGCATCTGTTCGGCATCATCCGCAGATTGCGCGATGACGGCTGCGCGATCGTGTTCGTCTCCCACAAGATGGAAGAGATCTTTGAGCTGGGCGACACGGTGACGGTTCTGCGCAATGGCCGCAGCGTCGGCACCTACCCTATGCAGGGCATGACGGAAGGACACCTGATCCAGCTTATGTCCGGCAGTTCTGTCTCGCTGGAAGAGAAGTTCCAGCCGCGCTTCGCCGTCAGCGAAAACGACACCATCTTGAGCGCTAAACATATTTCAGGACCGGGGTTTTCGGATGCCTCCTTCACCCTGCGCCGGGGCGAGATCCTTGGATTTGCGGGGCTTGTCGGCGCAGGCCGGTCCGAACTGATGCAGACGATTTTCGGCTATCATAGAGCGACATCCGGCCAGTGCTTCCTCGACGGAGAAGAAATCCCCCGTGGCCGCACAGACCGCGCCGTGGCGATGGGGATGGTTTACCTCTCCGAAGAGCGCAAGCACCACGGCATTTTCCCGCTGCTCAGCGTGCGGGAAAATATCAGCCTTTCGGTTCTGGATCGCATGAAGCGCGGCGGCATCATCTCTTCCCGGCGCGAAAATGACGTCGTGGCGGAGACAATCCGGCAGTTCGACGTCAGGACATCTTCCGCTGCCAAAAAAATCGTTCATCTGTCGGGCGGCAACCAGCAGAAGGCAATTATCGGACGGGCGATGGCTCGCAGGCCGCGCGTCCTGATTTTCGATGAGCCCACAAAAGGGATCGACATCGGAACCAAATTCCAGATTTACCGCATTATGCAGCAGCTTGCCGAAGAAGGCGTAGGGATCATCCTCGTCTCGTCCGAAATGACCGAGCTTCAGCGCTGCGCTTCGCGGATCATCACCATGTACTCCGGCCGGATCACGGGTTCGTTCGATCAGGCCACTACCGACGTCAACACGCTTGTCGGCGCGATCATCGGCGCCCCGGAGACCCGTCATGTCGCTTGAAACCACCCTCCCCGCCGCGCCGTCCAAGCCGCCGAAAATGCCGCCCATGAAAGCATTGGTGTCGCGTCTGGTGGGCAATCCGCTGGGCGGCGTCATCGCCGCGCTGGTCATCATTTTCGGGGCCTCGTGTGCGCTGTCGCCGCACTTCCTGACGTCTTTCAACATGATGATCATCGCACGTGCGCTGGCCTTTGTCGGGCTCGTCACGATCGGACAGTCCGTTCTCATGATTCTGGGCGAGCTTGATCTGTCCGTCGGCGCCATTGGCGGTCTGGCAGGCGTAGTCGGCGGCATTTTAATGGTGCAACTCGGTCTGAACCCATGGCTTTCGCTCGGGCTGTGCCTGCTGATGGGAGCCGGGTGCGGGTTGCTGAACGGAGCGCTCATTACGCAGCTCCGCCTGCACTCGCTGGTGCTGACGATCGGTATGGCCGGCGTTTATGGCGGCGCCAACCTCGTTGCGACCAAAGGCGTGGCCATTACGGGCATCCCGCGCGACATCTCCTTTCTCGGACGCGGGCTCGTCATGGGCGTCCCTGTGCCGTTCGTCGTGCTTCTGGTGTGTCTGGCAGTTGTGGCGTTTGTGATGTTCCGTACGCCCGTCGGCCGCTACATCTACGCGATCGGCAGCAACCCGGACGCAGCCCGGATGCTGGGCATCCGCGTCAACGCCATCCGCATGGGTGCTTTCGCCCTCGCCGGATTCCTGTCAGCACTCGCCGGGATCTTGATGGTCGCCCGTCTGGGAACGGCCCAGCCCTCCATCGGTGACACCTGGGTTCTGGCACCGATCGCCGCAGCCGTCATTGGCGGTGTTGCGACCACAGGCGGCATCGGCAGCCCGGTCGGAGCGGTCCTAGGTGCCGTCATTATCGGCATGATCGAAGACATCATCGTGCTGTTCGGAATTTCGCCCTACTGGCAGTCGGTCGTCAGCGGCGGGATCGTTGTCCTCGCCATCTCCTTCGACGCGCTGGCCCGTCGTTACCTCAACCGTGATGCAGCCTGATTGTTCCACTGCGGAACACGACTGGAGGAAAAACACATGACCAAGATCTGCGGCGACGCATCCAATTTCGCAATGTCGGCCCTGCGCGGGTTCAGCCTGATCCATCATGACCTTGTGCGCCTCGTCCGTGGTGGCGTTCTGCGGGCAAAGCCCGGCCCGAAAGGCAAGGTTGCCGTCGTACTGGGCGGCGGTTCAGGCCACTATCCCGCCTTTGCGGGCTATGTCGGCAAGGGCTTCGGCGATGCCGCCGTGGCAGGCGACATTTTCGCATCGCCCTCAACGCAGGCCATCAAGAGCATCGCCCGGCAGGCCGATCTCGGCGGCGGAATCATCCTCGGCTACGGCAACTACGCGGGCGATGTGCTCAATTTCGGGATTGCCGCCGACCGCCTGCGCGAAGAGGGCTATGACGTCCGCGTTCTGGCAACTGCCGATGACGTGGCCAGTTCGGACGCCTCCACCCGCGAACGCCGCCGGGGCATTGCGGGAGACCTGCTGATTTTCAAGGTCGTGGGGGCCGCTGCCGAAGCTGGCCTGACGCTCGATGAAGTTGAGGAAGTCGCGCATCGCGTGAACCGTCAGACCTGCACCTTCGGCGTGGCTTTCGATGGCTGCACCCTGCCCGGCGAGGCGGAAAAACTGTTCGAAGTCCCAAAAAATCGCATGGCCCTCGGGCTTGGCGTTCACGGTGAACCGGGAATTGATGAACAAGACGTCCCCACGCCGGAAGTGTTGGCAAAAATCCTGTTCGACCGTCTGCTGGCCGAAATCCCCCATGAAGCACCGCGCCGTGTCGCCGTTCTGCTGAACGGTCTGGGCAGCACCAAGCAGGAAGAGCTTTTCGTGCTGTGGAACGCACTGGCGCCAATGTTCGAAAACGCCGGACTAACCCTCGTTGCTCCGCTGGTGGGCGAGTATGTCACCAGTCTGGACATGGCGGGCTGTTCCCTCACCCTGACATGGCTCGATGAAGACCTTGAGCAATACTGGCGCGCACCAGTGGATTCCGCAGCCCTGCGCCACGGAACGCTGGTCGGAGATGGTGTGGCCGATCTTGCCGTCGAGGATGAAGCCACGATCGTCTATATGCGCTCTGCCACCGCAGCGGGCCGTCAGGGCGGGGCGTGCGTCGCGGATGTTATGGAAAATCTGGCGAAGATGCTGGCCGCCGAGGAGTCCAGCTTGGGCCATATCGACGCCCTTGCAGGCGACGGCGATCATGGACAGGGCATGGCGCGCGGGTCAGCAGCGTCGGCACGCGCAGCCCGCAACGCAGCCAATGCCGGTGCAGGCCCTGCCACGGTTCTGGCCACGGCCGCCGATGCGTGGGCCGACCGTGCCGGCGGCACATCGGGGGCTCTGTGGGGAGAAGGTCTGCGGGCGTTTAGCACGGCGCTCGATGACGGCCGTCTGCCAAGTGCCGAACAGCTTTCGCAGGGGGCACGTAACAGCATGGAACGCATCATGCTGCTCGGCAGGGCAAAACCCGGCGACAAGACGCTCGTAGATGCGCTGGTCCCGTTTGTGGAAACGCTGGAGCGGGAACTGGCCGCGGGCCATGAACTCGTCAAAGCTTGGATGGAAGGTGCTGAAGCCGCCTATCAGGCAGCGCAGGATACACGCAACCTCTTACCAAGAATGGGACGTGCGAAAATGCATGGCGAACGCAGCAAGGGCCATCCCGATGCCGGTGCCCTGTCCCTTGCCCTTTGCGCACGCAGTGTCGGTAAGGACTTGAAGGCCGGAATGGCTGCCCAACATGGACACGATCTGCTGCGCGACCTCAGAGCCTGACAGGAAAGACTTTAAAACATTTCTGGTTGTCGTTCACTGAAGTGCCAGCGAACGACAACCAGCACTAATCAGCCACAAGCGGTTATTAATAAACGACCACCTGTTCTTGTACTGGACAGGCTGATGCGGAGTCTTGTGATCTACCCTCATATCCAGAAATATACGTAAAATTCTTTACACCAGTAGGATATGAAGCAGAGAATATTATTTTATCTGTTATTTTTTAACCACAGGTTGCCGCGTTTTCCTGAGATGACTGATAAACTGATCATCGACCTCAAGATGTCCTTTGACTAGGTGTGCAGGGGTTAATGCTAACCAGTTGTTGAATGAAATATCTTTATATTGTCCTGTATGGAATACGTTAATGACACGAACTGGCTCGTCACCTATATTTTCAATATAATGCGCTAAAGTTCTGGGGACATAACCAACATCACCGGGAACAAAATCAAATGTCCTGGCATTATCAACGGCATCGAATACCGTCATTCTAGCTTTTCCTGAAATATAGTATTGCAATTCATCAGCATCCGGATGCCAGTGGATCTCACGCATTCCGCCGGGTTCGAGATCAATAATCAATGCAGCCAACGTCGTCACACTAAAATTGCGTGAGTCGATAACCTGCGTTGCGCCTCCCGGATAAGCCGTAGGCGGGGTAGTGGAGGCACGAAACACGTATTTGTCGGTAAAACTTACGGCGCCAAGATCCCGGCGTACCTGCTCAAGCGGGGGTGGAACCGGTTGACGGAAGATATATTTTTCATGTGATGGAATATTTGCAAAAGCCGCTTCAGGAACGCCAAAGTTTTTTGCCAGAACCTCCAATGGAACATGCGCAAATAATTCCGTCACCAATAGTGTTTGGTTTTCTGAAAAATTCCCATCGTTAAAAACAAGTACGAACTCTGTACCTTCTTCCAAGCCCTGAATAGCATGTGGGAAGCCTGCTGGAGCGAACCATAAATCTCCCGGTTCCAGATCTTCAATAAGAGTCTGACGCTGGTCGTCCATAAGGTAGAAGCGAACTTTTCCCTTGAGCACGTAAGCCCACTCCGCTTCCTTATGCCAATGCATTTCACGCACGACGCCAGGAGGAAGGCGCATATTAACGATAGCAAGCTCTTTCAGCGCGCCCATTTCACGACAGGTAACCTCTCTTGCCCACCCGCCATCTTCAAGACGGTTATGCGCCATAGCGAAAGGAAACTTCAGATTAGGAATGCCCCCCTTATCTGTCGCCGGTGGTAGAAAAATATCTGGATTTTGCAGTTCAATTTCCGGATTACGCGGGCCAACAATATCAGCTCCTTTGGAGCCCATAATTGGCTGCTTTAAATTTTCCATCACTAATCATCCTATCAAAAGAAAAAAACAACACAGTATTATCAAGGTAATTTTTTAGACGAATGTCGCACCAGTCCTTGGATCTGATGCTGATTTGTTTTTTCTTGAAAAAACAGAAATCATTATTAGAGAAAAAATGGCAATTATTAGAGACGTATTGTCTCCTATGTTTTTATCACAGAAAAATCCAAGAGCCCCGCCGCTAGCGAAACCAAATAAAACAAAGAAAAATATTCCTGACCAAACCAAATTGGAATCGCCGTTGATTCCAATTTTCTTGAAAAAGCTTTGAGCTAAAAAATTGAATGCCATTTGCACAACAAAAGTAACAGCTACATTTCCATAAAGCATTCCATGATCTTTATGGAAGGCATTCCCCTGCATTCCCGCAACAAAACTAATAGCTACAGCTAAGAAATCCGCTGAAATTGTACCAAAAAATGCCAGAAACGTTATGATTGAAAGTAGAATACACTCTGACCACAATACGACACTTGAAAAAGTCTTACCTTCTTTCAGAAGGGTAGCCATCAAGACACCGCATAACGCGGCCCCCAAACCGAAAGCAAGGATAGAACTAAATGCGAACCAAAATGCAGTCCAATCCCCTTCGACCAGACGATAACCAACCTGAATGACATTACCCGACTGGACAGTAGCAAAGGTTTTCGCATGGAAAAAAGTCCAAGCGTTCATCAATCCGGCACAAAAAGCGAGAATGAATCCAATTTTTTTATTTTCCATGAGAGGAAAATTATTTTTCCCCACAATTTCTATCGAATTTAATTCAATCATACTTTTGTCCTAAAAATTATTTTTGAATAATTTATTTATAAATCGACAAAGTAACACTGGGCTCCTAAACGCACTAAAAGTGCAATGGGTTTCCATCAAGAAAATTTAAAATCCAGAACCTTCTAAATAATTTCTCAATCGTAATTAATTATTTCGACTTCACCTCAACAGAGGTAAATTAGTCTTTTAAAGTAATGTACATAGCTATTTCCTACATAATCAGTAATAACACGGATAAAGTAGAATATAATTATGAGATTTTTTTACATAATTTCATTTTCAGGCTTTGTGAGCGGCAATTACAGGCCGTCACAAATCAGGCCCCATGCCTTGCCAACAGTTACCAATCACACCTAAAAATAACCTTACGGGAAATGGTTTACTGGAGTATTTTCTTACTATAAATATAAATGATATTTCTTTATCAAAAGATAAATTTTTTACATAATTATAGGTGAAATATGGCTATCTTGGAACGCAACCATCTGATGATTATTCAGGAAGTCGCAAGGGAAGGCTCGTTAACTGCAGCTGCGGCGCGACTGAATCTGACTCAACCCGCTCTAAGTCATGCAATCCGTAAGATTGAAATCCAGCTTGGCATAAAAATCTGGCGACGCGAGGGGCGCTCTCTGGTTTTAACACAAGCGGGCGTATGGCTGCTCTCTCTTGCGAACCGTCTTCTACCACAATTTTCACTTGCCGAAGAACGTTTGGAACAGTTTGCTAATGGCGAACGGGGAATATTGAGGATCGGAATGGAATGCCACCCTTGTTATCAATGGTTACTCAATGTCGTATCCCCGTACCTTGAACGTTGGCCGAAAGTAGATGTGGATGTCAGACAAAAATTCCAGTTCGGCGGCATCGGAGCACTACTAAGCAACGAAATTGATATTCTTGTAACTCCTGACCCACTTTACAAGCCAGGCTTAATCTTTACGCCAGTATTTGACTACGAACTTGTTCTTGTTGTTGGAAAAGATCACCCATTACGAAACAATAAATATATAACTCCAGAACATCTAATCAATGAAACCCTCATAACTTATCCCGTACCTGCAGAACGTTTGGATATCTTCACCCAATTTCTTCAACCTTCTGGCATCGCACCCCGTCAGCAGAAGCAAATCGAAACAACCGATATCATGCTGGTCATGGTTGAGCACGGCCGGGGCGTCGCCGTTCTCCCCCGATGGCTGGTAACCGAATATGCACCGCGATTTGATTTGCACTCAATAAAAATTGGCGAACACGGAATTGCGAAGCAGATTTTTCTTGGCAGACGCGAAACGGACGAGGAACTTCAGTACCTCGCTGATTTTATACAATTTGCGGCTGAACCCACAAAAAGTGACCCTTATTGTTGAAACAGATACATCAAATTTCATGATCGTCATTTAAGGGGGCCAGATAACATGCTGCTTTTTTTATTAGCACTCGCAAAAAAGTCCTCGATTTTTATGATTTGGAATTAATAGGCTAACCAGGATCTCGGGAATATGCACCAGAGACGCAAACAGCGTTTCGTTGAGACATTCATCCCTGCGCGCTCATCGAAACATCAGACAAACCGGTCCTGCTACGGCCTCCCCGGATAGAGTGTCTACCGAATGACAGTAGATCTTACTCCTCTTCGAATGCTGCCTGTTTCGCTGACTGATAAATCTTCTGAATGAAAACTCGGTCCCTCAACCCAGTATCGCGCTCTTTATAAAATCTGCATACCAACAGATATTTTTTGTAATAAATGCGTTTCTTTTCATTTCAAAACCACCCTGCTATCCATATGCAAATGATAATGATTATCATTTTAATTTCTTTGCTCTGGAACTGCTGACGTGAACCTGCGCCCTGTAACGCGTTGCGCCTTAAGTACCCTCTTAGCTTCCACATTCCTGGCAACGAGTATTCCTGGATACGCTCACGCCGACGACGTGCAAGACAAGCCTCCCGTTCTTGAAAAATCCGAAAAACATGTCGATTTCGGAAAGAAAAGGGTGCTACTGAAACCGCATTCAGGAAAAGGTCAGGATGTTGAGCAGTCGACAGCACACGAAAAAATTGCTCCGACAGCTGAAAATATCATTGTCCGTTCCCAAAGATGGGATCATGGAAGCTATACCGCCCCTTCAACCAGCGCTTCTACGGGGCTCCCCCTCAGTCTTCGCGAGACGCCTCAGACCGTAACTGTCATGACACGACAGGTTATGGACGATCAGCAGATCAACAGTCTTGATGACGTGCTGAAAACAACACCTGGTGTCACATCCTACGCCAATGACAACGCTGGGCGGACGACTTATCGTGCGCGTGGTTTCAACATCACCAACTACAAAATCGATGGCATGCAGATTGATGCCACCACCAGTTTCGGGGGTGTTGGTTCGTCCATGAATATGGACCTGTATGAGAATGTTCAAATCGTCCGTGGCGCCAATGGTCTTCTTGGAGGGACAGGTGATCCATCCGCAACCATCTATCTACAACGCAAGACCCCGACCAAAGAGTTCTCAGCCAACGGCCTGCTTCGACTGGGTAACTGGAATGAGCATCGGGTTATGGCGGATATCAACACCCCGCTGAATCATTCCGGCACGATTCGCAGCCGATATGTTTTTACATGGGATGACACGGATACATTCCGCGTCCGTGAGCACGTCAACCGTTTGGGTGCACTTGCCAATTTCGCCGCAGATCTCTCCGTACGGGATGCGCTGAGCTTTGGTTTTCAGTATGAACGAACCCGCAATGACGGCGCCTCCTGGGGAACCAATGTTCCGATCTGGTATGCTGATGGCACTAAGACACACCTGCCCCGCAGCACCAACCCGGCGGCAGACTGGAGTCAGGCCACGCGGGACCAGTACACGGCTTTCATCAATTACGATCACGATTTTTCAGCTGGCTGGCATCTCAAAGTTGGCTATATGCGCACGCAAGGCAGTTCCTACAGCAACCTGGGTGTCGCCAAAATCAACAATGCTGCCAGAAATATCGGAGGCTATGCCGGTTTTTGGAATCAGGATGGTACAGGTGGATACCTCAATGCGCTGCACGCCGAATACGCTGACGCGCGCGACAATGCGGATGTTCATATCTCAGGTCCGATACATTTTCTTGGACACGAGCATCAGATCGTTTTCGGCTTCAACGGGTACAATGACGAGCTGACGCAATACACATTCAGCAAAGCGCTCGGAAACTGTAGTATTGCAGGTGTTACGCCGTATTCGGGCTGTCAGTATCGTGCGGCAGGCCTTCCCATTGCCAACTGGCAGACCTGGGATGGTTCATACCCGGATTTTATGACACATCGGACAAAAGCACGCGAAGTCGATGTGACGCGTAATTACGGTGCCTACACGTCGGGACGTTTCATTCTTGCCAAAGGTCTTTCCCTGATCCTTGGCGGTCGGGTAAGCACTTACGAAGCGTATAGCGGTACGTATAATGTGCAGAACCAGTATTCAGGGGCGACAGGAACAGGACGCCAGAACGCCGTTCTAACGCCTTATGCGGGCATGGTGTATGATTTTACAAAGACCATGTCCGTTTATGGCAGTTACACCAATATCTTCACCCCCCAATCCAATCTGAGAGATGCCAACAATCAGCCCCTTAGCCCTGTCATGGGGAAAAGTTATGAAACAGGTTTGAAAGGAGCCTTCTTCAAACAGCGTCTGAACACATCTCTAGCTTTTTATCTGAACAGACAGAGTAATGTGGCGGAAGCGACGGGTGCCACCAATACAACGACGGGTGAATCCATTTACCGATCCGTCAATGGCGTCAAAACCGAAGGTATTGATCTTGATGCTTCTGGCGAACTTCTGCCAGGCTGGAATGTCTTCTTCGGCTATAGCTATCTGTACGAAAAAGGCCTGAGCTATCGGCAGGACCCGCACCATCTCGTTCGCCTGACCACAAGCTATACATTCCCAGGTGCGCTGCATCGCCTGACCCTAGGCGGTGGCATTTCCAGCCAGACGAGCACGGAATGGACCACCAATCCTGGCCGTCCGCTTGGGAACGGGAAGTATGACAGTTCCAACCTGCGTGTTGGTGGTTACACGCTCATCAATCTTATGGCGCGCTACCGTTTGGCCAAGTGGATCGATGTGGCTGGCAACATCACCAATCTGACGGACAAAACCTACGTGCGACAGGCCGGATTCTATGACGGCATGATTTTTGGTGAGCCTCGGACTTTCAGTTTCACAATCCGCGGTCATTATTGAGGCAATTTACAGCCTCACGGATAGAATTGTTTTCCGGGCTGTAGGTATCACCTATGCCACCGATGAAGATCGGACTGGCCAATATCGTCTACAACATGCGTCGCCCTTGAACATGTCGTTAAGCTGTAATTTTGCCTGAAAGGATGGATTTTGGGGCAAAATTACAGTGATTAAGAGACGACGTTGAAAAGCTACACGCAGACATTGGCCAGTTTCTGGAGCCGCCTTATTGCCGGTCAGGTATCAATCAAAAGCCTTTTGTCCCGTAGATAATCTTCAACATAGCGGAAATCGCACATCTGGGCCAACATTGTCCATTAATAACCATTTATAATAGTTTATATAAAATTATACTAATTATGTTGACTATTCCAAAAACAACATTCAGCATCTGGAATAATAATTTATGCACTAATCTTTAACGTTAATAACTCTGAAACTCAGGTGTTCCTGTTTTATGACGATAGACACACCTTCTCCCGACCTTTCCCTTCTCTGGGGGCAGGACGCCCGTGAAATTACTCCGCTGCACGACCGTTTCGCTCCTGTTTTCGAGCAAATCCGCAGACAGGCGCTGCATGCCGAGTTGAACCGCGAACTGCCTTTCGAACAGATCCGTCTCCTCAAAGAGAGTGGCTTTACAGCCCTTCGTGTTCCCGTTGCACATGGCGGTTCTGGCGCAAGTCTTGAAGACCTGTTTGCCCTGGTTACTACGTTAGCGACGGCCGATTCAAACGTCGCACAGGCACTCAGGGCGCATTTTGGTTTCGTCGAACATCTGCTGTTTGAATCTGCTGGCCCGTACCGCACAAAATGGCTCGACCGCCTTGGCACAGGACAGACCGCAGGAGCCGCCGCCGCTGAAGGCCCGGCTTCCAAGCGCGATCTGTTCAGCACCACCCTGTCCCAAACGGATGGCAGGTGGGTTATCAACGGCTCCAAGTTTTTCACCACTGGCTCACTTTACGCTGACTGGCTCACCGTTACCGGCACCACCGAAGACGGCCAGACCGTCAAAACATTAGCCGCCCGCAACGATCCCGGTCTCGAAATCGTGGATGACTGGGATGGGATTGGGCAACGTCTGACGGCCAGTGGCACCGCGCATTTCCGCAACGTCCATACTGAAGAAGCCGACCTGCGCTACGGCAACACGGCTTTTCCGCATTCGCAGGCTTTCTTCCAGCTTTATCATCTGGCGACTGTCGCGGGTATCGCCCGTGCTGCGGCGACGGATGTCGCGGATGCCGTGCGTCGTCGCAAACGCTCTTTCAGCCACGGCAATGCAGACCTTCCTGCCGCAGACCCACAGATTCTCGAAATCGTTGGGCATGTGTTCAGTGCCGCCTATCTTGCCAGCGCTGCCGTTGAGCGCGCCGCCCGCGCCATTCAGGCGGTCGCAGACAGTCCGGTTCCGGAATTCGACCTCACGGTCGCCCGCGCCGAACTCGAAGTCTGGCAGGTGCAGGACCGCATCCTCCCGCTGGTTCTGGAGGCTACGACCGCCCTGTTCGATGCGTTGAGCGGCGGCGCGACCCTGCGCGTGGCTGGTCTGGATCGACACTGGCGCAATGTTCGCACCCTGGGCAATCACAACCCGCGCGTCTATCGCACGCGTGTTGTCGGAGATTACGCCGTCAACGGCACCCTGCCGCCAATCCAATGGCGCGTGGGAGTGGCGTAATGGGACAGCACATCATTCTCAACGGCTTCACAATGGCAACGGTCTCACACCTGAATTACGGGCTGTGGCGCCATCCTGCCGACCAGACATATCGCTACAAGGACATCATATACTGGACCGAACTGGCCCGCACGCTGGACGACGCCGGGTTTGATGCCCTGTTTATCGCGGACGCCCTCGGCCAGATTGACGTTTACGGCAACAGCCCGGACGCTGCCCTGAAGCACGGTATCCAGTCCCCATTGATCGATCCGGTTTTACTCGTGTCCGCAATGGCCGCGGCGACCACCTCGCTCGGTTTTGGCATCACGCTGTCCACGACCTACGAGCATCCCTATCTGCTCGCCCGCAAACTGACGACCCTCGATCATCTGACCAAAGGGCGTCTGGGCTGGAATATCGTGACGTCCCAGCAGGAAAGCGCGGCCCGCAATCTCGGACTGGACCATCAGATCCCGCATGACGAACGCTATGACCGCGCAGACGAATTCATGGATATCGTCTATAAGCTGTGGCTGAAATCCTGGGAAGAAGACGCTGTCATCCGCGGGCAAACGGCGTCGGGCGAGTGGATTTATACAGATCCGGCAAAGGTTCATCCCATCCGTCATGACGGCCAGTACTATCGCGTTCCAGACGGCCATACTGCCGAACCCAGCCCGCAGCGCGTTCCCGTCCTTCTTCAGGCAGGGGCTTCCGCCCGTGGTGGCGCTTTCGCGGCCCGACATGCGGAAGTCATTTTCGTCGTCGGCGCTGGAGCGGAGGGAACGCGAAAGAATGTCCGACGCATCCGGGAGGAAGCCGCACGCGAAGGCCGCGATCCCGACAGCCTGCGCTTCATCTGCGCTGCCGCCGTCGTCGTGGGTGAAACGGAAGAAGAAGCCATCCGCAAATTTGCCGAATACAAAGCGTTCTACGACGCGACCGGATCGCTCATCCATTACTCCTCCATGACGGGGGTGGATTTCTCAAAGAACCAGACGGACGAGGTTTTGACCTATCGCCCGACAGAGGCCAGCCAGTCCGTCCTTGAACAGTTCGATCCTGCCATCAGCGGCCGGTCCTGGACCATCGCCGAAGCGACGAGCCCGGCGGAAGGCTTCGGTCGCGCCAAAACTTTTGTCGGCAGCCCTGAAACCGTCGCGGACCAGATCGAACTCTGGCTCGAAGAGTCGGAAACCGACGGGCTGAACCTGATCCAGCTTGTCAATCCGGACAGTTACAATGACTTCATTCGCCTCGTCCTGCCGGAACTGAAGCGTCGCGGTCGCATCAGGCCCAAACCCGGCAAAACCCTGCGCGAAAGCCTCTTCCCTCAGAACGCTTCCGCGCATCCCTCCGCCGACCATCCAGCCTGGCGCTGTTGATCCTCCCAAGACCTGAAAATCCCTTTTCCTGTTTCTTGTGAGTGTCTTTCCATGTCCGCTTTTCAGTTTTCCAGCCGCATCCCCAGCGGTTCCGCCTCCTTAATCGCTCTGCTGACCCTCTCGGTCAGCACGCAGGCCTTTGCCGCCACCAGCGCACCCGTCACAAAGCCCGATGAGAAGTCCCGTCACGCCACACCGGCGCCTCCCGCTCACAAGCCGCCTGCCAAAGCACGTGCTCTAACCTCTCACACCGCAGAGAACATCGGCGTGGAGGGACACCGGCAGGCCAACTGGGTGTCCAACCCCGTCTCCAGCGCCATGATCCGTGAATATGTAGCCGGAACAAATCCGCTCAAGGCCCTGACACGGCTGCCCGGCGTGCTGTTCAATTCCGGTGACCCGCAGGGCGTGAATACCTGGCAGAACTCGTTTCTGATGCACGGTTTCGACCAGAGCCAGATCGGCATGACGCTGGACGGCATCCCGCTGGGCGATCAGCAGTTCAGCAACGTCAACGGCCTCAGCCCAACATCTGCCATATCGTCCGAAAACATCGAGCGAATGGATGTCTCAGCCTCCACGGGCTCGGAAAGCGTGGCCAGCACATCCAATCTGGGCGGCACGGTGCAGTTCATTTCCCGCGATCCGTCCCATAAGCGCGGCGCAAGCGTGAACCAGACCTTTGGCAGCAATGCGATGTACCGGACATTTCTGCGGCTCGAAAGCGGCGATCTGAACCCGCAGGGGACGCGTTTTTATGTCTCTTATGCCCGTAACGACACCGACAAATGGCGTGGCGGACAGGATCAGTTCATGCAGCAGGTCAATGCAAAGGTTCTGCACCCCATCGGGCAGGACAGCCGCATCACGGCCTTCTTCGATTACGCGGATCTTCAGATGCAGAACTATCAGGACTACAGCCTGGATATGTTCAACCACGGTGGCTACGCGATCGACAATTTCATCGGACAACCCGGAGGATATGAGAAAGCCTATCGTCTGGCACTGGCCCAGCGCGGTCTGCCCGGCGGACAGGTTCCGGCTGCCTATGCCAATCTCAAGAGCCCCTACACTGCGTCCTATTACGAGGGCGCGCAGATGCAGCATTCCTATATCGGCGGCGTCTCGGCCGATCTCGCTTTAACCGACCGTCTGCGCTGGCAAAGCACCGCCTATGGACATCGTTCCTACCAGCGTGGATCGGTTGCAAGCCCGCTGATCGCATCGCCCAATGGCGCCCCGCTGATCGATCAGGTCACGCAGCCCGATACGGACCGCTTCGGCTTCACGACATCCCTGTCTTACCGCATCGCGCATAACGTGCTGAATGCGGGGCTGTGGTACGAAAACACCCATTTCGACATCAGCAAACCGCTCTATCAGGAACCCCTGCTGGAAGACGTGCTCAACGGCACCGCGACGCCGGTCAATGGTCTCGATAATCTCAAGAACCCGTTTCAGAATGGCTATCGGCAGGTCTTCAACACCAACACCTTTGTCGCCTATTTTCAGGACACCTATCACGTTACGAACACCATCGCTTTGCATGCCGGTTTCCGTTCCGTCCTGAATACCAGCCGCGTCGGGGCCCTTGCCAACTGGGAGACTTACACCCGCACCACTGCGATTGCAGGCGGAGATTCCCTCACCTCCAGCAAACCTTTCCTGCCGCATTTCAGCGGGGAATGGCGCTTTGCTCCCGGCCATCAACTCTATTTCGATATTGCAGAGAACGTGAAGGTCTATCCGGTCTCGGGCTATAACAGCGGCTCATCACCCTTCTCGACCTCACAGGCGTCCTATCTGGCGTCCAAAAGCAGCCTGCAACCTGAAACCGACTGGAACTTCGCTGGCGGCTACCGCTACACCGGCCGTCTCATCAGCGGCTCGCTCTACGGCTACCACACGATCTTTTCCAACCGCCTGCAACGCATCTCAACCGGCCCGACAACCCAGCCTTACACCACCATCCAGAATGTTGGCGGCGTAACGATGAGCGGCGTGGACGGCGCCGTCACACTCACCCCCGTCAAGGGGCTGAGCCTGACCAACAGCATCAGCTACAACCATGCTGTCTATGATGACAACATCACCCAGACCATCAATGGATCGCGGGTGACCTACAACATCAAGGGTCAGCAGGTCGTGGCTTATCCGCGCCTGATGTACCATGCCGATCTGTCCTACACCTGGCATGACCTTCAGGCGCATATCGAGGCCCAGTATGTCGGCAAACGTAACCTCAGCTATACGGGAGACACCAAAGTCCCGTCCTACTGGCTGACCAATTTCGGCGCCCGCTACGACCTGAGCAAACAGCTCCACCGCCTGTCCCATACAGGTTTTGTCCAGCACCTCTCGCTGGACTTCAACGTCTATAACCTGACGAACGTGAAATACATCTCCACCATGGGCCAGAACGGTTATCCCATGGCCGGCGATTACCAATCTGTCGTCCTCGGTGCTCCACGCCAGTATTTTGGCGCGGTTCATGCGGATTTCTGAGATGCAGACGATACCCCTGCCCGCCAGCCGCCTGCCACGGAGCTTCGCGCTGCAATATGCCGGGCTTCTGGTTTTTATGATCGGAGATGGTGTCGAGGTCGGCTATCTGTCGCCCTTTCTGGTCCAGACGGGCCAGACGGAACACTTCGTCGCCCTCCTTTTTACGGCCTATGGGCTGGCTGCTGCCCTGGCGGCCTGGTTCTCGGGCCTGCTATGCGATATTTTCGGCAGCCGCACGGTCATGACCGCAGGTTTGCTGTTCTGGGTTCTCCCACAGCTCCTGTTCCTCAGCGTCGCCATTCCCGCCCATTCTCCAACCCTGCTTCTGCTGACCTACGGACTGCGCGGAGCAGGCTATCCGCTGTTTTCCTACGGACTGTTGACCCTGCTCGTCACCACGGTCCGGCAGGACCGTCTGGGACGGGCCGTCGGCCTGTTCTGGTTCTGCTTCACCTGCGGCCTGCCTACGGTCGGCTCCATCGTGGCGCAACTCCTGCTGCCAGTGTACGGCCAGTACGTTACGCTCTGGATCGCCCTGCTCGGCGTAGGAGCGGGGGGCGTTCTCGCCATCCTGCCCCTACCTGCCACGCCCCGGTCGCAGAAAGGGAGCCTGAAGGATATAGGCCCGACCCTGCGCGAAACAGTCCGCCAGATCCGTTACAATCCGGGCGTGGGATTGGCCTGCATCGTACGTGCGGTCAATTCCAGCGCCACGCATGGCCTGATCGTCTTCATGCCCTTCTTCTTCACCAGCCGTCTGGGCCTGTCGCAGGATGTGTGGATCCGGTTTCTGGAAATCATCTTCGCCAGCAATATCGTCTTCAACTTGCTGATCGGTTTTGCCAGCGACTATATTTCCTGGCGCCAGACCGTGATCTGGTTCGGCGGCATCGGCAGCGCGTTGAGCTGCGTCGGACTGTACTGGATTCCCCTACTCTACGCCCAAAGCAGCCTGTTCACAGTCTACGCCTCTGCTGCCGTCTTCGGGATGACGCTTGCCGGATATGTGCCGCTCTCGGCCCTGACGCCGTCTCTCTTACCGGACCACAAAGGCATCGCCATGTCCCTGCTGAACCTCGGTGCCGGCAGCAGCGTCTGGATTGGCCCCTTCATCGTCTATGCTTTTGAAGGTGCTGTCGGCACGCAGGGCATTATTCTCATCTACGCCGCACTCTTTCTAGCCAGCGCCATCCTCACTTTTTTCATCACCCCCCCGCCTCTCACACGCCCTGACCGTGCTCTCAACAGCACCGTAGTCCCCCAGCCCGAAGGACTTCCCTCATGACGAACCTCAGCATTGTCCCCCGCGAACCCGCCTTCGCCGACACCCTCAAAGCCGAAAAGGTAACATCCCGCATCGGTGCCATCATTCATGGCGTCAATGCCCGCGAGCCTTTGCCCGAAGAACACAAGGCGTTTCTTCATGACGCCCTGCTGCGCCACAAGGTGATCTTCCTGCGCGATCAGTTTCTTGATGACGCCCAGCATGAAACACTCAGCCGTGTTTTTGGGGACCCGATCCTCCATCCGACCATCCCGGCCGCAGACGGCACCCCCTATACATTCGAGCTGAACTCCCGCAACGGCCGCTCCACGGATTCCTGGCACACGGATGTCACGTTCGTCCCCGCCTATCCCAAAGCCTCCATTCTGCGCGCCATCACGATCCCGCCTTATGGTGGCAGCACTCTCTGGGCCAATACGGCCACGGCCTATGACGACCTGCCCGCCCCGCTGCAACAGCTCGCCGACACGCTCTGGGCCGTTCATGGCAACGACTACGATACCAATTTCTATAAATATGATCTTCGTCACGAGGAAATTGCCAATTTTCGCGCAAGCTTCATCTCAAAGATTTATGAAACGGAGCACCCGGTCGTCCGCGTCCACCCGGAAACCGGTGAACGCACGCTTATTTTGGGTCATTTTTTCAAAGAAATCCGTGGTATTCCTACCCAACATGCCAACCGGCTATTGGAAATCTTTCAGTCCTACATCACGCAGATCGACAATACCGTCCGCTGGAACTGGAAACCCGGTGATGTCGCCATCTGGGACAACCGTGCCACGCAACACTACGCCACAGCCGACTTCGACACCCATCCCCGCCTCCTACGCCGGATTACCGTGCGCGGAGACACTCCTATTAGCATCACTGGTGAAAAAAGCCGTCAGCTTAAAGGCCCAGATGACGGACATGATTTAGATGATTGATACTCAAGGATAATATACCGAAATCGATATGGAATTAAGCCTCAAGGTAGAAATATGACGATTGCAGCCAGAAACAGGATCAAGAAGATTTTGGCTGCATATCATAGGTTAGACAGTACCTTCCCAGCCTATAGCTGAGCTGGAAAGGTGCTCTTAATAGCGTCTGAGCTTCCTAAAGGCGTCATCAAGAGGAACACCATCCTCATATGAAATTCTTCCTCAATCGGGCAGAAATAGAATTCCCGACGATCTGAACAAGAATCGTCAATACAACAAGAATGCTCACCACCCACAACATCATGGTTGTATTAAACCTTTGGTATCCGTAGCGGATTGCAAGATCCCCCAGTCCACCTGCGCCAACAACACCCGCCATGGCAGATGCACTGATGAGTGTGACCAGCGTGACGGTCAGGCCGGAGACCAGCCCTGGTAAAGCCTCGGGAATAAGAACCGAGCGAACGACTTTCGTCCGTGTTGCGCCCATAGCACGAACCGCATCAATCAGTTCCGGAGACACCTCTCTCAATGAGACTTCCGCGATGCGCGCGAAATATGGGATCGCGGTAATGGACAATGGAACGATGGCCGCGGCAGTCCCAAGAGCCGTTCCCATTACTAAGCGCGTGAAAGGGATCAAAACGACAAGAAGAATAATGAAGGGCACTGCTCTTGTCAGATCAACCACAACCCCAAGAATCCGACCGATGGGACGAACGGGCCATAGTCCCCCGGACCTCGTGATGGTGAGGAGAATAGCGAGAGGCAATCCAAAGAGAACGGCAATTGCTGCGGACGCAAAAACCATTTCGAGCGTCGCCAGCGTGGCTTTGAAAAACAGATCAAAAACCTGATGATGCATATCCGGCGGCCTCCATGTCTTCTCCATTATTCGGCAAACGACTGATGAAAGACTGCGTTAAGGCATGCTTCGCCTCCCCTTTGTGCAGTAACTCACTGGAGATATCTTCAACAATACGCCCCTGATCAAGCACAAGCACCCGGTGAGCCAGACGGCGGATAACATCCATTTCGTGTGTAATGAGAATGACCGTAACACCAAGCTCTTTATTAACGGCCTTAAGAAGGGCAAGAATTGAAGTCGTTGCTTCAGGGTCCAACGCGGATGTTGCTTCGTCACACAACAAAATAGCCGGATGACCCGCCAGCGCTCTTGCGATCCCAACCCTCTGCTTTTGCCCTCCGGAAAGCTGCGAAGGGTGTTTTGTCTCATGCTCTTCAAGGCCGACCAGATGGATCAGTTCCTGAATACGGTGCTGCCGCTCTTTTTTGGGAATTCCCAAAATTTCCAGACCAAGAGAAATATTGCCCGCCACAGTCCGGGACTGAAGAAGATTGAACCCCTGAAAAACAAGACCGATCCGTTGCCGAAGGGCAAGCAGTTCCCGTTCTTTAAGAACGCTGAGGTTTTTTCCTTCAACGAGAACGTGCCCTGAATCCAGGGTTTCTGCGCCATTCAGGCAACGAAGCAAGGTCGTTTTCCCTGCTCCCGAACGCCCAATGAGCCCTACAATTTCACCGCGAAGAACAGAAAAGCTGATATTTTCCAGCGCAAAGTGACCATCAAAGGTCTTTGACAGACCTTCAACTTTCAACATCTCATTCGCTTCAGCCATACCCGTATTCTGCATCACCATCATATTCAAAGAGAAAGATCAGCGCGAAGATAGTAAAAACCACCCTCTTCGGAAAGCTGCTGACTAAGTGTGTCGTAGAGATTGTTGTTATAATCTGCCGTAAAGGACGGCACACGGCTGGGATGGGCATTCCCGACATTGTTGCCGCCCAGCGCCAGATGAAGCTGAGGCAGAACCTGATAACCGACTTCAAGATTGGTCACGAAGCGCGGGCGGTTAATCTGATGATAAAAATCCGTTGTCGAAAAAGCATTGCTTCCCGAAACGAATGTCAGGTTGGACGTTGTATGACCATACCGGATTTCGTGGACAGCGACCGTCCATTTCCCCTGACGCCATATCCCTCCAAAAATCAGCTTGTTGGACGGGTTTTCCGTTGACATCAAACTGATCTGCTGAGCGTTCAGAACCGGAGCCCCCTCCCCAGTCCGCGCAATGTTTTTGACATTGGTATGGTTGAAATTGACGGCGGCATCCCAGTCCACTTTCCCATAACGCCCAAAGTCCGAAGAATAACGTGCCGTGATATCAAGGCCGGTCGTACGGGTACTGGCGCCATTCGTGAAGTAATTTGTACTGACCGCAGTTTCATCGCCGGCGAAACCGGAAGTATCCACGCCTGCTGCGGCATAGGCTTCTACAGCCCGGGCACCTGAAGCGTACCCTCCATCAACGATCCGGTGCTTGATGTAGATTGTATAACCGTCGACATTAATATGAAGCCGAGGCAATGGATTCAGGATCATACCCGCACTGAAATTGGTGGATGTCTCCGGCCTGAGGCCAGGCGATCCCAAAGCACGCGCAGCGGGCGAATTGGCCGCAATCTGTCCGGTGGCATAATTCGGACTGGAGATGAAAGCCGCAAAATTCTGTTCCGCAAGGGTCGGAGCACGAAAGCCGGTGCTGGCGGTACCGCGAAATCCGATGAAACGGTTGATGTCATATCGCGTGGAGATCTTTCCCGTCCGCGCATTTCCGACGTCGTCATAGTGCTCAAACCGTCCAGCAAGATCCACCCGCCAGCGTTTGACGATTTGCGTCGAGAAATCAACATAGGCTGCTGCGACGTGCCTGGCTGCGTTGACAGCATCCTGAGGCGTTTCGCCCTGATATCCCTGTGCACCGCTCAGGTAATACGACAACGGTTCTCCCGCTCCTATGGAATAGGTATCGCGGCGATATTCGCCACCAAATGCGATATTCAAGGGGCTATACAGAAACGGCAGATCTACGCCGCGCCGAATATCGAGATTGTTCGTCCATTGCTGGTTGGAGTAACTGCCAAGAAAGAAACGCGACGGGGAATATCCTGTCTCTTTATAAGCGTCTGCGTTGGCGGAATTATAATCCCCCAGCGTGTCGTGGTCTCCACCGATCGTGGAACTCAGATCCCAGTCAAAACCGTAAAGTCGTTTTCCTCGAAAACCGAGCGTGAAGCCATAATCATTCTCAGGCATTGTTTCGACGGGTTCAAACCCGTTCGGATACATCCCGGAAAGCCCGTCAGCCGCAGTGGTGCTCGGAGCACGCAGAAAAGCCCAACGTTCGGCATCGCGGTGCGTGAATGTTCCAAAACCATAAAGCTCTATGGCATCCGTCACATGATAGCCGAAATTCGTTTCGATGGACTCACGCGTCACCTGAGGCTGCCCCGTTGCCAGATCGTTATTTTTACCGGTCCGGGGATCAATCCCCGTTCTCTGGGTGCGATCCTGATGTTTGAATTCCGCACTGAGATTCAGGAATCCACGATGACCCAGCTTGAAACCTGCATTCAGGTTTTCACCGGTCGTAAAGCCATCTCCTGCAGCATAACCGCCATTGACAGCTTGAAGATGGATGCCGTGATTGTTGGATTTCAGAATGACGTTGATCACGCCCGCGATCGCGTCCGATCCATACTGAGCAGCCGCACCATCCTGCAGGATCTCAATGTGATCGACTGCAGAAATCGGGATCATATCCAGATCGACAGGGGTCGTTCCCTGCTGTGAAGACGCATCCACCGCAATGGCGGCTGTCGTATGCCGTCTTTTGCCATTCACCAGCACCAGGGTTTGATCGGCATTTAGTCCCCGAAGACTTAGCGCATCTACGACCGATCCCTGATCCGATCCATTGACTTCACGGCTGATGGAGGGAGAAAGCTGGACCAGCGCCTCCCGGATGTCCGTCATGCCTGTCGCCCTAAGCTGGTTGCCCCCAATGATCGTAATGGGGCTGATGCTGCGTGCCGCCGTTTGGGAGGGATCGCGCGTACCCGTCACGATGACCTGCTCCGGTTCGTCAGCCACAGCCTGTTCTGTCCTGACGACAGGCACGTTTTTTTTGACCACAGTCTCTTTTCTGGACTGTTTTTTCACGCCGGTACTATCCTGACCCGAAGTATTTTCGGCCGCGACAGCCCCCGGAAAGGTCCCGGAAAACGAAAGGCCAACAAGAAGTGGCGCCAGGACATAACCACTACGCATAAAAGTTCTTTCAAGAAGATTTGTGTTTTGTTGATTATTTCATAGTGTTTTTTGAGTCAAACATAACATTGATGTGGATTTAATATATATCGCGTTTTATGGAGGGTTATATGAGGACGCATGACCTTGGAATCTGCTGAAAAAGGGGTTCCAAGGGCAAAAAATTCAGAGCCGAAAGTGGTTACGTGTATGACGCAGAGCACTCTTTCTCTACCCACCATCGACCTGTCCCAGTGGCAGGATCATCAGGCGCCAGACGAGATTTTCCTTGCATCTCTGCGCAACGCTGCCCACGAATATGGCTTCTTTTACCTGAAAGGCCATGGAATTTCGGCTGATCTGAATACCGATCTCATGGCACAGGCGACCAGGTTTTTCTCTCTGCCGATGACGCAAAAAGAACGTATTTCTATGGTTAATTCTCCACATTTCAGAGGGTATAATCATGCAGGCCGAGAGATCACACGCGGCAAAGCAGATTGGCGGGAGCAACTCGATATCGGCCCCGAACGAGCCATCGTGGAAGATCTGAAGGACAAGCCAGCTTACCTGCGCCTTCAGGGACCCAACCAATGGCCAGACACACTTCCACAACTCAAGATAATTGTTCTGTCATGGCAGGAGCAGGTTCTGAATGTCCTCAGGCGCCTGTTAGAAGCGCTTGCTTTATCTCTAGGTCAAGCAGCGAACGCTTTTCATCCCGTCGTCAGCAATACGCCTTATCAGCTTTTGAAACTCATCCATTATCCCGGCCATCAGGGGGAGGGAGAAAGGCAGGGCGTGGGCGCTCATAAAGACAGCGACCTCCTCTCGCTCATCCTTCAGGACAATGAGGGCGGACTGGAAGTGGAACTGGCAAACGGTGAGTGGCTTCAGGCACCACCCCAGCCGGAGACGTTCATCGTCAACATCGGCGAATTGCTGGAAGTCGCCACAAGCGGATATTTCAAGGCTGCGGTTCATCGTGTCGTCAGCCCGAACTCAGGGCGGGACAGGCTTTCCGCAGCCTTTTTCCTTGGGGCACAACTCGACGCAACGATGCCAATCCTCCCGCTACCCGACGCCTTGGCAAGCTCCAGCAGCGGGATCACGCAGGACCCCAACAATCCTCTCTTTTCCCAGATCGGACAGAACACACTCAAAGGGCGGCTGCGCTCCCATCCAGATGTCGCGGCCCGACATCACAGTGATCTTTTCTCTGCCGTTCCCTCGAAAGCCCTGCACCATGCGTAATCGCCTTCCAAGCCAGAAACAGTCCGCGCCCGGTATTTCTCTGGGGCGTCGCAGCCTACTCACGCTCCTCGCTGCCACATCGCTCATTGGTCCATCCGCAAACGCGCAAGCAAAGCCTGTACGGGTCGGTATCCTGTCAGGAGAAGACGAGGATATCTGGCGTATTGTTCAGGAAAATGCCCGCACGACAGGCTTGACCATCGAAGTCGTCACTTTTTCTGAAGGGAATCCGATCAACGCAGCCCTTGCGGCAGAAGATCTGGACGCCAACGCATTTCAACACGGCCCTTACCTTCAAGCCCAGAATACCGCGCTTGGATCTCATATCGTGCCTGTTGGAAACACCTACTTCGCACCGATCGGCTTTTATTCGAAAAAATGGAAAACACTCTCCACAATTCCTGATGGTGCAACGATCGGCGTTCCTGCGGACCCTACGAACGAAGGACGCGCGCTTAAACTCTTGCAATCTCTCGGACTGCTGAAGATTTCATCTGACGCAGGCGAAATGCCAACCGCAATCGACATCTCCGAAAATCCAAAAAACCTGACGATCAAGGAACTGGATGATCCTGTTCTGGCGCGGTCTCTGCCAGATCTGGATGCTGGCGTAGTGATTACGGAATGGGCTTACAAAGCCGGGATCGATCTCAAATCGGAACGTCTCGCCCGTGAGAGTATGGACAACAATCCCTACATCAATTTCATTGCCGTAAACGAGCCCGATGCCCATGCCAACTGGGTTCAGCCACTGGTGAGCGCTTTTCAAAAACCCAATGTCCGCACCAAGCTGCTTGAAGCCTATCACGGAGCCATCATTCCCTCCTGGACGTAACGTCGGAATATCTAAGCGTCGATTGTTTCGACTCTGGTTTGGAGTCTTTTTACAGACCAATATCCCAAGGAAATTTCGTCAGGCTCAAGCGCCTTGGCTGGGATTTCCTTTTCCCAAAAGATGCTGACAGAAGAAATTCTGCCCCAGATTGCTAGGGTTCTGCCCGACGAATGTGTGACGTCAGCAGAGTAAAAAACATCAAACAGATGTATAGTAACGGATTCTAGCAATACCTCGCATCTAAATTATTCACGTCAAAAAAACAAATATATTCAAACGGTATAATTCCCTACGCTTCTATCGAACCAAAAATGTTTCACACATTCGTTTTTTAAGTGAATAGTGAGATCATTCAATAATTTACTATTCATTCTTGGTATAACCCAATAAAGGTCAACAGTAATCCGATGATCAGGAATAACCTCGATCAGATTACCCTGAGACAGATATTTATCCACCAGGGCGAGCGGCTGTAACCCCCACCCGACATTCTTGAGTGTAAAATCAAGGAAGCCCTGCGTCGAAGGAATGTAATGTATCCGTGATGGCAGAGCGATTTTGTGAAGATCATACAACCATCGCGCTTCCAGAGCGTCGTCTCGGTCAAAGCATATACAGGGTGCATCCCTAAACTCGGCTACTGTTCCTCCGTTACTGAAGTAGCTTGCTGCAAAATCAGGAGTGGCACAGGCAACATATTGCATCTTCCCTAAATGGACGGACTTGTATCCTGGAATCGGCTCCGCTTGGGCCGTAATCGCGGCTGTGACCTCGCCTGCCCGAAGACGATCTGCTGTACAGGTCTCGTCTTCGACGAGAAGGTCCAGACAAATGGCTGTTTCTGTTGCAAAGCGCGAGATGGCCCCTGGAAACCACGTTGCAAGACTGTCCGCGTTTACGGCAATTCTGAGAGTAATCTCGGATTGCAACAAAAAGCCTGACGCGTGCGAAAGATGAGGAATTTCCGCCTCGAGCAAACAGACTTTGTCCAGATGAGTTACCAGAGCCTGCCCCAGGTCTGTTGGTCTGCATGGCTGTCCCCGGATAACTAGCAGAGCACCCAGCCGGTCTTCGTATCCTCTGATGCGTTGAGAAACGGCAGAAGCCGTAATATTCAATTTCCTCGCCGCACCCTCAAAAGAGCCTTCTCGGATAACAGCACTGACGGCCATAAGAGCGTTATAGTCCAACATCAATGAAGGATTGCTTTATCAGGATAAGAAAAACAAGTTTTCCTTCATTGATTGTGCTGCGTAAACAAGCTGAATGATGCCTTTCATTATCAGTTTTTTGTCCGGATTTGCGCTTTCTGCCTCGCTGATTGTCGCTATTGGCGCTCAAAATCTGTTCGTTCTTCGACAGGGTTTGAAGAACGAATATGTCGGTCCAATCGTTCTTTTCTGCGGCTTTTCAGACGCTATCCTGGTTATAGCAGGAGTAAGTGGAATGGGCGCTCTACTCGTCTCACTGCCACACGTCGCAAAAGGATTTACCCTTGCTGGCGCCGGATTTCTGTTTTGGTACGGCATCAAAGCGCTACGACAGGCCACACTTTCTGAGAGCATGACAGTGACTGAAGGCGGGCCCGTCTCTTTATCAAGAGCATTGACCTCCGTAGCAGCATTCACCTGGCTTAACCCGCATGTCTATCTCGATACGATGCTTTTGATGGGCACGGCCTCCACAGCGCAACCGCTCCATCTCAGATCTTTTTTTGCAGTTGGGGCGGCATCAGCGAGTTTTTTGTGGTTTGGAGCGTTAGGATATGGCGCACGTTTTTTGCAGCCAATGTTTGCCACACCAAAATCCTGGAAGATTTTAGATCTTGTTATCGGGTGTGTGATGCTCTTCCTCGCAACTCTTTTGCTCCGACGGGCTCTCTGAATTTCTTAAAAATGCTGGAAAATCTCTATGAACTGAATTGTTCTTATCGTTGCTGGTGCTTTCGAGGTAATCTGAGCCTTTGCCATGAAACAGTCAGATAGGTTTTCAAAGCTCTGGCCTTCCATAGTCACGTTTGTGGGGATGTTGATTAGTTTCGGTCTACTTTCTCTGGCTATGAAGTCTTTGCCTCTGGGAACGGCTTACGCGGTTTGGACAGGAATAGGCGCAATCGGGGCATTTTTAGTCGGGATATTTATCTTGGGAGAAGCGTTCACCCTGACCAGAGCTTTAGCTGCAATCTTCATAGTTTGTGGCCTCATCTTAATGAAAATATCCAACCACGAATAATGCACTAAGCGCCCACAAAGATTTCGTAGCTTCGCACAACCTATTGAAAGCACCCCGAAATGTGAAAGCCTCGTTGTGCTTGAGAAAATCGCTGCCATGCCTGCAACTGCGCGATCATCATCTGCTGCAAGCCATGTTTCGACACCAGATCCACCAACATCAGCTCTTCACGGATCACCTTCGGGGCAACCCGTGATTTGCCTCCTCCGCATACGTCTTGCACGTTGCTTTACCCATAAAACCCACTTTCTCTCAAAGCGAATTTTATCTTAATCAATTGTTTGAAAAACAGAGTTCACATCTGTATGATTTTCTGCTTCATTCGTATTTCTTATGCAGTACGCTGCGAAGATTGCAATCATGAAGAAACACCCCATCGGCACGACATAAGCAAGTTGCATGTTTCCACCAGTAGAATCTGAAATATAACCTTGCAATAGTGGAAGAATGCCACCGCCACTAATGCTCATAACCAGAATTGATCCGCCATAAGCGCGGTCATGGCCCAGTTCATCAACGGTCAGGCCATAGATCGTTGGCCAGCAGGGACCGAGCAGCCCGCTAACGAGAATAGCTGCATACACAGCCGTGAAGTCATGCACCATGACCGCATAACCTAGTGCAATAATGCAGAGCAAACTGTAAACGAGCAAAACTCGCGCCGGACGAGCGTGCCGCATGAAGAAATTGGCCACCAGCTTGCCAACAAAAAACGCACAAAATGACGCGATCAGGTAAACAGATGCCTGTCTTTCGTTAATGTGGCCCAGTCTCATGGAAAGACGGATAATGAAGCTCCAGACGCCCACCTGTGCGCCGACATATAGAAACTGGGTCAGAATACCGAGGACGAAGCGTTTATTGGCAAACAACCTTTTGAGGGCACCCGCAGTATCGAGCTCATAACTGCGTTGCTGATCACGCCCTTTGCAGGCTGGATAACGCGTGACGCCAATGGCGATCATGACGACCAGTAGAACCCCCAGGATGTAGACATAGGGCTCAAGAGTGGCGTGGATCATAACGAGTTGATGCTGCCATGCCTGAGCAACCGGCATGGCGGAGAGCTGCTCACGCGAAAGATCGTTTTCCTTGAAAATTAGATACGCCCCCATGCTGGCTCCCAGAATGGCGCCTATCGGTTGGAAAGCACTCGCAAAATTCAGACGATGCGTTCCACGGCCCGGTGGGCCAAGCAGGGTGCAGTAAGTATCGGCAGCGGTTTCAATAAAGACCAGTCCGGCAGCAACAACAAAAAGAGCCACGAAGAATATCTGATATGTCGCAAAATATGCTGCGGGAAAAAACAGACAACAGCCGATAAGGTAAAGGAACAATCCCAACTGGATGGACCATTTGTAGCTGAATTTCTTAATAATCATACCTGCTGGAATGCCCAGCACAAAATAACTGATGTAAAAGGAAAACTGCACGAGGGCAGATTGAAAATCCGACAGCATGAAGGCTTTGCGGAACTGCCCGATCAACACGTCATTGAGGCTCATGGCGCAGCCCCATAGAGAGAACAGACAACACAACAAACCAAATGCGAGCAAAGGTGTGCGATTGAGATAAAAACCGTCCGGTAACTGGACGATAGGATCGGACTTGGCCACGTATTGCCTCACAGGATATAGTTTACCGGTAAAGATGAAAAACATTCTCTAAGTGAGGTATGATATTCCCTCATCAGATTCATGTTACTATAACCTAAAATATCACATATTTAATGTTTTAAAAGTGTTTTTATCCTGACGTGCTCCCCGGAAATGTCACCATTTTAAAGTAGAGTCCGATCGAGAAGGATACGGACGAATGAAGCGCAGTCGCTTTACGGAAGAGCAGATCATAGGGATCCTGAAG
>NZ_JABCQO010000005.1 GCF_015244675.1 Gluconobacter cerevisiae | reverse complement strand
CTGGCGACGTGTTGCGACCCGATATGACCGCTGCGC
The DNA here is from genome assembly GCF_015244675.1 of Gluconobacter cerevisiae. GTDB lineage: Bacteria > Pseudomonadota > Alphaproteobacteria > Acetobacterales > Acetobacteraceae > Gluconobacter > Gluconobacter cerevisiae. Next base: position 201,183 of record NZ_JABCQO010000005.1, on the reverse strand, counting down.
TCATACATTCATGTCCGCAATCCACATCGCAGCAAGCGTCATCTTCTACCTCAAAGAATGAGTCCTGAGCCTAGGAGTCTTTCTGCATCGAGGGGGCCACGCAAAAGGGAAGCGATATCCCTCAGCGTGTAGCCGGGCCGTTTCAGGAGCAGGATGTGCGTTAGCGTTCCGATATCGACTGCTTCATAGGCGCGACGCCCGTTTTCTGAGCGTCGGGGGTGAAGCAGGCCTGCAGTTTCGAAATGACGCAGTGCCCGGGGAGGGACGCCGGGTGCGAGCGCGAGTTCGCCGATTGTCAGGATTCGTGTGGTCATCATCATGCTCCTGACGCGACATCAAGGGTGATGACGTTACGTCAGGAGCAAGCAGAAATTTACTTCTGCCGTTTTTCTTCTTCTTCCGTGACTTCACCGACGTCACGGCGGGTCTGATTTTCGTCCTCCAGCGGGGCCGTGGCCTTGTCGCCCATGGCCAGAAGGGCGGCGGTGATGGGAGAGGCGAGGATCAGGCCGGGGGCACCCAGAATGGAGCCAAAGACCGTCTGCGAGAGGATGGCCATCGCGGGTGGCATGTGGACGGCGCGGCGCTGGATCAGTGGGGCGAGGACGTTGCCCTCGAAGAACTGGATCACGCAGTAGAGGATGGCGACGAACAGGCCCTCATGTGTGCCGAGGGACAGACCAAGCAGAACGGCGGGCACGGCACCGAGAATGGCGCCGATATAGGGTATGAAATTACACAGACCCGCCACGACCCCGAGCGCCAGTGCGAGCGGGACGCCAATCAACGACAGGCCGATGCCTGAGAGGATGCCGACTACGAGCATGTCCAGCGCCTGTCCGGCAGTCCACGCCCAGAGGGTGGCACCGGCGGTCAGCATCAGTTCACGCGCGGCGGGACGGTGTTGCGTAGGGACGAGGCGCAGCATTCCGTCGATATAGACGGCGGGGCTAAGGGCGAAATACAGACCGGCGATCAGAATGACCAGAAGTGTTCCGATGATGCCGAAAACACTGCTGAGAAGGCCCGTGACTGAGCCCGCCAGCCCTGATCCCAGCGAACCGAGACCTCCTGTGCCGGCAGCATTGCCCCCGAGTGACGAGGGCAGATGATCGAGAACCATCTGGCCAATCGTGGAGCCGGAAAGATGGGCGCGGAGTTCACCCGACTGGGTGATCAGCGCCTGTTTGAGACGGATGAACTGGTCGCTGATGGAGGGGCCGCTACTCCAGCCAAGGCCGATCATGGCGACGAGGATCACGACGGTCACGAGGGCGACCGCACCCTGATAGGGAATGACGGGAACGTGACGCCGGAGCATGCGGGCAAGTCCATGCAGGACGATTGCCACGAGAGCGGACGCAAAGATCACGGCCAGAACATCGCCGATCAGCCAGATGGCGAGCAGCATCAGGGTCAGGGCCAGCGTAATCCGCATCAGCCCGGCAATTCTGGACAGCTCCCGCGCGCGGGGTTCCGTTTCGCTGCGTTCTGCTGGATCGGAAAAAGAGATGCGCATGGGGAAGTCAGTCCTGGGATCAGTCGTTGACGACTGGCTTATGGGGAGTGGCAGGGAGGGTCAATAACCCCCCGTAGAAGACAGTGTTGCGTGAAGGCCCCCGAAAGGCTCAGGCCGTCGCATCTTCCAGTTCGGCCTGCGCTTCGAGCCAGCTTTCCTCAATAGTTTCAAGGTTGGCGTTGAGTGCGGCAAGATGCACGTTCAGGGAGGTCAGTTCCGCAGCATCGCCGGACTGATACAGGGCAGGATCGGCCAGCCGGGCCTCGATCTTTTTCTTTTCGCCGGAAAGCTGGGTCATTTTGGCTTCGGCATCGCGGATTTTCCGACGCAGCGGTGCGAGGGCGCGGGTCTGCTCCTTGCGGTCGATGCGTTTCTGGGCAGACGCTGTGCTGCCATCTGCTGACGCCGTGGCGGCTTTGCTGCGTTCCGCTATCTCGGCACGCGCCTTGCGGGCACGTTCGAGAAGCCAGGCACGGTATTCGGCCATGTCACCATCAAATGGTGAGATCGTGCCGTCCTCGACCAGCCAGAAACGGTCGGCGACGGATTCCACGAGGTGGCTGTCATGGCTGATGAGGACGACCGCTCCTTCGAACGCTGACAGAGCGCGGATCAAAGCGTCTCGGGCATCGAGATCCAGATGGTTGGTCGGTTCGTCGAGGATCAGCAGGTGTGGAGCTTCGCGGGTGGACAGGGCGAGGAGCAGACGTGCCTTTTCACCGCCAGAGAGTTCACCGACTTTGGTTTCGGCGCGATTTTCGTCGAGGCCGAACCGGGCGAGTTGCGCGCGGACCGCAGCGGGGAGCGCGTCCGGCATGGCACGGCTCATATGGTCGATGGGCGTGTCGGTCAGGACGAGTTCATCGCTCTGATGCTGGGCGAAATAGCCGATTTTCAGCTTGGGCGAATGGCTGTAGGTGCCCGACATCGGTTCCAGCCGACCCGCGAGCAGCTTGGCGAAAGTGGATTTGCCACGGCCGTTCTGGCCGAGAAGGGCGATCCGGTCTTCCATATCCAGACGCTGGTTCAGTCCCTTGAGCACGACGCGCCCGTCATAGCCAAGGCTGACATTGTTCAGGCTCAGCATTGGCGGCGGTAAAGGCTGCGGCTCGGGGAAAGAGAAGCGGGTGGGGGTGTCTTCCACGACGCTCTCGATCTGGGGAAGGCGTTCGAGGGCTTTCAGGCGGGCCTGCGCCTGTTTGGCTTTGGTGGCCTTGGCGCGGAAACGGTCTACAAAGGACTGCATATGCGCGCGCTGGGCGGAAATACGTTCTGCGGCCCGGTTCTGCTGGAGGGCCTGTTCCGTGCGGATACGGACGAAATTATCGTAGCCGCCGGGGGTGACGCTGATTTTCTGGTGATCGAGATGGGCGATGGCATCAACGGTGTTGTCGAGCAGGGAGCGATCATGGCTGACGATAATGGCCGCACCAGAGAACTTCGCGAGCCAGGATTCCAGCCAGAGCGTGGCTTCAATATCGAGATGGTTCGTCGGTTCGTCGAGCAGCAGCAGATCGGGGTTCAGGAACAGGGCCGTGGCGAGGGAGACGCGCATCCGCCAGCCACCAGAGAAGTCCGAGACGGCACGATTCTGGGCATCCTGATCGAAGCCGAGGCCCGACAGGATGGCACCGGCACGGGCAGGAGCCGTGTAGGCGTCGATGGCGATGAGGCGGTCGTGCACGTCTGCGATACGGGCAGGGTCGGTCGCGGTCTCGGCTTCCGTGAGTAGCCGTGTACGCTCGAGGTCGCCTTCGAGAACCGTATCGAGAATGGACGTGCTGCCTGAGGGTGTTTCCTGTTTGACGCGGCCCATTGTGGCGCGGGCGGCGAGGGTGATGGTGCCACCATCGGGGACGAAATCACCGGCAATCGCGGCCAGAAGGGTGGATTTTCCGGCGCCGTTCCTGCCGATCAGGCCGATCTTGCGTCCCGGGTCCACACTGAGGGACGCATTGTCCAGCAGGGAACGGCCCGCGATGCGGAGGGTCAGGTCGGTAATGGTGAGCAGGCTCACGGGCGCCTCGATCAGTCGGGAGAAAAGAAACAGGTCGGTTAAAATACTGCGACAGACCTATCAGGAACGATGAATTTGCTCTAGTGGAACGGCGGTATTGACCCGCTGGTCCAGCGAGGACCGGTCCTAACAGGAGAAGAAAGATGGCTCTCGAGCGCACGCTTTCCATCATCAAGCCCGACGCCACCAAGCGTAACCTGACCGGCAAGATCAATGCCGTGTTTGAAGACGCTGGCCTGCGTATCGTTGCCCAGAAGCGCATCCACCTGACCGAGAAGCAGGCTGGCGCTTTCTACGCAGTTCACAAGGAGCGTCCGTTCTACGGCAGCCTCGTGTCCTCCATGATTGCCGAGCCGGTTGTCGTGCAGGTTCTGCAGGGTGAAGGCGCCGTCGCCAAGAACCGCGAAGTCATGGGTGCGACGAACCCGGCCGACGCTGCTGAAGGCACCGTTCGCAAGCTGTTCGCCGAGAGCATCGAAGCCAACTCCGTGCACGGCTCTGACAGCCTTGAGAACGCGAAGAACGAAATCTCCTTCTTCTTCGCCGAGACGGAAATTCTGCCGTAATTTTTACGACAGAGAGTTTGTTCTCAATAAATAAAGGCGCGGACTTCGGTCCGCGCCTTTTTTGTTCGGAGACGCTGGACGTCTCTTACTTCGCAAAAACGTCGCAGATCATTTCGAGCACGTCCGGGTAGAGCAGGTGTTCCTGTTCCAGCACGCGGGCGGCAAGGGTTTCTGGCGTATCGGTTTCGAGAACGGGAACGCTGGCCTGTCCGAGGATGGGGCCTTCGTCCACGCCGGAAGTCACGAGGTGGACGGTGCAGCCATGTTCTTTCGCGCCAGCCTTGAGGGCGGCTTCGTGGGTGTGCAGGCCGGGGAAAGCGGGCAGGAGGCTCGGGTGGATGTTGAGCATCCTGTCTTCCCACGCATTGACCAGCCACGGTGTCAGGACCCGCATATATCCCGCGAGGACGACCAGCATGGCGCCGGACGCCTGAAGGGCTGCATCGATTTCGCGTTCGTGGGCTTCGCGGTCCGTACCGAAAGGCTTGTGGTCGATGACAAGGGTTTTAAGGCCCGCTTCTTCGGCGACTTGAAGGCCAGGTGCGTCAGGGCGATTGCTGAGGACCAGCACGATTTCGGCGGGATAGTCCGGTCGGGCGCAGGCCTCAATCAGGGCACGCATATTGCTGCCGCGACCGCTGATGAGGATCGCGACGGGGACTTTCTCGGTCTTTTTAAGCGCGTTTTTGACGGGGGGCTTGGTTCTGTTTCTGACGGGCGGCTTCTTCATGCGAAGGAGACCGGTGCGGTCAGGGTGTAGGCGTCGTCGGAGCGGACGATCTGACCCATGAAGAAGCCGGTTTCGCCGCGTGCATCCAGTTCCGCCATGACCTTTTCAGGTTCGGACGTGACGAGCACCATGCCGATGCCGCAGTTAAAGACGCGGAGCATTTCGTCAGCGGCTACGTTGCCGGTTTTGGCCAGCCAGCGGAAGACGGACGGGACGACCCATGCGGCACCGTCAATGCGGACGCCGAGGCCTTCGGGCAGGACGCGCGGCAGGTTGCCCGGCAGGCCGCCACCAGTGATGTGGGCGCAGCCGTTCAGCAGGCCCTTGGCGTGCAGGTCCAGAACCGTGCGGACATAGAGTTTCGTGGGCGTCAGCAGGGCTTCGGCCAGCGTGTGACCTTCGGCGAAAGGAGCGGGATCGTTCCAGCCGAGGCCGGAGCGACGCACGACTTCGCGGACCAGAGAGAAGCCGTTGGAATGAACGCCGGAGGAGGGCAGGCCGATCAGCGTGTCGCCTTCGGCGATGTTGGCGGGGAGCAGACTGTTGCGCTCGGCCGCGCCAACACTGAAGCCCGCGAGATCGTAATGGCCGGGGGCGTACATGCCGGGCATTTCAGCCGTTTCGCCACCGACGAGGGCGCAGCCGGATTCGGCGCAGCCCTTGGCGATGCCCTTCACGACCGTTGCAGCGGCCTCGACGGAGAGTTTCCCGGTGGCGAGATAGTCCAGGAAGAAGAGCGGGGTGGCACCCTGCACAACGAGATCGTTGACGCACATGGCGACGAGGTCGATCCCGACATCATCGTGCTTGCCGGCCTCGATGGCGACCATCAGCTTTGTGCCGACGCCATCGGTGCAGCTGACGAGGACGGGATCTGTAAAGCCTGCGGCCTTCAGATCGAAAAGCGCGCCGAAGCCGCCGAGGCCGCCCATCGTGCCGGGACGGTTCGTGGCTTTGGCTGCGGGCTTGATCGCGTCGACCAGTGCATCGCCTGCGGCAATGTCCACGCCAGCCTGTGCGTAGCTTGCGCCGCCGGTCGTGCTGTGGTTCGTGCCCTGGCTCGATCCGGGGGCGATATCAGGCTGATCGGTCATGGTCGAAAGGTTCCCGCTGGTTGACGTGACGCCGTTCTAGAGCATCCTGCGCGCTGGCGGAACGCCTGTTTGACGGTGCTACGGCATGAAAAAGGGGGCTGCGATGACGAAACGGGATGTGGACGGGGGTTCCGGAAGGCCCGCAGCTACCCAGATGGCGTTTCCGCTGCGTCGGGTAACGGCGATGACGTCCGACCGTTTCATTAATGGTCCGTCGAATGTGGCGGCGCGGGCATGGCTGGCGCGCAGTCAGTGGCCGGATGGGCGTTTATGGCTCTGGGGGCCTTCAGGAACGGGGAAGACGCATCTCCTGACGGCATGGGCGCACGAACATGACGCTACGGTGCTGGATGCACGGCTGTTCTCCACGTCCTCTGCGGGAGGGCGGATCCGGGTTCAGGGAAATCTTGCGATCGACAATGCCGATTCGCCGGGCGATGAGGCGACCATGCTGCATCTGCTGAACGATGCGTTCTCTCAGGGCGATCGCGTTCTGATGGCGGGGCGCCTGCCGCCGTCGCGCAGTCATTTCATGTTGCCCGATCTGGCGAGCCGTCTGCGGGCGACAGCCACGACTGCGACGGGTGAGCCCGAGGACGATCTGCGGGCGACGCTGCTTCTGTCGCTGCTGGCGGACCGGCAGCTTGTTGTGTCGCAATCAGTGACGGACTGGCTGTGGCGGCATCTGCCGCGGACGGGCAATGCGCTGGTTTCGGCGGTAGAGCGGCTGGACGAGGCGGCACTGGTGCGTAAGCAGCCCATCACGCGGGCTCTGGCGCTTGAAATGCTGCCGGATCTGCTGACGCCGGAGGAGTAGGTGTCACGGACGTGACACAAAAACTCTGTTTGACATGCCAATCCCGAGGCATGACCTTTGATGTGAATTGTATATCCGTGTGTTCCGGAAGGCCCCATTGTGACGACTGAAGATTCCCGGCCCGCGCCGCGCCGCCGCTCCCCCCGCAAGCCCCGCAGTGCAGTGACACCCGCCCAGAACCGCAGCCGTCGTCGGCAGACCCCCGCTGTTCGTGCGGAAGATTACGCGCGCATGTCGACGTCGCCGGAGCGCTTTCTGAACCGCGAGCTTTCATGGCTGGATTTCAACGAACGTGTCATTGACGAGGCCGAGAACGCCCATAACCCTCTGTTGGAGCGGGTGCGGTTCCTGTCGATCAGCTCCAGTAATCTGGACGAGTTCTATTCTGTCCGTGTGGCAGGGCTTGTGGGACAGGTGCGCGAAGGCATGGTCGTGCGCAGCCCGGATGGGCTGACACCCATCCAGCAGCTTGCGCAGGTGCGGCAGAAGGCGCGGCATCTTCTGGCCGAGCAGCAGCGTGTCTGGCATGTGCTCGAAGGGGAGCTGAAGGACGCGGGGATCGTTATCCTGCCGACCGACTCGTTGGACGAGACGGATCTGGCGCAGCTTTCCACGCTGTTCGACGAGCGGGTCTTCCCGGTGCTGACACCGATGGCGGTCGATCCGTCCCATCCGCTCCCTTTTATTCCGAATATGGGCCTGGCGCTGCATATGCGTCTGAAGGATGCCACGTCCTCAACCCATGTCATGGATGGTCTGATCCTGCTTCCCGCGCAGGTTCCGCGTTTCCTGCGGCTCCCGGCGCGGTTGAAGGAAGGGCAGGAAACACCTGACCAGATTCGCTTCGTGTTACTCGAAGATCTCATCACGCTATTTGCCGGACGGCTGTTTCCGGGGCTGGTGATCGGGGCTGCGGGTGTATTGCGCGTGATCCGCGATACGGATGTGGAGTTCGAGGACGAGGCCGAAGATCTGGTTCGGTCTTATGAAACGGCGCTGAAGCAGCGTCGGCGTGGCGTATGCATTCACCTCGCGCTGGACCGCAAGCTGCCGGACACGCTGGGTCGTGAGATGGGCGAAGAGCTGGGCGTGGGTGAGGAGGACGTGGTCGTTCTCCCGTGCTTCGTCGGCGTGACCGATCTCAAGCAACTGATCGTGGATGACCGCCCGGATCTGGTGTTTCCGGTCTATACGCCGCGCTTTCCCGAGCGGGTTCTGGATTATGACGGCGACTGTTTCGCGGCGATCCGGGCGAAGGACATGCTGGTCCATCATCCGTTCGAGAGCTTTGATGTGGTGGTGCAGTTCCTGCGTCAGGCCGCGCTGGACCCGAATGTGCTGGCGATCAAGCAGACGCTGTATCGCACATCCCGCGACAGCCCGATCGTTCATGCGCTGATTGAAGCAGCAGAGGCCGGGAAGTCGGTCACGGCGATGGTCGAACTGCGGGCCCGGTTTGACGAGGAAGCCAACATCCGCCTGTCTCGTGCGCTTGAAGCGGCGGGCGTGCAGGTCGTGTTCGGCTTCGCGCATCTCAAGACCCATGCCAAGCTGAGTCTTGTGGTCCGTCGCGAGAACGGCTCGCTCCGGTCCTATGCGCATTTCGGAACGGGCAATTACCATCCGATCACGGCGCGGATTTATACGGATCTGTCGTTCTTCACCTGTGACCCGAAGCTGGCTTCAGATTCGGCGCGCCTGTTCAACTATATGACGGGCTATGCCATCCCCGCGAAAATGGATGCGCTGGCCTTCTCGCCCATCACCATCCGCTCCACGCTGGAACAGCTCATTCAGGACGAAATCGACCATGTGCAGGAGGGGCGGCCGGGGCGGATCTGGTTGAAAATGAACAGCCTCGTGGATGCCGAACTGATCGACAAGCTCTACGAAGCCTCGCAGGCCGGAGTGAAAATTATTGGGATTATTCGCGGAATCTGCTGTCTGCGGCCCGGTGTGCCAGGGCTTTCGGATAATATTGAAATCAAGTCGATTGTCGGGCGTTTTCTGGAACATTCTCGGGTTTTCGCGTTCGGAAACGGGCATCGGATGCCGTCCGCTAAGGCAAAAGTTTTCATTTCTTCGGCAGACTGGATGGTGCGGAACATGGACTGGAGGGTAGAAGCCATGGTGCCCATCACGAACCCGACGGTCCATGCGCAGATTCTTGGCCAGATCATGACGATGAACATCAAGGACAACCTTCAGAGCTGGACGCTCACGAGGGACGGCTACTGGCATCGGGTTTCGCCGGGCGCACATCCGTTCTCCGCCCACGAATACTTCATGAACAATCCGTCCCTGTCCGGCCGAGGCTCGGCTGCGCGGGAGAAGGTCCTTCCGGAGGCACATCGCCCCCGTGAGCGGCCCGACAGGATTTTGGAAGACTGATTTTCATGTCCTCATCTGCACAGCGTTCCGCCATTGTCGATCTTGGGTCCAACTCGGTCCGGCTGGTTGTTTTTGAAGGGGTGACGCGCAATCCCCTTCCGATTTTCAACGAGAAAGCCACGCTCAAACTGGGGCGCGGACTGGATGTGACCGGGCGCCTCAATGACGAAGGCGTTACGCTGGCGATGGACGTGCTGGGGCGGTTCCATACCGTCGCCCGTGCCATGGGAGCCGAGCCTTTCGAGGTTCTCGCCACAGCGGCTGTTCGCGATGCGACCAATGGACCGGATTTCGTGGATGCCATTCGGGCGCGGATGCCGGGTGTGCCGATCCGCGTTCTGGAAGGAACGGAAGAAGCCGATTACGCGGCCCGTGGCGTTCTGTGCGGGCTGCCGGAAGCGAATGGACTGGTTGCGGATATCGGCGGCGGTTCGCTGGAACTGATCCATGTTGCGGATAGCCAGTATTTTGAGGCCGTGACGACCAAGCTTGGCGTGATCCGACTGCATGACCGCGCCAAGGGCAGCATTGAGCGGGCAGCGGAAATTGCGAACGAGCTTCTGGCGGAGGTGAACTGGCTGCCGGGGATGACCGGGCGACCGCTTTATCTTGTGGGCGGGGCGTTTCGTGCGCTGGCGCGGCTTCAGATCGCGCGGACACAGTATCCATTAAACCTGGTGCATCTGTTCACTCTTTCCGAAGGGGAAGCACGGGAAATGGCGGACTGGGTGATCAGTTCCCCGCGCCGGACCCTTGAAAAAATGCCGGGGGCCCCACGCAAACGTCTGGCGGATGTGCCATTTGCGGCAGTGGTGCTGCGTTGTCTGATGGAGCGTGTCCGTCCGTCCAAGGTCGTGTTCAGTGTCGATGGACTGCGCGAAGGCTGGTACATGCGCCATGTGGCGTCCTCTGTCGCGGATCTTGATCCGATGACGGATCTGGCAACGGAAATGGCCAATCGTCTTGCCCGCAGCGCCTCTCTTGCAGAACCGCTGGTGAGTTGGACAGCGCCGCTGTTCCGGGACGAGACACGGACCCAGAAACGCCTGCGTGAACTGGCGTGCATGTTTTCCGATATTGGCTCCTATGATCATCCCGAATATCGGGTCGAACAAACCTATCGACGGGTAATGTATGGTCATGGTGTCGGTTTCGATCACAGTGCGCGGGCTTTTATCGGGCTGACGCTTGCCGTGCGTTATGAAGTGTCGATGGATTCTCCCCTCATCGAACCTTCCCGGCAGCTTCTGTCGCGTTCTGAGATCGAGCGTGCGGTGCGTCTGGGCCTCGCGCTCAGGCTGGCCTATACACTCTGCGCGGGGACGAAAGTCCTTCTGGATGAGTGCAGGCTTCTCGTGGAAGACGGAACGCTCGTGCTGGTTCTGGGCGCGCGCAGCGTGCGGGCAGCGGGCAGTGCAGTCCGTCGTCGCTTCGAGAGGCTCGCGGCTGCGATGCAGCTTGAATGTCAGGTTAGGGAAGAATGACTTTGCGGGATTACGGGACGGCAGCCAGGTTAGGTCTTGTTGCGGCGGTAGCGGTTTTCGGACTGTCCGGCTGCGGAAAATCCCACGACCGGGGCGCGCTGTGGAAAGTCGTTCACGGGCGCTGCGCTGTGGATGCGTATCATAAGCCCTGCACGGTTTATGACGAAAAAGACGGCTATGCCCTTCTCAAGGACCAGACCGGTCGCGGGCAGTATCTGGTGATCCCGACGCAGAAGGTTCCGGGCGTTGAAGATCCCGTCCTATTGAAGCCTGAGACGCCGAATTATTTCGCGGAGGCTTGGGGCGAGCGTGCGCATGTGGCGCAGTCCTACGGGTTTGAAATCCCTGATTCGCATCTGTCGATGGCCATCAATTCACGTCCGGGGCGCACGCAGGACCAGTTGCATATCCATCTGGATTGTCTGACGTCCTATGCGCGTGCCGAACTCGACAAGAACATGATTACCGAAGACTGGTCTCTGGTCTCGCTATACGGGCATCCTTATCGGGCGCGGATTGTGGCATCTCTGGAGCCGTCGCCGTTCCGGGTGATTGCCGCTGATGACATGTCCATCCATACGCTCGTCATCACCCCGGCAAAGCATGGCGGGTTCATCCTGCTCGATGACATGGCGCATGTGCTCGATCACGGATCGGGCGAAGAGCTTCAGGACCATGAATGTCATCTCGATGATCCGCACCACAAGACCATGATCATGGATGGCATGGATATGGGGCAGCATCCCAACGGCATGATGTAAGACAGCTTTGGGTTGTCCGGGGATTCTGGGTGTGGCAAGGTTCGATCAATCTCGAACAATTGACATTCCCGGAGACCGGTCTTGAACCTGGCAGCGAAATCGTCCCCGAACTGGCCTCTGCTCTCGCTCGCTGTTGGCGCCTTTGCCATCGGCACCACAGAATTTACGCCGATGGGCCTTCTGCCCGTCATTGCGCATGGTCTTCAGGTCAGTGTGCCCAAGGCGGGTGGGCTGGTGACGGCTTATGCGGTTGGCGTGATGCTGGGCGCGCCCGTCATTACGCTGCTGATGGCGCGTTTTCGGCGCAAACTGGCCCTGATCCTGCTAATGGGGCTGTATGTGGCAGGAAATCTGCTGTCTGCGGTTTCCGCCAGCTATGATCTGCTGTTTGCCTCACGTGTCCTAACCAGTCTGGCGCATGGGGCGTTTTTCGGTCTAGGGGCCGTGGAGGCTTCGCTGTCCGTTGCGCCAGCGCGTCGGGCGAGTGCGGTGGCGTCCATGTTTATGGGGCTGACGATCGCCAATATTATCGGCGTTCCGGCCATGACGTGGCTCGGGCTGAATTTCGGCTGGCACAGTGCATTCGGCGTCACGGCGATACTGGGGCTCGTGACCATGTTGGCCGTACAGTTTGCTTTACCTGCGCGGGAGGTTGGTCCGGCACCGGAAGTCGGGCGTGAATTGCGGGTTCTCGTGAAGGGCAACGTGCTTCTGGCGCTGCTGACGACCGCGATCGGCGCGGGGGCGATGTTCGTGCTCTACACCTATATCGCGCCGATCCTCGAACACATCACCCATGCCAGCCCGACCATTATCACTCTGGCACTGATGCTAACCGGAGTGGGGTTCTCGATCGGGAACGCCATTGGCGGCCGGAGCGCAGATCGCTCTCTGGACGGAAGCCTGCTGGTCTTTTTCCCCATTCTTGGCGTGATCATGCTGATTTTTCCGTGGATGGCGCAGAGCGTACCGGGGGCGCTTTTTGCGGCGTTGCTGTGGGGTGCGGCGACCTTTGCGCTCATGCCTGCGCTTCAGATGCGGGTGATGCAGGCCGCGCATGATGCGCCTGCGCTGGCGTCGTCCATGAATATCGGGGCGTTCAACCTTGGCAATGCGATCGGTGCGGCTCTGGGAGGGATCGCGCTGTCCATGGGGTTGGGCTATGGCGGTGTGTCCGTCATCGGTACGGCTCTGGCGCTGGTCGGGGTCGGGCTTGTTCTTCTGTCACGAAAGGTGGCTCCTCCATGATCCGTTCCCTCCTGCTCGCCACCAGCCTGTTTATTGCGCCTCTTTCAGCACTGGCCGCGCAGCCTGCGAATGTTGGCGATGCCATTATGGCTGCCAGTGCCTATCACGACAGCGGCGATTATCAGCGCGACTTCGACGCCGTGGTTACTCAGGCGCATCAGTGGATCGACGAGACGGCGCCCAAGACGCGCCATCCCGCGATCGTTCTGGATATCGATGAGACGACGCTGTCCAACTGGGACGAAATCCGCGCCGATGATTTCGGCTATATTCCGGCTGGTCCGTGCGACGCCCTGCCCAAAGGGCCTTGTGGTGCGATCGCGTGGGAAAAGAGTGGTCGTGCACCGGCTTTCGCGTCCACGCTGGCATTGATTGAGGATGCACAGGCCCATCATGTCGCTGTGTTTTTCGTGACAGGGCGGCATGAGGACGAGCGGGACCAGACCGAGCGGAACCTGCATCTGGCGGGAATTCAGCACTGGGACGGGTTGTATCTGCGCCCGATGACCTCCCACGGATATGCTGCTTTGTACAAGGCGCCGACGCGAGAGCGGATTGAGCGCAAGGGTTATACGATCATTGCAAGCCTCGGGGATCAGCCGTCCGATCTGAGTGGAGGTTTTGCGAAAAAGACTTTCCTGCTGCCGAATCCGTTCTATCGCATTCCGTAACGTTATATAATTTTGGAAACGAGGTCGCGTTTGTCACAAAAAAAGCCCGGTGCCGTAATGGCACCGGGCTTTTTTTGTCTCAGAACGATTTGAGAAGCCGTTCCAGATAGTCCAGTTCGCTTTGCGGGCGCGTACGGTCCGACGCGCGGCGGCGGAGTTCGCGTTCGATGTCGCGGGCGCGGTCCCGGGCGCTTTTGTCGGGGATGTGGGCGTCCGAATCCTTGCCTTTGTCGCCTTCGCCGAGTTTGCGACCCAGCGGATCCTGATCCTTCTGGTCCTCATCGTCGCCATCTTCGTCGCCAGCCTGCGGCTGGTCACCGTCATCGCCCTGCTGGCCCTTTGCGCCATGCTGGGGGTTGCCGGAACCGCCTGCACCACCAGAGGGAATAAAGCTCAGGCTGCCTCCACCCTGTCCACCTTTGCCGGAACCGCCGGATTTCTGGTTCTGGCGCATCTGCTTTCCGGCTTCGGACAGGTCGGCCAAAACTTTCTGTTCGGCTGTCTGGGCGTCCGCGTCTTTACGGTCTGCAAGGGCTTCGCGGGCGCTCTGCATGTCCGTTTTTGCCTTGTCAAAGGCTGTGGCGGGCTTGCCGGTCAGATCCTTGACGCGATGGCTCAGGATATCGTTCACGCGCTGAAGGGCGCGTTGCAGGGCGTGATCCGCACGACGCCCGTCAGACTGGGCGGCGACCGTCGCCGGATCGACCGGGGCAGGCGGTTTGTCGGCAGGCCGATCCATTCCGGCAGGCGGCTGCATCCCAAGCTGGCGGAGCAGGTCCGCCGTGGACATCTGGCTGACATCGGGGGGATTGCCGTCATCCGGCAGGGCTGCGGCCTTGCGGGCAGCGGAAAGGCGGGACTGCGTATGGTCGAGCAGCGTGGTCTCGCGGTGGACAAGATCATGCAGGGCCGCGCGCTGCGCCTGTGCTTCGGCCTGCGCCTTCATCTGGGCGGCGAGCGCCTTGAGGTCCTCGGGGCGCGCCTGACGCATGCGCTCGGCCATGTCTTCCATCTGCTGGAGACGCCGCAGGGCTTCGTCGCCATGCCCCTGATTGGCCTCGGACTGGAGGCGGCGCATTTCGTCTGAGAACGGATCGGCCGAGCTGGTGCCGGATTGCGGCATCATGATGCCACTCTGGGCCGCACGCGAGAACAGGAGCTGCATCCGACGGTTCAGGGCATCCTTGAGAGCCTGTGTGCGGCGCTGGAGTTCTTCCTGCTCAGGGAGGGTATGACCCTTTTCCCCAAGCTCGCGCATATGGTCGAGCTGCTGCTGCACGTCCTGCTGGGCTGAGCGGACTTCAGCTGCGGCATCGGCGATTTCGGGGCCGTCACGGCGCAGATCGTCCAGATAGAGTGCGAGCGCCCAGAGGTCGCCGGGGACACGATCTGCGGCACCTGCAGGGGCGTCTTTGCGCAGGGACGCAATTTCCAGACCCAGCGCGGCAAGGATCGCGCGTTCGTCAGTTGTCTGCGTCAGGAGCGCAAGTTCGTCTGAAGCCTTGGAAGCGCGTTCCTGTCCAAGCATGAGGCGGCGGCGCAAAGCCACGAGGGCGCGGGCCAGCGGGTCGGTGAATTTGCGGGCGCCGATCTGGAATTTGACCAGATCGCTGCGGCTTTCGTGTCCCGAGACGCTTTTGGCATGCAAGCGGCCTTCGACATCCATTCCCGCAAAAGGATCGGAGGAGAGGTCGGGTGTGGCGACCCCTTTCGCATCTTTCGGATGTCCGTCGAGAGGAATCGGAACGCGCAGCACGCGACCGCGGGAGAGGCCGGGCAGATGGATTTCTGCTTCCAGCGACTCTACGCCGTAGGTTTGATGGATGTGCCAGGGCAGGCCCGTACGCCAGTCGTCTTTCTGCGGACCGGGTTTGCCGTCCCATGTGACGGTCGGGGGTAAGTCGGGCTCGACGGTCACATGCCATGCGCCGAGAGTGCGGCCACGAACGACGATGCGGATGGTTCCGGATTGCTGGAGCGTGCCGTGGCTGTTCCAGCTTCCGGCATCCAGACGGCTCTGTTCGGGCGAAGCGATGCCGGACAAAGTGGGTTTTCCGTGAGCACCGGTGATGGTGGCGTTCAGGATCGAACCCTGCGGCACATCAAGCGAGGTGCGGCCCGTTGAGGACAGGAAAATGGGTGCGCCGGGCGCGTAAGAGGGGCGGTCGATCCAGGCCTGAAGGGTCGGAAGCGGAACGCTGTCATCGTCCACGCCGGGGACCAGTCCGGCGTACAGACGCGACGGTGTGTGTGTGCTCGCCAGCAGCGCGGCACCGATCAGGGCCAGAGGGACGGCAACAAGCCCGATGCGGTCCTGCAGGCTGGTTTCGGGATGGGGCAGCCCGACGCGGAGCGTTCCGAGCGAGGCGGTGACGCGTTCGACATGGCGCGCCCAGATGGCGGACTGTTCGCCGTTTCCGGCAAAAGCCGGGCGGTCCGTCAGGCTGAGGAGCGGTTGGCGGGCGAGGCGGGAATCGTGCTCGATCCTGCGGTCTGCTGCCGGGATGCTGACCGGGGCGACACGCCGTACGCCGTTGACGGTCAACCATAGGGCCGCGCCGAGCACACCGATTTCGAGCAGCGCGTGCAACCAGTCGGGCAAAGACTGCGGGATACGCGCGAGGCTGGCCAGACCATAGAATGCCACCAGAAGGAGCGGCCAGCGCAGGGGCTCCCAGGCCCGTTCCCACCACAGGACGCGCTGGGCCTTGCGGCGCAGGGTTTTGAGATGGAGGGCCGGGTTTGGCTCAGCCATGGTCATTCCCGACTGCTGTCAGCCATTCAGGGACGGTTTCAGCTGCGATCAGTTCCGCAACGCTCTGACGCTGGCGGATGATGTCCCATTTCCCATTGTCGATCAGAACCTGCGCGGCGAATGGGCGGGAATTATAGGTGGAACTCATGACTGCCCCATAAGCGCCGGTGTCGAGCAGAGCGATCAGGTCTCCGCGTTTCGTGTCCGCAGGAAGGGCACGGTCGCGGGCGAAGATGTCGCTGCTTTCACAGACCGGACCGACGATATCCCAGAGTTTCGTTGGGCTGTTCAGGCTTGCGGGTGCGACCGGCATGATACCGTGCCAGGATTCGTACAGGGAAGGACGGGCGAGATCGTTCATGGCGGCGTTGAGCACGACGAAATCTGGATTGCCAGCTTTCGTTTCGATCACGCGGGTCAGAAGGATGCCGGTTGGTGCGGAAAGCCAGCGGCCGGGTTCGATGCTGAGGCGGACGCCAAGATTCCCCAGCGTCTCGGCAATAACGCCTGCGAGCATGTCAGACGAAGGAGCGATTTCGTCGCGATAGCGGATGCCGAGGCCCCCGCCGCAGTCTACAGCTTCAACGGTGTGACCGGCGGCGCGGATTTCGCGGATCATGTCGGCCAGTCGGGTATAGCCTTCGCGGAAAGGGCCAGCGGTCAGCATCTGGCTGCCAAGATGGACCGCAAGGCCGACAAGGCGGACGTTCTTCAGGCTGGCGGCTTCACCATACAGAGTCACGGCACGGCGGTGTTCGATGCCGAACTTGTCTCCGGCGCGACCCGTGGAAATCTTGTCATGGGTGTCGGCATCCACGTCCGGATTGACGCGCAGAGCTGCACGCGCGACGCGGCCACAGGCGCGAGCGATGTCGTCGAGGCGATACAGTTCCTCGACGCTCTCGACATTGACCTGTGCGATGTCGTGTTCAACTGCGGCCCGCAGTTCCGCATCGGATTTTCCAACGCCAGAGAAAACGATCCTCGAAGGCTGGATTCCCGCATGAAGTGCCCGCTGCATTTCGCCACCGCTGACGATATCCACGCCGTAACCGCACTGTCGCAGGATGGTCAGAGTCGCCTGATGGTCGTGCGATTTCATGGCGAAATGCATGCCGACCGACAGGTTTCGCGCCTCGAACGCGGCGCGCAAGGCTTTTGCCCGCTGTCGCAGCGTTTCTGCTCCCGTAATCCAACAAGGCGTGCCGACGGCCGCCGCGATGACGTGCAGGGGCACGCCTTCGAACAGGAGGCCGTCCCTTGCGTCCATCGTCAGGGAAGGGCGGGTGGCCAGCATGTCGTGGAAGGACGGGTCGGTGGCGGGATCGGAAGGAAGTGGTGCACTCATGGTAGGGATACCGTATCGCTCTTGGAAGCATGTTCCAAGCTGAACCCGCAGGGGATAGTATCACCCACATGATACAGGAACTGATCCGGGAGGCCCTTGAGGCCCGTTCGCATGCCTATGCACCCTATTCGCGCTTTCAGGTGGGCGCGGCTCTGTGGTGTGAGGGTGTTGTCCATTCCGGCTGCAATGTCGAAAATGCCGCCTATCCGCTGGGCACATGTGCTGAGGCTGGTGCGATCGCTTCCATGGTCCGCGCGGGCGGGCGGCGGATTGAGGAAATCGTGGTCGTGGGCGGCGATGCGCCGTGTACGCCGTGTGGCGGGTGTCGGCAGAAACTGCGGGAGTTCGGCCTGCCGGACCTGCAGGTGCATATGATTTCGCCCAAAGGGGACATTCTTCTGACCCGCACGCTCGCCGAACTACTGCCTGATGCGTTTGGCCCGGATCATCTGGGATGAAAGGCGCCGCTGCACTGCTGGTATTCTGGCTGTGCGGCGCAGGTGCGCTGGCGGCTCCGGACGTCGCGCTGCCGGGACTCGGACTGGACAGCCATCGCAGTGTGGTGGATGTGAATACGGCGCCCTGGAGAATTTTGGGGCGCGTTCAGACTTCACTGGGTGGCCGCTGTACGGGATTCGCCGTAGCACCGACCGTGATGGTTACGGCGGCACATTGTCTGTGGCTGCCTGCAACGCGGCGTTATATCCAGCCTGAGGATGTTCACGTCCTGATGGGATATATGCTCGGACATTACCGGCTTCATGCGCAGGTGACACACTTTGTTATTGCGCCCGGGTATGACCCCCAGAACGAGGGCGGCACGGCGTCCCAGGATCGTGCAACGCTGCTGCTGGACCGGAAGGTGATCGGGTCTGAAGAGCTTGTTCCTTATAGCGAGGCGCATACGGGCGCGGCCGCAATGCTGGTTGGATATCCGCAGGATCGGCAGGAGATGCCGTATGGAGATATTGCCTGTCATATCAATGGGTTGGCAGTGAATGGGTTAATCCATCACGACTGTTCGGCAACACGCGGAGACAGCGGCGGCCCCCTTCTGGCGCGCCAGCCTGACGGGCAGTGGGGAATTGTGGGCATTGATGTCCTGGCGACGCCGGGGCGGGGTGGGTTCGCCGCGCCATTGCCTCACTGATGTCTGTGAAAATTTTGCGGGTTGCATGACGTGAGCGCACGTCAGAAAAAATTCACTCATGCAAACATGAACCGTGTTGCCGCGTTGTTGAGAGGACGACACCATTATGGGTGTTGGAAGTTTTTTAATCCCGGAAAGTGATTGCCATGTATGTCATGTCCATGAAGGGAGCATCATCCAGCGTCGTTCCGCAGGGAAACACGCAGGGGGAAAGTAAAAAAGTCGACAGGAAGCATGTTCTGGTCGTTGAAGATCAGGCGCTTCTGCGATTCCTTGCTGCGGACATGCTGGAAGAAGCTGGTTACGAGACGTCGCTTGCGGCGGATGCAGACGAAGCACTGGCTGTTCTCGCGCGGCACCCTGATATCTGCACCATTTTTTCCGACGTAAATATGCCTGGCGATATGGATGGGGTGGATCTGGCTCACAGGATTCGCGAACAGCATCCTGAAATTGGGCTTGTTCTGACGTCAGGAACCCGGATTCAGGAACTCGGAGATCTGCCGGGCGGCACAATGTTTTTGGCCAAGCCCTATGAATGGGACGAGGTCTATCGCTGTCTCGAGCGCGTGCGCCACTGAGCTGTCAGTAAATTGTCGTAGAGGGAAGGCAATGTGGTGCACCCGAAAGGACTTGAACCTCTAACCCCCAGATTCGTAGTCTGGTGCTCTATCCAGTTGAGCTACGGGTGCGGACACATTGTATAAGTCTTCATCAGGAGAAGACTGGTGCACCCGAAAGGACTTGAACCTCTAACCCCCAGATTCGTAGTCTGGTGCTCTATCCAGTTGAGCTACGGGTGCGCTGTGAAGCGGGGTTTTACAGAGGCTTAACTGACCTGGCAACCCCGCTTTCGAAAAAATTTCAGTTTCGCGTCATGGTGATATGAGCGCGGCACGACGGTGAGCCGAAAATGCCGCCGATCGCCTGTCCAACGGGGTAGCCATTAAAAACGATGGCTGTGGGATGATGGTCCAGATCCGTCATGGCGAGTTCCGCATGATAATGCTGGTTACCCGGCGTGTAGGTACCGTGAAGAACCTGCGACCCGTCTGCCGGTGTGAACAGGATTTCCCGGCCTCTTATCCGCAGCGTCGAAGAGCGCGCGGTCGGACAGGTGCCCTGATCCGTGACAAGGGCACCTATCCAGGTTCCGGTCGGATCGTGGCCGGGATCGGGCGTGCCTGCGCAGGCGGTAAGCAGGGCCGTGGCGGAAATGGCGAAAAGTGCTGGCAGGCGCATGTTGTTCCTGTTCGATGTTGCAGAATGGATGACGCAGACGACACAACACCTTATAGGAGAGCCTCAAAAGGCACCATGAAACCGGAACGCGAGGCCATGACATTGACCCAGCAGGACGCCAGCACCGTCGAAAAGCTCGACGAAACTCTTCACGAAGACCGTATCCTCATTCTGGATTTCGGCAGTCAGGTGACGCAGCTTATTGCGCGCCGTGTCCGCGAGAGCGGCGTTTACTGCGAGATCTGGCCGTACACGGCGACAGAGGAAAAAATCCGCGCTTTCAATCCGCGTGGCATTATCCTGTCCGGCAGCCCGGCCAGCGTCCATGACGAAAATGCACCTCCGATTCCGGACGTGGTTTTTGCGCTGAACCGCCCCGTGCTGGGGATCTGCTACGGCCAGCAGGCGATGTGCCAGCAGCTGGGTGGCAAGGTCGAGAACCACGACCACCGCGAATTCGGTCGTGCGTATATTGATATTGCCGAAGACTGCTCGCTGTTCCGGGGTGTCTGGGCGCGCGGCAAGCGTGAGCAGGTCTGGATGAGCCACGGCGATCGTGTCACGCAGCTTCCGCCGGGCTTCCGTGCCGTTGCTCATTCTGAAGGTGCACCGTTCGCGATCATCGCGGATGAGGGGCGTCGTCTGTATGGCGTGCAGTTCCATCCGGAAGTCGTGCACACGCCGCATGGTGCAGCCCTGATCCGCAACTTCACGCATAATGTCGCAGGTTGCAGCGGAACCTGGACGATGGCGGGTTTCCGCGATCTGGAAATCGCGCGTATCCGCAAGCAGGTTGGTTCGGGTCGGGTAATCTGTGGTCTGTCAGGCGGCGTGGACAGCTCTGTTGCTGCCAAGCTGATCCATGATGCGATTGGCGATCAGCTAACCTGCATTTTCGTTGATCCGGGCATCATGCGGACGGGTGAGACGGACGAAGTCGTTAAGACATTCCGTGGCCGCTTCAATATCCGCCTCGTGCATCGTGACGCCTCCGAGCTGTTCCTCAAGGAATTGGCTGGCGTGACGGACCCGGAAAGGAAGCGCAAGACGATTGGCCGTCTGTTTATCGAGGTTTTCGAGGAAGAGGCCGCGAAGCTGGGGGGTGCACAATTCCTTGCACAGGGCACGCTGTATCCGGACGTGATCGAGAGCGTGAGCTTCTCGGGCGGGCCGTCCGTGACCATCAAGTCCCATCACAATGTCGGCGGTCTGCCGGACCGCATGAACATGGAACTGGTCGAGCCGCTGCGTGAGCTGTTCAAGGACGAGGTCCGGATGCTGGGCCGCGAGCTTGGGATTCCCGAGAGCATCGTCGGGCGGCATCCTTTCCCGGGCCCGGGACTGGCGATCCGTATTCCGGGGGATGTGACGAAGGAAAAGCTCGATCTGCTTCGCAAGGTGGACGTGATCTATCTTGAAGAAATCCGTCGTGCCGGACTTTACGATGCGATCTGGCAGGCTTTTGCGGTTCTGCTGCCGGTACGGACTGTTGGCGTGATGGGCGATGGTCGCACTTACGATCAGGCCTGCGCCCTGCGTGCCGTGACCAGCACGGATGGCATGACGGCGGAAGTCTATCCCTTCGACTTCGAGTTCCTTAATCGTGTAGCCGGTCGTATCGTCAACGAAGTCCGCGGTATCAACCGCGTAACCTACGACATCACGTCCAAGCCGCCCGGCACGATCGAGTGGGAATGATCCCGCGTCTGGCATAGGGTGGCATCAACCGGCATGAAAGTGCCTTAAAGCCCGCAGAAATGCGGGCTTTTTTGTTTTTTGACCCGGCATTGTCTGGCACTGATCGGTATCGCCAAGCAGCAACTTTTTATGGCATGATGCATGGCACTGATTGAGTCTGATGCCGTGATTTCGGTTGATACCATGTATGCTGTTAAGTGCTATTCATGGTATCAAAAACAGATAAATATTTGAATAAAAAGGATTTTATCCTGTTATTCTTATGGTTTCTGGTCATGGTATCGCCAAGTGGAGCGCCACGAACTGATGCTGACCGATACTAAACTGCGCAACCTGAAGCCCACCGATAAGCTCTACAAGGTGAACGACCGGGATGGGTTGTACGTCGCGGTGACGCCTGCGGGCAGCATCTCATTTCGATACAACTATGCGATCCACGGCAGGCAAGAGACGCTGACCTTTGGGCGATACGGCGTTGGGGGCATCACCCTCGCCGAAGCGCGTGAGCAGCTGGGAGAGGCTAAGAAGCTAATCGCGGCGGGTAAGTCTCCAGCCAAGGAGAAAGCGCGCGATAAGGCACGGGTCAAGGGGGTGGAGACATTTGGCGCGTGGGCCGAGAAGTGGCTGCGCGGATACCAGATGGCAGACTCCACCCGTGATATGCGCAAATCCGTTTACGAGCGGGAGCTCAAGCCCAAATTCGCCAGCCAGAAGCTCATCGAAATCACTCACGAGGACCTGCGAGCATTGACCGATGCTATCGTCGAGCGTGGTGCTCCGGCGACCGCTGTGCATGCCCGGGAGGTGATGTTTCAAGTTTACCGGTGGGCTATCGAACGAGGGCAGAAGGTCGAAAATCCGGCTGAACTGGTTCGTCCGACTAGCATAGCAAAATTTGAGCCAAGGGATCGTGCTCTGACGCCTGATGAGATCGGCCTGATGTATCATTACATTGAGCGCATCGGCACTACCCCGTCGATCCGGGCCGCAGCTAAGCTTCTTTTACTGACGATGGTTCGAAAGAGCGAGCTGACCAACGCAACGTGGAGCGAGGTCAGTTTTAGTCAAGCGCTTTGGACGATCCCTAAAGAGCGGATGAAGCGGCGTAATCCGCATTTAGTATTTCTGTCGCGACAGGCGCTCGATATTTTCATTGCCTTGAAGACGTTTTCCGGGGGCTCAAATTATATATTGCCGTCCCGCTACGACACCGATCAGCCGATGAGCAGCGCCACGCTCAATCAGGTGCTAACGTTGACCTATAGGCTTGCTCAGAAGGAGGGGCAATCGCTCGCGAAGTTTGGGCCACATGATCTACGCCGCACGGCGAGTACTCTTTTGCACGAAGCTGGTTATAATACTGATTGGATCGAGAAGTGCCTTGCCCATGAGCAGAAGGGCGTCAGGGCCGTCTACAATAAGGCCGAATATCGCGAGCAAAGAAGCACCATGCTGCAGGATTGGGCCAACATGATCGATGAGTGGGCCGTTCGCAAGTGCTAGCTTTCTTGTCTGCGCACCTTTTTTTGAGCGCGCTTTTTGACTGCTGCCGAAACAGCCTGGCGCGAAATACCCAGCTTTCGAGCTATTTCGGATTGGTTCAGCGTACCCTCGGATATTAAGTCGTGAATCATGCTCGCAGAAGATCGGATGGCTTGAACCTGCCTGTATGCTTCTCGTCGGACATACACTTGGTCTTCGATATCCCAGTGCGCGCGAGTGAGGTTGTTGATACAAAGGCTCCATATCTGCTCTATTAGGGCGCGATATTCCCAAATAAATCGCCTGTCCCTCTGATAAGCCCTTCGAGATTCTGTACTTCTTCGTGGGTTGTGATGCTCGCAATACAGTTTACTTGGCTTCGGTCCATTCGGGTCACTCCCAGATAACCGCGTGGGCCACGCAAGATCACCATGTCGGCTGTGTTCGCTCAACCTCATCTTGGGTTCGATGTGTTCTAGAAAGCCCTCGTAAGAATAATCCGCCCTCAGCTCAGTAGAATCACAATAGCGCATAAGCATTTTCCCCACCTCGTAAGGCCCATATTTTCCAGATAAGGCGAGGCGGTAGCGCTCTGCTACTTTAAGTGAGCGGGCTCTGGCGCTTTCGATCATCTTGTCGGTCAGAGGGACCAGCTTAGCGTTTCCTCGTTTTAGTTTTTTTACGACTACCGGGGAATTCGTTACCACAGAATATTCTGTCTGGTTTTCACAGAGTTCGCAGAAGTATGCGTCAAATGCATAAAACGATCCGCTTAGTTTCGCTTTCATGCGACCTGTTGGATCTGATTGAACAACCATGCGCTCAAGATGTGGATCGAAAGCAAGCTGTGTTTTGCGGCGTCGAGACATGATCTCAGCATACAGTCGATGTCAACCATATTCTATCTTTTTCCCGGCATCAGCGGGCATCGGCCGGTAGTGTCAAGCATAACGCTATGCTGACACAGGAATAACAGACGTGGGAATGACAAGCAGAGTTCTGATCGGGCGCAAAAAGCTTCATGAGATGATTCCTCTTGCTGAACGAACCATCTTCAATATGGAGCAGCGTGGCGAGTTCCCCCGCCGTATCGCGCTGACAAGT
The DNA here is from genome assembly GCF_015244675.1 of Gluconobacter cerevisiae. Lineage (GTDB taxonomy): Bacteria > Pseudomonadota > Alphaproteobacteria > Acetobacterales > Acetobacteraceae > Gluconobacter > Gluconobacter cerevisiae. Next base: position 177,106 of record NZ_JABCQO010000005.1, on the reverse strand, counting down.
AGAAACGTGGCGTGGGATCTTGGTGAAGTTGAGGCGTGGATTGAGACGCGCAAGGCACAGGGGGCTCAGGCGCAGCGTCCTGGTATGCGCTTCTGATTCCAGAGCTTGTTTGCAACGCCTGTGTCTCTCATTCGCTGGGAACAACAGCATGCCGTCGGCAAGGCATCAAAATGTTTCCCAGCAGACCCCCGCCATCGGCAAGGCTTTTTCGTTGCAGACATTCTGGCCGCTGCACCAAAGGGTGACGCGGTTAGCATGGAGCATCCACTGTTTGCATTAAAAGCGGGTGATAGGCGTGTAAGAACCTATGAGCGTAACGGTCTCGTGGTGACCGTGAAGCCCGGTTCGGATGGTTGTGCGACCATACATGACAAGGATCTATGGATTTATTGCATCAGTCAGTTGGTGGAGGCCAAGAACCGTGGGCGCCCCATAACACCAACAGTGCGTTTTACGGCCTATGATTTTCTCCGTAGCACAAACCGCTCAACAGGGGGTGTAGGTTACCGCCGTATAGTCGGTATGCTGGCAAGGCTGAGAGGGACTGGCATCGAGACTAACATTGAGACGAACGGACAGCATGAGCGGCGTGGCTTTGGGTTGATCGATTCATGGCGGATCGTAGAAAAGTCGCCAACAGATGATCGTGTGATAGCCATCGAGGTGGATTTGCCACACTGGCTATTCCGTTCTGTTGCGACCATGCGGGTTCTCACCCTGTCGCGGGACTATTTCAAACTCCGCAAGCCGCTTGAGCGGCGCATATATGAGCTTGCTCGTAAACATTGTGGTCTTCAGCCAAAATGGCGCGTGTCTGTGACGGTCTTGTACGCAAAAAGCGGCAGTACTGCGACTTTGAGAGAGTTTCGACGGCAGGTAAAGGAATTGTCGGGTATCAACCTGCTACCTGATTATCAGATGTCGCTTGATATAGAGCATGACCACGTAACTTTCTTTGCCAAAAGAGGGGGGCGCTGAAACGCGGCTGTTCGCAATCTGTAGCTAAGAAACACTCGCACTCGCTTGCTCAGTAGCAGGGCGATATTGAGGAGCTGATCCTCCCGAAACATCCTGTTGATAAGTGGCGATAGCTTTGTGGAATGACACGTACCTTCACCCACGTTTTCCTGTGGATTAGCACGTACCTTTACCCACGCCCCGACACGTACTTTCACCCACATGAGTGGTATATAACATATTGAATATTATATGTTTTTCTAACCCTTAACACGCGCGCGCGTTTTAACTTAAATATATTCTTTTAACGTCTACGGGGCTCTTCCTGCTGGGGATATGTCTTCAGGGACGTTCTTTGTGCCCGGGGCGGTCGAGGGGCGAGAGTGTTTAAACGCTTTGCTCGTAGCGTTTAAACGGCATGCAATTCATTATTTCTCTGTGCCCTCCGCAGGGGACAGCCAGTGGGCAATGAGCTTACGATCAGGGCTCGGATGGAAGTTTATCGGCCTTGGGCTAAAAGCACGGCGTTTGGAAGATACCTCCGGGCTTTGTTTTTCAATGGCTGTGGAGGAGGCAGGCGGCAGCCCTCTTTTGGGCTGCTGTGAGGGCAGTCCCAAAATAAATTTCCTCACGTGCCGCGTGAACTGACTATAGCTCATCTGAAGGACATCGTGATGTTTTTGGAAGATATCTGACCTGTTGTAACCTTGCTCCATCTCTTCTGCGATGGCGGTTTTTAGGGTGAGAAACCTCACGCGAGCCATACCCTTCTTATTTGGCGTCATTGTAAATACTCCCATGGTATGCCTACCGCGTTAGAACGCGGATATGCGCTAATATAATCCAATATATGCAATTATATGCGAAAATCTTCCTGATCGTGAGACCGAGGGTGCGTTCGCATATAATTGCATATTGTTGCGTGATGTTTGAAAGCAAGATATGTTGCCCCCTATGGGGCAACGTGCTTAGTCGCCTTCGTCTCCACGCTAGAGAGGAGGGATTCGCCCGGTGAATGACGCCAAGAAAGGCCGGAACAAGCATGTAGGACCGCGCGCTGAGCGACCAATATGGGTGGGTGTGACTGACGCGGAGCGTCTGACCATTACCGAGACCGCGCGTGCTGTCCGCTTGCCTGTCTCGGCGCTGTTACGAAAGCTGGCGCTTGGCTATCAGCCGCCGAGCCTAATTGACCAAGAAACTCTGCTGACGATCATCAAGCTCCGAGGTGACTTTGGACGATTGGGCGGTCTTTTGAAGCTCTGGCTGGTTGAGGAGCCGGGTAGGGCTGTTTCGGATAACGAAGTCCGTGCAGCACTGGACATGATCCTAATGAAGCAATCGGAACTGACTGACCTTATCAGTCAGCTCTCGGAGATCATTCCGGCGAAGCCTTGATTGAGCCAGCCCGAAATTTTCTGTCGCAAGCGGAAATCGGCTGTTCATAAAACGGTCATTTTCTGGACAGGTTGAAAATGGACATTCCGGACTAGCCGAACGGCATCCGCTGGGTTAGCATTGCCGTCAAGTTTTCAATGTTCCGGTTTCGTCAATGAATCAGCGTATTGGATATGCGCGGGTCTCCACGGAAGACCAGCATCTGGATCTACAGCGCGACGCGCTTCAGCAGGCCGGGTGCGGTGTCATCTATGAAGAGGCCGCGAGCGGTAAGAGCGCCACACGCCCTGAGCTTGAGCAGTGCCGCAAGGCTCTCCGTAGCGGCGACACGCTCGTGGTGTGGCGCTTAGACAGGCTTGGTCGCAGTCTACCCGACTTGGTGCAGATTGTGGCCGATCTTGAACGCAGCGGCATCAGCTTCGAAAGCCTAACCGAGAAAATTGAGACCGGCAGTGCTGCTGGAAAGCTCGTTTTTCACGTGTTTGCTGCCCTAGCGGAGTTCGAGCGTAGCCTGATCCGCGAGCGCACCCATGCTGGCCTAGCCGCAGCGCGCGCTAGAGGCCGCTCCGGCGGCCGCAAACCCAAGCTTGGGGAGAAGCAGGTCCGCGAGATCAAGGCGCTCCTGCGCGACCCGGAAATCCAGGTTGCTGACGTGGCCCGACGTTACGGAGTTTCTCGGACCACGCTTTACAAGCACGTAGGCGTCGTTGCCCCGAGGCATGCATGACCTTTGCGAGACATAAACACTCGATCAAGAACCGAGGTGTACGATGAATTCGTTGAACTTCGGTTTCTTAGCGCCGCACAACAAACAACTAGTGACTCTTTGTGGTCTCGCGGAAAGCTATTTCCCTAGCGATCCCTCCACGGCGATCGTGAAGCTGCGACAGTTCGCAGAATTGATGGCCAAGCTGGTCGCTGCCCACCATGCGGTTTATCGTGATGAGCGTGAAACATTCGAAGAAACCCTGCGACGCCTGTCGTATGACCGACTAATACCGAAAGAAGCCGCTGATATTTTTCATGCCTTGCGGAAGGCCGGAAACAGCGCGGTGCATGAAGCAACGGGCGACCACTCTACCGCCCTTACGGCGTTGAAATTCGCTTGGTCACTCGGTATCTGGTTTCATAGGACTTATGGCCGTGCAGCCGACTTTCGGTCCGGTGCCTTTGTTCCGCCGCGCAAGCCCGTCGATGCGACGGTTGCGCTGCGCGAAGAGATCGAAAATCTTAGACAAAAAGTAGCGGAAACTGAAGGCGATGCGGCGCGCGCTCGACTTGAGGCTGACGAGCACGCTCACGCGCGTGAGGCAGTAGAAGAGAGGTTGACGCGCGAGGCTGAGGAGCGTTCCGCTTGGGAGAAGATCGCTCAGGACATCGATGCCGAGAAGGCAGAGGTCATTGCCAAGCTCGCTGCGCTCCAAGCCGAGGCGGAGGCCACCCCTCGCGCTGCAGCTGTTCAGTTGGTGGAGCGAGGCGAAAAGGCTGCGATAAAGATCGACCTCGACGAGGCGGAAACACGCGCGCTCATAGACCAGCAACTTCGCGACCGTGGATGGGAGGCGAACACCCGCGAGCTTCGATACGCTAATGGTGTTCGCCCAGCCAAAGGCCGCAATCTCGCTATCGCTGAATGGCCTACTGCAAATGGCCCGGCTGATTACGCCTTGTTTGTCGGAACCACCCTGGTCGGGGTCGTGGAAGCGAAACGCCGCCGAAAGAATGTTTCCGCTGCGATCGATCAGGCTGAGCGTTACTCGATCGGCATTAAGGATAGCGGCGATTTCAGTTATGCCTGTGGCCCTTGGGGTGAGCACAAAGTGCCATTTGCTTTCAGCGCGAATGGCAGATCTTATCTCAGGCAAATCGAGACAGAGAGCGGCATCTGGTTCCGCGACACCCGGCGAGCCGCGAACCATCGTCGCGCATTGGTTGACTGGCCTACGCCGGAAGGTCTGACCGGCCTGCTTGAAGTCGATCAAGATGCTGCTGATGCCGCGCTACAGGCGCAGCCGTTCGAATTCGGCTTTCCGCTTCGCCATTATCAGGAAAGCGCCATCCGGTCCGTGGAAGCCGCCCTGTCGGCTGAACAGCGGGCTGTTCTGGTCGCGATGGCAACCGGAACTGGAAAGACCAAGCTGGCCATCGCCATGCTGTACCGCTTGCTCTCAGTGAAGCGGTTCCGGCGCATATGCTTCGTGGTTGATCGCAGCGCCCTTGGCGATCAGACTGAGGGAGAGTTTTCGACAACCAAAGTCGTATCCGGCAAGACATTCGCGGAAATCTTTGGCCTAAAGGGGCTGGGAGACGTGACCCCGGATGTGGAAACCAAGGTCCACATCTGCACTATTCAGGGCTTGGTGAAGCGTGTGCTGTTCGCCGCCGATGCAGCATCCGTGCCGCCTGTAGACCAATATGACCTGATGGTCATCGACGAATGTCACCGGGGCTATCTGCTCGACCGGGAAATGTCGGATGCCGAACTGAGCTTTAGGGGGCAGGACGACTACATCTCCAAATATCGGCGCGTGCTGGACTATTTCGACGCGGTCAAGATCGGCCTGACGGCCACGCCTGCGCTTCACACTACCGATATTTTCGGCGATCCGGTCTTTACCTATTCCTATCGGGAGGCGGTGGTAGACGGCTTTCTAATCGACCACGAGCCGCCGATCCGCATCGAAACAGCGCTAGCGCGCGCGGGTATCAAATTCGAGAAGGATGAAGAGCTTGAACTGCTCAACACCCGGACCGGCGAAGTCGATCTGGCCCATGCACCGGACGAAATCCGTTTTGAAGTAGAGGCATTCAACCGCCAGGTTATCACCCCCAAGTTCAATAGTGTCGTGGCGGAGGAACTAGCGCGCCACATCGATCCAGCGCTACCCGGTAAAACGCTGATCTTCGCAGCCACGGATGCCCATGCGGATATGGTGGTCAGCGCGATCAAAACCGCATTTGCTGAGCACTATGGCGAGATTGACGACGCAGCCGTAAAAAAAATCACCGGTAGCGTGGACAAGGTGAAGCACTGGATTCGCTCGTTCCGCAACGATGCCAATCCGCAAATCGTTGTGACCGTCGACCTCCTTACCACTGGCATTGATGTGCCAAAAATCACCAACCTCGTGTTCCTGCGCCGGGTGAACAGTCGCATCCTGTATGAACAGATGATTGGCCGCGCCACACGTCAGTGTCCGGAAATAGGCAAAGAAGTCTTCCGGATTTTCGACGCCGTCGATCTCTATCCCCACCTCCAGAACATGACCGACATGAAGCCGGTCGTCGTTAACCCCTCGATAAGCTTTTCCCAGCTCGTCCACGAAATGACAGCAGCGCAGAACGATGAGCAGCGGGAGGTCATTCGCGAACAGCTCGCCGTGAAGCTGCGTCGTCGGATCAAAAAGCTGACCGATGATGCAAGACAGCAGTTTGAGGCCTCAGTGGGCGAAACGCCGGAGGCGATGCTGCAACGGGTCATGTCCGGTGATGCACCGGGCCTTGCCGCATGGCTGAAGGATCACGCTGCGATCGGCCCTATCCTCGATTGGCAGGCTGATGGCGATAATGTCGGTTATGTTCCGATTTCCAAGCACGCGGATCATATTGTTGAAGTGTCGCGCGGTTATGGCAGCGGCGCAAAGCCTGAGGATTTTCTGGATAGCTTCGCCGCCTTCGTGCGCGACAATATCAACACGATCGCAGCACTCAAAGTCGTCGTGCAACGACCTCGTGATCTGACCCGCGCCGATCTGAAGGCATTGCGCCTTGCCCTAGACGCCAAGGGCTTTTCCGACGCCAATCTGCGCCGTGCATGGGCGGATGCACGCAATGAGGAAATTGCCGCGTGTGTCATCGGCTTCGTCCGGCAGGCAGCCCTGGGCGATGCCCTGATCCCTTATGAAGACCGTGTGCGACACGCGATGCGCGCCATCATGGCGAGCCGTGCATGGACAGACCCACAGAAACGCTGGCTCAAGCGGATCGGCGAGCAGATCGAAAAAGAGATTGTGGTGGATCGTGTTGCCATCGACAAGGAGCCGTTTATCGCCGATGGCGGCTTCAATCGCCTTAATAAAGTGTTCGGCGGAGAGCTGGAAAGCATCCTCGCCGGGATTAACGAAGAGTTGTGGAAGAAGACCGCGTAAATGAGCACGACCACTGACATCGTCGCCAAGCTTTGGAGCCTGTGCAATGTCCTGCGCGACGATGGCATCACCTACAATGAATACGTGACAGAACTAACTTACCTTCTCTTCCTCAAGATGCTGGAAGAGACCGGGAAGGAAGAGCGTTTGCCGAAAGAGTGGCGGTGGAGCCTGCTTGCCAAACGCGAAGGCTTGGAACAGCTAAACTATTACAAGGCAATGCTGTTGAAACTCGGTCAGACGAACGATGCTCTGATCAAGGCCATTTTCCTCGACGCGCAGACCCGTCTACGCAAGCCGACAAACCTCAAAGCGCTGACCTCCAATATCGATCAACTCGATTGGTTCTCTGCGCGCGAAGAGGGGCTGGGCAACCTCTATGAAGGCCTGTTGGAAAAGAACGCAGCCGACAAGAAATCCGGCGCTGGACAATACTTTACGCCCCGCCCGCTGATCGACTGCATCGTGCGCCTGATGCAGCCGCAGCCGGGCGAAGTGATCCAGGACCCAGCCGGTGGAACGGCGGGTTTCCTCGTCGCCGCCGATCGCTACATCAAGGATCACACGGACGATCTCTACACACTGACGGAGCAACAGGCCTTCTTCCAGCGGCACAACGCTTTCTCTGGCGCGGAACTGGTACCGGATACTCACCGTCTGAGCATCATGAATTTGCTGCTTCATGGCATCGAAGGCGGGATGGAGAATATCGACACGCTGTCCCCCGATGGGGAGGCGCTGCCTAAGGCCAATCTGATCCTCACCAATCCGCCCTTCGGCACCAAGAAGGGCGGAGGACGTCCAACCCGTTCTGACTTCTCGATCACGGCGGATACGTCGAACAAGCAGCTTGCCTTCGTCGAGCATATCGTGCGCGCCTTGGCCCCCGGTGGCCGCGCCGCTGTGGTTATCCCCGATAACGTGCTGTTCGAGGATAATACCGGCCGCCGCCTGCGCACCTGGCTGATGGATCTGTGCGACCTGCACACCATCCTGCGCCTGCCGACCGGCATTTTCTACGCACAGGGCGTCAAGACGAATGTGCTGTTCTTCCAGCGTGCCAAAAGCGACAAGGGCAACACTAAGGCGGTTTGGGTTTATGACATGCGGGCGAACGCTCCGGCCTATGGCAAGACGCGACCGCTGACCGTTGCCGACTTTGCGGATTTTGAGAAGGCCTATGGCGCGGACGCCAATGGCGAAGCCAAGCGGAAAGATGGCGGGGAGGATAGCCGTTGGCGCAAGTTTGATCGTGCCGCCATTGCCGGTCGTAACGACAACCTCAACATAAGCTGGCTTCGAGATACCGAAGCAGAAGCGGAAGAGTCTCTGACCGAGCCAGAGGATATCGCGGCCGCCATCATCGGTCATTTGAAAGCGGCGCTGGAGGAAATCGAAACGCTCTCAGACGAACTTGAGTTGGACAGCGTCGAAGAAGCTTCTGCCGTGCCGGAGGCGGCGGAATGAGTGATTTACCGAGGGGGTGGATTAAAGCATCTGGAGATGATCTATTTTCGTCTGTCCGCGGCGTTACCTATAGTAAATCGGATTCTTCGCCAACGCCGGGAGATGGTTTGGTCCCCATTCTACGCGCCAATAATATTGTTGGTGGCGGCATCACTACCGATGATCTTGTCTTTGTGCCCGCTAAGTGCGTTTCGCCAGAGCAAAATTTGCAAGACGGTGATTTGCTAATTGCCTCGTCATCGGGGTCCCGGACGGTCGTTGGTAAAGCCGCTACAGCGAGGGACGATGACCGTATCTATGCCTTCGGCGCATTTTGCACAGTCGCCAGACCTCGCACCGGAGATCTGGGAAGATGGCTAGCCGCTTACTCTCGTTCACGTGCTTATCGACATTATGTGGAAAAAGTTGCTCTGGGCATCAGTATCAACAATTTGCGTGGGTCGGACCTAAAGGCGATTCCAATCCCTGTCGCACCACTCCCCGAACAGCGGCGGATCGTGACGAAGATCGACAGCCTCACCGGGAAATCTAGACGCGCCCGCGACCATCTCGACCACATCCCCCGCCTCGTCGAGAAATACAAACAGGCCATCCTCGCCGCCGCCTTCCGGGGCGATTTGACGCGGGAATTTAATGAGTCAAAGAGGCCAAACAAAGCTGAAGTCGATATATGTAAGAAAGCTTTATGTGCACGTATCAACATTCGGCCTTGGAAAAATTCAAACGAAATTTCCAAAGTGCACGAAGGTGCTCCAGAAAGATGGTTACGTTGCTATGTTGGAGATGTCGTCGCACATAGGAGCGGCGTTGCGTTCAAAAGCGGTGATTTTACTAAAACCGGCACACAAGTCGTTCGGCTAGGAAATCTTCATAATGGCATATTCGACCTAAACAGAAGTCCCGTTTTTCTTAAGAATGTCGATCAATACAAGGCGTTTGGTGGTGAGGCAGGCGATGTGCTTGTAGCGCAAACGGGCACTCGGTTTAAAAGGGATTACGGGCATTTTATTGTTCTCAAAGATGACCATCGAGGAATCTTAATAAACCAGCGAATCGCATGCCTAAGCCCGACTGAACTATTGAATCCCGATTTTCTAAAATTGTTTAGTCATTTAGGCGCGTTCAAAGATCATTTTTTTGGCCACGAAACTGGCGGAGTTAATCAAGGCAATGTTGGTCTCGCCGGGATCATGGATGCACCAATTGCACTTCCTAGTCGTCTAGAACAGGATGTAATTGTTAGCCGCTTACATGCGGCGTTTAGTTGGATTGACCGCCTTGCCTCCGACGCCAGAAGCTCACGCAAGTTAGTCGACTGCCTCGACCAATCGGTGTTGGCCAAGGCCTTCAGGGGCGAATTGGTGCCGCAAAATCTCGCTGACGAACCCGCGAGCGCCTTGCTCGATCGCATCCGGGCAGAACGTACCGCTGCACCAAAGACCAAGCGCGGCCGCAAGAAGATTACCTGACCCCATGGCCATTCCCGATTACCAGACATTGATGCTGCCGGTCCTGCGCCTCGCTTCTGCTGGCGAACAGCGCGTGGCCGATGCCGCCGAGCAGATTGCGGATGATCTCGGCCTCAGTCCCGATGAGCGCGAAGAAATGCTACCCAGCGGACGGCAACGCCTTTTGTACAACCGCATCCAATGGGCAAAATTCTATCTCTCCAAAGCGGGCCTCGTGGCGTCGCCCAAGCGGGGACGCTTCGTTGTGACCGATGCCGGACGGGCGCTGTTGGCAACCAATCCGATGCGCATCGGTGTGAACGAACTGAAGGACTATGAGGGCTTTCGCGAATTTTTCAGCGGTCAGAAATCTTCTGACGACGATGCCGCGCCTGTTACCATCGCCCCGACAGTCGAAACTGGCACGCCGGAGGAACAGATTGAGGCGGCCTATCAGGCCGTTCAATCGGCGCTCCGCGCGGACCTGCTGGAACGTATCGTCCAGAACACACCGGCCTTTTTCGAGCAACTGATCGTCGATCTGCTGATCGCCATGGGCTATGGCGGATCGCACAAGAACGCGGCCACCCAGCTCGGCCGTTCGGGCGACGGTGGTGTGGACGGTGTCATCAACGAGGACAGGCTGGGGCTGGACCGGGTCTACGTGCAAGCAAAGCGCTACTCTGAAACAACGGTCGGCCGTCCTGATGTGCAGGCCTTCGTTGGCAGCTTGGTCGGGCATGGTGCCACGAAGGGCGTGTTCGTCACGACCACTACCTTCAGCGGTCAGGCGCGGGATTACGTCAAGCACCTCGCCCAGCGGGTTATCCTGATCGACGGGGAACGGCTGACCGACCTGATGATCGAATATGGCGTCGGCGTCCGTATCAGTCGCACGATTGAGTTCAAGCGGCTCGACGAGGATTTTTTCTCCGAGGAGTAGCTCAGCGGTGCGCTACCGGATCAAGGTTGTAACGTGCCAACAAGTTTTTTTCTGGAAGGGGTATTTTTCATGGTATCGGTATCAATCATAAATCTAACTTACTGATTTTAATGTGAGAATTACTATAATTTACAATCGAGTGGGAATGATTCTACTTTGTTAGTGCCTGAAGCTTTTCAGGTCTGATGTGCTGAAAACCCCGCAGTGATGCGGGGTTTTTCTGTTGTGGCCACTATGGTTGCGACGGAAACGGAGTGTCGGACTTGCCCGACCCTGCGGAGGGTGACAGGGTGTATGTCTCTGAAAACAGGAGACTCTCAATGTCGATCCGGTTCATTTCTTCTTCGGCCCCTCTGCTTCTTGCTGCTCTGGCTGTGATGCCGCTGGGAATGGCTCCGCAGGCCATGGCGGCTGATTCTACTGAAAAGCCCTGTGAAACCGACCTATGCCGGAGTGTGCGTCAGTCCTGGGCCGCAGTTCGTCACGACACGTCCGATGCGGCGCAATGGACGAAAAAACAGAGCGTCAAAGGCTGGGACGCTACGAAAAATGGCGTTTCCGATGCGGCTCACTGGACTGGAAAGGAAAGCAAAAAGGGCTGGAAGGCGACCAAGAACGGTACGAAAGATGCGGTGCATGACACCAGCGTCTGGACGAAGAAGGCCGTCCACGATCTTGATCCGGGTCAGCCCGCCAAGTCTCCCGAGACGAAAAGTTCGGCAACAGGCGAGTAAGAGCACTCGCCTGACAGGCTGGATCTGTTGCCAGTCTCATAAAAAAGGCCTGCCCTGTGAGGGGCAGGCCTTTTCTAATTTACCGTGATGGCAGTCTTATTCTGCGTGATGATGGTGGCCGGTCAGTTCCGTGGTGAGCTGGGCGCGGGCCTCTCCATCCGGGAATTTTTCCGTGTGGAGGTTGATGTAGCTTCGTCCGGCCTGAACGTCCTTGACCTGATCAGGCGTGAGTTGGAGCGTACCGGTCATGCGGGTGGTGTAGGGACCGTTGATCGGAGCCAGAACGCCCGCATCTTCACCTGCATCTGCAGGGCCATGAAGATGGATGGCTGTGACGGGACCGGACAGGCCATTATCCTCGAAGCGGTAGGTCAGGGTGTTTTTTGTGGTATCCAGCATGGCGGACGCCGAACCCTTGATCGGGGTGGTGGCACCATGTTCGCCCTTGAAGGGGCCGAAAAGATGCAGGGTCTCGGCGGAAGCTGGCAGGGCGGTGACGGAGAGACCGAGGGCGAGTGTCGTCAGCAGAAGTCCGGTACGCATGGAAGTCCATCCTTACAGAATTGGGAACAACAGAACGTCTGCTCAGGTTTCGAGTTCGGTATTCCAGTACAGATAATCGCGCCAGCTTTCGTGAAGGTAATGGGGCGGGAAGGTCCGGCCATTTTCCTGAAGAAGGCGGCTGCTGGGCTGTACCGGCTTGCGGTGCGGGTGCATCCCGAGTTCGCTTGGCAGTTTTGAGCCCTTGAGCAGGTTGCAGGGGCTGCAGGCAGTGACGACATTTTCCCATGTCGTGCGGCCGCCGCGGGCACGGGGGATGACGTGATCGAAGGTCAGTTCGTGCGTGGGCAATCGGTCGTGGCAGTACTGACACGAAAAATTGTCCCGCAAAAAGACGTTGAAGCGCGTGAAGGCCGGTTTGCGGGCGGTGGGGATATAGTCCTTCAGGGCAATCACGCTGGGCAGGCGCATACTCTGGCTTGGGGAATGCACAACGGCATCTTCATATTCCGAAAGGACCGAGACGCGGTCGAGGAAGACGGCCTTGACCGCTTCCTGCCAGGACCAGAGCGAGAGCGGGAAATAGGACAGCGGACGGAAATCCGCGTTCAGGACAAGAGCCGGAAAATGCTGACCGCTGACGGACACCACACGCATCCTTTCTGCAAGGACGACACATGCGGGGTTACGGCGCCGAATGAAAACGGGACAAACAGCGGGAAAACACGTGTCGTCGGCTTCTTTGAAGAAACTATTCCAGTAAACTGCTCTGACCGCAAGCAAACGCTGGTGACACATTCATGACGTTTCCCGCCACAACACGATTTGCGCCGAGTCCTACGGGGTTTCTGCATCTGGGGCATGTGGTGTCAGGGCTGTATTCGCGGATCATGGCGGGTGAGAGCGGAAAGTTTCTGATCCGTATCGAAGATATTGATACGATGCGCTGTACGCCGGAACTGACGGCGGCGCTGCGTGAAGATCTGGACTGGCTTGGATTGGTCTCGGCTGTCCCAACCCGACAGCAGTCCAAACATTTGCCTGAGTATCAGGCCGTATTGGAGACTCTGCGGGAGCGGAGGCTGCTCTATCCGTGTTTCTGCACGCGACGGGAGATTGCCGAGGCTGCAACGCAGACCGCGCCGGATGGGAGTGTCGTCTATCCGGGAACCTGTCGGCATGGCGCGGTTCATGCAGGTCGGGAGCCGGTCTGGCGGCTCGATATGGGGCGGGCGCTTGAGGTATTACAGGACGTGCCGGGCTGGCAGGAGCTTGGACACGGGCGGATCGCGGGCCGGGCCGATGCGTTCGGCGACATCGTTCTGGCGCGTCGGGATACGGGCGTGTCGTATCATCTGTGCGTCACACATGACGATGCGTTGCAAGGCGTAACCACCGTAACGCGCGGGCGGGATTTGTATGAGGCTACATCAGTCCAGCGGGTGTTGCAGAATCTGATGGGTTGGGCGGAGCCGGTCTATGCCCATCATGCGCTGATTATCGGCCCGGATGGACAAAAACTGTCTAAACGGGATGGGGCAGAAGGCGTGAGAGTTCTGCGGCAGGAAGGGTGGACGGCCCGACAGGTTCTGGACCATCCACTCGTGCGGCAGGCTCTGGAGGCTAGTTTTATTCCGGCGGATAGACGCCCGGATAGGTGATGTCTTTCGCAGGGCCGGGGGCGTGCGGGGCGCCTTTCTTGCCGCAGGCGGTCAGGCTGAGAGCCATGACCGCCATGCTGACGAGCAGCAGTGTTTTCATGCGGATTCTCCGAGTTTTACGAGCCATGCCTGAGCCTGCTGCGTCACATTGGCTGGTGCGGTCCCGCCTTCGCTGGTGCGGGAGGCGAGGGATGCCTCGACGGTCAGGACATCAAAAACGCCCGCGTTGATTTGCGGTTCGACAGACTGCATGTCTTCGAGCGATAGATCCGCCAGATCGCAACCTTTCTGTTCCGCCATGCCGACCAGACGGCCGGTGACGTGATGGGCAGTGCGGAAAGGAACACGCAGTTCACGAACCAGCCAGTCGGCGAGGTCGGTGGCAGTGGAGAAGCCCATGCCCGCGACGTCGCGCATCCGGGGAGCGTTGGCTTTCAAATCGCGGATCATGCCGTCCATGGCGGCGAGGGAAAGCGTCATGGCCTCGGTTGCGTCGAAGACGGGTTCCTTGTCTTCCTGCGTGTCCTTGGCATAGGCAAGCGGCAGACCCTTCATGACCGTCAGCAGGCCCACGAAATCGCCCATGATGCGGCCGATCTTGGCGCGGACCAGTTCGGCGGCGTCGGGATTGCGCTTTTGCGGCATGATGGACGAGCCGGTCGTGAAGGCATCCGACAATGTGACGAAACCGAAGGGCGCGGAGGCCCACATCACGATTTCTTCCGCCAGACGGGACAGGTGCATGGCCTGAAGGGACAGGGCGGACAGGAATTCGAGCGCGAAGTCACGGTCCGAAACCGCATCAAGCGAATTGGCGGTCGGGCGGTCGAAATCCAGCGCCGCAGCCGTCATGCGGCGATCAATCGGGAAGGACGTACCGGCAAGGGCCGCCGAGCCAAGCGGGCATTCGTTCAGTCGCGCACGGGCGTCACGCAGGCGGCCACGATCGCGCGACAACATCTCGACATAGGCCAGAAGGTGATGGCCGAACGTGACCGGTTGGGCGACCTGAAGGTGGGTAAAGCCCGGCATCGGCGTTGCGGCATGTTCCAGCGCGCGGGTGGCGAGGGAGCGCATCAGGGCGGCGGTCTGGTCCTGAAGGCCGTCAATGGCATCGCGAACCCAGAGGCGGAAATCGGTGGCGACCTGATCGTTGCGCGAGCGCGCCGTGTGCAGGCGCTTGCCGGCCTCGCCGATGCGCTCGGACAGGCGTGCCTCGATGTTCATGTGGATGTCTTCGAGCGCCGGGGAGAACTCGAAGCGGCCTTCGCCGATTTCCTGCGCGATGTCGCCAAGGCCCTGCCGGATTTCGGCGAGTTCCGTCTCGGTCAACAGGCCGACCTTCTGGAGCATGGCAGCGTGTGCGAGAGAGCCGCGGATGTCCTGTCGCCACAGGATCTTGTCAAATCCGATGGAAGCGTTGATCTCACCCATGATGGCGGCCGGGCCCGAGGCAAAGCGGCCACCCCATTGCGGATTGGCGGCAGTGCCTTCAAAGGACGTGGCGGCATCTGATTGTGTGTCGACAGGAGCGTTTTTCATGATAACCGTAAACAGATGATTCGGAAGCAGATCGACCGGCGAACCCTTCTTGGAGGAGCGGCCAGCCTAGCTGCGGCGGCCTCCCTCTGCAATTGCGGGCTGGGGAATTCCGCCCGCGCGGCGGAGGGAGCACAATCCGTGCTGCCCTCGCTTGCGCCCGCTGCGCCTAAGTTGGAGCCCGTGAATTTCCAGCTTAAGGGGCCAGACGGCACGACGCTGGCGCTCTCCTCGTTGAGGGGGCGGCCCTTTATTCTGCATCTGTGGGCCACGTGGTGCCCGCCCTGCAGGCTCGAACTTCCTGCACTGAATGCGTTCATCGAGAAAATCGGGGCCAGCATTCCTGTCATTCCAGTCGCCGTGGCGAGTCCGCTGCCGAAAGTGATGATCTTTCTGGCGCAGGGCAATTTGCCGCATATCGCGCCCTGGACGCTGGGCCAGCATGAGTTTTCTCAGTGGTTCACCTCCGGCGAGCCAAGCCTTCCCATGACCTGCGTGATTGATTCGCAGGGACGACTGCGCGCCGGTGTTGAAGGGGAAATGGCGTGGAGTGCGCCGGACAGTCAGGATTCTTTTGAAAAGATCCTGTCGGGCCTTCAGGCGTCCAAACCGGCGTGAAGGCAGGGCTGGTCAGTCGGCGGAATGTTGTTGTCGGAACGGCTGGTCTCGCGGTTCTGGTAGGGATCGGGGCTTCGAAACTGGCCGGGACGGTTGTGCGTCGTGGGATGCCGATTGAGCGGCTGATGCCGGGGCGGGCCGTGTCAGAGCCTGTTGCGCTTTCACTGTCCGGCCCTGAGGGCGCACATTCGTCACTTATCTCGCATCGGGGAGCGCCGTTTCTGCTGCATGTGTGGGCGACATGGTGTCCGCCCTGCCGTCATGAACTGCCCGCCCTTGCAGCGTTCATGCGGACTTGGGGGATAGATTGCCCTGTTGTACCGGTCGCGGTTTCAAGTGGATTGCCCGACGATGTTCGTGCGTTTCTGGATCGAAACGGTATCGCAGATTTACCCGCATGGACGGTGAACGGGACGGATCTGAAGACCTGGTACGGCACTGCGGAACTTGCCATCCCCGTAACATTCCTGATTGATAGTGAAGGGTGCATTCGCGCGACATCGGCAGGTGCGTTGGACTGGGGAAGCTCCGATGCCGTTGGCGCGCTTCGTCGGGTGTTTGCCGCCACGGCCGTCTGAGCGCGATGGGATAGATCTGCTGTAATGAAAGAACGGATTTCCAACATGACTTTTCCCCTGACACGCCGTCATCTCATGGGTCATCTCTTAGGCGGCGCCGGTGCCCTTCTGCTTTCGGAACGGGCCATTGCCGCAACGACGGCAAAGGAAGAAGTCGGTAAAGGACTAGCTTTCGAGCCGAATTCTTTCGGCAAACTGGCTGTGCCGAAAGTCCTGCCGCCGCTGAGCGTGAAGAACGAGCAGGATCAGGACGTGCCGCTGTCGCACTGGTACGGTAAGCCGTTCATCCTGCATTTCTGGGCGACATGGTGCCCGCCCTGCATCCGTGAACTGCCTTCGGTAAATGCGACGGCCAAGACGCTGGGGGCCGAGGGGCCGCAGATCGTCGCCGTGGCTGTGCGTGGTAGTACGATCCCCAAGGTCCGGGCATTTTATGACAGCCACGGGATCGACGCTTTGCCGATACTGGTCGACCCGCTCTCGGCTGTGATGATGGAGACGGCGGATCAGACGGCGCTGATACAGTCGATCCGGCAGGTACGCCCTGACGATTTGAAGAGCCTGACACCGGACGTCATGTCCCTGCATGGCGTGCCGCGGTCACTGATCCTGAACGCGAAAGGCGAAGTCGTCGCGGAATCCATCGGAAACATGGACTGGTCTGCTGACGCCGTGAGGCATACTGTGCAGGCTCTGGCTGGATAGTAAGAGTGAAGTCCTGATGTCTGCTCCCCTTCTTGGTGCCAATGACCCGGCGCCCTTCCTTCTTTTCCCTGAAAAAACACCGTCTCCGTTTGTGTTCGTGAGCGATCACGCGGGACGGGCAGTGCCGGATGCGCTGGGGGACATGGGGGTGCGGACCGAGGACTGGGAGCGGCACATCGCCTGGGATATCGGTATCGTCGGTGTCGGGCGAGTGCTGCATGAAACGCTTGGCGCAGCGTTGATCGAGCAGGTGTATTCACGCCTCGTGATCGACTGCAACCGCGCGCCCGGCCATCCGACCTCCATGCCGGGTGTGAGCGATGGCACGTCGGTCCCGGTCAATCGGACCGCTCAGGACACCTGCCGGGCGAAGCGGGAACGTGAAATTCTGCACCCGTATCATGACACGATCGCGGAAGTTCTGGCTGAACGAGGTTCGCGTCCGACGGCGCTGATTGCGTTGCACAGCTTTACGCCGCAGATGAACGGGAAAGACCGCCCGTGGCAGATCGGCATTCTGCACAATCAGGACAGCCGCATGGCGTCGATCGCGCTGGACCTGCTGCGTGAAGACAGCGCACTCTGCGTGGGCGATAACGAGCCTTACGTCCTGACCGATACGTCCGATTACACGGTACCGCGCCACGCAGAAGCGACGGGCCTGCCTTATCTGGAAATCGAAATCCGGCAGGATCTGATCCTTGAAAAAGACGGGCAGCGGGCATGGGCCGAGCGTCTGGCGCTCCTGCTGCCGAAAGTTTGGGAAAGGCTGGCCGCGTGATTGACGGGCATACGAAACTTGCAGGCGTCATGGGATGGCCCGTCGAACATTCGCGCTCTCCGCTGATGCACAATCACTGGTGTCGGGTGAACGGGGTGAATGGCGCGTATGTGCCGTTGCCGACAAAGCCTGAAGGGTTCGATCAGGCGTTGCGCGGGCTGGCAGCAGCGGGTTTTCAGGGCGTGAACGTCACGATTCCGCATAAGGAAGCTGCCATGCGCGCCTGTGACGAACTCACTCCGACCGCCAAACGGGCGGGGGCTGTGAATACGATCTGTTTTGTGGCTGGACGAATCATCGGTGATTGCACAGACGGAACAGGGTTTTGCGACAATCTGAGCGCGCATGATGTCGCGATTGGTGGTCGCACCCTGATTCTGGGCGCGGGTGGTGCGGCGCGGGCCGTGGCGGCAGCGCTTCTGGATCGGGGTTGCGAAGTCGTGATCGCGAACCGGACGCCGGAGCGGGCCGAGGCTCTGGTCGCAGCACTTGGCGGCGGCGAGGCCGTCGCGTGGTACGAATGGCCGTCCCTGCTGTCGGGCTGTTCGCTTCTGGTGAACGCCACCTCCATGGGAATGGGGGGCAAGCCGGGCATGGACTGGGATTCCGCGCTTAGAGAAGCTGCCCCGGGGCTGTGCGTGACCGATATCGTCTATACCCCGCGCGAGACGCCTCTGTTGCTGGCGGCTCAGGATCGCGGATTGCGGACTGTGGATGGTCTGGGAATGCTTGTGCATCAGGCGCGGGCGGGGTTTCGAGCATGGTTTGGCGTCGATCCGCAGGCCGACCAGACGACGTTCGATCTTCTGGCGGCGAGCCTGCGCTAGAGCGTGCGGATTATTGGCCTGACGGGTGGGATGGCAGCCGGGAAAAGTACGGTTGCGACGCTGTTCCGCAAGGGCGGAGTGTCGGTTTTCGATGCGGATGCGTGTGTTCGGAGGCTTCAGGGTAAAGGGAGCAAGGCACTCCCTTTGATCGAAAAAATGTTCTCCAAAACGGTGCTTGAAGGGCATCTGGATCGAGGCGCGCTGCGAGAGGTTGTACGAACGCAGCCTGATGCGCTGAAACGTCTGGAAGCCATCATGCATCCGCTGGTGCGAGCAGAACGGGCGCGTTTTCTGAAACAGTGCCGGGCACGGAAAGAGCCATTCTGTGTGCTGGATATTCCGCTGCTGATGGAAATTGGCGAAGACCGACGGTGCGATCTGGTTGTGGTTGCAGAAGCCCCGATGAGCACGCGTTTGTCGCGTATCCGGCAGCGCGGACGCAGCGGGGGGCGTATGAGCGTGATGGACGCCAAAGGATTGCTCAAGCGTCAGATGAGTGACCATGAACGCAGACGCCGGGCCGACATCGTGATACGAACCGGCCTGTCACGTGGATATGCCGCCCGGCAGGTCCATGCCCTGTTGCACCGGCTGCGTGAGGCGTCATGAAAAGATCCATCCTGTTCGATACGGAAACCACGGGTTTTGACCCGGATATGGGCGACCGGATCATCGAAATCGCGGCTCTTGAACTGATTGATGATCTCCCGACGGGTGAGGTCTATCATGTGCTGGTACATCCCGAGCGCGACATTCCGCCCGAGGCGACCAAGGTGCATGGGTTCCGTATTGAGGATCTGGAAGGGAAGCCAAAATTCGCCGAAGTCGCGGACGGCTTTCTGGAGTTCATCGGAGATAGCTCGATGATTGCGCATAATGCCCGCTTCGATTTCAAGTTCGTCAATGCTGAGCTGAAGTTCTGTGGGCGCGAACCGCTCGATTATGCCAGCCGGGCCATCGACACGGTGGAAATGGCGCGGAAGAAATATCCGGGACTTCCGGCAAGTCTTGATGCGTTATGCCGCCGTTTCGGAATCGACCTGTCGCAGCGCGGCACCCATAACGCGCTGCTGGACTGCAAACTTCTTGCGGATGTGTATGTCGAACTGATGGGCGGGCGGCAGCGTGGCTTAGGTCTGGCAGGGCCGTCCCGCAGTCGCAGCATGACGGATGGGATCAACGCACTGGCCAGTCGTCCGCCACGGACAATGGCCCCGCCGACCGCGGAAGAACTGCAGGTGCATGAGGTATTCGTGAGCACTATCAAGGATGCGGTGTGGCATCGCGAATGATGCGAATTCTGTTCATTACGTCCAACCGTCTGGGCGATGCGGTAATTTCCACAGGCGTGCTGGGTGCGTTGCAGAAACGCTATCCGGCGGCGATGTTTACAATCGTCTGTGGTCCTGTGGCGGCGGGGCTTTTCGAATCTGATCCACGCTGTGAGCGCATCATTACCATGGAGAAGCGCCGCCATGACCGGCACTGGATTGATCTGTGGCGGACCTGTTTTCCGACGCGATGGTTCATGGTCGTGGACCTGCGCGGATCGCTGCTCGGACTGACGTTGCGGGCGCGGCGTCGGATTATCGTACGGGGCGGGCGTCGGCCCGGACGGCGTGTCGAGCAACTCGGGGAGGCGCTGGGGTATCGCCGCACGCCAATGCCAAAGGTCTGGACGTCCGAGGCACAACGGGCGAATGCAGTTGCGACATTGCCTGAAGGGCGTTGGCTGGCACTAGGGCCAACGGCGAACTGGGACGGCAAGATCTGGCCACCCGAACGGTTTGTAGCGCTGGCGCAGGCACTGCGGTCGGAAAATCTGCGTCCGGTTGTGTTTTATGGACCCGGTGAAGACGAGCGTACGCGGGCGGAGCCGGTGCTGGAGGCGCTTCCCGATGCGCTGGATCTGGGCGGGAACCACGCGTTGGGCGATGTGGCAGCGCTTCTTCAGCGTTGCGCACTGTTTGTAGGCAACGATTCTGGCCTGATGCATCTGGCCGCTGCTGCGGGGACGTCGACGCTGGGGCTGTTCGGGCCGTCCCGGGCATCGGAATATGCGCCAGCCGGTTGTCTTGCACGGTTTGTAGAAGCGCCGGGACCGGAAGGTCATGCTCCAATGGCTGGACTGGACGTGGCGCGGGTTCTGAAGGCCGCGACGGAAATCCTCAATGAAAAAGACGTGTTTATTCCGGACCTTGAAACAGACTGACTTGATGCCCTGTCGGTCATGCCCGATAAAAGAAGGATGATGTCTGCATCGTCCAACGAATACCGGGGTCGTGTGGCCCATGTGATGGCGGGGGCTCCCAGAGGGGGCGCAGAGCTGTTCTTTGAACGCCTGACGATGGCGCAGATGCGAGACGGTCGTCCCGTTCAGGCATTGATCCGACACGATGTCGGTCGGCTTGGACGACTTGAGGAAGCAGGAGTCGATACCCGGACATACCGGTTCGGCGGTTTGCTGGATCTGCGGACCCGGCCGGCGCTGCGGCGTAGTCTGAATGCGTTCCGGCCGGATGTCGTTGTGGCGTGGATGAGCCGGGCGGCGCGTCTGGTGCCGTCAGGTCCGTGGCAGATGGCCGGGCGTCTGGGCGGATATTACGACCTGTCGAACTATCGTCGCTGTGACCATCTGATCGGCAATACGCGGGGGCTGGCGGAATGGATGAAAACGCAGGGCTGGGCCGCCGATCGCGTGCATCACCTGCCGAATTTCGCGACGGATTTTTCGGACGTGACACCGCAGCGTCCCGCTTTTCTGCCGCAGGAAGTGCCGTTTGTGCTCGCTCTGGGCCGTCTGCATGAAAACAAGGCCTTCGACGTGTTGATCCGCGCGATGACGCATCTTCCAGGTGTGCATCTCGTCATTGCGGGCGAAGGACCGGAGCGTGCCGCGCTTGAGGCATTGGCGAAAGCGGAGGGTGTTGCGGATCGTGTACATCTTCCCGGTTGGATTGGGCAGAGCGGCCCATGGCTGCGGGCCTGTGACGCGCTGGTCTGTCCGTCCCGGATCGAGCCGCTGGGGAATGTCGTCATTGAGGCGCTCTCCGCCGGAGTGCCAGTCGTAGCGAGCCGCATTCAGGGCCCGCAGGAAATCCTTGAAGGCACACAAGACGGGCTTCTGGCCGCAGTCGAGGATGAAAAGGATCTTGCAGCGCAGATTGGCAGTATTCTGGAAAATCCTGCACTGGCGCAGCAGCTTTCCGTGAACGGACGGACGCGGTTCGAGCGGGAGTTTTCCCAGAACGTGGTTATGGCGCGATGGTCAGCGTTTCTGGATGGGGTGCGTGCCTGATGTGTGGCATCGCAGGCCTGTCGTGTCTGCCGGGACATCGTCCGGATCAAGCTGCGCTGGAGCGTATGTCACAGGCGATTTTCCATCGTGGACCGGATGGGGAAGGGCGGCTGGATCTGGCGGGGGCCGCCCTGCGTCATCGGCGGCTGTCCATCGTCGATATCGCAGGCGGCGCGCAACCCTTTAAACTTGGCGCGGCAGCCTTGATCGCGAATGGTGAAATCTACAACGATCCGGCCATTCGCAAACGTTTTCCTGCAACCTGCTTTCAGACACATAGTGACTGCGAGCCGCCATTGCATCTGTGGTTACAGGACGGTGCAGGTTATACCCATGCATTGCGGGGCATGTACGCCATCGCGATCGTGGAGAACGAGCAGGGGCGCCATGAAATGGTGCTCTCGCGTGACCCGTTCGGGATCAAGCCGCTCTATATTGCGGCTTACGAAAGAGGCATCGCCTTCGCATCCGAAGCACAGGCGTTGCTGGCGGGCGGGTTCGGCAGACGCAACGTTCGCGAAAGTGCGCGCGATGAACTGATGCAGCTTCAGTTCACGACCGGGCAGGACACCATTTTCGAAGGTATCCGGCGTCTTCTGCCGGGCGAAACGCTCAGGATCGTGGATGGGCGAATCGTGGAGTCACGCCGTCGTCACGTTCTGCACGAGGCACGGGATACGGTTCCGGCCGGTCTGACGGATACGGACGCGTTGGCGCGGCTGGACACGGCGCTTCTTGACAGCGTGGGAGCGCATCTGCGGGCGGATGTGCCGCTTGGGTTGTTCCTGTCGGGCGGGATCGACAGTTCCGTCATTCTGGCGGCAGCTCATCGGCTGGGACTGCCACACCCCAAAACATGGACCGCGCGTTTCGATGCCGGATCGGCAGACGAATCCGCCGATGCCGCTGCTCTGGCCGCGTCTGTCGGTGCGGATCATCATGTCCTGACCGTCACTGAAGACATGGTCTGGCGTGATCTGCCGGCCATCGTAGGGTGTATGGACGACCCTGCGGCGGATTACGCCATTATCCCGACGTGGTTTCTGGCTCGCGAAGCAAAAAAAGACGTCACCGTTATCCTGAGCGGTGAGGGTGGGGATGAGCTTTTTGCGGGCTATGGTCGTTATCGACGGGTCATGAAGCCCTGGTGGAAAGGTGGCCGTGCACCGTATCGGTCCGGGACGTTTGGCAAACGCTTTCCGCAGCGGGGGCGGCAGTGGCGGCACGGGATCGCCATGACGGAACTCGCGCTCGGAACATTCGGGCTCGAAGGCGCGCAGGCGCTGGATATTGCGGAATGGCTGCCCAACGATCTGCTGCTCAAGCTGGATCGCTGTCTGATGGCGCATTCTTTGGAAGGGCGTACCCCGCTTCTGGACCCGGTTGTGGCCAAAGCGATCTGGTCTTTGCCTGAGACGTTCAAAGTGCGTGACGGCTACGGGAAATGGCTTCTGCGTCGCTGGCTTCAGGATGCGCTACCTCAGGCCCGGCCGTTTGCGCCAAAACAAGGATTTACGGTGCCTGTAGGGCCATGGATCGAGAAACAGGCGCCGCGTCTGGGGCCTCTGGTGGCTCGTCAGCCCTGTATCCGCGCCATGATGCCGCAGCAGGATGTGGAGCGTCTTTTCGCCCGCGCCAGCCAGCGCGGCGTCGCGCGGCAGGCCTGGACATTACTGTTTTATGCTTTGTGGCATCGCCATCACATCGAGGGTGTCTCCGTAGATGGAGATACCTTTGACACGCTCGCACACACACCATGACGGGCTGAGACTTGGTTTTTTACTGATTTGCAAGGACGAAACATGCATTACGATCTGATCATCCGCGGTGGACGCTGCGTTTTTCCCTGGGGCGAGGCTGAAGCAGATATCGGGGTTCGCAACGGCAAGGTGGCGTCACTGTCAGTTTCGGGTACGGACGAGGCGGATCGGGTCATTGACGCACGCGGACTGCATGTTCTGCCCGGTCTGATCGACGCGCATGTTCATCTGCGCGATCCGGGCAAGCCGGAGGTCGAAACATTGGAAACCGGAACGCGGGCTGCAGCGCTGGGCGGCATTGCAACGGTTTTCGACATGCCCAACACGTCTCCGAGCATTACCGACGTGACGATGATCGACTGGAAGCGCGATCATATCCGCAAGACGGCCCATGTGGATGTCGGGATGTATGTCGGCGCGACACGCGAGAATACGCCGGATCTGGCGATGCTGGAGCAGCAGCCGGGCGTGTGCGCGGTAAAGGTTTTCGCAGGATCGTCCACCGGCAATCTGATGATTGAGGACGATGCGGGGCTTGAAGCGGTTATGCGCTCAGGCCATCGCCGCGTGGCCTATCATTCCGAGGACGAGTATCGCCTTCAGGCCCGCAAACCGATGTTTCACGAAGGCCAGCCTTACGAAACGCATAGTGTGTGGCGGGATGTGGAATGTGCGTTCCTCGGCACGCGCCGCATCATGGCACTGGCCCGCAAGACCAACCGCCCGGCGCATATCCTGCACGTCTCGACAGCGGAAGAACTGGAATATCTGGCAGAATATCGGGATATTTCCACGGTTGAGGTTCTGGTGAACCATCTGACGCAGGTTGCGCCGGAATGTTATGAAAAGCTTGGTGGTCTAGCAGTCATGAACCCGCCATTGCGGGATCGTCCGCATTGGGAAGCGAGCTGGAAGGCCGTACGGGATGGGCGTGTGGACGTGGTCTCGTCCGACCATGCGCCGCATCCGCTTGAAGCCAAGCAGCTTCCCTGGCCGAAATGCCCGGCTGGCCTGACGGGGACGCAGACAATCGTGCCGGTCATGCTCGATCATGTGAATGCCGGACGTCTGTCGCTGTCGCGTCTGGTGGATCTAATGGCCGCTGGTCCGGCGCGGGTTTACGGGTTGCATACTAAAGGGCGAATGGCTGTTGGATTTGATGCCGATTTCACACTCGTGGACATGAAAGCCGAGCGCGAAATCACCAATGACTGGATTGTTTCACCTGCGGGCTGGACGCCCTTTGACGGCACGCGCGTCACGGGCTGGCCGATGGCGACCATCGTTCGTGGAACTGTCGTCATGCAGGACAATGAAGTTCCGGGTGCGCCTACGGGGCAGCCTGCCAAATTTGCGCCTTGATCTGGGCGTAGGGCGCGCAACGCTTCAATCAGGAAAGGGAGTTGTATGAGACGTTGCGTTGCCGCCAGCCGTAAGGCGGTGCTGTTTGGACTGGTTTTCGCAGGGATTGTCGGTGCCGGCACGGCACAGGCGGCTGAAGCAGCATGGACTGCCCCAAAATGTGGTGCCGAGCCTCAGGCGCCTGCGATCAAGGCCGGGACGGTCGCGCTGTATAACGAAAGCGTTGATCGGGTGACGGTCTATGAAAAGGCAGCCCGCGTCTATAACGCCTGTGTTGCGGCTCAGGCCAACCGCGAGGAAACGGCCATCAGTCAGGAAGCCAGTGCGCGGATCGCTCATGTCCACGCCGGAAGCGCAGCCGTTCAGTCTCATATTGCGGCGTCATTCCAGACGCTTTCCGCCAATCTGGCAGCAGCAGGGCGTAAGCTCGGTCATCACTGAAGCCCGGTTGGGGGCAGTCTGCGATTCTTACTGCCCCATGCGTTCCTGATTCTGGAGCGGTGTCAGCGTCGTCGGGCCTTCATAGGTCTGGCGGGCAACATTGGGCATGAGGTCAGGACGCGCCCAGCAGGTGGTGCCCTCAAAGCTCGTCGTACAGTAGGGCTGGGGCGGCGGTGGTCCGATCGGGCGCGCGCAGAAGCTTTCGTCGTCGTAAAGATACGCTGTATTGCAGTCCTTTCCGGTGATGGCGGACGCGATACGGTCCGGAGCACAACTGCCGAGGACACAAAACACCAGTGGAAACAGCAGGAGCGGGACGGGCTTTTTCATGGCCGTCAGGATGCTTCGGGGAGCGTTAAGGAAGTCTGAAGGCCGGTCGGATTTTCTGGCAAAAACCGCTTTTTCAGCACTGTGCTCTCCGTGAATGTCTGTCCGGGTGTGTGAAGCGTTTGCCGCGACGGTTCCGCACCTGTATGGTTGTGCAAACAGTTTGAAGACCGATCCAGCAGGGGACCAGGTGGCAGACGATTTCATCTCGCAGATTGACGAAGAAATGCAGGCGCAGCGGTTACGGGCCATGGCGCGGCGGATTGGTGCCGTGGCTGGCGTTGTCGTGCTCGTCGGCGCCATTGGTGGTGGGGTGTGGGGCTGGAACAGCCATGCACGTCATGTCGCGCAGAAAGCGGCATCGGCACGCTATTTCACGGCTATGGCGGCTCTGTCTGATCCAAAGCGGGACGCTGCGGCCCTCAGTAAAGCCACCGCAACCTTGCAGGATCTGGCGGAGCATGGTCCTGCGGGTGCGCGTTCTTATGCGGCGCTGCGTCTTGCTGACCTTCAGGTTCAGGCACACCAGAACGCTGCCGCTCTTCAGTCCTGGAAAAGCGTTGCGGATGATTCCGCAGCCGAGCCGTCTCTGCGGGACATGGCGCGCTACATGGGTCTGAATGCCCAGACTGCGGCTCCTGCTGATCCGAAGGCGATCCGCTCGGGCTATGAAGCGCTGGCGCAGGGCGGCGGGGCATGGGCGCCTCTCGCTCAGGAAGGTCTTGTGGCGCTGGATCTGCGGTCCGGTGCGACGGCCGACCAGCAGAAGGAAGCCCGCCGCATCCTGACGCAGATTGTCAGCAGTACAAACGCGACAGAAGGGGTGCGTGCACGTGCACAGGCCCTGCTTGAGACATTTGGAGACGCCGGTTGATGCGCCGTCCTGTTCTTTCCCGCTCCTCTTTTTCCCGCTCGCTGTCCATGAACCGTCGCAGCCTGCTGCGGACAGCCTGTTCGGGCGGTGCGCTCGCAGTCCTGGGCGGGTGCAGCCTGTTTGAAGACGACAAGAAGCCGCCTCTGGCCGGGCATCGTGTGGATGTGCTGTCCACGGGTGCAGGGCTGACGGTCGATCACGACGACCATACGCCGATCAATCTCGGGCCGGTGCAGCCGGTTCGGGAATGGCTTCAGGAGGGTGGACGCCCTTCCCATGTCGCGGTGAATGCAGCCTGGAACGGCCCAGACCTGGCCTGGAGCCAGGCCATCGGCGCACCGACTGATCCGTCCAGCTTCCTGGCCATGGTCGCCATCATGCCGACCAACCGTGGTGCCATCCAGTCGCCCCCAGTGATTGGAAACGGCCATCTCTACACGACGGATGCGCAGGGTGTGGTAAAGGCCTGGACATGGCCGGAGCGCCGCCTTGTCTGGACGCGTCAGCCTGCATCATCGGCAAGCCGTTCCACCAATATCGGCGGTGGCCTCGCGCTTGATGGGGATACGCTCTACATCGTGGACGGCGTGGCGCAGGCACTTGCGGTTGAGGCGCTGACGGGCAAGGTGAAATGGCGTATGAGTACTGGAACGCCGGGCCGTTCCGCTCCCACGATCGCGGAAGGCCTGATGGTCTTCGGAACCATTGACGAGCGGCTGATCGCACTGAATGCCAATACGGGCCATCAGGTCTGGGCGTATCAGGCGACGGCTGCAGACACGGTAATTTTCGGCCAGTCGGCTCCGGCCTTTGTGGATGGCGTCATTCTGGCGGGCTTTGGCAGTGGCGATCTGGTCGCGCTGCGTGCAGCTTCCGGCGAGATGGTCTGGAGCGACAGTCTGGGCGGCACGAACGGCATGGGCGCCATGCTGGATTTCTCGTGCATCCGGGGGGCGCCGGTTATCAAGGACGGCACGGCCTATGCTGTGTCCATGTCCCGTGTGCTGGTAGCAATCGATATGCGTTCGGGCCGCCGCCTGTGGGAACGTGAGGTCAGCGGACAGAGTCCTCTGGCGATCTGTGGCGACTGGATGTATGTGCTGTCCACGGATCAGCAGATCGCCTGTCTGGATCGTCTGTCCGGGCATGTCCGCTGGATCACGCAGCTCCGTCGCTTTATCCGTGTGGACGTGGAAAAGGACGCTATTGCCTGGGTGGGACCGCTTCTGGTGAATGGCAAGCTGGTCTGCTTCTCCACCTTTCCGAAAGAAGGCATGGTGGTCGTGAACGCCGTGACCGGGAAACTTGAACTGACCCGCAAGACCGTTGCCCCGTGTCAGGTTCAGCCGATCGTCTGTGACGGTCATGTGCTGGCTCTGTCGCAGGATGCCGTGCTGCGGGCCTATGGCTGAACGAATGACCTCTGAGAACCTGCCCGTTGTTGTTATTGCCGGGCGCCCGAATGTCGGGAAATCCACTCTGTTCAACCGGCTTGTCGGCCGCCGTCAGGCGATCGTTTCCGACATGCCGGGCGTTACGCGAGACCGCAAGGAGGGCGAAGCCCTTTTGCGCGGTCGTCGTGTGCGGCTGATCGATACGGCCGGGCTTGAAGAAGCAGCACCTGATACGCTGTACGGGCGGATGCGCGCCTCGTCAGAATCTGCTGTTGCGATGGCGGATCTGGTGCTGTTTTGCATTGACGCGCGTTCTGGCATCACGCCTGCGGACGCGCATTTTGCAAGCTGGCTGCGTCGTCAGAACCGCCCGGTTCTGCTGATTGCGAACAAGGCCGAGGGGCAGGCGGGCACGAATGCGGCTCTTGAAGCCTATTCCCTTGGCCTTGGTACCCCGCTGGCACTGTCGGCAGAGCATGGCGAAGGTATTGCCGACCTGATGGGCGAGATTGCCGAGCGTCTTCCTCCGGCTGAAAAACAGCGTCGTCGGGAAGTTTCCAAGAGCGAAGGCGAAGAGGGGAATGACGAGGACGAACGTCCGGCAGGTCCGCTACGTCTGGCGATTATCGGGCGCCCGAATGCTGGAAAATCCACGCTGCTGAACTGTCTGCTCGGTGAAGAGCGCATGATTACCGGCCCTGAGGCCGGTCTGACGCGCGATTCCATTGCCGTCGATCTGCGGGACGAGCATGGCGAGATCCGGCTGGTTGATACGGCCGGAATGCGCAAGCGTGCCCGTGTTGAGCAAAATCTGGAGCGTATGTCGGTCTCGGCCTCCATCGAAGCCCTGAAAATGGCGGAAGTGGTCGTGCTGGTAATTGATGCCACGCTTGGCGTTCATGAGCAGGATCTCCAGATCGGTCGTCTGATCGAGCGTGAGGGCCGTGCTTGTGTAATTGCGCTGAATAAATGGGATGCGGTTGAAGACCGGAACGCGACGAAAAAAGCGATTCTGGATCGTCTGGAAATTTCGCTGGCGCAGGTCAGGGGTATTCCGGTCGTGACGTTCTCAGCGCTGACTGGAGCAGGTGTGCATCGTCTTCTTCCGGCTGTACGGGAGGTTTACGAGATCTGGAATTCGCGTGTTTCGACGGGTGAGCTGAACCGTTGGTTCGAGGATGCTCTGGAGCGTCATCAACCGCCCCTCGTGGATGGTCGTCGCCTCAAGTTGCGCTACATGACGCAGGTGAAGGCGCGTCCGCCGACATTCCTCCTGTTTGGTACACGAGCAGAACAGCTTCCTGATTCCTACAAGCGTTATCTGGTTAATGGCTTGCGGGAAACATTCCACATGCCGGGTGTTCCAGTGCGTGTGCAATTACGCGGAACGAAAAATCCTTACGCAGAAAAGTGATTTTCTGTTGGTTTCGATATAGACCACACCCCTGATCGATTATTAAATACAGGACCGTCTGTTTCCGATTTCGGAACATTCGGTTCTGTTCTCCTTGCCGGTATGAGGGGATATGTTTGGGGTGACTAAGGGTATGGTTGGGATTGCTGCGTCTTCCAGCGAAGGGCTGTCCACGGGACAGACCCGCAGCACGGCACGGGCGACAACCCTCGGTATTCTGGCCGCTCTGGCGGGGCTGATGTTCGGTCTTGATACCGGCGTCGTCGCAGGGGCCCTTCCTTTCATTGCAACCGATTTTCATGCGGGCGACGTCCTTCAGGGCTGGATCGTATCCTCCATGATGGCGGGCGCGGCGGTAGGATCGCTGTTTGCCGGTCGGATTTCAGTTCGGTTCGGGCGAACTGGGGCGATGCTCGGTGCTGCGATTCTTTTCCTGATCGGGACGCTGCTTTGCGCCCTGGCTCCCGGCGCTGCAATCATGATCGTAGGTCGAATTTTTCTGGGGCTTGCGGTTGGCGTGGCGGCGTTCGCTGCCCCTCTCTACATTTCTGAAATCACGGTTGAATCCGTTCGCGGTTCCATGATTTCATTTTATCAGCTCATGGTCTCTCTCGGGATTTTCCTCGCTTTTGTTTCCGACAGTCTGCTGGCTTCGGGAGGGCACTGGCGCTGGATGCTGGGCGTTATGGCAGTCCCCGCCAGTTTCTTTCTTGTGATTGTGTTGATCCTGCCGCACAGCCCGCGCTGGCTGATGATGCGTGGAGAAACAGAACACGCGCGCCGGGTTTTGCAGAGTCTGCGATCCGATGAGGAAGTGGCGGAAGCGGAACTGATCGATATCCAGTCGCGCCTTCAGAAAAGCAGCGATGCGGGGATTGGGCTTTTCAAAAGCAACCCCAATTTCCGGCGGACAGTCTTTTTGGGCATGCTGCTTCAAATCATGCAGCAGCTCTCGGGGATCAACGCGCTTCTGTATTATGCGCCTCGTGTGTTTCAGGCCGCGCATTTTGGAACCAATGCTGCCATCTGGGCAACGACTCTTGTCGGGCTGACGAATATGGCGCTGACGGGGGTTGCGATTGCCTGTGTCGATCGCTGGGGGCGGCGGCCGCTGCTGATCCTGAGCTGTGCGATTGCCGCCTTTTCTCTGGCGGGGGTCGGAACGCTGCTGGCTATTGGGGCGAACAGTTTTGAGTCCCAGCTTCTGCTTTGCGGTTTTGTTCTCCTGTTCGTGGCCGGGTTTGCCATTGGTGAAGGACCGCTGGTCTGGACGCTGTGTTCTGAAGTGCAGCCAACGCGGGGGCGCGATTTCGGAATTGGCTGCTCGACCGTGACGAACTGGGCTGCGAACTGGGCCATCTCCAACATGTTTCCGTTGGGCATGGCTATGATGGGCGCTTCTGTGACGTTCCTGATGTTTGCTCTCTTCAATGGTCTTTTCATTGTTGTGACCGTATTGTTCGTCCCCGAAACGAAAGGTGTCTCGCTCGAAAAGCTGGAGGCCAATCTTTTTGCAGGCATGCGCCTGCGTGATCTGGGACGCTGATACCATGACGGCCACGACGGAAGACGAGCAACAACACGAAGAATACGACTCCAAACGTCATGCCGGGCTTTACGGGGCGCAGCGGGTCAAGGCGATGTCCGCCGTTCTTCTGGCGCTTCTTCTGTCGGTTCTGGATTACGCGATTGCCAATGTGGCCCTGCCGCTGATCGCGGTGGATCTGCATGCGTCATCGTCACGGGCTATTTGGGTCGTGAATGCCTATCAGCTTGCAAACCTGTCCTGTCTGTTGCCGCTGGCGTCTCTTGGTGCCCGTGTGGGATTTGGACGGCTGAGCCAGTTCGGGATTTTCCTGTTCCTGATCGCATCCGTGGCCTGCGCGCTCTCCCAGAACCTGTTGGAACTGACACTGGCGCGCGCCTTACAGGGCGTGGGGGGCGCCTGTATCATGAGCGTGAACATCGCGCTCGTCCGCTTCATCTATCCCCATAATGAACTGGGGCGCGGGATTGCGCTCAACGGATTGTTCGTAGGGCTGGGCGTGGCGCTCGGACCGTCTCTGGGATCACTGATCCTTTCCGTGGCAAGCTGGCCCTGGATCTTCTGGGTCAATCTGCCTCTGGCACTGGCTGCTCTGGCACTGGCGCATGCAGCACTCCCCGAGACCCCTCGCAGCGATATTCCAACCGATGTGGTCGGCTCGCTTCTGACGGTGGCGTCTTTCGCTCTGACCGGCGTAGGGCTTGACGGGTTGATGCACGCCGATTTCGTGTCTGGCGCTGTGGTCACGGTTGCGGGTGTGCTGTGCTGGGCCATGCTGTTGCATTATCAGCGTGAGCGGCTTGAGCCGATTGTACCTGTCGATCTTCTGGCGCGCCGACCTTTTTTGCTGGCCTGTCTGGTGGGATTTATGGGGTTTGTGGCATCCAATCTCTATATCGTAGCGATGCCCTTCACCCTGGCTTCTGTGTTTCATCGCGGGGCTGGGACGATCGGTCTTCTGATCGCTCCCTGGGCCGTGGGGGTGGCGACAATGTCCTTTGTGGTCAGCCGTCTGGCCGACCGCTTCCCGGCATCGGTTCTTTCGTCGATCGGGCTGTTTATTACGGCAAGCGGATTCTGTCTGCTCTGGTTTCTGCCGACGGATGCAGGCAACTGGGATATCGCCTGGCGGACGCTCTTTGCTGGATGTGGCTTTGGCCTGTTTCAGCCGCCTAACAACCGCGCCATCATGGTCACGGCCCCTCCCGGACGGGAGGGCGGGGCGAGTGGCATGCTGTCGGTTGCGAGGCTGGCGGGACAGACGACGGGCGCACTTCTCGTTGCAGCGTTGTTCACAATCTTTCCCAATCCGGCCTTCATCTGCCTTGGGGCTGCAATGGTCGCGGCTCTGACGGGGGCTGCGCTCAGTCTGGGGCGGAAATATCTCGTAGCCTGAACAATGTGGTTGCGCGTTGTTCTATGCTTTCCAGTTCCTGCGTGACAGAGACCGACTGCCGCACCAGAACTTCGAGCGGTATTGACGGGGCATAGTGCCGACCTGGATCGCAGAGCCAGACTTCGCAGGTTTTCGAACAATCAAGAAGCCACGGAATAATGCGTGAGGCCATGGCTTCGTTGTAGCAAACGTCTCCGATGACCAGCAGATCGCAGTCCGGGATCGTTCCGATCAGATCGCCGGGAAGCGGAGTGATCGTCGCCTGATTCAGCCCCGCATTGAGGGCTGTGGCTTCCAGCGCCATAAAATCAATATCGTTAGCCTGCACAACAGATGCGCCTGACAGGGCGGCGGCAATGGCGGCCAGCCCGCATCCGCAGGCCACATCCAGAACACGCCGTCCGCGCACATGCTCGGGGTTATCGAGGATGAAACGGGCGATGAGTTGGCTTCCCGGCCATGCAAAAGCCCAGAAAGGCGGCTCTATGCCGATCTGTTCAAGATAGGCCTCGCTGGCCTGCCAGATCGGGGTAATCTCAGTCGCCAGATACAGGGAAATTTCGGGTACCAGAGGGGCCTGTGCCACGAGAGTGTTGTCGCGGATGAAGCGGACGGGATCGCCCAGGGTGGTGATCATCCAAAAAATCTTGCAGCGACAAAACCTGCCGCCAGCACGAACCCGATGGGCACATTCCGGCGGAATTCTCTGAGACAGGCCGGAGCATCATAAGGGTTCAGCACACGAACCTGCTGGAGCAACATGGCCGTTGCGAGGGCGAGGAACGGCCAGAAAATCCAGTGCAGATGCGCATGGATGCCGACGAGTGCCAGAGCCAGAATCATGAGGCTGTAACAGGTGCCGATAAAGGAGCGGGCGTTCTTTTCCATCAGACGGGAAGTGGAGCGCACACCGATGCGGGCGTCGTCATCCATATCCTGAAAGCCGTAGATCGTATCGAATCCGAGCTGCCACAGAATGACGGCGCCGTAGAGAAGGAGCCCATTGCCATCAAGCGTCCCGGCGGCTGCGGCATAGCCCATGGGGGCGCCGAATCCGAAGGTGAATCCCATGACGAGCTGCGGCCACCATGTGACGCGCTTGGCGGCCGGATAAAGCGCAACGAGCAGAAGCGCGAGCGGAGCGAGAGCCCAGCACACCGGCGGCAGGCAGAGCAGGACACCCAGCCCCATCAGCAGTAGGACAGCCAAAAGCAGCAGCCCCTGCTTCAGCGACAATGCCCCGCTGGCGAGGGGGCGGCCTGCGGTCCGGGCAACTTTTGCGTCGATGTCACGATCCCAGATGTCGTTCACGACGCATCCTGCCGAACGCATGACGAGGGAGCCGAACGCAAACAGCGCCGTGTCGATCAGCCGCGTCTGGAGGGACGCACCCGGAGCGAGGAACAGCCCCCACACGCCGGGCAGCAGCAGCAGCCACGTTCCGACCGGACGGTCTAGACGGGCGAGCAGCGCATAGGAGCGCCATGGCTCGGGAAGGCGTGCGATGCGGCCGTTCAAATGGATATCGGTATGGGCGCGGGTCTGGCTCATGGGGAGATGTGATGCTGTGTGGACGTGCTTCCGTCAATGGCCGAGGCGCGCTATCGGAAAAGGATGAGCCGATCTGATCCCCGACTTTATGTTCCTGCGTCTGACACAGCTTTCGTGGAGGGCCAGACTCTGTCGCTTCCCCCGGGGCAGGCGCATTATCTGGGCAATGTCATGCGTCAGGGCGTGGGGAGTCTTGTGCGGGTGTTCAACGAACGCGACGGGGAGTGGAGCGCAGAGATTGCGGCCCTGAAGAAAGATCGTGGGAGCGTCCTGCTGCAACATCGCGAACGGTCGCCCATGGCGACGGAAGGTGTGGAGCTGCTGTTTGCGCCGCTCAAGCGGGATGCGACGGAGCTGGTGATCCGCATGGGTACGGAGCTTGGCGTGACGCGATTCCGACCCGTTGTGACGGAGCGCACCAATACGCACCGGCTCAATCTGGAACGTCTGGCTATAATTGCGACGGAAGCGGCCGAACAGTGTGAGCGACTGGATGTTCCTGAAATCCTGCCGCCTGAATCGCTGCGTGTCGTACTGGCGGAGTGGCCGGAGGACCGTCCGCTCTTTGCGGCGCTGGAGCGTCGTCCGGGCGAGGAGGCGAGTGTGCAGGCCGCCGCTCTGCTGATCGGACCGGAGGGCGGTTTTTCGGAAACCGAAGTAGAGATGCTCAAGCGGCATGGTGCCGTTTATGCGCTCAGTCTGGGGCCGCTCGTGTTGCGAGCAGAGACGGCAGTCTGTGCGGGGCTGGCCCGTCTGTCAGCGGGAGCCGAGGGCTCTGTCTAAGGGTGACAGAACCGTCGGACCTGCTACAGTTCAATCATTATCGAACAACGAATTCAGACCGAGGCCAAACGCCATGTCCAATCCCGGCACGTCCAATACTGCGTCGATCGAAAGCCGGGCGCAGCTCGTCGAGGCGATCGCGCGTGGTTGTAAACCGAAATCGGAATGGAAGATCGGGACCGAACATGAAAAATTCGGTTTCATCCTCCCGCACGATGCTGATGGACGCGAGCCGCTTTCGCCACCGCCTTACGCGCCGCGCGGAATCGGGGCTCTGCTGGAAAAGCTCCAGGGGCCGGACTGGTCGCCCATTATGGACGGCGAAAATCTGATCGGACTGAAAGGGCAGAACGCACAGGCCGGACGGGCGATTTCGCTGGAACCGGCCGGGCAGTTTGAGCTTTCGGGCGCGCCGGTCGTGTCGCTTCAGGAAACGGAAGCGGAAATGCAGGCGCATTACGATCAGGTCCGTGGTCCGGCTGCGGAACTGGGGCTGGGTTTCCTACCGTTCGGCTTTCAGCCGCTCTGGTCGCGCGATGCGATGCCGTGGATGCCCAAGAGTCGCTATGCGATCATGCGCAACTACATGCCGAAGGTCGGTGCGCTTGGCCTCGACATGATGACGCGGACCTGCACGGTTCAGGTCAATCTCGATTTCAGCGATGAAGCCGACATGGCGCGCAAGATGCGCGTGTCTCTGGCCCTTCAGCCGCTGGCAACGGCGCTGTTTGCAAATTCTCCCTTCGTCGAGGGCAAGGCCAATGGTCTGCTGTCCAACCGTGCGCGGATCTGGACTGATACCGACAACCAGCGTTCGGGCCAGCCCTCCGTATTTCTCGAGGAAGGGTTTGGGTTCGAGCAGTATGTCGACTGGGCGCTCGACGTGCCGATGTATTTCGTCTCGCGCGATGGGAAGAACATCGACGTGGCAGGCTGCTCGTTCCGTCGCTGGTTGGCGGGAGATGTGCAGGAGCCGCTGAAGGGCCTGACGCCGACTGTCGGGGATTTTGAAGACCATCTGACGACGGTTTTCCCGGATGTGCGTCTCAAGCAGTTTCTTGAAATGCGTGGCGCGGATGCCGGTAAGCTGGAGATGATGGTGGCGCAGTCGGCCCTGTGGGTTGGCCTGCTTTACGATCCGGCGACGCTGGAAGCAGCAGAAAAGCTTGTGCGTGAACAGCCCTGGAGCGCCTATCAGCAGCTTCGGGCCGAAGTGCCGCGTCTGGGGCTGGATGCCGCGTTCCCGGGTGGACTGAAGCCGTTGGCTAAGCGCGTGGTGCAGCTTGCAGAGCAGGGTCTGCGGGCTCGCGTGCGTAACGAGGCCAGCTATCTTGATCCGCTGCATCTGATTGCCGATGGTGGTCCGAATCAGGCACAGCATTGGCTGGATCTGTATAATGGCGCATGGGGCCAGAGCGTGAAGCCACTCTTTACCGAAGCCGCCATCTGATTTTACGAGACGGGACCTGCTGCCTACGTGACGAAACTTTCCGAGCTGACCGAACGCGAAATCCTTGCGCTGGCCATCGCCAGCGAGGAGGAAGATGGTCATATTTACGCGGATTTCGGCCAGATGCTGGCAGAAGACTATCCGGATAGTGCCGCTATTTTTCAAGATATGGCGGAAGAGGAAAACCATCATCGGCGCTCACTGATCGACCTGTTTGTCCGGCGTTTCGGTAATCATATTCCACTGGTCCGGCGTCAGGATGTGCAGGGTTTTCCGTCCCGCAAATCGGCCTGGCAGATGCAGAATCGCGGGATCGAGGCGATCCGGGCGCAGGCTGCCGATATGGAACGGCAGGCAGCGAGGTTTTATCGTCAGGCCGCCGGGCAGACGCAGGATGCGGAAATCCGGAAGCTGCTGGGCGATCTCGCGACGGAAGAAGAGCGCCATCAACGGGAAGCTCGTCGCCTTGAAGACGCACATTTAAACGACAACAGCCGCGACCGTGAGGACGAGCATAGTCGCAGGGATTTTGTCCTGCGGATCGTTCAGCCGGGTCTGGTCGGCCTTATGGATGGTTCCGTCTCGACGCTGGCGCCGGTCTTTGCGGCGGCTTTTGCAACCCACAGCCCCCATGCTGCTTTTCTGGTCGGGCTTGCAGCGTCCCTTGGGGCCGGGATTTCCATGGGGCTGGCGGAAGGGCTGGCCGATGACGGCAAGCTGTCCGGACGGGGCGCACCGCTTCTGCGCGGACTGATCTGCGGAGCCATGACATTCGGGGGCGGGATCGGCCATACACTGCCGTTTCTGGTGCCGGATTTCCGTCTGGCCTTTGGCGTTTCGATTGTCGCCGTGGCGATTGAGCTTTTGCTGATTTCCTGGGTGCGCTGGCGGTATCAGGACACACCGTTCGGTTCGGCTATGGTGCAGGTTTTCCTGGGCGGGGCTCTTGTTTTTGCAACCGGCGTGCTGATTGGTAGTTCCTGAGACATGATGAATCGTTCCTTTCTCCGCGCGGCTGTATTGGCAGCGTTGTTCCCTGTCTCCCTGCCTTGCGTGGCGTTTGCACAGACCGCTCCCGTACATCTTCGTCCTGCGGATCAGGGTTGGGTGTCTCGAATTGAGGACACGCTCGGAAAGGTGACGACGCTTCAGGCGCACTTCCGTCAGACGGCTGCGGATGGCAGCGTAACGGAAGGGACGGCGACGCTCGATCGGCCCGGTCGGATGCGCTTCGATTATGACAAGCCGAGCCCGCTCCTGCTGGTTGCCAATGACGGTCGTGTGGTGTTTCAGGACCGCAGTGTCGATCAGGTCACGACCCTTCCGCTCGACCGCACGCCGCTGGGGCTGCTGTTGCGTCCAGAATTCAAGCTGTCAGGCGATGTGACTGTAACGGGGTTCGAGCACCGGGATGGGCAGATCCGGATTCAGCTTGTCCGGACGCAGAGTGCCGGGGAAGGCAGCCTGACGCTCGTGTTTTCCGATGCGCCTCTGGCACTGGAAGGCTGGAGCGTCGTGGACGCGCAGGGGCGCACGACCACGATTGCGTTGTCCGATGTGCATCTCGGCGGGACTGTGCCGCAATCGCTGTTCGTGTTGCCCAAAGCGGACTGAGATTTCAGTTTTTCAGTTCGCGTGAAAGCTCCAGCGCGCGGGCATAGACTGTGCGCTTTGGCAGCTTGACGATGCCCGCCACCAGGGTGGCCGCGTCCTTGACAGAATGGGTGGCGAGCGCCTCGCGCAGATGGGTGTCCAGATCGGCGGCCCCGCTGTCATCTTCGGCGGATGGCCCGATCAGCAGCGTAATTTCACCGCGCGGTGCCGTGACGCGGAAATGTTCCAGAACCTCCACAAGAGTGCCGCGCACCATCTCCTCGAACCGTTTGGTGAGTTCGCGTCCGACTGCTGCTTCACGCTCGGGGCCGAACACGTCGATCAGGTCTTCGAGACTTTCGACCAGTCGGTGCGGCGCTTCGTACCAGATCAGTGTGGAATGCAAACCAGCCTGCTCGGCGGCGCGCAGGGCCGAAAATCCGGTCTTGCGGGCTTCGCTGCGTGGTGCCGGAAAGCCCAGAAACATGAAAGGCAGGGGCGGCAGGCCCGAGAGCGTCAGAGCTGTGATGACGGCATTCGGGCCGGGAATGGCCGTGACGTGAATTCCAGCCGCGATGGCGGCACGGACCAGCCGGTAGCCGGGATCGGACACCAGTGGCGTCCCCGCGTCGGAAACGACGGCATAACGTGCGCCCTGCTGAAGCTTTTCGATCAGGAACGGAGTGCGGTCCTGTTCGTTATGGTCGTGCAGTGTTCTGGTCTGTGTAGTAATATTGCGCGAAAGAAGGAGCTTTGCCGTGACGCGCGTGTCCTCGCAGAGGATGGCATCCACGGTGTTCAGTGCTTCGATCGCACGTTCGCTGATATCGGCCAGGTTGCCGATTGGCGTTGCAACCAATATCAGACATCCACCTTCGGCCTGCCCCTGCGCTGGCAGGGGGGCGGCGGGTAACGTTTCAGCCGCATCGCTCAAGGGAGTTTCAGCGGAACATGACTTTTCGGACATCTGCATCCTCGGTGACAAACTCAGGGACGTATTGTCGCCCCTTGAGCCGTCTGCGCAAGGGTGTAAGCACCGGCCTTGCTGCGGGAACCTTCCTGACCCTTGCCGCCTGCTCAGGCGGAGGGTCGTCTTCCGTGCCAGGCGTGGGTGGCATTCCGGGTGTTTCCGAAGGGCCGGGCGCACACGATGTCGGGCTGATCCTGCCGCTGACGGGGCGCAATGCGTCGTACGGCACACGGATGCGCGATGCGGCGAAACTGGCCCTTTCCGCCAAGGGGTCGCCTGCGCTTGACGTGCATGACACCAATGGTCCGGGCGGGACGGAACAGGCCGTGCGCGATGCCCTTGCGCGTGGCGATGCCATCCTGCTGGGGCCTCTGACAGCTACCGAAACTGCCGCCGCCGCCCCCCTTGCGATCAATGCGGGCAAGCCAGAGCTTGCCTTCACCAGCGACTCCACGCAGGCCCGTCCGGGTGTGTGGGTTATGGGACTGACGCCGGAGCAGCAGGTCCGCCGGATGGTCGATGCTGCGCGCGCGACGGGACGGAAAAGTTTTGCAGCATTCCTGCCGGATAACGCTTTCGGACATGCGATGGGTGACGGCTTGGCACGGGCCTGTCGGGATGCGGGGCTGAAAGATCCGCAAATTGTCTTCCATACGATGGATGTGCAGAACATCGATGACGGACTGAAAACGCTTTCCGCCATCGAAACACGCCAGCCCGCTGCGCCGGTGGTTACAGAGACGCCTTCCGGTCCGTCCGCAATTGATCCGACGGGCGAGGCCTCTCCGGATGCCGCTGCTGCGACGACTGGAACAGGGACTCCATCTTCCGGCACGACTCCTGCGGCACAGCCTGCGCCGATCGCGCCGCCGTCGTTTGATGCTCTGGTGCTGGCCGATACGGGGCTGGAACTCGGACGGGTCATTACGGCGCTCCAGGTCGATCATATCGATTCGTCGCAGGTTCAGATCATGGGACCGGCATTGTGGAAGGCCTTTGATGGCAAACTTGGCGCGTTACACGGTGCCTGGTATGCAGCGCCCGACGCGCATGACCGGCTGGGATATGTCGCGCAGTACCGTGCACTCTACAAACAGGCTCCGTCACCTGTGAGTGATTTTGCTTATGATGCTGCGGCTCTGGCTGGCAGCCTAATCCGTCAGGGCGGGGTTACAGTGGATGCCCTGACGCGTCCGGATGGGTATATGGGCGTGGACGGTCTGTTCCGCCTGCGACCGGACGGACATGTGACGCGGGCGCTGGCGATTTACCAGATCCAGCGTGGCGGTGGCGCGCGTATTGTCGTTCCGGCGTCTCGTGATGTGGCGATCCGTCCGAGCTGAGATTGTCTTATTTCAAAAGAAAAGCGCGTCCGCTCTTCCGAGTGGCGCGCTTTTTTTTGTGTCTGATTGAGAAAACCCTGACTCAGGTTCAGGCGGCGCAGGTCTCCGCGAGCGGCAGGACCGGGCGGATGACATGCAGGGCAAGCTCGAAGCTGGCATAGCTGCCCAGTTCATGATCGCGGATCTGGTCGATCAGCACCCAGCGCATGCCCTGCGGTCGGAGCATGTAAGCGGGATCGGGGTTTTCACGGACCCAGACCAGAACATGATCGACAGGCGCGCTTCCATCAACATTAATGACGTCGTGGGACGCATCCGCAATTTCCGCATCGAAAACACCCATACGCTGTCCGGCTTCAAGCCAGCGCAGCAGATATTCGCGGTGACGCGGGAGCAGGCCCTGTCGCAGGGGCACGATGTTGCTCGTGCTGCGGCTGTGAGAAAGGTCGTGAAGGTGAGCCACCTGCGCCATCAGGAAGTCCTCATCAAAAAGCCGGGCAAGGCACCCGGGCCGTGGTGATGAGTTCAGGCTAGGATTCAAAAGGGGCAATTCACAATCTTTAATAACGTCCGAAGAAGGTTTTGCGACACAAACCATCCTTACTGTGACAAATCTGCCATGCCATAAACGCATAGCTCAACATCATGTTGTCATATTCCGGTACAGTGATTTGTCCCAGCGGCGATGCAGCCAGAGCCAGGACCCCGGAATTTCGCGGATCCAGGACTCGAGACGGTCGTTGAAAAGCTGCGTCAGGGCGAGGACGTCTTTTGCGCGATCATCCGTTTTCTCCGGCGAAAAGGGCGGATCAACCACAAGCACGAGTCTGGCAGGTCCGTCACGGCGCACATGGCCGGTGACGATCAGGGCATCATGCCTGAGGGCGAAAACTGCTGCGGCGGACGCTGTCATGGCGGGGCGTCCGAACAGGGAGGCCTCGATTCCGTCATTCATTTTTTGATCGCCCAGAACGCCCAGGTGACCGCCTTTGGAGAGATGTTTCAGGGCCGAGCGTGCGCCTTTGGCTCCTTTTGGGAACATTGGCACGTCCTGCCCCATGGCCTCCTGACGAAGGCTGTGGATCAGACCGTCGACGCCAGGGTTGCTGGCCGCCCGATAGAAGGAGGCAAATGGCATGCCGTACCGTGCGACAACCGGCGGCATAAGTTCCCAGTTGCCGATATGGCCGGAAAAGAAAATGACCGGTCGATCCGAGGCCTTTGTAGCTTCAAGATGTTCTGCGCCCTCGACGCTCCATCCCGCGCCGGAGGGCGTATTGTATTTCAGGCGGCCGATATGGGGGAATTCGCCAACCGTCCGGCCCAGATTGTCCCAGCAGTCCCGCACGATGCGTCGTCGGGCGATGGCATCGAGTTCGGGCATGGCGAGTTGCAGGTTCCGGTCCGCTATTTTCGAGACGGGAAGCACTGGTCCGATCGTACGAGCCACGGCGCCTCCGAGGTTTGAGGCTGCGGCTGCGGGAAGGGCGCGGATCAGAGCCAGAAGCCCGCTAATCAGCAGGGTTTCCGCGCGGTACAGAAAAGACGTCATGGAGCGCTGAACAGCAGATCGAGAAGGCGTTCGGGAGCTTTCGGATCAGCCCAGAGCAGTTCGACGTTGATGACCTTCACCTGTGTGCGGAATGGAAAGGGCAGTTTCACGGCATCTTTCGCAGTCGTGACCAGTGTGGTGCCCGATTCCCGGCTGAGGGCTTCAAGGCGCTGAATATCGCGGGGCGTATAGGCATGATGATCGGGGAACGGGAGGGCGCGGATGGGCGTGACGCCGGCGTCACGCAGCATGTCGAAAAATTTTTCCGGCCGCCCGATTCCCGCGAATGCCACGACCCTGCGTCCCTGAAGAGTACGGATTTCAGGTCCGGGAACCAGTCTGGCCTGTGCGGTCAGGAGGTGGCGTGGAAATGTTTGGAGCAGGTTGTGTCTGTCTTCCCCGATGACGACGACCGCCTGTGCGCGGGACAGGGCGTCCGGGAGAGGTTCTCGCAGCGGGCCTGCGGGAAGAACGCATCCGTTGCCGAAACCCGTTATGCCGTCCACCACCAGAATGGAGACGGTCTTGTGAAGTGTAGGATTCTGGAAGCCGTCATCCATGACCAAGCAGTCCGCCCCCTGACCCACGGCGAGACGCGCGGTTTCAGCCCGGTTTGCGCCGATCCAGGTTGGTGCGGACTGTGCGAGGAGGAGTGGTTCGTCGCCCACATCGCGGGCGGTGCTGCGTCCGGGGTTGACGTCGATGGGGCCTCGTTCGCGCCCGCCATGGCCCCGGCTGAGGATATGGGGGTGATGACCGCGGTCTTTGAGGCGCTGCACGAGATCGAGGGCGAGCGGAGTCTTGCCTGTGCCGCCCGTAGTGATGTTGCCGCAGCACAGGACTGGAACAGGAGCATGAAACGTGGGCCGTCTGAGGCGGCGGCGGGTAAGGGTCGTGGAAACGAGAGAGAACGGCCTGAGGAGGCGGGCGGTAAGGCTGCGCCTTGGATGCAGCCAGAAACGGGGTGGGCGACCTCTCATCGTTCAACCGTTCTGAGGATGCGGTCTCGCAGGACGCTCACGACCGAGCGCTGCAATCCCGTGGTCCTGACGGGCGGGAGAGGGGATTCGAGCCATCGTGTCAGACACTCCACATCGTTCACGATATGGATGGTATCAGAAACAGTGGCCATTGCCTCTCGCCAGTTCTCCATTTTTGGGCCGGTTGCTGTCGGAACCCCCAGACGCAGCGGTTCAAACGGATTGTGGCCGCCACCTTTTCCGGTCAGTGAATTGCCCAGAAAACAGCGGTCGGCCAGTCTGTAGAATAGACCAAGTTCGCCCAGGGTATCGGCCAGCCAGACAGAGGTCTGTGGCGTTGGGTCCTGTCCTGCGGAACGGCGGGGGAGATTGAAACGCTCTGCCAGTTCCGCCCCACGGGCGGGATGACGCGGGACAAGGATGGTCAGAAGATCGGGTTGAAGGTTGCGGGCGCTTTCTGCGGCTTGCAGGATAAGTTCTTCTTCTCCCGGATGGGTGGACGCGGCAACGAAGACCGGTCGTTCCCTGAGCAGGGCCTTCAGACGGGTATATTCCGCCTCGTCGTAAGGAAGGGGCGGGGCATCCTGTTTGAGATCGCCGTCTTCGTAAACCGGAGAGGCTCCGAGAGCGCGAAACCGTGTCGCATCTTCGGGGCCGCGGGCTGCAACCCAGGAGAGGCGTGACATCATACGTCGTGCGGGGCCTTGCAGGCGGTTCCAGCGGCGGGAAGAGCGGTCCGACAGGCGTCCGTTGACGAGCATGACGGGAATGTTCCGGTCCGAGCAGGCCGCGATAATGCCCGGCCAGAGCTCGCTTTCAACGAACACCGCGCCTTCGGGCTGCCAGAGGTTCAAGAAACGCCGTAGCCAGCGGGGAACGTCATGCGGAATAAAGCGATGGATGATCCGCTGTCCGGCGAGTGGGTGCCGCGCGACGATTTCGCTGCCTGTGACGGTGGCAGTCGTAAAGAGCAGCGTCAGATCTGGT
This sequence comes from Gluconobacter cerevisiae, assembly GCF_015244675.1. GTDB lineage: Bacteria > Pseudomonadota > Alphaproteobacteria > Acetobacterales > Acetobacteraceae > Gluconobacter > Gluconobacter cerevisiae. The sequence continues at coordinate 133,780 of NZ_JABCQO010000005.1, read as the reverse complement.
CTGGTCTCCAGCAGGGCATCGGCTAAGGGCAGGGCGCAGAGGGTTTCGCCGACACTGGCGGCATGGAGCCAGAGAATCCGGCCTGCGGGGCGACGGGTGCTGCCCAAACCCATACGTTCACGCAGACGATCTGGGAGTTCACGGCCTTTGTGCAGCCGGATGCGAAGCATAACGGTCAGTGCCGGGGCAAGCAGGGTTCCCGTTAGGCGCCACAGACGGTCGCTCACGCCGGACTGATGGTGTCGTACAAGGCTTTCGGCGTGTCGGGAAACGTCGTTCAGTGCGTTCTGAAGAACAGGAACGTCGGGCTGGAACAGGGGCTCGCCCAGAATGAGCGCACCACGTCCAAAGGGGAGCGGGAGGGCAAAACCGTCCCATGAAGGCAGGCGCAGACTCGTGCAGGCCATGCCGAGAGGTACCACGGCGCACTCTGCAAGGCGCGACAGGACAATGGCGCCGGGCTGAACCTGTTCGGCTGGTCCTCGTGGGCCGTCGGGAGTGATTCCGACAATCGAACCGCTTCGGATCTCTTTCAGTGCTGTTCGAAGCGCCGCTGCGCCACCCTTGTCCTTGCCTTTTTTGCTGGACGATCCGTGGATGCCAATAATGCCCCAGGCACGGACGATCTTTGCGATCAGCACACCATCCGGGTTGCGTGAAACGAGGAAACGGAGCGCCAGACGGGGTTCCTGCGGACGTGCCCAGAACCAGAGGGCCGGGCTGAGCGCCAAAGAGCGGTGCCAGAAGGCGACCACGCTTCCCTGACCGGGCGTGAGCAACGTTTCGACCGCGCGGGGAGAGCCGCTGACCTGCCAGCGCGTTGAGCGCAGGCAGATCCCCAGCCACAGGCGGAGCAGGCGTGGAGACAGGGTCATGTCGCGTCGGGTAGCACGCGACGTTACAGGCGGCAAAGACCGAATATTTCGGAAAATCGAGCCATCAGGGCGCCGGATGATTCACATCAAGGGATGTGAACGTCACACGTGCCGCATCGCTATGACAAGGCATGTGCCAGCCAGTCTGCCCAGCAACGGCCTCGAACCACATGGCAGGGGCGGTTGCGGCCGCAGGCATGGCGAATACATTGCGGGTTCCGTTCACGACGACCAGCAGCGTTCCGTCGGGCCGGGAAGAAAGACCGTAGCTGATGCTGCGGTCGGGATAGATCGTCCCCGCAACGACGCGACGCGTCTCGGTGCTATTACGAATGATGGCCGTGACCTGCGAGCGCTTGCCGTCCGCGACCAACTGCACGACAGGCCCCTGCGCGCTCTGGATCTGGCCGATGATAACGTGCTGATTGCTGGGCCATGTATCGATGTGCAGAGTGGCGGTCATGTCCGCCGGGGTCTGTTGGAAATACCATGCCGTCCCTTCGCGCAGGACTGTTGCGGGGGCCGTTTGGCCACGGATGGAAGGCTGAAGGGCGTCCGTCCGCAGAGTGATGGCGCCCGTCGCGGCGTTCTGCTCATAGAACGGGCTGCGATAGCCAGTCGCGAGCGTGGGGCCCGGAACGAGGCGCAGCTTCAGGCGTGCCTGCGGTTCCTGAAGGGTAAAGCCGCCTGCCTGTGGTGGGGCGTGCGTGTCCATGGCCGATGCGGGAACCAGCGCGGTGCCTGCCAGTGTGAGGGTCAGGCAGGTGGCGCAGAGGAGGCGGGGCAGGGACATGGGACGGTTCCTTCAGGTCAGCAGGCAGAAAGCGGCAACAGGCGTGTTCAGCGGCTCATGAGAACCGTGATCTGGGCGTGCTCCAGAATATGACGGGTGACGCCGCCCAGAATCATCTGACGCAGGCGCGAATGGGAATAGGCACCCATACCGAGCATGTCGGCATTGAACTCCGTGGCAGCGTTCAGCAGGCCCATACCGATGTCCCTGTTGACGGCCTCAAACTCGCGGGATGTGGCGGAAATGCCGTGCATCCGCAGATAGGTCACGACCTCGTCCGCACCCGGACCGCGACGCTGATAGTCCTGACAGGTCAGAACCTGCACCGCTTCGGCCTTGTGGGCCCAGGGCAGGATGCAGCGCAGGGCCAGCGAGGCCTCTGGTGTTCCGTTCCAGGCAATGGCGATCCGCCTGCCGACAGACTTTGGCGGAGACGGCGGTGCAATCAGCAGAGGACGTCCGCTGTCGAACAGGATGGCATGAAGCGTTTCGGATGCGCGCGGGTCTCCGTCCTTGGCAAGATTCGGGACCAGAGTCATGTCGGCCAGACGCGAGCGCCAGGTGAGGGAATCGTGCTCGGTCCCGTTAAGGACGTCGAGGCTCGCACTAACGCCTTCTCCAGCCGAAGAACCGATCCGTGAGGGCTCGATGCGACGAATGCCATGCTCGTGAATGAAAGCATCAAAAGCCCTGCGGATTTTGATCGCCCGGCGATGGGACTCAGTCATGGCGGTGTCGATCATTTCATTGACCATACTCGCCGAAATGCCTTCGCCGGCCAGCGTTGCGACTTCGGACGGGTCCGAACCAACCACGACAGCGGACAGATGAGCATCGAACCGGCGCGCGAAATCCAGCGCGACCGACATGACGGCGTCCAGCTCATAGGTGCCGTTCAGGGGGAGAAGGATGTTCTTGATGTCGATAAGCATGGGCGAAGGCTCCCCGGCCGTAATTTTGTGACGTCGTTATGATGTATTTACGGATAAAGTCGTGTGACGTTCCATTGGTTTCCATCACGCGTCCACACGGCACGATCATGCAGGCGATAGGGACGGTCCTGCCAGAATTCGATGGCCTCGGGCAGAACGCGGAAACCTGACCAGTTCGCGGGGCGGGGGATCGGGCCATCGCTGTATTTTTCGTCTGCGGCTCTCAGGCGTTCCTCGAACGTGCTGCGCGCGTCAAGCGGGCGCGACTGGTCGGAAGCGATGGCGCCGAGGCGCGACATGCGGGAGCGGCTTGCGAAATAGGCATCCGCTTCGGCAGCGGTAACAGCTTCGACCGGACCTCCGATCCGGACCTGACGGCGGATGGATTTCCAGTGAAACAGCAGCGCGGCGTGCGGATTGGCGCGCAGTTCGCCGCCCTTGCGGCTGTTTAGATTGGTGTAGAAAACAAAGCCCCGCTCATCCACGCCCTTGAGCAGCAGCATCCGGACGGACGGACGGCCATCCGGGGTGGAGGTGGCGACGGCCATGGCGTTGGGATCGTTCGGCTCGGCGGCTTCGGCATCCGACATCCAGGTTGCGAACAGGGCGAAGGGATTGGCCTTCAGGTCAATCAGGGGGAGATCGGACATCGGAGGCTCCTGGGGAAAAAAGGTCGGCATGACGGACCGGTGCAGGACCGGGCGGCTTCATTTGTAATCATAACGCGACTGACGCCTCGCAGCTATCTCGCCGCCGTTGAAGGTGCGTTTCAAGCCTCTTCTTCGCTACGGGATAGTAACGCAGCAGGGTTGCGTCAGGCGCATTCCTGTTGTGGGGAAAACCCATGGCTTCAATATCCGGTAGCGGCCTCTGAATGACTGAAAGGACGTCCTGTTCCTGAAAACGGTCAGGAAGTTTCTGTCCGCCGGAGTGATGCCTTAATGTCCTGTCAGAAGGCAAAAAACCGGGCAATCGTCGCAAAGTCTTGTCTGTAACGGGCGCTTGTGCAACCACGACCCTCAATACGCCAACGCGATTCAGGAAATCACCATGTCTGAAACGGAAGACAATATCCCGGCACCCGTGACCGGAACCCTCATGAAGGGCAAGCGCGGTGTGATCATGGGTGTCGCCAACAAGCACTCGATTGCCTGGGCCATTGCCAGTGCCTGCGCGGCACAGGGTGCGGAACTTGCTTTCACCTATCAGGGCGAGGCGCTGGGCAAGCGCGTCCGTCCGCTGGCCGAGAGTGTCGGGTCCGAACTCGTCATTTCCTGTGACGTCAGCGACGACGACGCCATCAACACCACGTTTGACGAGATCGAGAAGGTCTGGGGCAAGATCGATTTCGTGCTCCACGCCATCGCCTTCGCCGACAAGCAGTATCTTCGTGGCCGCTATATCGACACGCCGCGCGATGCCTTTCTGCAGGCCATGGACATTTCCTGCTATTCCTTCGTGACTGTCGCCCGTCGTGCATCTGCCATGATGAATCCGGGTGGATCGTTCCTCAGCATGACCTATCTCGGCGCCGAGCGTGTCATGCCGCACTATAATGTGATGGGTGTGGCCAAGGCGGCTCTGGAAGCCTCTGTCCGCTACATGGCTGCTGATCTTGGCCGTGACGATATCCGCGTTAACGGTATCTCGGCTGGTCCGATCATGACGCTGGCCGCCAACGGGATCAGCGATTTCCGCTATATCCTGCGCTGGAACCAGCTCAATGCTCCGATGGAGCGCAACGTGACGCTCAAGGACGTTGGCGGTTCGGGCATGTATCTGCTCTCCGACCTCTCCAGCGGCGTGACGGGCGAGATCCATCATGTGGATTGTGGCTACCACACGGTCGGCATGAAGAACCCGGATGCCCCGGACATCGCAGCGGTCGGCTCCGGGACCTGACATGTCGGACAACAGCTTCGGGAAGCTTTTTCGCGTTACCACCTGGGGTGAGAGTCACGGACCGGCCATAGGTTGCGTCATTGATGGCTGCCCACCTCGCCTGAAGCTGTCCGAAGAGGACATCCAACCCTGGCTCGACCGTCGTCGGCCGGGGCAGTCCCGCTTTACCACGCAGCGCCGGGAGGCGGATCAGGTCCGCATCCTGTCGGGTGTGTTTGAAGGCCAGACGACCGGCACGCCCATTTCGCTGATGATCGAAAATACCGATCAGCGGTCGAAAGATTACGGCGATATCGCAACCCGGTATCGCCCTGGTCATGCCGACATCGCCTATGACATGAAATACGGCATCCGCGATTATCGCGGGGGCGGGCGCTCCTCGGCGCGCGAGACGGCCATGCGGGTTGCAGCGGGTGCCGTGGCGCGTGTGCTGCTGAAGGCGCTGGTAGGCGACGGCGTGAAAATCCGCGCCGCCCTGACGGGAATCGGCGGTCAGACCATTGATCCATCCCGCTGGGACTGGGACGAAGTCGAGCGTAATCCGCTCTGGTGCCCAGATGCGGGTTCGGTGGTGTCGTGGGAGGCTCTGCTCGACTCCGTTCGTAAGGATGGGTCCTCCATCGGTGCGACCGTTGAAGTCGTGGCGGAAGGTCTGCCAGCCGGACTCGGCGCGCCGGTCTATGGCAAGCTGGATGCCGATCTGGCGGGCGCCATGATGGGCATCAACGGCGTCAAGGGTGTCGAGATCGGAGATGGTTTTGCCGTAGCTGCCCTTCGCGGCGAGCAGAATGCTGATCCGATCGCGCCGGGGCCGCAGTTCGCATCCAACCATGCCGGTGGCATTCTGGGCGGCATTTCAACAGGGCAGCCCATTGTGGCGCGTTTTGCGATTAAACCGACCAGTTCGATCCTTACACCCGTTCCCAGCATCACGCGCGATGGCGAGTCTGTCGAAGTGATGACCAAGGGGCGGCATGATCCCTGTATTGGCATCCGCGCCGTTCCCGTGGCCGAAGCGATGATGGCCTGTGTGCTGGCCGATCATCTTCTGCGCGATCATGCGCAATGCGGCTGGGGTCGTTAGACCCCGGCCAGCACAAGCGACGTTTTAGTGTTCGAGCGTGGCATCCAGCGTGATGTTCGCCTTGATGACCTGTGACAGCGGACAGCCAGCCTTGGCCTTGTTCGCAATGTCGAGGAACTCGGTTTCGGACGCGCCCGGAACCTTGCCGCGTAACGTGAGATGAGACTGGGTGATGGCAAAGCCTTCGCCGGACTTGTCCAGCGAGATGGTCGCTTTCGTTTCCAGTGACTCGGCTTTGAAGCCAGCCTGTTCGAGCATCATGGACAGCGCCATGGTGAAACAGCCTGCATGAGCCGCGCCAAGCAGTTCCTCGGGGTTCGTGCCGGGCTTGTCGTCGAAGCGGGTGTTGAAGCCGTAAGGCTGATCGTGCAGGGCGCCGCTCTGGGTGGAAATCGTGCCTTTGCCGTCCTTGAGACCGCCACTCCAATGGGCCGAAGCTGATTTCTTGATCGTCATGATGAGTTCTTTCGCAATGTGGGTTTCGAACCTCAAACGCGATGCCCTTCGGATCGTTGCCCGACGCGATGTTCACGAAATTTCCCAACTCTGTGACCGGTATCACACACCCGAAAAACCCGTTGGAGGAAAACTCTTGGGATAACAGTCCGATAGGGGCAGTTTTCTGCGATCAGCACTATATCTAGGGGCATTAACGAATTCCTTCCCTAGATATGGGATGGTTCAAATTCACAGCTCTTTCGATTTTGCAAGCGAACTTCGTGCTTGCGATCGGGTTCGGAGTGATGGAAATGAGTGCTCAAGATTTCGAAAATAGATGCCCTGCGGAGAGAGCGAATGACCCTTCATGACGTGACGATGGACGTGTCCGATCAGTCCGACCGACCGTATGACGTGCGCCCGCTTTCCGACCATCCCGTGGGCGAGACGCCGATTCCCGGAGATGCCAATTCTGCGGATATGTTCGATGATGTGGTGCAGCTTCCCGGCCATCATGCCGTGCGGGTGGATCGCTCGCGCGATTCCCTGCTGACGGATTTCGGCAAGGCGACTCTGAACAACCGCTACCTGCTTCCGGGCGAGGACTATCAGTCGCTTTTTGCGCGTGTGGCTTCCTATTACGGCGCGGATGCGGGCCATGCGCAGCGGATTTACGACTATATTTCCCGGCACTGGTTCATGCCGGCCACGCCTGTTCTGTCCAACGGCGGAACCGAGCGTGGACTGCCGATTTCCTGCTTCCTGAACGAGGCCGAAGACAGCCTTTCGGGAATCGTAGGGCTCTGGAACGAGAACGTCTGGCTGGCGTCCAAAGGAGGCGGCATCGGCTCTTACTGGGGCAATCTGCGTTCGATCGGCGAGAATATCGGCCGCAACGGCAAGACATCCGGCGTTATTCCCTTCATCCGCGTTATGGACAGCCTGACGCTGGCGATCTCGCAGGGTTCGCTCCGTCGTGGCTCGGCGGCTGTGTATCTGCCGGTCTGGCATCCGGAAGTGGAAGAATTCGTCGAGATGCGCCGCCCGACGGGTGGTGATCCGAACCGCAAGGCGCTGAACCTGCATCACGGTATTCTCGTGACGGATGCATTCATGCGTGCGGTCGAGGCGGATGAGGAATGGGCACTGCTGTCACCGAAGGATCATAGCACGATCCGCAAAGTCTCGGCGCGCGGTCTGTGGATCCGCATCCTGACGGCGCGGATGGAGCAGGGCGAGCCCTACATCATCTATTCCGACCATGTGAACCGCGCCCGTCCGGAGCATCACAAACTGGCCGGGCTGGAAGTGAAGACATCCAATCTCTGTGCCGAGATCACCCTGCCGACCGGCATTGACCATCACGGCAAGAACCGCACGGCAGTCTGCTGCCTGTCCTCACTCAATCTTGAGACCTGGGACGAGTGGAAGGATGATCCGCAGTTCATCGAGGACGTCATGCTGTTCCTCGATAACGTGTTGCAAGACTTCATCGACCGCGCTCCGGATGATATGGCGCGTGCCAAATACGCGGCTGCCCGTGAGCGTTCGGTCGGGCTGGGCGTGATGGGGTTCCACTCCTTCCTTCAGGCCCGGATGATTCCGTTCGAGTCCGTGATGGCGAAGGTCTGGAACCGGAAGATTTTCGAATATATCCGCAAGCAGGCTGACGCGGCGTCGAAGCATTTGGCGGAAGTGCGTGGTCCGTGCCCGGATGCCGAGGAATACGGCTTCATGGAGCGCTTCTCGCACAAGCTCGCTATCGCGCCGACGGCGTCGATTTCGATCATCACGGGCAATGCCAGCCCCGGTATTGAACCGATCAGCGCGAATGTGTTCCTGCAGAAGACGCTTTCAGGTTCGTTCTCGGTGCGCAACCGGCATCTGAAAACGATTCTGGAAGAGCGCGGTTACGATACGGACGAAGTCTGGTCTGCGATCACCCTGAACAAGGGGTCCGTGCAGAACCTCGACTTCCTGACGCAGGATGAGAAAGATGTGTTCAAGACGGCGTTCGAACTCGACCAGCGCTGGGTCGTGGAACATGCCGCAGACCGTGCGCCGTTCATCTGTCAGGCGCAGTCGGTCAATCTGTTCCTGCCAGCAGACGTACACAAGCGCGACCTGCATCAGATCCATTTCCAAGCCTGGAAGAAGGGTCTGAAGTCTCTCTATTACTGCCGCTCCCTGTCCGTGCAGCGTGCCGATGCGGTGTCCACACTGGCGGTAAAGAGCGACATTCTGGAAGACGAGAAATACGAAGCCACCGCTCAGGCCGCCCCGCGTGGCGAAATGAGCAGCGGCGATTACGAAGAGTGCCTGTCCTGCCAGTAATGGCGGGATGTGAAAGGACGCGATCATGAGCGACACAACCCCGACGACCGGAAATCAGGCTGAGCAGCATTTCGACCTGATGACTGCCAACCCGGTCTATAAGCCCTTCCGGTACCCCTGGGCCTATGATGCCTGGCTGACCCAGCAGCGCGTCCACTGGCTGCCCGAAGAAGTGCCGCTGGCCGATGACGTGAAGGACTGGCACCGGACGCTGACCGTGGCCGAGCAGCATCTCGTCACGCAGATTTTCCGCTTCTTCACGCAGGCCGACGTGGAAGTGAATTCCGCGTACATGAAGTATTACAGTCAGGTTTTCAAACCGACCGAAGTGCTGATGATGCTGTCGTCGTTCTCGAATATTGAGACGATTCACATCGCCGCGTATTCCCATCTTCTTGACACCATCGGGATGCCCGAGACCGAGTATTCGGCCTTCCTGAAGTACAAGGAGATGAAGGACAAATACGATTTCATGCAGTCGTTCAATATCGACAATAAGCGTGAAATCGCCAAGACGATGGCGGCTTTCGGAGCGTTCATGGAAGGCCTCCAGCTTTTCGCGTCCTTCGCGATCCTGCTGAACTTCCCGCGTTTCAACAAACTCAAGGGCATGGGGCAGATCGTGTCCTGGTCGGTGCGTGACGAGACGCTGCACTGCCTGTCCATGATCCGCCTGTTCCGCACGTTCATCCGCGAGAATCCTGAACTGTGGACGGCTGATTTCCGCGAGGAACTCACACAGGTCTGCCGCACGACGGTCGAGCATGAGGATGCGTTCATCGATCTGGCGTTCGAAATGGGCCCGGTCGAGGGTATGTCTTCCGACGATGTAAAGGCCTATATCCGCTTCATTGCCGATCGCCGCCTGACGCAGCTTGGTCTGGACCCGGTCTATGGGCAGGAAAGCAATCCGCTGCCGTGGATCGACGACATGCTGAATGCCGTCGAACATGCCAACTTCTTCGAAAACCGTTCAACCGAATATTCCCGTGCCTCCACCTCCGGCACATGGGAAGAAGCGTTTGAAGGCAACGTTTTCAGCTAAAAACGGGGTCCGGAGAGGCCCTGACTTTCTGGCAGGGCTTCTCCTTCTCTCAGGACGCGTTCTGCGGCGGCGGTGAAACGACCGTCTGCTTCATGCAGAACCAGTCCGGCCCTAAGCCGGCAGATTCCCCGGCCGCCATGCACGGCGCGGACCAGAACCAGTTTTGCTTCACAGCCCGGTCGAGGCCAGAAGGGATAGAGCTGGATCGAGCCACATCCATTTTCCAGTAAGGTCCGACAGATCTTGTCCGCACTTGCGGCCGAGAGAACAAATGTCAGCGTTCCGCCCGGAAGAACCCACTTCGTGAGGGCGCGGGCCCAGTCTTCTGGTGCGGTCGTCTCCGCACGGAGGGCAAGGCGGCGTCGATTGTCGGGAGAGGGGGTACCGTGCGGGCTGTGCCAGGGGGGATTGGCCATCACATGATGAAAGCGGCCATTGGCAGTCGGGGTGAGGGCACGCAGGCTTTTGGGGATGTCGGGCAGATGGGCCTGAAAGACTTGAAGCCGCGTTTCACCATCGGGAGAAGCATTGGCCCGGATATTGCGTTGGGCCAGTGCGAGGGTTTCGGGGTCGGCTTCCAGTCCGACTCCACGGACCCCCGAAAGACGCGCGGTGAGACAGAGTAAGGCGGCACCAACCCCACATCCGGCTTCCAGAACCGTCTCGCCGTCTTTTGCCGGGATAGAGGCCGCCATGAGAACAGGTTCCAGCCCCGTCCTGTAACCTTCGGTGAACTGGTCGTAGCGCACGCGCCCTCCCAGCAGCGATCCTTCTTCGCGGGTGGGGCCGGGAGCGGAAAATGCGTGGCCGGAAAAGATGTTCGGAGGGGGCAATGGGTTGACCGTCTTCCTGCTGCCGCTCATATGGTCTCTCCAACCTGTCGTCCGGCGTTACATGGTCCGTTCGTTCTTGTCGCGACAGGAGAGAAAGAACGGGCTACGCCACATCATATCGTGCCCGTGCGCTCCTGGGCCAGCCCCCGGAGCCGTTGCGGGAACTGGAGTAATGACCCTTGGATTCTGCCGCACCGGACGTTTCTGCGACCGTTGATAAAGCTGTGCTCAGGGATGCAGGGAGCGAGAGCGCCCTTTCCGCTCTGTCCGCCTATCTGGAACAGGACATGAAGGCCTGCAACCGCGCCATCATCGCGCGGATGGAGAGCCCGGTCCCACTCATCCCGCAGCTTGGCGCCCATCTTGTCGCTGCGGGCGGCAAGCGCCTGCGGCCCCTGCTGACGCTCGCCGCCTCCCGCCTGTGTGGTTATCAGTCGACTCCGGAAAACCAGCGCCATGTCGGTCTGGCAGCCTGTGTGGAGTTCATCCATACCGCAACGCTGCTTCACGATGACGTGGTCGATGAAAGCAATCTGCGTCGTGGTCTGGCGTCGGCCAATGCGGTCTTTGGCAACAAGGCATCCGTTCTGGTGGGCGACTTCCTGTTTGCCCGCTCCTTTCAGTTGATGACGGCGGATGGTTCGCTCAAGGTCATGGCGATCCTGTCCGATGCCTCGGCGACGATTGCCGAGGGCGAAGTCCTCCAGATGGTGACGCAGAACGACCTCTCCACCCCGGTTGAGCGTTATCTGGAAGTCATTCACGGCAAGACGGCGGCCTTGTTCGCGGCAGCCTGTCGCGTTGGAGCGGTCGTTGCCGATCGTCCGGAAGCAGAAGAAGTAGCGCTGGACCGTTTCGGGACCAATCTGGGTATGGCGTTCCAGCTTGTTGACGATGCACTCGATTATGCTGCCGATCAGCAGATTCTGGGCAAGACCGTTGGCGACGACATGCGTGAAGGCAAGATCACGCTGCCGGTTCTGGCAGCTTATGAAGCCGGCTCACCTGAAGACCGAGCCTTTTGGGAGCGTGTCATTGAAAAGGGCGAGCAGACGGATGCCGATCTGTCGCACGCGCTGGGCCTGATCGAGAAGACGGGTGCCATTGCCACGACCATTGCCCGTGCACGGGTTTACGCCGCCGAAGCCGTCGAAGCGCTGTCCATTTTCCCGGACAGTGAACTGCGGCGTCTGATGGCCGAGACGGTCCAGTATACCGTCGACCGCGCCCGCTGAGGCGCGTTAGCTCCTGCCTTTGATCGGCAGGGGCTCTTTTAGATTCCTGCCGCCATAAGCGGAACGGAAGCAGTGAATTGCTCCCACCCTCTGAAGCCGAGCCTCGCGGTGGCAGCTTCAAGCCCCGGCGCAGCATGCGGCAGTCGGGTCATCAGGAAACGGCCTTTCTGGGCTGCTTCTGTTCCGTGGGGCGCAGTCCGAAGGACGGTTCCGACCTGTCGGGCGACGGCGGAAGCCGGGTCAAGCCAGCGGACACCGGGTGGAGACAGGCGCTCAAAAGCATCCATCAGAAAGGTGTAGTGAGTACAGCCCAATCCAACCGTATCAATCTCGTCGCCATAAGGCTGCCCGAACAGGCAGTCCAGTTCGTGCTGGATGTCCGCATCCGTAATGACCTCACCCAGAAAAGCACGTTCCGCCAGATCGGCCAGTCTACGCGCGCCATGAGTAATCAGACGACAATCCGCAGCGAACTCCTGATGCAGCCGGAGTGTGTAGGGGCGTCGTGCGGTGGCGGAGGTCGAGAGCAGGCCGATCACGCGGGTTTCTGAAACACGCCCGGCCCAGCGGATGGGGGGGACGCATCCAACGACAGGGATGTTAAGCCGTTCGCGCAGGGCAGGAAGGGCGATCGTGCTGGCGGTATTGCAGGCAATGACCAGCACATCGGGCTGAAGATTGTCGCAGGCCGCAACCAGCAGATTGACGATGCGCGCTGTCAACAAATCGTCCGGCTGTTCGCCATAGGGAAACAGTGCCGTATCGGCGAGGTAGTCGATATGAAGGGCGGGAAGGAGGTCGCGCAGAGCCTGCACGACGCCCATCCCCCCGATGCCGGAGTCAAAAACCAGACTCCGGCCTGCTGGCACGGATGCGCCAGTTTCCATCAGGCTTCAGCTTTGGCCTTGAGGGCCAGCGCCTCTTCGGCGCTGCTCACGCCGCCATGTTTCTTGGACCAGCCGCAGGGGTCTTCAAGGAAGCGGCGGACTTCGGCGCTGTCTTTTTCGGAGAAGTAATCGCCGCCCGCGCAGGCTTCCAGCACGTCCCACCAGGTGCACAGCGCATGGAGCGAAATGTCCATGTCCGCCAGCGTTTTGTGAGCGCCGGGAAAGACACCATAGAAGAAGACGACGAAAGTATGGTTCACGATGGCGCCCGCATCGCGCAGGGCGTTTGCGAATCGGATCTTGGATGCGCCGTCCGTCGTCAGGTCTTCGACCAGCAAGGTACGCATCCCCTCCGGCACGTCGCCTTCGATCTGCGCGTTGCGACCGAAACCCTTGGGCTTCTTGCGGACATAAGCCATCGGCGTCATCATCCGGTCCGCGATCCAGGCGGCAAACGGAATACCGGCGGTTTCACCACCCACGACGGCGTCAATGCTTTCATAGCCGATATGACGGCCGATCTTTTCGACGGCCAGTTCCATGATCTTGGTGCGCGCACGCGGAAAGAAAATGATTTTGCGGCAGTCGATATAGACCGGGGACTTCCATCCTGACGTCAGGGTGTAGGGGTCTTCCGGGCGGAAGTTGATGGCCTTGATCTCAAGCAGAATACGGGCCGTGGTGAGGGCCGCGTCGCGGTCCCACTGGGTGCGGCCCGCCATCGGGCTCTCGGCGAACTGGGTCATGCTTGTCTCCGCTGACGTCGTTTTCTCGTGGTTTACCGGCCTGTAGCCGGGAAGGGTAGGGGCAATATCGCCCGACCAGGAACTGTGTGAATTTTGCAGCCTGCCTGTCAGTGTCACAGGCTGTTCCGATCTTCCTGCTTGCATGGAAGGCCTGGGAGTTCTAGGGAGAGATATCGATATTCATTCTCATTTACGGCAGGATCAGAAGTGAGCATAGAGACCAGCCGGATCGGCCGGAAATGCGAACGCGCTGTTGTGACGGCCTATCAGGAACTGCGGGAGGTCGGTCAGCCGGACATGCAGGCCTTCGCCGCATGCACGACGCTGTACCGCATCCATCACCCCGAATCTTCCGTTAAGGAAGCCCGCCGTCTTGTGGCGGAATGGATCGACCATCACGTCGTTCGTCAGGCCAGAGGTCAAACGCCGGGCTGCGACTGCTGAATTTTAGAGAGGAGCCTCAGCTCCTCTCACTCATCGGGACGAAACTCCGCTCCGCCGCACCGATATAGAGCTGTCGGGGGCGGCTGATTCGAACGGACGGTTCCTCGATCATTTCCTTCCACTGACTGACCCAGCCGACCGTCCGTGCGACAGCAAACAGGACGGTGAACATGCTTTTGGGAATGCCCAGAGCCTTGAGGATCAGGCCGGAATAGAAATCCACATTCGGATAGAGGCGGCGGCTGACGAAATACTCGTCCTCGGTTGCAACGCGCTCCAGTTCCATCGCGAGATCCAGAAGCGGGTCGCGCTTGAGGCCAAGTTCTTCGATGACTTCGTGGCAGGTGGCTTGAAGGATTTTCGCCCGAGGGTCGAAGTTCTTATAAACGCGATGGCCGAAGCCCATCAGACGTACCCCGGAATCGCGGTTCTTGACCTCATTGAGGAAGTCCGGGATGCCGTCACGGCTGCCAATGGATTCCAGCATGCCCAGAGCCGCTTCATTGGCGCCTCCATGAGCGGGGCCCCAGAGGGCCGCAATCCCTGCCGCAATGCACGCATAGGGGTTCGCGCCGGTTGAACCGACGAGCCTTACAGTGGTCGTGGAAGCGTTCTGTTCATGATCGGCATGAAGCAGCAGAATGCGGTCCATCGCACGGGCCAGAACCGGATTGACGCGATAATGGTTACCGGGACGGGCAAACAGCATGTGCAGGAAGTTCTCGGAGAACGACATGTCTTCATCAGGATAGATGAAGGGTTCGCCGATGGAGTATTTATAAGCCCAGGCTGCGATGGTCGGGACTTTAGCGATCAGCCGACGTGCGGAAAGGTCCCGCGCTGCAGGCTGGGAGATGTCCAGCCCGTCGTGATGGAATGCTGACAACGCACCTACGGTCCCGCACAGGATAGCCATGGGATGGGCGTCACGACGAAAACCGTTGAAGAAGTTCCGGATCTGCTCGTTCAGCAACCGGTGGGTGTTCATGTCCTTGCTGAAGGCCTGATATTGCGGGGCCGTCGGCAGTTCGCCGTAAAGCAGCAGATAGGCGGTCTCGGTGAAGCTCGCGTTAAGCGCCAGATCCTCGATCGGATAGCCACGATGCAGCAGAACGCCCTTGTCGCCATCAATATAGCTGATGGCGCTGGTGCAGGTGGCGGTGCTGCCCAGCCCCGGATCGAAAGAAAACACGCCCGTTTTCTGGGACAGGGCGCGCATGTCCATCACGTCCGGACCGATCGTTCCTTCCAGCAGCGGAAACTGGCGGCTGAGGCCATCGAGGCAGAGGGTCGCGGAACGGTTTTCGGACATGCAGAAGATAACCCGTCTGAAATGTAAGGATGTTGTTCTGTTTTATCTCTGAAAGGTTTTTTATGTCCAGAGAGCCGCTCTGGACGGATCTTTCAGGGCAGAAGGAGTGTGGCTGGCTGAATGGTGGAGGGGCGGACATCCAGCCAGTGTCCCGGAACGTCGAGAATTGTCAGGCCCGCGAGCGGATATCCCCGGTAAAGAGTTGAGAAATGGGTATTTTGAAGAGCCGGGCCAAGAAGGTCGCAGGCGAACTCGCCGATGGTCGGATTATGTCCGACGATCAGAAGCGTTCGTACGGTTTCGGACGTGCCATGCACGAGGCCGTAGAGCGTGTCCGGGGTTGCGGAATACAGGCTGTCTTCGACTGAAAATGCAGCCGTCTGATTCAGCATGTCCATCACACCCTGAGCAGTCTGCCGGGTGCGGATGGCGGGGCTGCACAGGATTTGCAGCGGGCCGGGCAGATCGAGTGCCGCAAGCTGTCTGCCAATGCTCGCGGCCTGTTCAGACCCTCTGGACGTCAGCGCACGGCTGCGGTCGCCGTCTTGAGTCAGGCCATGCGGGACGGCTTCCGCGTGGCGCAGCAGCAAAAGGCGGTGCAGGGGCATCAGGCTTCCGAAGCCTTGCGTGCATTGGCGGCAATGGCCTCGTGATGGCGGATGACTTCGTGAATGACGAAGGCCAGAAATTTTTCGGCAAAGTCCGGGTCAAGATGCGCGTCACGGGCGAGCTGGCGGAGGCGCTCGATCTGTCGTGTTTCGCGGGATGGGTCCGCAGGCGGCAAATGGGCACGGGCCTTGAGCTGTCCGACTTCCTGCGTACAGCGGAACCGTTCCGCAAGCATGTGGATCAGGGCCGCGTCAATATTGTCGATGCTGCCACGCAGGCGTTCGAGTTCGGCCAGAGCGGGATCGGAATTGCGGGAGGAGGAGGACACAGGCTCAGGGCTCATTCAGATCGATCCATGCAAGATGGCCGCCTTTTCCTGCACCAAGATCGGTAAAGACGGCCGTGCCTCCCAGACGTCCCGTCCGGCGCCAGGGGCGTCCGTCGGTCGAGCGGCGGTCATGGCCGACATAGACCGTCATTCCTTCGGGAATGCGGTTGATCCAGGTCAGGCGGCGTTCGGGATAGCCGTCCGGCTGCATGCGGCCGGTGGTTTCTCCAAAAAGAGCGCGGGACAAAGGCGCGGACATCTCGCCCAGACCCGGCACGGAGGAGTGGGACAACATGGCGGTGTGAAACCCCCCATGAACGAATAGGGAGCGCCCGATCCGCAGCCATGTCGGCGCCTGATCAATAGCCCGATAGACTCGTTCGGGAAGGCCATCATATTCCGGTAGCGAAATCTGGCGGAGCGTTTCCTCAAGAGGCGGATCGCGTCTCAGGCGGCGGCCTTCAAGGGCGCGACCGAGTTTACGGTCATGATTGCCGAGAATAAACAACCCGCGCTGATGCTCCAGAAGGTCGAGCATGAGTTCCATCACGCCCGCACTGTCCGGCCCGTGATCGACAAGGTCTCCGAGCTGGATGACGAAGCGTTCCGTCGCAGTTGCGTGCCGAAAAGCGTTCAGATCGCCATGCACGTCCCCCACCACGCGAATGCCGTGTTCACGGATTCGCGTCATGACGGGGTCGGGAAGGGGAGGATCAACGAAGATGGCGCGTGCTTTCCGGTTTTCCTTCTATCAAAGGGCCAGAACGGTCCAAGGTCAATTTATCTGTTTGAGAAAATTGACCTTAGCCGTCCATCAACGCGGCTGCGCGCCCCAGATCGACTGACAGCACCCGGCTTACACCACGCTCCTGCATCGTGACACCATAAAGACGATCCATATGTGCCATCGTCAGCTGATGATGCGTCACGACCAGAAACCGCGTTCCGGCTTCTTTGGTCATGTCGGACAAAAGCGAGCAGAACCGCTCGACATTGGCATCATCAAGCGGCGCATCGACTTCATCCAGAACGCAGATCGGGGCGGGATTGCATCGGAAGGTCGCAAAGATCAGCGAAAGTGCGGTCAGGGCCTGTTCGCCACCCGACAGCAGGGAGAGCGTGGAGAGCTTCTTGCCCGGAGGCTGCGCGAAGATCTCCAGCCCGGCTTCCAGTGGATCATCGCTGCCGACCATACCCAGATGGGCGCGTCCGCCGCCGAACATCCTGGAGAACAGGGACTGGAAATGCCGGTCCACTTCCGAAAAAACGGCCAGAAGGCGCTCACGTCCTTCGCGGTTGATCGTGCTGATCCCGCCGCGCAGCCTGTTGATGGCAGCCGTCAGTTCAGCATGTTCGCGGGCGATGGTTTCCGCCGTCTCGCGGGCTTCCTCGAATTCGGCTTCGGCCCGCAGATTGACCGCGCCAAGGTCTTCACGCTCGCGGGTAAGGCGAGAAAGGCGCCGGCGGGTCGCGGTCTCGGCCTGCTCGGACAGGTCGGACGGATAAGCTGCGCCCTGTGCGCCGCCTTCTGGCGGTTCGCTGTCGGCCAGAAGGCGCTCACGGGCAGCGACAGCCTGTTCCGCGCGTTCGGTCAGACGTGCAATCGTCTCACGGCCCGCAGCCAGCGCCAGATCGGCGTTGCGGCGCTGCTCCTGCGCTTCCAACCCTGCTGTGCCTGCCGCTTCATCAGCAGCCCGTGCTGTATCGTAAGCGACTTGGGCATCCTTCAGGTTCTGATCGTGTCCGGCGAGTTTCCGATCTAGTTCGGCAGGGACCGCGCTGACTGTCTGGAAACTGGTGTGCAGTTCGTCCCGTCGCTCCCGCAGATGTTTAAGGCTGGCCTCTCCAGCTGCGATCTGGCTGCTCAGCACCTCAAGTCTGGCACCAACCGCATTCAGCGCGCCGGTGAGGCGAACGTCTTCCAGAGAGAGACGACCGCTTTCGGTACGGGCCGCTTCCAGAAGATACCGCGTTTCATGGAGCGGGGCCGTGGCGTCCTGAACCGCCTGTTCCAGCAGCGTGGGTTCGGGACGCTCCGCCAGTTCGCCCATACGTTTCGCATGCTCGTCCCGCAGGCGGGTGACAAGCGCCTGAAGCTCCGTCTGGCGCGGTTGCAACGCCGAGCGGCGTGCGAGGGTCGTTGCGGCAGTCTGATCCAGCGTTTGGAGTTCGCGCGTCAGACGCTGGGCGTCTTCACGGCTCTTTCGCGCGGCTTGTGTCGCCGTATCCGCCGCAGATCGTGCCAGATCGAAAACCTGCTGCGAGGTCTCGGCGGCGGTCCTCAGAGCGGAAATATCGGGACGGTTTTCCTGTTGCTGGAGGACAGTGCGCTGTTCTGCAAGACGGGCCTGTTCCGTCTCTAATCGCGCTATGGCTTCATCCAGATCCCGCAGACGCGCCAGCGTGGTATCGTGACGCAGAAGAGCCTGATCCAGAGTCCGGGCGGCGGTATCGGCGGCATTCCGGGCATCCTGAAGCCTCGCTCCCGCCACGCGGAGCGTTTCGCGGGCGGCTTCGGCATCCTTTGTGCTGTTTCGGGCCTGCGCCTGAAGGTTCTCGGGATCGGGATGGGCGGTCAGTTCGGCTTCTGCCTGTGCGACGCTGGTCTGTGCGGCTGTCAGCGCGCCTTCCGCGTCTTTCAGACGTTCGCTGGCCTGCTCCCAATGCGTAAGAGCAAGGGCCGCTTTCTGCTCAATCCGTGACGAGACGGTCCGGGCTTCGGCCAGTTGGGGTTCGAGTGTCGCGCGTTCCTGTCGCAGAGTGGTCAGGGCTGCTTCGGCCTGCTCGCGAGCCTGTAAGGCTGCGGCACAACATTCTTCCAGTGCGGGCTGTGAGGCAAGATGAGACTGAAGAAGCGCGCGGGCGTCCGTCAGACGGCGACGCTGCTCCAGTCGGGCCGCACCGGCATCCGGCGCGTCTGCCGAGCGCGTAAAGCCGTCCCAGCGCCAGAGCGCCCCGCTGCGGCAGACCAGAACCTGTCCCGGCTGAAGGTTTTTTTGCAGTTCGGGCCCGGCAGCGTCGTCATCCAGCAGGAATGCGGCGTCTAGACAGCGCTGCAGCGCTTCAGGAGCCTGCACAAGTGTCGAAAGCCGAACGCAGTCTTGCAGCTTTGCGGGGATAAGTGGTTCCAGAGAGCGCCAGCGCCGATCGGCAGGAATATTGTCTGGAGCAAGGGAAGCATCCAGCCCGTCGACTAGAATCGCCGCGACGGCCCGTGCCATGTCTGGCGGAAGGTCGAGGACATCTTCGAGCGGATCGGGCTGCGCGACAACGGCATTAAGGCTTTGCTCCAGCCCCTCGCATTCGCCCTGTGTGCGTAGGATCAGCGTTTCCAGCGCGGAGAGTGCTTGCCGGGCTTCTGTTTCTCGCTCACGGGCCGTCGTGAGGCTGAGATCTGCGTCCGCCAGAGCCTGCTGAAGAGTTTTCAGGCGATTTTCGCTCTGTGCGACGGTATTGCGGGCTTCCTGAACCGTTTGTTCCGGAACGAGAGTGCTCCGGGCCGTCGCCTCCGCCGTTGCGGCGAGCTGCACTTTCTGGCGTGCCTGATCGCGCGCATGGCGGCTCTGTTCGACAGCCCGCAGCAGCGTTTTATGACGCTGCATGCCTTCCTCGGCTGCCGCACGGGCTTCCAGCCAGATCGTGCCGAGGCGTTCCTGCTCCTGCCTTGCCTGCGCTTCCTGAGCGTGGGCGTCGCTCTGGACCTGTGCGGTGACGGCGCGGGTTTTTTCAAGATCCGCTCGGGCTGCTTCGGTCAGGAGCCCGGCTTGGGCAGTCTCACGCGTTGCCCGATCTTGCGTGATCTGGGCCTGTGTCGTTTGCAAACGTCTGTCCAGATCGGCTTCCGTGGCTTCCAGCGCCTGAAGGCGTTTTTTGCCATCCGTGAACGCCTGTCCGGCCAGCTCTGCTTTCAGGCGCGCGTCCTGCAGGGCCGTTATGCAGTCCTGTTCCCTGAGGCTGTCGGATTCTGATTGTTCCTGCATCGACGACGCATTCCGGCGCAGCGCATTTAGCGTCGCATCATCAGGCGTGGTTGCGTCCAGCGCAGCGATTTCCGCCTGAATCGCGTCGAGTGCGCTGGCTTCAGCATCGAGCCGCAGCGTCAGGGCATCGAGCCCTTCCATCATCGCATCCCTGCGGATGGCTTCGGCATCCCGCAGACGGGTTGCGTCTTCCAGCGCAAGCGTCTGCTCCTTTTCGAGCGCATCAAGGCGCTCGCATTCGGCGCTGCAGGCCGAGCGGAGTTGCGGGAGCGCATCCATTTCGGCTTCAAGCGCCTCACAGTCTGCGGCAGTCGTTTCCTGTGTCGCCCGGTCCGCCGTCAGACTGGCATGGCTTCGGGCCAGATCCCCCTCCGCCTGTTCGAGGCGCAGGCGCGTTTCGGATTCGGTCTGCCGAGCGCGGTCGAGATCCTGCTTCAGGGTCTCGGACTGCACTTTCAGGCGCTCCAGCATGCTGCGGAGGCGGTCCGTTTCCTCGCGCGCCTGTGGGGCAGCCATGCGGGCTTCGAACTCGACGATGGCCGCGGTTTCGGCGGCGCGTTCGGCTTTTTTCAGATCCTCGCGCGCCTTGGCCAGATCGTCCCGGCTGCGTTGCACAGTCAGATTGGCGCGGGCATGGAGCAGAGCATGGAGCGCGGTTTCCGTCTCGCGGATCTTTTCGGAAAGCTCACGGTATTTCCGGGCCTGAACCGTCTGGCCTTCGAGGCTCGCAAGCCGTTCCTCAAGCTGCAAACGCAGATCTTCGGCGCGGGAGAGATTGGTTTCGGTCTGGCGAAGCTTGAGTTCGGCGTCGTGGCGGCGGGCATGTAGGCCGGTGATGCCGGCAGCCTCTTCGAGCAGCAGCCGCCGTTCCTCGGGCTTTGCGGCGATGAGCTGGCCAACGCGGTTCTGGCTGATGATGGCGGAGCTGCGTGCGCCGGACGCCAGATCGGCAAATAGGGTCTGAACGTCACGCGCGCGCATGACGCGGCCGTTGATGCGGTATTCGCTGCCCGATCCGCGTTCGGCCCGGCGGCTGATTTCCAGTTCCTCCGCGTCCTGAAACGGCGAGGGCGCCAGACCTGCCGCATTGCTGAGATGCAGCGTGACCTGCGCGATGTTGCGGGCCGAGCGTGCGCCCGTCCCCGCGAAAATTAGATCATCGAGCTCTCCGCCGCGCAGCGCACGAGCAGAGGTTTCGCCCATCGCCCAACGAAGGCCCTCGACGACATTGGATTTGCCGCAGCCGTTTGGCCCGATGATCCCCGTCAGACCCGGAAGGATATCGAGACGCACCTCATCGGCGAAACTCTTGAAACCGCCAATGCTCAGGCGGTCGATCGTCGTGGTGCGGCTCGACATCAGGGGAGTGAAATACCGGTCCTAGAGGAGTGGATCAGGACGCCTTGGCGACGAGATCGGCGAATTTTTCGTAGGTTTCCGGGTCCTGATCGTAGTGCGTATTGTTGAAGCGGAAATATGGGGTGCCTTGAATGTTGTAGGTGTCCGCGTCCTTCTTGACCTGATCGAACAGGGCTTCGGCGAAAGCATTGTCCTTGCTGATGGCATCGAACTGGGCTGCGGAGACGCCTGCGAGAGCAGACATCTGCTGAAGGCGCTGCATCGGATCGCCACCTGCGGCGAAAGCCCACTGCATCTGGCTGGAGAACAGGGCCTCAATGAACGGAACGTAGCGTTCTTCCGGCAGAGAGCGGGCCACCATGGCCGCTGTCAGGCCAACACGATCACCGCAGAAATCATGAAACTGATAGCGGATCTTTCCCGTATCGATCAGCTTTTCCTTAATTTTGGGGAACTCTTCCGTCGCGAAATGCGCACAATGCGTGCAGGTCAGCGAGAACCATTCCTGCACCAGAACCTTGGCATTCGGGTTGCCGAGAATGCGCGGGCTCAGCCGGGCGTCGGTGGAGCTTGCATCGGCGGCGTGGG
This sequence comes from Gluconobacter cerevisiae, assembly GCF_015244675.1. Lineage (GTDB taxonomy): Bacteria > Pseudomonadota > Alphaproteobacteria > Acetobacterales > Acetobacteraceae > Gluconobacter > Gluconobacter cerevisiae. The sequence goes on along the minus strand of NZ_JABCQO010000005.1, from coordinate 112,056 downwards.
CCTTACCAACAGCGGTTCCCGCAACAGCAAGAGCCGGAGCGGCGGAGACGAAAAAGCGGCGGGAAAGGGAAAGACGGGTCATTCAGGAAGCCTTTGCGACTGCTTTTGCGAAATCATCATAACTCCCGACCACGTCGGGCGCGGGAACATCATTGATGCGGAAATATGGCGTGCCCTGGATCTGGAGGAAAGCGCCGTCGTGATCCTGCTTGTTGATAATGGCCTCGCGCAGGGCATTATCTGCGTTAATCCGGTCAAATTCCGCAGAATTCACCCCGAACAGGGCAGCGCGTTTCTTCAGTTCGGCAACTGGATCGATATTCTGTGCGAACGCCCACTCGTCCAGATGGTCCAGCAGATCCGTCACGAAGGCTTCGTAGCGATCCACTGGCAGGGAGCGGGCGACCATAGCGGCCAGCAGGGCGACCTGATCGATCGGGAAATCATGAAAGCGGTAACGGATCTTTCCTGTGTCGATCAGATTCTTACGGATCTGCGGAAAGATTTCTTTCGAAAAATGGGCGCAGTGCGAACATGTCAGGGAGAACCACTCGTCCACGATGATCTTCGCATCCGGCGAGCCGATAACGCGTGGTCCCATGCGCGGGTCGCTGGCGGGCACATCGTCCGCCCGTGCGAACGGTGCTGCCGCAGCGGCCGCGAGGGCCATTCCGGAGGCGAGGAGGGTACGGCGGCCGAGAAGCTGGGCGGCAGGCATGGACGGGGCTCCGCTGAAATCGATGGTGATACTCGAACGACGAACACGCGGCTCCGTCAAGAGCCCCGGTCGTCTTCCTGAGTCTTGATGGTAGGAAGCGGCTTGTTTTCCCAGCCTTCCGGAACCCGCATCCTTAGGGCGCGGATATGTCGTGCATCAGCGTCCAGAACGCGGAATTCGAGGCCGCTTTCATGGGTCAGAACCTCGTCCCGGGCCGGGACATGTTCGGCCAGACGGAACACCAGCCCGCCCACCGTTTCGATCTCGGCTTCGCGTTCGGCATCCGTCAGGACAGCGCCGAGCCGCTCCTCAAGTTGCCGCACGGGAAGGCGGGCGTCGATATCGAAGGACCCGTCCGGACGCTCAACCCACATGGTCGTCACCGGGTCGTCATGTTCGTCCGAAATATCGCCCACGATGGTCTCAATCAGATCTTCGATCGTCACGAGGCCGTCGATGCTGCCATATTCGTCAATGACGAGCGCCATATGCATCTGACGCTGACGCATCTGGAGCAGCAGGTCCAGCACGGGGATCGTGGGCGCGATCATTAGTGGCTGACGGAGCAGCGGACGGATGTCGAAGGCGTCCGGCTCGCCGACATAGGCGATCAGGTCCTTCACATGGATCATGCCCGCGATATCGTCGAGCTGGTCGCGATAGACCGGAAGGCGGGAGTGGTTTTCCCGGCGCATCAGATCCAGCGCTTCTTGAAAAGGCAGGGCCTCGGGCATGGCAATGATGTCTGCACGCGGGATCATGACGTCATCCGCCGTGATGTCGCGCAGACGCAGCACGTTCATGATGAGGGCACGTTCCTGCCGGTCGAGTTCGGGCTCGTCGCTGGAATCCTCAGTCGGCTGGCTGGCTTCATGAACAAGCGTCGCGATGGATTCGCGCAGGCCCTGATCGCGGTTGCGGCGGTTAAACAGTCCGAAAATTCCGCGTGAGGAGCGGCTTTTTCCCGACTCTTCCGATGAGCGGTCGTTTGTATCGTCACTCATATCCGGACACTCCCCGCCATCTGCCCATTGCCCTGCTGCCATGGATCACCAAAGCCGAGGGAGCGTAACGTCCGGGTCTCGATCCCTTCCATCTCCCGGGCTTCACCGGGATGGTGATGGTCGTAACCGGCGAGATGCAAGGCGCCATGCACCACAAGATGCGACAGATGCGCCTTCAGTGAGCGTCGTGCGGCATCTGCTTCGCGTCGGACGGTCTCATAGCCCAGCACGATGTCTCCGCCATGCTCCGGCGAAAGCGGCTCGAACGTCAGGACATTCGTGGGCTTGTTCTTGTCCCGGAAGCGCGCATTGAGGCGCTTGACGATCCTGTCTGTTGCCAGAAGGATCGAAGGGGCCGGAGACTGCGTGAAATCGGGGCCACCCTGACGGGCGACCGCGACGAGGGCGCGCCGGATTGCGCGCTCCGTTCCCGGCACCGAGGCGCGCCAGCGCGCGTCCTCGATAATGATGTCAGTGCCGGCGTGTCGACTTGGAGGTTCCATTGTTTTCCCGGCGCAGCCTGTTCCGGAACAGGTCCCGGGGGGCTGGCGCTTTCTGTTCATAAGCATCGACGATACGGGCAACCAGCGGATGGCGCACCACATCTTCGGAAGAAAAACGCGTTATGCCGATTCCCTTGATGCCTTCGAGGGTCTCGACCGCTTCGCGCAGACCGGATGATACACCATTCGGCAGATCGATCTGACTCAGATCGCCGGTAATGGCCATGCGTGTGCCTTCGCCCATGCGGGTGAGGAACATCTTCATCTGGGCTGCGGTCGTATTCTGGGCTTCGTCCAGAATGACGTAGGAATGAGCGAGTGTGCGTCCGCGCATGAAGGCGAGGGGGGCCACTTCGATCTCACCCGTCCCCATGCGGCGTACCACCTGATCGCCCGGCATCATGTCATGCAGGGCGTCATAGAGCGGGCGCAGATAGGGGTCGATTTTTTCACGCATGTCGCCGGGCAGGAAGCCGAGGCGCTCACCAGCTTCGACGGCCGGGCGGGACAGCACAATCCGGTCCACCTGTCCCGCGAGCAGCATGCCAACGGCCTGTGCGACTGCGAGATAGGTCTTGCCCGTGCCCGCCGGACCGATCCCGAACACCATGTCGGTATTGGCCAGCATTTCCATATAGGCGGCTTGACCGTGCGAGCGCGGCGCGATCACGCCACGTTTGGTCCGGATGGCGGGCAGATCCCCGAACGGAGTGGCGGGCATATTCTGCGGTTTACCGTTGGTTTTTTCCGGACGGCGGGGCGCGTTGCCGCGCGGGTGCTCCTGCGCAGCTGGACGCGCCTGTCGTGTATCGACCGGCCGTTCGGCGCGGCTTGGGAGGGCCGTCAGACGAATGACGCCATCGACCTGAGAGGCATCGATCGTACCGCCCTGTTCGAGCTGGTTGTACAGCGCGATGATGGCCGCCTGCGCGCGCCCGACCGTGTCTGTTTCGCCGGAAATGGCAATCTTGTTGCCACGACAGGACAGCTTGACGTTGAACCCTTCCTCCAGCCGGACGAGATGCCGGTCATGGTCTCCCAGCAGGCGCTGGAGCAGGATGTTGTCGTTGAAACGCAAGGCAACGGTGCGGTTGCCTTCGGAGCCACTGCTGGTGGCGACGGGACGGGTCGGGTGCGTTGTCAGCAAGCGGAGGCTGTCTCCCGGATCAGGGTGCCGCCCAGAGAATTGGTGCGGCGTGTGGTGATGGCGACCTTGACGGTGGAGCCGATCAGATGGTCGGGGCCGTCGAAGTGAACGGGCTGGAGGTAAGGCGAACGTCCGGCGATCTGCCCCGGCTTGCGGCCCCGGTTCGTCACCAGGACTTCCTGCACCGTCCCGACCATGTCGGCATTGAAGGCATCCTGCTGTTCACGCAGAAGTGCCTGCAATTCAGCCAGACGACGGTTCTTTACGTCCTCAGGCACCTGCATCGGCTGGCCTGCGGCAGGCGTGCCGGGACGGGGGGAATAGGTGAAGCTGTAGGCCATGGCGAAACCGATATCGCGCACGAGCTGCATGGTCGCTTCAAAATCCTCTTCCGTCTCGCCAGGATGACCGACAATGAAATCGGAAGACAGGGCCAGATCAGGGCGGGCTTCGCGCAGCTTGCGGACGCTCTCGCGGTATTCATCCGTCGTGTGACCACGGTTCATGGCCTTGAGGATCCGGTCCGAGCCGCTCTGCACCGGCAGATGCAGGAACGGCATGAGCGCCGGATTGTCCCGGTGAGCGTCGATCAGGCTCTGATCCACGTCGCGGGGATGGGACGTCATGTAACGGATGCGGCCCAGACCGGGTATCTGCGCGAGTTGCTTGACCAGCCCCGCCAGTGTCGCACTTTCGCCGTTGCCGTCATCGCCGTGATAGGCGTTCACGTTCTGCCCGAGCAGCGTAATTTCCCGCACCCCGCTCTCTGCCATCCGCCGTGCTTCGGCCAGAACAGAGGCCACCGGACGGCTCGTTTCTGCGCCACGGGTGTAGGGCACGACGCAGAAGGAGCAGAACTTGTCACAGCCTTCCTGAATGGTGAGGAACGCCGTGAGATTGCCCTGCGTCTGCGGGGCGGCATCTGTTGGCAGGAAATCGAATTTCTGCTCGACCGGAAAATCCGTCTCGATCACAGCGCCACCCGCACGGGCTGCACGGGCCACCATTTCGGGCAGTTTGTGATAGGTTTGCGGGCCGAGAACCAGATCGACATAAGGCGCGCGGGAGAGAATGACCTCGCCCTCGGCCTGCGCAACACAGCCTGCCACCGCGATGATGGTGCGATCCTGCCCGTTGCCGATCCGCTCGTCTCGGATCTTGCGCAGGCGCCCGAGTTCGGAAAAGACTTTTTCGGTCGCACGTTCGCGGATGTGACAGGTGTTGAGGATGACCATGTCCGCATCTTCGGGGCGCTCGACCGGGCCGTATCCCAGCGGACGCAGGACATCGGCCATGCGCGCGCTGTCATACACGTTCATCTGGCAGCCCCATGTAATGACATGAAGGCCACGCGGAGCCTGTACGGCGGGCACGGGGTCGGAAGAAGCGGGCATGGCTAGGGAATTCGGGGTGGTGGTCAAGGTCTCGGTCCGGGAATGGCAGAATCAGGCACACACATCGGGGCAGACAACCTCGGGGTCAAGCCTGTTCCGGGGAACGGCAGGCCGGGCGCAACGAGCCGACGGATGATCAGACGGGCCTGAATGGGTAATACCACCTCCGGACACGAAAGCTGGGTCGCCACCGTGTCATGATCCGAAAGTGGCTTGGAGGCAGGCTTCAAGTCAAGACAAACCTGATGACAGATCCGACTGTGGAGCGCATTTCAGGCTCCGGCAGCTTTGGGGCGGGCACGGCGGAGGTCTGCTGCGCCGGTATTAACGGCCTCGTACGTCGCGCGCGACAGGTCTTTGCGGGAGAGGAACTCATCTGGCGTGATCGGTTCATGCAGCATCAGGGACGCCCCCATGGTCCGCCATTGCCCGAAAGACCAGAGATGTGGCGCAAGATCCATGTCACCATACCATGAAAACACGTTCCGGCGGCTTCGCCCGACAGGCAGCCCCTCAAGACTGTCATAGACGACGGAAACGGGCTGGATCAGGACGGGCGGCGCTTTGGGCAGGCCGACTTTCTCCAGACGCCCGGGTTTGGCGACCGCGAAGAACGACGACAGGAAGGGCAGAACGCGTGAGCCGTCCGATGAAGTGCCTTCGGGGAACAGAACAATATCGTCCCCGTCCCACAGATGCGCGGCCATTTCCTGAAGTTCGCGACCAGTGTCCTGACGGTTGCGGCTGACGAAAATGGTGCGGGCCAGACGAGATGCCGTGCCGATGAGGGGCCACTTGCCGACTTCGCCTTTGGCGACGAACACGACCGGAAGCTCGCTGCCGATAATAGCGATGTCCAACCAGGAGCAATGATTGGCGACGAAGACCACCGGACGCTTGCCGTTACGGACATCCTTTGCCGTCCGTACACCCCCCGCGCTTTGGCCGAGGACTTTTATCCTGATGCCCAGAATCCGGCACACGCCTCTCCAGAAGACACGCGGCATCATGATCTTCAGCCGTCCGGGCAGACGCACCAGAATGGCCTGAAAGCTGCATGCCCAGAACGTCCAGATCAGGACGAGAGACAGGCGGAGCGCACAGCGCAGGCGGCTGTAGAAGGACGTGGACGTCGTCGACTGAAAAGCCGGAAAGGCGGCATTTTCATCCACGACGGGACGGTTGTGACCGCGTCGGCTCTTCGGGGTCTTGGCATCACGATGGGACATGGGTGCTGAGTGATACGGTTTTCGCAGGGACGACACAATCTTGTTTGTTTCCACGCCTCCATACAGAGCGTTTTTCCGGGCTGTCTCTGCCCGGGAGGGCTTGACAGGGAGCGCCGTGCAAGGTTCCTCGGACTATGCAGTCCTGTCCTTCGGTCTGCGCGCCCGTATCCGGCTTTCACAGGTCGGAAATGCCCTCAAGACAGATTTTCAGGACGCACGGTGAAGTCAGGCCGCCGCTCAGTTTCTTATTCTGTGTCAGTCGTGTCGATGTCCTGCATGCTGGGCGTCGTAACGGTGTTCTGCGCGCCGTTGCCCCTGCATGCGAAGGCATCCAAAGCGGCGACGCCCGCTCAGCCGGTTTCAGATGGCACCTCCGACCCCGCCATCCCCTATACCGTGACACTGACCCCGACGAAGCATCCGGAGCTGGATGCCGCAATCAGCGCATCGTCCCAGCTTCAGTCGCTCCAGACATCTCATGCCGTCGGGGCGTATGCGCTCGCCGGGCGGATCCGCGGCGATTACGACCGGGTGAATATCGCTCTGGAATCGCAGGGCTATTATGCGGGTTCCGTGCAGATCAGCGTCAAGGTCGGGGCACAGGACGTGGACGGAAAAAACCCGTCCCTGCCTGATATTCTCAAGGCTCTTAGGAAGAACCAGAAAGTCGCCATCACGATTTCCACCACGCTCGGGCCGCGTTTCAGTCTTGGAAGCATCGCGCTGCTTGCACCACCCGAGAAAGCTGCAGTGCCGACCCCCGCAACAGGTGCTCCGGTAGCGAAAGCACCTGTTGCGAAGACTTCCGCGTCAAAAGCCAAAACCCCGACGGAGGCAGATCCTGCGACTGCCGCTCCGGTGACATTCGCGCAGGCAGTTGCGCAGTCCCAGCCCGTCACGCTCACGCTGGATGAGCGCAAGGCGTTTCCACTGTCTGCGGGGCAGCCTGCGGTGGCGGAAACCGTTCTGGCCGCACAGAACACACTGCTCAACCAGCTTCAGGAAAACGGCTATGCGACTGCAAGTGTCTCGACGCCGCTGGCGTATCTAGAACCCCAGGCACAGAAGCTCGACATCGTGTTCCGCGTGCAGCGTGGGCCGAAGGTCGTGATCGGCCCGATCGGAATGACGGGTCTGGTTCATACCAACCAGAGCTTTCTGCGCAACCGCCTGGAACTGCGGGAAGGGGAGCTTTATCGCCCGTCCCGGATCGAGGCAGCGCGGCAGGATCTGGCAAGTACGGGCGTGTTTGCGTCCGTACAGGTCAGCAATGCCCCGCCAATCATTACCCTTCCGCCCAGCCGCACCCTGATGCCCGGCATTCTTCAGGCGATGCCGATTGATTTCAGCTTCAAGGAAGCCAAACGGCGTACATTGTCAGCCGAAGTTGGATATTCGACCGATCTCGGTGGCCGTCTGGGTGCAAGCTGGACGCATCATAATCTGTTCGGAAATGCCGAGCAGCTAAAACTGACGGCTCTGGTTACAGGGCTTGGCGGCTCCGCGCAGCAGGGTCTGGGCTATGATGTGTATGCGGATTTCATGAAGCCGGATTTCCTGTCCAAGGGGCAGAATCTGAGCGTGCGCCTCGAAGGGGTGCGCCAGCTTCTCTATTCGTACCACCAGACCGCTATCATCGCGCGAGCGGGGCTGAACCGTCATGTTGGGAAGTACTGGAACCTCTCGGGCAGTCTGATGGGCGAGCAGGAACAGATCAAACAGTTCGGTGACACACGCAGTTATTTCATCGTTGCAGCACCCCTGAACGCGACATTCGACAACACGCGCCTCACCAATCCGATCGACCCGGCAACCCATGGCGTGCGGGCATCGCTGTCCATCACGCCCTCGGAATCGCTGGAAAGCGGCTCGACGTTCTTCACGCTTCTCTCCGCGCAGGCCTCGACCTATTTCGATCTGCACCATCTCGGGATTTCCCGCCCCGGCCGCAGCGTGATCGCGGTCAGAGGCATCGTCGGCTCCGTGCAGGGCGCATCCACCTATCAGATCCCGCCTGATCAGCGGCTCTATGCTGGTGGCCCGGCGACGGTGCGCGGCTTCCGCTATCAGGGCGTTGGGCCGCAATATGGTCGAACGAAATATGCAATAGGCGGGACGTCCATGGATGCGGGGAGCGTCGAGTTCCGCCAGCGTCTACCGATGAATCTTGGGGTCGCTGGGTTCGTGGATGCCGGCCAGGTCGGGACGGGATCGCGGCCAGGGCAGGGAACGCTCCGGGTCGGATATGGTGGTGGCGTGCGGTATTTCACGCCGATCGGGCCAATCCGCGTGGACGTGGCACTGCCGATGAACCGCCCGCCGCAGGGCGATAAATGGGAACTTTATTTTGGCCTCGGGGAGACGTTCTGATGCGGGTTCGCAAGGTTCTTCTCCGCGTCGCGGCCGGCTTGGTCATCGTCCCTGCCGGGCTGGTGGTCGTGGCGGTTACGGGAGTTCTGATCGGGATCAACCTGCCTGCTGGCCAGCGGCTGATCGAGCAGAAAATTGGTCCGCTGACAGGCGGCATGGTCGAGATTTCCGGGCTTTCGGGTTTTATACCGCAACATCTGGCGGTGACGAAACTCCTCATCAAGGATGAGAAAGGCCCCTGGATCGAACTGGACAATGCGGATCTGCGCTGGTCGCCGCTGTCGCTGCTGCATCTGGATGCAAAGATTACAAATCTGAGCGCGTCACGTGTGGCCGTTTTGCGCAAAATGGTGTCTGCTCCGGACACCACGCCCGCGCAGCCGACACCCGCCAGTACCGCGCCGTCAAAGCTGCATCTGCGGGTCGATCTGGCATCGCTGCATGTCGGGCGGCTGGAAGTCAGCCCGGATTATACCGTCACCCCGGCCGTCTTTTCAGCGGACGGACACGCCCATATCCACAGCATCGCGCCATTTCTGGACGGCGTGACGATGCGTACGCTTCCGGTCATGGACATCGCACTGGCCCTGAAGCGACTGGATCAGTCGGCGAATCTGGCCCTCAATGTCCAGACGCCCAAAAACCGCATCGCGGTGGGCGTGCGGTATCAGGAAGGCGAAAACGGCTTCGCCACCACGCTGGGCCAGATGCCGCAGCTTGATCCGCTGGATCTGCACCTGAATCTCAATGGGCCGCGCACGGCGGCGGTGCTGGATTTCGGTCTGGGTGCGGGGCCGGTGAAGGCTGTCGCCAGCGGGACGATGAACCTTTTGAGCATGACCGCGGACCTGCATGTGAAGGCGGATGCGCCGTCCATGACGCTGCGTCCGGGCATTGCATGGAACAGCATCGCGCTGGACACGGATCTGCATGGCCCGCTCATGGCGCCGAACGGTCAGGGCGTGCTGGATATCGATGCCTTGACCGCCGCAGGAACCGGGATCGGGCACCTGCATGCCCGGTTTGACGGTGTGGAAGGCGCACGCCCTGAGGACACGACCGCTCATCTGGCGGCTGTGCTGGATGGTCTGCGTATTCCCGGGTCGCAGCCCACACTTCTGGCGGCCGCGCCGCTGACGCTGGATGTTCTGGCGCATCCGCTGGCGGCCTCGGTCCCTGTTGTGGCCAAGCTGGATCATCCCCTTCTGCACGCCGCCGCAACGGCGGATCTAAAGCCTGCCCCGAAAGCTCAGTTCGACCTTGCTTTGCCGGATCTGCACCCGCTGGCGGCAATGGGCAGCACGGATCTGAGCGGCACAGCCGGACTGCATGCCGATTTTGCCATGCCGGTGACGAAACAGGATGACCTGACGCTGAAAAGCACAGGAACGCTTGCGATCACTGGCGGCCAGCCGCAGGCCCTGAACCTGATCGGCAGAAGAGGCACATTCTCGCTTGATCTGGCGAAATCTCCGGAAAACATTCTGACGCTGAAGAGCTTTGCGCTGGATGGTGCGGTTCTGCACATGCTGGCGTCGTCCGTGATCGACATGGCGCATGGCAACCGGATGCAGACGAAGGCCTCCGTCCAGCTTCCGGATCTTGCAAAGGCCAGCCCGGCCATCCTTGGCAATACGACACTGACAGCGACCGCCGATGGCCCGACCGACGATCTGACGGTCAAAGCTGATCTGAGCGGAGAGTTCGGCACGAAAGACGTGGCGAAAGGTCCCGTGGCGCTCCATGCCGACGTCCAGCATCTGCCGTCTCATCCGGCAGGCGTGCTGACGGCCAAGGGGACGCTGGATCATGCGCCGCTGGTGCTGGATACCGCGTTTCAGCAGGACGACGCAGGGGCCTATCATCTGGATCTCAACACGCTGGACTGGAACAGCCTGAGCGGCAAAGGCAAACTCCGTCTCCCCAAAGGGGCGAAGGTGCCGCTCGGGGATCTGGATGTCTCGATCCGCAATCTGGGCGATTTCCGCCGTCTGATCGGACAGGCGATTTCCGGTCATCTGACGCTGGGACTACACACGACGGAGACAGAAGGCGCGCCGCCTGTCGTGAAGGTCGGGCTGGACGGAATGCTGGCGATGGCGGATGCCGCCGTCCAGTCTCTTAAGGTCAGCGGGACCATCGCAAACCCGATCGACGCCCCCGAACCGTCCTTGGTGCTGTATCTCGCTGGACTGCGCTATCAGGCTATGACGGGCAGGGCGCACGCCACGATCAAGGGACCCCAGACCGCGATGGCGATCGCGCTGAACGCGGCCTTCCAGAACGTCATGGACGCCCCGGCCAATATCGATACCGCACTTGTTCTGAATGTCCCTGAAAAGACCGTGCACCTTGGGCAACTGACGGCTCTGGTCAAGGGGGAGAGCCTGCGTCTGAGCCGCCCCGCGGTCGTGTCGTTCGGGGACAGGATGGGCGTGGATCATCTGGTGGCGACCCTCGCGCCGCAGGGTGTGGCACCTGCCACGGTCGATATTGCGGGAACACTCAAACCCGCACTCGCGCTCACAGCGCGTCTGGATCACATCACGCCTGCCATCGCAAAACCTTTTGCGCCGGATCTGTCGGCAACGGGTACGATCTCTCTGAACGCAAAACTCGGCGGTACGCTGAACGCACCAACCGGAACGGTCTTGCTGAATGGCCGTGATCTGCGAATGAAGACCGGTCCGGCGGCATCTCTTCCAGCGGCGCAGATTCTGGCGAATATTGGGCTTGCGGGACAGTCCGCAAAGGTGGATGCAACGTTTGGCGCAGGCCCGTCCGTCGCGCTGGCGGTCCGCGGAACCGCACCGCTCTCCAAAACGGGCGCGATCGCCCTTGCCACCACAGGGCATGTCGATCTGTCGGTCGGAAATGCTGTTCTGGGCGCGAACGGTATGGCTGCGGCTGGAAAAATCGGCATTAACCTCAATGTTGCGGGGACAGCCTCGCAGCCCCGGGCGTCAGGTCAAATTGCGCTGGAGAACGCCTCGTTCGACAACTACGCGCAAGGCGTGCATCTCAGCCGGATCAACGGGGCACTCGTTGCTGCCGGTGATACGATCAACGTCAATCACATCATCGCCCATGCAGGCCCCGGAACGATCACGCTGGACGGCACTGTCGGTGCTTTCCGGCCCGATCTGCCCGTCGATCTTCACATTACCTCCGACAAGGCCCGTCCTGTATCCAGCGAGTTGCTGACCGCGACGATCAATACCGATCTGCACATCCATGGTCAGGCCACGACGCGGCTTGATGTGGACGGGAAGGTCAATATTCCCAACGCGACCGTCAATATTCCGAATTCCATGCCCGCCTCCGTGCCGCAGCTTGACGTGATCCGTCCGGGGCAGAAGCCAGCGTCCGGGACGGGATCGAGCCTGATCATCGGACTGGGCGTGGACGTGATTTCGCCCGGTGAGTTCTTCGTACGCGGACATGGCGTGTTCGCCGAAATGCAGGGGCGTCTGCGGGTGCGTGGCACAAGTGCGGAACCTCTGATCAATGGTGGTTTTGATCTCAAGCGCGGCAATTTCAATCTGGGCGGCATCAACCTTAATTTCACGAACGGTCGTGTGGCGTTCAACGGCTCGGGCGTGAACCACAAGCTTGATCCGACGCTGAATTTCCGGGCAGACCGCAATGCCAGCGGCACGCTCGCAAGCCTTCTGGTCACAGGGTATGCCAGCGCGCCGAAACTGGATTTTGTTTCTTCGCCTAGTCTGCCGCGCGATCAGGTTCTGTCCATTCTGCTGTTCGGAACGGACACTCATTCGCTCTCCACCACGCAGCTTGCGGAACTGGGCGCGGCGGTGGTTCAGCTTGCGGGCGGCTCGGCTTTCGACCCGCTGGCCAAGGTTCAGAACCTGCTGGGACTGGATCGTCTGGCTGTTGGTGGCGGCAGCGGTGTCGATAACGGGGGCACCAGTGTCGAGGCCGGAAAATACGTGATGAAGGGAGTCTATGTCGGCGCCAAGCAGGCGACATCCGGTTCGGGCACGCAGGCTCAGGTACAGATCGACCTGACGAAACGGCTGAAATTCAACACGACGGTTGGAACGGGTGGTCAGGTCACGGGATTCACGACGCCGGAGAACGATCCCGGGTCGAGCATCGGCCTGTCCTACGGCTACAGCTACTGAGGTCCGGGTTTCCGGGTAGAAACGGCGTCTTCAAGAAGCCGTTTGACCCGCTCTACAACGTCCGACCAGTCCTGAAAGCGGGTCTGGCGGACGATCCGCATCTGCGGATACCAGGGGGTATCGTCTCGCCCGTGCAGCCAGCGCCAGCAGTTGTTGATGCGGTCCATCATAATGACGGGTTTGCCCAAACCCCCCGCCAGATGAACGGCTGAGGTATCAACCGAGACGATGATGTCGAGGTTCACCATCAGGGCCGCCGTGTCATCCATCGTGTGACATTCGGGCATGACATTCACCAGCGACCCCGGAAAATCCGGGATCTGTTCGGCAGGGGTATCTTTCTGAAGGGAATAGAAGCTCACACCTTCAATCCCTGCCAAAGGCGCAAGCTCCGAGAGCGGCATTGAGCGCTGGCGATCCACCATAAGCGCCGCCGTATCTTCGGGCCGTGCCGCACCAGCCCAGACCAGTCCAACTCTCAGCTTGTGATCGTCCTGAAACCGCTGACGCCACGCCTCGGCTTTCTGCCGATCGGCACTGAGATACGGGACGGGCGCGCCCATGGCGTCCGGCGTTCCCGAAAAGGCACGGGGCAGGCTGATGAACGGACAGTGATAGTCATACTCGGGCGTCTCACCCCCGAACTGCACTTCCGAGACCCCAGCCACACGCTCGCAGATCGCAGCGAGCGTTTCCGTGCCCCAGATATGGATAATGGCGCCCGTGCGGGCGAGGGGCGGGATGTAGCGCAGATACATGAGCGTATCGCCTAAGCCCTCTTCCTGCGTGATGAGAACGCGCTTGCCCCTCAGGTCCAGCGACGGAGAAATGTTGGGCAGCAGGCGATCCAGCGGTATGCTGGTATGGCCGGGAAGGCCAAAGCGCCATTCATGCTCGATCCAGCCTTGTGCCATGCGTCCGCTTTTGAGCATGGTGATGGAATGGTTCAGACGCAGGCGTGGATCCTGGGGCGCCATCGGGACCGCTTCCCGATAAAGATTGGCTGCTTCCTCCATTCGACCCATGCTGCTGAGGATGCAGGCCATGTTGCAGAGCGGCTCCCAGTCCTCCGGGTCCGCGTCCCGCAGACGGGCCATGACCGAAAGCGCGCTGTCGAATCGGCCGGTTTCCGTCAGGAGTAAAGCAAGAAGATTGAGAGCACCGGGATCATTGGGGCATCTTTGCAGGCTCAGCCGCAGGAGAAGTTCAGCCTCATCGAACCGCGCAAGCTGGATCAGGACGGCGGCTCCGGCGTTCATCAGGCGGAAGTCGTCTGGTTTCCGTTTACGGCAGATTTTCAGAAGCGGAAGGAGGTCGTCTCTCCGTCGCATGGCAACGGCTTCGTCCATCAGAAGGGAGATGGCGTGAGGCCCCGCGTTGGCGCTGGCCTGTTCAAGCTCTACCGCACAGTCCTGATAACGGCGCAGATGGAACTGTGCCCGTGCCCGTACATAATGCAGTGCCGGAATTTCGGCTGCGCCATCGGAGGGAAGATACGCGATAGCCAAAGCTTCTTCGGGCGCGCCGCGGGTCATGGCCTCTTGGGCTTTGATCAGGCGGTCTGACGGGCTGGACTGACTCTCCTCGATCATCGGGGCCGGATTGTCGAGGGCGGGTCTGTCCAGACTGTCGGACATACGGATCTCCTAATCCGAGGCCACTGATGTCATATCCACGAGAGCCTCTAGAATGCTTGCTAACGTATAAGGCTTCGAGATGAAACGATCCCGTGCCGGATCGCCGGAGGTCTCGTTCCGACGCATGTCGCCGTGACCGCTGATATAGATGACCGGAAGGTCCGGCCAGCGTTCACGGGCCGGATGGATAAGCGTCATGCCATCCCCGTCGGGAAGGGTCATGTCGGCCACAAGGGCATCGAGCTTCGGCTCTGCCGCAATGATGGCGCGGGCCTCGGCGCAGTGATCCGCTTCCCTGACTGTCAGGCCGTTGTCCAGCAGGAATTCCGCCAGACAGGTCCGAATGAGGAAATCATCTTCGATCAGCAGAACGGTCAGGGATGGGGGCATCTGGATTATGAGGACCAGTTCTTTTCAAAGTCGCCGTAGAGGGTCAGACCGCCATCGACATACAGGGTCTGACCCGTAATGTAGGTGCTGTCCTCAGCGGCAAGAAAGGTGACGGCGTCCGCGATTTCGCGGCTTTCACCAGGGCGCTTCATCGGGATATGGCTCGAAACGGCTTTGTACTGCTCAGGATCGTCGACCCAGGACATGTTGATTGGCGTCACAATGGCGCCCGGTGCCACAGCATTCACCCGGATGCCGCGACCGGCATATTCCAGCGCCAGCGTTCGAACGATATTGCCAACTGCGCCCTTGGAAGCGGAGTAGCCAAGATAATGCGGTTTGGGGATGGTCTGGTGAACGGAGGAGTTCACGATAATCGCGCCCTTGATACCGTTTTCCAGCCAGTAGCGCAGGACTTCCCGGCAGGGCAGCATCACGCCCGTGACGTTGACCGCCATCACACCTTCGAAATCTTCGAGTTTGATGTCTTCTGATGGAGACGGAATCTGATAGCCCGCATTGCACACCAGAATGTCCAGACCGCCCATGGCCTTGATGCTGTCAGCAACCAGACGTTTGACGTCGTCTTCCTTGGAAATGTCACCCGTGGCGAGTGCGTGCTCTCCACCAGAGACCTTAGGCAGCTTTTCGCGCACAGCGATCAGCTTGTCTTCCTTGCGGCCGTTGAGAGCGACCTGCGCGCCTTCTTCGGCAAAGCGAAGCGCGGTGGCCTCGCCAATTCCCTGGGATGCCCCGGTGACGAGGACTTTCTTGCCGGCAAAACGGTCTTTGTAAGGGGCAGGCATGGGGCCTCACCTCTCCTTTGGAATGCAGGTGTGAAACCGTGACTGAAAACACATCACGGAAAAGGTTGCTCGTGTCGCCAACGCGAGAAACCCCGTCCGGGATGCGAAGAAAACCACATCCTGATCCATATTGGAGACATGCAGGTTTTTCAAACCGTGCTCCAGACCGTTTGTCAGGCGGCTTTCATCGTCTTGGTCAGGTTTTCGAGAACCTGTGCAGGATCGACGTTTTCCAGCACCGCGACCTCGGCCACGAAGCGTTCCTGCGCGGCTTCAAACAGCTTGCGCTCCGAGAAGCTGCCATCCAGGCTGTCAACATTGCGGCGCAGATCGCGCAGCACTTCGGCAATCTGGATCAGGTCCCCGGAGTTGATCTTTTCCTGATAAGCCACCGCGCGCCGTGCCCACATGCCTTTGCTGACATGCGGCTTGCCTTTGATGACGGTCATCGCCTTGTCGACGATATCGCGTGTGACGATCTTGCGCAGGCCGGCCTTGCGAGCTTTGGCCAGCGGGATCCGCAGCATCATCTGGTTGCCGGGGAAGGAGATCTGGATCATCTCGATCACGGTGTCGGCGACATCGACCATGCCGATCTTTTCCACGCGGCCAACGCCATGAGCGGCGTAGACAATGGAGTCACCTTCGTGGAAAGGATCCGCATCGTGCTCGGGATCGGTCTGACGGGCCGTGTTGTTGGCTGCGACACGAGCCATTTCATCTGTCATGCCGCCCTTCTGGGGGCTTTTGAACGTGTTCATAGGCCCGGTTCATAGCAGAAAAACCCCTTGCTGTCTTGTCTGATCGCAAGAGGTATTCTTTTTGCGGTGGGACTTTTTTAACGATGCGTCAGGGCTGTACACCATTGCTGGCCTGAATGGCCGGAAGGGGCGTATCGCCGATCGGCTGGAGCAGATCGCGCTCGATCGTGCGGGCCATAGTCAACATGGGAAGCGCGTGGAGACTCTTCGTAAACGGCTCCTGAAGGTCACGACCGCTTCGGTCGAGCATCTGGAACAGCATGCCGATGATGCTTGACCCCAGCGGCGTGATCCAGCCAAGGGTCTGCACGGCCGAGAGCGGGAGAATGATGCAGAACAGATGTGTCGCGAGTTCTGGCAGCATCGAATACTGAACAGGAAGTGGAGTGTTCTTGATACGCTCAAGGCCGCCCTGTGCGTTTGCGATATCTGACAGGATACGGTCCACCGTACCGTGAACGGCGCCGTCAATTCCCTTGAGTTCGACCTCTTCCCGTACGCCGAGACCGATCTGGTAGAGCAGCATGTTAGCGGTGTTCGAGCAGGAAAAGACCTTTTCGTACATGTCAGGCGTCAGGAGTCTTTTGGCGTCTTCATTGGGTGGGTCGCCTCTGAGGGCGGCGCGCAGGACATGCGGATACGCGGCCATGGCGCGGGCCAGATCCGGGCGTCCACCCAGAAGGGTTGCGGCTTCACGTCCGAAAGACCGGCAGTTGTTGGTGATGGCCCCCCAAAGGGTACGCCCTTCCCACCAGCGGTTATAAGCTGCGTTGTTGCGCATGCTCAGGAAGATGGCCAGCGCCGTTCCCATCAGGGAAATCGGCAGAGAGGGCTGTTCCATCCAGTTCTGATGATAGATCTGGAACAGGATGACGACCACGAAATCCCATAATGTCAGGATGAACAGCGGGGGCAGGGATTCCCGGAAAAGGATTGCCAGTCCATGTGGACGGTTGACGATCAAACGGCTGTCTCCTCGGATGGGCGGTATACGCAGACAAGTCCCAGACTAGCGTAGCGGCGAACTCTGTTCCCGGCCAACAGCAAAGGGTGTCTGTCTTTTTACTTTCTTTTGCAGCAGCGCCTCTTGCCGCCATGCCCTCCGATACGACACCCTGTTATCACCGTTTCAGAGGAGAGTGATGTTATGGACGTGATCGCTGCCATTGCGTTTGAGGCCGGCAGGCCGCTGGAAATCGACACGGTTCAGCTTGAAGGCCCGCGAGACGGGGAAGTTCTGGTCGAGATCATGGCCACCGGGCTGTGTCATACCGACAAGTACACACTCTCCGGTCAGGACCCTGAAGGCCTGTTCCCGGCCATTCTCGGCCATGAAGGGGCTGGGATCGTTCGTGAGGTCGGCGCCGGGGTGAAGCACCTCAAGCCCGGCGACCATGTCATTCCGCTCTACACGCCCGAATGTCGGGAATGTCCGTCCTGTCTGTCACGCAAAACCAATCTGTGCACGGCCATTCGCAGTACGCAGGGTAAGGGGCTGATGCCGGATGGCACGTCCCGTTTCTCTTACAAAGGCCAGCCGATCCATCATTATATGGGCTGTTCGACCTTCGCGAATTTTACGGTGCTGCCGGAAATCGCGCTGGCGAAAATCCGTTCTGACGCGCCATTCGACAAGGTCTGTTATATTGGATGCGGCGTGACGACGGGTATCGGGGCCGTGCTGTTCACGGCTCAGGTCGAGGCCGGAGCGACGGTTGGCGTTTTCGGACTCGGTGGCATCGGGCTTAATGTCATTCAGGGTGCGAAAATGGTCGGGGCGAACCGGATCATCGGCATCGACATCAATCCCGAGCGCGAGGCGATTGCGCGCCAATTCGGCATGACGGATTTCGTGAATCCGAAGGAATTGGGGCCGAATGGAGACCTCGTCGGACATCTGATCGAGATGACGGGAGGCGGTTTGGACTACACATTCGAGTGTGTCGGCAATCCGACCCTGATGCGTCAGGCGCTGGAGAGTGCGCATCGCGGTTGGGGTGTATCCTGCGTCATTGGTGTTGCCGGAGCCGGACAGGAAATCAGCACACGGCCGTTCCAGCTCGTGACGGGACGACGCTGGATCGGATCGGCTTTCGGAGGTGCGCGCGGCCGGACCGATGTCCCGAAAATCGTGGACTGGTACATGGAGGGCCGGATCGATATCGACTCCCTGATTACGCACAAGCTGAAGCTGGCGGATATCAATCTGGGCTTTGATATGATGAGCCGCGGCGAAAGCATCCGTACCGTCGTGGAGTACTGAGCATGTCGGATATCGAGGTTCTGGCCCACCACGCCTGTTTCGACGGCTCATTGCGGTTCGTGCGCCATCAGTCAGAGGCGCTCGGCGTTCCCGCAACTTTCGGCGTGTTTCTGCCGAAAGAGGCGTTGGCAGGGCAGAAGGTTCCGGTCATTCATCTGCTCGCCGGACTGACTGCGACGCAGGAAACCTTCCTTATCAAGGCCAATGCCCTGCGCTTTGCGGCCGAACATGGCATCGCACTGGTCGCGCCCGACACCTCTCCGCGGCATACAGGAATTAAAGGTGAAGATGACGCCTATGATCTGGGATCGGGGGCCGGGTTCTATATTGACGCGACGTCCGCGCCGTGGAGCAGCCACTACCGCATGGAAACCTATGTCGGGGAGGAGCTTCCGGCCCTGACGGAACGGCTCTATCCGCTGAATGGCACCCGGCGTGGCATCATGGGACATTCCATGGGCGGCATGGGCGCTCTGATACAGGCCCTGAAATATCCTGATCGCTGGAAGACGGTCTCGGCTTTTGCGCCGATCTGCCATCCGAGCACGGTTCCGTGGGGCCAGAAGGCATTCGATGCGTATTTTGGCGGTGATCCGGCGAAATGGCAGAGCTGCGATCCCACGCTGCTTCTACGGTCAGGGCACACGCATCCCTCCACCATCCTCGTGGATCAGGGGCTGATGGACCAGTATCTGGCGGATCTGTGCCCTGACGCCCTGGAGGCGGCGGCAAAAGAGGGCAAACAGGCGCTCGAACTGCGTCGTCATACCACCTATGACCATTCCTATTGGTTTGTGCAGAGCTTTATTGCCGACCACCTGACCCATCATGCCAAAGGGCTTTTTGCGTGAAGCGTTCCGTTCTTGCTGCTTTCCTTCTGATGGCAGGCTGCGTCTCGCAGGCTCCGACAGGGCCTTCGCTCACGCCCACGGCCCATACCGATTTCCGGCACGATACGCTGGCGCTGACCTGGCAGCCAGGGTTCTGCGCGACGGGCGGTGGGTGCGAGTGGGACCAGACGCATCGGATCTCGATTGGTCTGCACGGACTTTGGGCGTCGGAACCGCATGCGCTGGAGGCGCAGGGTGTGCCGGTGCAGGAATGGTGGTCGAAGGGGTGCGATCTTTACGACCATGACGATACGCCGCCGCAGCTTCTGCCGACGACAGTCGAGGCGTTGCGAGGCGTTGTGCCGCATCTGAAAAAGCCGCTTTATGTGCACGAGTACACCAAGCACGCTCGCTGCTTCGGCTATAATGCGGACAGCTTTTTCGTCACATCCATGCAAATGCGGGACCGGCTTGCGGCATCCGCTTTTGGACTATGGTTGTCACAGCAGACGGGCTTTCAGGTCAAACGTGACGATCTTCTCGCCATGTTCGCCCGCCTGATGAACGTGCATGACGACCGTGCGCTTCAGATCCGTTGCGAACCTGCCCATAACGGGCAGATGGTCCTGACGCAGCTCTGGTTCACGCTGGACCCAAAGAAGCTGTCACGCTTCCCGTATGAAGGGGCTTATCTGTCCTCACCGGACGACCAGAATGACTGCCCGGCCACGTTCCTCGTACCGGGCTGGACCATGCCGGGTCAGGCTGCTCAGCTTCCGTAAAGCTCTTCGGCGCTGATTTCGGGCTGTGCGGTATCGCGCAGCCCGTCTGGTGTTACGCCATGATAGAAACAGCTCCGGCGGCCCGTATGACAGGCTACGCCGGTCTGATCCACGATCATGAGAACGGCGTCCATATCACAATCGAGCCGCGCTTCGATGAGTTTCTGCTGCTGGCCCGAGGTCTCGCCCTTGCGCCAGAGCTTCTGGCGGCTGCGGGACCAGTAACAGACACGACCGGTCAGAAGCGTTTCGCGCAAAGCATCCGCATTCATCCATGCCAGCATCAGCACCATGCCGTCAGGTGCCTGCGCGAGGGCTGAAATCAGGCCGTTCGCATCGAATTTCCCCTGAGCGATGATGTCATCGACAATCGCTGGAGACGGGGGGGTATAGATCACGAACGCATCTCCTCAACGCATTTCCGGGGGGAACCAAGCGGGCCAGACGACAGAAAGCGGTTGCCCGTTGCAGGTCAGTTCGGGGGAAGACCAGGCGTCCCGCCGCAGCATGGCGATGGCGCGGTTACCGCTGCGGGAGCGGATGTCTCCAACCTCGCGGTCTCCCGCTACGATGATGCCGCCTTCATCGGGAAACGTCTCGTCAGACAGCACAACGGGCAGGAGGCGGCGTTTGACAAGGCCGCGGTAATGGGTGCGGGCTGTCAGTTCCTGCCCCATATAGCAGCCTTTTTTCCATGAGACGCCGTGCAACAGGTCCATGTCGGCTTCAAGCGCTAGTGTCTGCTCGCTTTCGAAATCCATGACATCTGGCAGGCCTAGCGTGAGGCGGCGTTCCAGAAATTCTTCCGGCGTTTCACCACCTTGCTCGGTTCCGGTCACGATGGCCCGCCAGCCCGGGCCATCGCAGCGTGGGTCCGGGGCATGTGTGATCGTATCGGGCGGAACAGGTCCGCTCTCTGCGCCAGTGATGACGCGCAGGTCCGTTTTTTCGATCTGTACATCTGCACGAAGGCGGAAGCGGGAGAGGCGTTTGACCAGCATGTCGGCATGGTCGGCCGCGCAATCCATCAGGATGCGGTCGGATACGTCATACAGGAAAAATTCGCTCAGCCAGCGGCCCTGCGGCGTCAAAAGCGCGCTCCACACAGAGGTCGCGGACGTGAGGCCCTGAGCGTCATTGGTGATGAGGCCCTGAAGAAAGCTGGTCCGGTCCGCGCCTGTGAATGAGAGGACGGCGCGGTGGGAAAGATGTTGATTCATGGGAGAGACCGCAATTCCGACAGCGTCCAGCAAAACCATCCTGCCGGAAAAACGTCTGACCATAACGACGAACCCTGCAGACCGCCAGTTCGGGAACGTTGAGAGTATTTTCGGACGCAGGGTTGTTTCAGTCCGTGACGGCGGGTTGCAGTCTCGCAATACTCGGAGGATATTAACCTACCGCGGCAGTATGGCCCTGTTCCGCGACCCCGTGCCTGTCCGGAGAGAGAAGACGTTGTCAGCCGCAGAGATCGTGGACCCTACGCAGAGCCCCGCCAGCGACCGTCGCCGGATCTTTCAGATCCTGGGACCGTTCGTGGGCGTTCTGTTGGTTATTGCCGCGATCACGGGCATCAGTCTTCACAATTACCAGACGACGCGCAGAGGCGCGATTGCGCTGTCCAACGATCTCCTGCGCAGCCAGCAGCGCTATGTGACGCAGGAAGTGAGCGACTATCTGGCCCCGGCCTCTGTCGGCGCCATGATCGCGAGGGACATGTTCCGCGATCCGTTGACCAACGCCACCCCCGCCACGTTCATGCTCTACGGACGCTCCATTCTGGCCCATGCGCCTCAGGTGGACAGTTTCTATATTGCGAATGATCAGGGCCAGTTCTGGATGATCACGCGACATGGAAAGGACGGTTTCGAGCAGACCCATTTCCAGACCGACGACGGCAAACAGGTCTATCATCACGTCTATACGGATCATGAGGGGAATATTACGGGAGAGGCCGCGGACCCCGCTGATGGCTACAATGTTGTGGTACGTCCGTGGTTCGCCAAAGCCGTCAAACATCAGAACGATCCGGGCCGCCAGCTCCACTGGACCGACCCTTATGCCTTCGTTTCCACGCATCAGTTCATCATCACAGCGTCTCTCGCCTATGATGGGCATGACGGGCACAAATCGGTTTTTGCGATCAATGTTTCGCTGAATCAGCTGACGTCGTTTCTCAACAAACTTCAGGTCGGACGCAGCGGTCAGGCCGTGATTGTCAACATGCACGGCCAGATTATTGCTGGCCATAATATGGCCCCCGGACAGGACCCTAAAACCTTCGACCCGGGGAATGTCTTCCTCGATCCCAAGACGCAGCCGGTCTTCACGCAGGCCCTCAACCGGTATCGCATCGAGGGACCGGGAACGGGTGCGGTGCGGGCTCACGGGAAGAACTACGTCACGATTGCCTCCGAACTGCCTTTCGTACATCGGCAGTGGGTTCTGCTGCTGAATGCGCCCGAAAGCGATTTTGCAGATTTCGCACAAACGGCGCGGCGCCAGAATATTGGGTTCTCACTGCTGATCGTCATGCTGGCGTCCCTTCTGGCGTTCGCGCTGGTGGCGCAGGGGAGGCATGTAGAACGTCTGCGAAAGCGCCTCCTGCGTGGGCGCGAGCAGGTCAGGGCGGAAAATGCCTCGCTTCTGGAAATCGCCAGCACGCCGGATCTGTTCGATCCTGCTCATGAAGCGCCGATCCTGACGGAAGTTCTGACAGCACGAACCAGCGCGCGTCGCGCCAGCTTGTGGCGGCTCCTGCCGGATGGTGACCGTCTGCTGTGTGAGGATGCGTTCGATCCATCGCGTGATGTTCATAGTACGGGCGTTGAGATCAGCCGTCGCGAAAACGGCAAGCTGTTCGAGGCTCTGGATGAAGGGCATACGCTGTCGATCGCGGATGCTTCTCAGGATGAGCGGACGCAGAATTTCCAGCGCGTCATCATGCGTGCCGCGGGCACCAGTACGCTGCTGTTCCAGCCAGTCCGTAATGCACACCGCACGGTCGGCGCCATCGTGCTGGAAGATCCGGGGCAGCCGGAGACGATGGAGCATATCATTGCCATTGTCGGGTCCGTCGTTGCGCTGCGTTTTGCAAAGCCGTTCGATGCGGCGGCCGAGGGGACGTCCGGCTTTGCGGTTCCGGGCGAAAAATATGAGACGCGCTTTGGTGAAGGCTTTTTGCTGGAACCATCGCCCACAGTGGGAGAACCGGTTGCGGCGGGGTTCTATCCGCAGGTTCCGGTCATGGTCATTTCCTTCGTGGATCCTTATGCGCCGGATCGCGACAGCATCGCGCGCGCCATGACCGTCATCCGCACGCTCAGCCTGGAAATCCAGAAAATCGCACGTGACAGTGGGCTGTTCTCCGTACAGGTGGTGAGCAACAGACTTGTTCTCGTTGGTGGCTGCTCCCAGACGCCGGACCCGTCTGCTGCTGTGCGTCTCGCGGATGCGGCGGTGTCGATCCGTGAAGCCTGTCTGTCATCGCTGGCGGCAGCAGATCTGGACCCCGTGTTCCGGATCGGGATGGATGTGGGGTCTGTCATGGCGTCCGAACTCGGAGAGGCGCCTTCAGTCTTCAATATTTGGGGCGATGCGCTCAACGGAGCTGAACTGTTGACCGGCAGTGCACCTGATGCGGGGACGATTCAGGTCTCCGAGCAGGCCTATCTGATCCTGCGAGAGCATTTCCTCTTTCGGGCACGGGGGATGTTCTATCTTCCCAATAGCGGCATTACACGCAGCTTCGTTCTGGCGGGTCGTCGATGAAAGGGCTGCGCAATCTCGACCGGATCACGATGGTCCGGACCATGCTGGTTCATCTGGGATATTTTTCCCGAACGCAGATGCGTTTCACGCTGCTGATGATCGGGGCCGGATGGGGCATTATGCGGGAAGCCACCCGGCTGACCACATGGCGCCGGACAGTACGGATCGAATTCTGGACGTCTCTGCATCAGGCTGTCGGCGGTGGGTTGCTGAGTACGCTCGTGACGGCGGCGTTAACGGGCTTTGGCATCGTGGCGCAGACCGTGTACTGGCTCGGTTTTGCCGGCATGGCGCAGATGACAGGCTCCATCCTGTCCACGGTTCTGGTGCGTGAAATCGCGCCGGTTCTGGTGGGTGTAATCCTGCTGGGGCGTTCGGGGATGCTGATGCTGACCGAACTCGGAACCCTGACAACGGGCGGCCAAATGCGTGCCTTGACGGGAATGGGGGTCGATCCGTTCATTTCGTTTCTGGTGCCGCGCAGCCTCGCCATGACGATCAGCGGCTTTACGCTCGGCATCATTTTCAGTCTGGCGGCCCTTGTCGTGGGTTATGCGGTCTGCCGTGTGGAAGATGCGATCACGATGCCGATCTGGGCATTCATGGATCAGGTTGCAGGCAGCGTGAAGCCAATCGATTATTTTGTAATTCCGGCCAAATTCATTTTCAGCGGTTATGCGGTTGGTGTGTGTTCCTGCCTGTCCGGCATGGATGTGACGACCGAAGACGATCTGGCGAGCATGCTTCCACGCGGGTTTGCACGAGGAATGCTGTCGATCATGATCATCAACGTCGTGTTCAGCGTGTGTTTTGATGGCTGAAAACGATGACGTCCTGTCCGATGCGCTGGAAGCCCGGCTCGAACTCGTGGATGCACGTCCCCGTTTTGATGAAAGCGGACTGGTATCGAGCCGCTACAACCTGCGGCTTAATCCCGGCGAATGTGCGCTGATCGAGTGTCGAGACATGGGGCAGGCGGGGCTGTTTGCCGATATGTGTGTGGGCCTTATTCCGTTGGATGACGGACATGTGCGTTGCATGGGGCTGGACTGGGCCGATCTGGACGAACGGCGCAGTAATGCCTTGCGGGGCCGGATCGGGCGGATCGTGGTCACGGGAGGCTGGGTGGATCTGTATGGGACGCATATGAACATCCTGTGGCCACAGCTTCACCATACACGCACTCCGATTGAAAAACTTCAGTCACAGGCCGTGCATCTGGCCGTTATGCTGGGCCTGCCGGGCTTGCCCGTGGTGCCTCCGGGGCGCCTGTCGGCGATGGACCGGCAGCGCGCGGCCTGTGTACGGGCCATGTTGGGGGAGCCCGCGCTTCTGCTTCTGGAGCACCCGATGGAAGGCGCTTCGGCCAGCCTGATGAATGCGTTCCTGTCTCTCGTGACCGATCTGCGGGATCGAGGTTGCGCGGTGGTGTGGATGGCTCCGGATGAAAGCGGATGGGGGGATTATGCGTCCGATGCCACCATTCGTCTGAGACTGTATGATGATGGACTGTTTTCGATGCGAGGTTCCTGATGTTTCGCCTACGCCAGACCGAGACTGCCCGTCCGCTCTTTCAGAACCGCTATGCGGATGAATGGGTCGGGCTGCTTGTCCTTGCTGCGATCGTCATGTTCGCGGTGGCAGTCGTGGAAGCTGGGTTCCTGCGTCAGTGGCTGACGCCTGAAAAGAAGATTCACTTCATTCTGCCCGAAAGCGGTGTGGCGGGGCTTGCGATCGGCAACGATATAGAAGTCATGGGCGTCCATGCCGGTGAAATCCGTCGCCTCAAACTTAACGAGACGGGGAGGATGTATGCGGAAGGGGATCTGGACCCGCAATTCGCAAACTTCATCCGTCAGGACAGCACGGCCGTCATTCGCCATCGCCTGATCGTGGCTGGCGCGAGTTATATCGAACTGGGGCGCGGCAAGGGCAAACCGCTGGACTGGGACTATGCGGTCCTTCAGGCGACGGTGGAAGCCAACCCGGCGGACGTGATTACTCAGACCGTTATGGATCTGCGCGCCAAGCTGGTGCCGGCGATGAACAACGTCCAGCTCATTACGGCGCAGGTGAACGACATGATGACTGATATGCGCAAAGGGCAGGGCACGATCGGCGGTCTGCTGGTGAAGGATGATGTTCTGGACAAGGCCAATGCGGCTCTGGCGCATCTTGATGCCGTCATTGCGGATCTGAGGCCCATTGAAAAACAGGTCGGGGGGGTCATGACCAAGGCTGACGGAACGATGGACAACGCGCGGGCCGCGACTGCGGGTCTGCGTCAGAGCATGCCCCAGATCCAGCAAACCATCAGCCATGCCAATACCGCCACGGCCCAGCTTCCGGCCCTGCTGGCGCAGGCGGAAGCGAGCGCGAGCAGTCTGCGCAAGCTGACCGATCAGCTCCGGGGCCTGTGGCTGCTGGGAGGCGGAGGTGCAAAACAGGAGCCTTCCCGTCGTCTTCCGGCGCAGGCGGTGCGGCCATGAGGCACGGTTTTCTGGTCTGCACGGCTCTGATCGCTCTGACTTTGAGCGGTTGTTCGTCTTCAACCCCAACGAAGGGGCCAAAGCCCGATCAGCCTTACGAAGACGCCATGGATACGGGCAAAACCGTCTATGAGATCGGTCAGGCGTCTCAGGCCGAGGCGCAGTACCGGACGGCTATGGATCGTGCGCTGATGCGGGACGATGCGGTCGCTATTCATGAATCCGGTTTCAATCTCGCTACAGTGCTTCTCGCGCAGGACGAGCCACAAAAAGCCCTTCAGAGCCTTGGCGAAACGGAAACTGCGCTGAGCCTGCGTAATGTCTCCGACACGTCCGATCTGGCAGTGATCCGTGCGGCTGCTCTGTACAGGTTACATGATACGGTGTTTGCGTCACAGGCCGTGCAACGCGCGTTGCAATCCTCGGATGAGGGCATCCGCGAAAGAGCGCTTTTTCTCTCCGGGCTGATTGCCGCTGACCAGAAGCGGGGCGATCTTCTGACGCAGCGCGTGAACGATCTGGCGGCTTTTGGTGATAACAGTGCAACTGTCGATCGGCATGAGCTCGCGGCCCGTCTGAACCTGTTGCGCGGCCAGCCTGAACTGGCCTGTGACGAAGCACTTTCGGTTGTGAAAAGCCGTCGTGATGCTCTGGATTATCGCGGAATGCGCCGTGCGCTCATTCTGGCGGCTGACGCAGCCGAAGCAGCAGGGCATTCGCGTCAGGCTGAGGCCCTGCGGCAACAGGAAAGCGCCAGCCGACAGGTGGAGGCTAGGCAGACGGGAGAGAAGGGGTTAGCAAAAGCGCCCTGAAATTTCAGAAGCGGCCGCGGGTATTGCCGGTCCGTTTGGCGTCGTCCTCGCACATATACGTCCCATGAGCCGTAGCGCCATACCAGAAGCTGCCCGGGACATGATATATGTGGGTCACGGTATTGACCCAGACCTGCGTGCAGGTCTCGCTGTTCTTTGTGTCAACGACCTGCGTAATCTGCGCTTTCGTGTCTGAAGAGACGCTGACAGCGGCATTCTCAACCTTCGGGTCCTGTGCGAGTGCCGTTCCGCCCATAAGTCCAAGAAGCAGAAAAGAAGCGAACATCGTTTTCATGCGGAAAGTCCTCTGTCAGGTATCCTTTGTCTGTCATGAGGTTATGTAAATAAAGATTTATACTCCAATCACGAACAGGTAATTCCAGCGTTTAAAAATAACACTTCCGTCAAATCTCAAGTAACGGATCGGTTACCTGTGATTTTCTCTTAAAGATTTCCGAGAACCTTGAGTCCGATCAGCGTCGCGTTTGGAATAATAGAGGTCTCGCCGGGGCGCATCATGTATTCGAACTCAGGCTGCACAACGAGGCCGGGATGGATGGGGATACCATAATATGCTTCCAGAATGGCTGAATGGGTCTGCGGACCGTTAACAAAAGCCCCCATGGACATCCCCGCAAGCTGTCTCAGTCGCTGCCCAAGCGTAATGGCGGGGCTCATCTGGTAATAGGAATACATCACGCCGAAACGGTCGAACGGTCTGCGCGGAATAATGCCCAGAAGTGACGCACCGACATAGACCTGATCGGAAAATGTTGAGACGCTGGGCGTATTATGTACATAGCCCGCAAGGATGTATCCGCCCGCCATCTGGTGCTGGCCGCCTTTGCGATAAACCATCTGGTCGGCCTCGATATAGAACGTGTCCCGAGGTTTGTTGGAATCGTGAAAAACGTTATGCGCGAACATCGCCGGAATTGTCCCCAGACGGTCGGCATAAGGAGATGTATCGTGGCCGAAGCCGAGTTTGTAATGGCCCGGCAGATTATCTTTACCGATAAAGGGCTCCCAGGTCAGTTCGATGGGCAGCATGACTCCCGTGGAGCTTTCACTGCCCCATGCCCAGCCGCTTGGATTGTCCGTTAGCGGACCGACTTTGTAGACGCCGGTACGCAGCGTCAGGTCACGTGTGGGCTTGATACGCAGCGTGCCGCCCCATGTGGCTTTTGGATAGACGCTCCAGCCTTCGTCAGCCTTGATTGCAGGAGGCGCAGAACACTGAACCATAAAAGTACAGAGCAGCACGGACGTTGCATAGGTATGCGTCAGCGTGATGCGACCAATATTGATGTTAACGCGATTATTGAAGAATGATTTTTCGAGATAGATATCTGCCAGATGCGCAGCCGCATGACCCGAGAGGCTGTAGACTTCGCTCAACAGGATGCGGTGTTCTCCGACATGGTCGTAGGAGATCTGACGGCCCGCACGTTCCATCATCACGGCATGCAGGATCCAGCCATCCAGTCCTAGTAGCCGCCCCAGATCCCAGCGTGTGTTGAACGTCAGTTCATGAGCGTAGGACATGCCCTTACTGATACCGCCGCCGACATTCGCCATGGACTCTCCTTTATAGGAAAATTCAAAGCTGAACCCCCGTTCCGACAGCCAGTTCCGATAAGGCGAAAGCTGAGGCACGAGATGACCGAAGGCTTCGGCAGGCACGTAATAACCCGCTGTCAGATCGCTGCGGCGCAGGGCATCGTTGTTGCGGTTAAGAAGCGAGGAAATGCTCTCAGTGTCAAAGATTGCCCCCAGATGATCGGCGGAAGGGGCGGGCGGATGCTTATGCTGTGCCATGCTGGACGGATGTGAGATTGCCGATGCGGTTGAAGGCAACAGACGTACCGTTGGCTGAGGCACATTTTTCTGAAGCACTGGCGCGTTATCTTGTGCGTGAGCGACCAAGGGAAGCGTGCTGAATACTGAAAGAATATTGAGTTGCAGGAATATTCTTAAAAAACGCGGGCGAGACATGTCTGCTTTTCTTTCCTGCGATCATGGACTGCATGATGCATGACTGTAAATCTGGTCTGTGAAAGCAGAACGCTCAGGGAATCCCGTGGCGCGTTTCTGGTTCTCCAAGGAAAGATAAAATCCGTAATGAAGAAAATTCCCAATCACATAATCCGGAACTTTCTTCACTAAATAAAAAAGTAGAATATATTAATCTGGCCTTTGGTATTTTTGGTGTCTTCCTGACAGGGGGCTTTCTTTAACAGTATAGAGGCCGATTCAGTCCAGATGACGCTCGCGCTCTATCAGAGCCAGACCTTCAGCGACCGACACAAACTCCGATCCGCCATCCACGCGTTCCGCACCGAAACGCCGGTCAAACAGGTTACGGACCGCCGGGACGAACGATGTACCGCCTGTCAGGAAGACCCGGTCGATGTCGTCTGGCCCCAGACCGGTCTGGCGCATGGCATCTTCGATCGCGTCATCCAGGCGGCTCAGGTCAGGGGAAATCCAGCTTTCAAAATCCGCGCGGGTGATGGTCTCTTCGATCTTCAGATCGCGATGGATGAAGCGCAGAACGGTGCTGTCCTGGCGCGATAGGTCGCTTTTGGCCTGTCCAACCGCGCGATAAAGATTCTGGCCTTCCTGATCTTCGATCAGGCGCAGCAGGCTCCGCAATTTTTCCGGCTCTGACGATGTCTTGGCGACGTCCGCAATATCGCGCAGGGTTTGGGGCGTGCGCATCAGCGACAGGCGATGCCAGCGACCGAGGCTTGCGAACCACTCAGCCGGGACGGGCAGGGGCTGTCCGCCCATGACACGATAGGTCGCATCCCGCCCAAGTGCCGGGGCGACGGCATGGCTGATGATACGATAGTCGAACTGGTCGCCTGCGATGCCCACGCCCGAATGGCCCAGCGTTGTGACGCGTTGGCTGGCCTGCGGATCAAAGCGCATGATCGAGAAATCGCTGGTGCCGCCACCGAAATCGCCAACGAGAACGGTCGCCGGGCGGTCCAGACGCTGCATGAAGCGCCAGCCGGCGCCCTCGGGTTCGAGGACGATATTCGGTTCGGGAAAGCCCGCTTCCAGAAAGCTTTCACGCAGACGGGCCACACCGAGCGAATCATCGGCCAGTTCGCCCGCAAATCGCACCGGGCGGCCGATCGTGGCGCTCACATCGGATGGGTTCAGCCCGGCTTTGTCCATGAGAGACGTCAGAAAGCGTGCGATCAGGGCTTCGAGTGTCATGACATTGCTGAAAACTCGCGTTTCACGAAAGGATCCCTGCGCGAGGTAGGTCTTCATGGACATGATGAGGCGGCTTTCGGCCGGATCGTCCAGATAGGCCTCAATGGCGTCCAGACCGATCGCGTCTTTCATGACGCGGCGGCGTCCGTCCTGATCCATCCACAGGCAGAGCAGCGTACGGCAGGTTTCGCTGGTGGCGTGATCCGTGAAGACAAAGCGGGCAGGGTGGGTATTGCCATTCTCATCCGCAATCACGACCACGCTGTTGGTGGTGCCGAAGTCAATTCCGACGCGGATTTTGGTCTGGTTGTGTCCGGGCGTCGTCATCGGTTCTGCTTTCTTCCGGTATGGGCAAAGGGCGTGGGTTTAGGGAAGAAGCTGCCGCACGCCAAGCATAAAAAAGGGGAAGCGCTCTTTACGAACGCTTCCCCTTCTCGTGCAGCGGCTGAGATCAGGACGCAGCCATCTCGCAGACGGCTTCTTCCGTCACGGCAGGACGCATCGTACCCATTTCGGCTTCGGACTGCACCATCGGCGACATGCCAAGTGCAGACAGGAGCTGACGGTCGCGGTGTTCGGCCGGGTTGGGCGTGGTCAGGAGTTTTTCGCCGCAAAAGATCGAGTTCGCACCCGCGAGGAAGCACAGTGCGTGGGCTTCATCGGTCATGTTCTCGCGGCCTGCGGCAAGGCGGACATGGCTCTCCGGCATCATGATGCGCGCCGTTGCGATGATGCGGACGAAG
This sequence comes from Gluconobacter cerevisiae, assembly GCF_015244675.1. Taxonomy (GTDB): domain Bacteria; phylum Pseudomonadota; class Alphaproteobacteria; order Acetobacterales; family Acetobacteraceae; genus Gluconobacter; species Gluconobacter cerevisiae. The sequence goes on along the minus strand of NZ_JABCQO010000005.1, from coordinate 81,034 downwards.
GTGATCGGATCGACGGCCTCGGCCTCACCCAGCGGCGTGCCTTCGACGCGGACGAGCAGGTTGATGGGTACGCTTTCGGGGTGTTTGGGCAGGTTGGCAAGCGTCATCAGCAGGCCGGCACGGTCGGACAGGTCTTCGCCCATGCCCACGATTCCACCACAGCAGACATTAATTCCCGCGTCGCGCACGTTCGAAAGCGTGTCGAGACGCTGCTGATAGGTGCGGGTGGAAATGATGGAGCCGTAGAATTCTTCGGACGTATCGAGGTTGTGGTTGTAATAATCCAGCCCCGCCGTCTTCAGGCGCTCCGTCTGCTGCGCGTCGAGCATGCCGAGCGTCACGCAGGTTTCCAGCCCCAGCGACTTCACGCCTTCGATCATCTCACAGACGGTATCAAGGTCATGATCCTTCGGCGTGCGCCAGGCCGCTCCCATGCAGAATCGGCCCGCACCGGCCTTCTTGGCAGCGCGTGCTTCCTTCAGGACGGATTCCACGGCCATCAGGCGCTCTGCCTTGACGCTTTTTTCGTGCAGCGCGCTCTGCGGACAATAGGCACAGTCTTCCGGGCAGCCGCCCGTCTTGATGGAAAGAAGCGTGGAAATCTGCACTTTTGTGGGGTCGAAATAGCGGCGGTGCAGGGTTTGTGCGCGGTACATCAGCTCGGGGAAGGGCAGGCTGATAAGGGCTTCAACTTCGTCGCGGGTCCAGTCGTGGCGGACGTCTGGGTGGGGCATATGGGTGGCCGTCACGGATCAATCTCCAAGGGTTGCTGGATCACACCTACCCAAAATTGTCCCATCGTGTCATCTGATCGTCACTATTGGTGAGCCGGAAAACGGACGAGGTTGCAGAATGAAACACTGGCATATCGATCAGATGGACTGGAACTCCTTTGATCCGTCCCGCGTGGACCCCGAGATCATCCCCCTCGTGAAGGCCGCTTCCGTGGTGGAAAAGAACGGTCTCGACTATGCCGAGTATCTGCGTCGCGTCTTCGTGGGAGACCCGGATTTCAGCGCAGCCGCTGCGAACTGGGCCGTGGAGGAAGTACAGCATGGGGACGCGCTCGGTCGCTGGGCCATGCTGGCCGATCCGTCCTGGAACTATGAACAGGCTTTCGACCGCTATCGCGCATCGTACAAGATCGATGCCGATGTGGACGCCTCGATCCGCGGCTCCCGCACCGGCGAGCTGATTGCGCGATGTATGGTCGAAACAGGCACTTCATCCTTCTATACCGCACTGGCCGACGCGACGGAGGAGCCGTTGCTCAAGGCCATCTGCAAGCAGATCGCGGCCGACGAATACCGGCATTTTAAGCTGTTCTATGACCACATGCGCCGCTATCTGAAGCGCGAAAAGCTCGGAGTGTGGGCACGGACGCGGATTGCGCTGGGCCGTGTAACGGAGAGCGAGGACGATGAACTCGCCTCGGCCTATCACACGACCAATGAGCCGCCGGGCATGGCCTATGATCATCAGCGCTGCATTGCGGCGTATATGTCCAAGGCGATGGGGTTCTACCAGCCCCGGCATATCGACCGTGTGACGGCGATGATTTTCAAGACGATTGGCTTTACGCCCCATTCGCGCTTACAGAAACTGGCATCCTCGCTGGTCTATCGACTGATCCAGTGGCGCCGGAAAGTCTTCAGAAAGCAGGTTCAGGCCTGAGGGCATCTGCACAACATCCGGAAACTGGAAAACAGAAGACGAAACCGGGCGTCTGTGCCATGAAAGATGCCTGCTTCTTTCGCCTGCGTCCGGAGATTTCGATGACCGTTTCCGCCATTTTCTCCCGTCGTGCCGTCTACGGCGCAACCCTGACCCTCTGCGCTGCCGGACTGTATCAGTTTCCGACAGCGAAAGCGGATCCTTATTCCCTGCCGATCGCGTCCTCCGGTCCGGTGAAGACCGACACAGTGAGCCCTGCGACAGTTTCCGCGCAGCAACTGGCCCGGCAGGTCGGCTACGCGCGTTTCACCGCCCCGGACTGGCGTGTCGGTCCGGTCAGGCACATGGTCATGTTCCGCTATACCAAGGATTCCACGACGGCCCAGCGCGCTGAAGTGTCGGGGCGCTTCCTGCATCTTGCACAGGATAGTCGCCGTTCGGATGGCAAGCCTGTGGTCGCAAGCATTGAAACCGGCTTCCAGAACAGCGGAGAAGGGGCCGATGCGGGCTTGCAGCAGGCATTCCTCGTAACGTTCCGCTCCGAAGGGGACCGGAATTATTATGTTGGCAAACCCGTCGTGACCGACGTGTCATTCATTGACCCCGCGCATGAAGCCTTCAAGGAATTTGCTGCGCCGTACCTCGAAAAAGTCGTCGCTTTCGATTACCCGGTTGCGGCTGTGGTTGCGCCCGAAGGTGTGGGTGCAAAAACCCGAAAAGCCCGCAAAACCCGTTGAGCGAAGCAGGGACATTTTGTCCTTTTGACGAAATGATACTTTATACCTCATTCTAGGGGCACCACTCTGGAATGAGGTACATTGTGAAACGATTCCTTACGTCACGACATGCTCTGAAACATGGCGCCAGCCTTCTCGCTCTTGCTGGAGGCCTGATGGTTTCCGGCGCGCAGGCCGCCGGTTACAACGCAGGTTGGGGTTTTGACGAAGCCGGAATGAACCGCGCCGTTCAGCCGGGCAACAATTTCTTTGAATACGCCAACGGTACCTACCTTAAGAACCTCAAAATACCCGGAGACATGAGCAGCTACGGCCCGTTCCGTATCCTGTATGAACTCTCCCTGGCGCGTCAGAAGACCATTCTCGACGAAGCCGCGAAGAAGGTTGCTGAACAGCCTACGGACGACATGGGCAAGATCGGCACCTATTACGCCAGCTTCCTTGACCAGAAGGCCGTCGACCGTCTGGGTGGCAAGCCCCTCACAGCCGACCTTGAAACAATTCGTAATGTTAACGATGGCAAGTCTCTTGCCGCGGCGTTCGGTGCGTCCCTGAAATCCATGATGTTCTCCACGTTCCAGATCGGCGTGGAGCAGGACCAGAAGGACCCGGAGCGCTACATGCTGATGCTCGATCAGGGCATGAGCATCGGCGTGAGCGGTGGCCTCGGTCTGCCGGACACGAGCTACTACACAAACCCCAAGCTGGCGGACAAGAAGAAGGCCTATCAGGCCTATATCGCCAAGATGCTGACGCTTGAGGGCTGGCCGGACGCTGCGAAGAACGCGCAGGCCGTGGTCAATCTCGAAACGGCTCTGGCCAAGGTCGAAGTGCCGCGCGACCAGACCCGCGACCCGCTCAAGATCTACAACCCGATGCCGGTGTCCGAGCTTCAGAAGCTCGCGCCTGACTTCGACTGGGTTACGTTCCTGACCAGCGCCGGTCTTCCGGCAGAAGGGCTCGAAAGCCGCAAAATCGACGTGCGCGAACCCGCCGGAATTAAGGCGATGACGGCCGTTCTTAAGGCTGCTGATCCTGCGACGCTGCGGGCCTGGCTGGCGTTCCATCTCGGGGACAATGCTGCCGGTTATCTGTCCAGCAACTTCTATGACGCGTCCTTCGACTTCAACAGCCATACGCTGTCAGGCGTAGCGCAGCAGTCCCCGCGCTGGAAGCGTGCTGTGCGCGTGACGAACGGTGCATTGGGTTGGGCACTGGGTCGCGAATATGTCGCGCGCTACTTCCCGCCTTCCGCACAGGCACAGATTACGGATCTGGTGCAGAAGGTTAAGGCGTCCTTCCATGACCGTCTGGAACATAATAGCTGGATGGATGAGCCAACCCGCAAGGCCGCTCTGAACAAGCTGGATCATTTCGCCATTCAGGTCGGTTATCCGAAGAAGTGGTGGGATTACAGCAAGCTCGATATCCGCAAGGGCGACGTTTACGGCAATGCCGTGCGTGGTGCGGCATTCAGCTGGCAGCACGATCTGGACAAGCTCGACAAGCCGGTTGACCGTGACGAATGGGGCATGACGCCGCAGACGGTGAACGCCTACAACGATCCGACCATGAACGAGATCGTGTTCCCGGCTGCGATCCTTCAGCCGCCATTCTTCGATCCGAAGGGCGATGCCGCCGTCAATTATGGTGGTATCGGCGGCGTGATCGGCCATGAAATGAGTCACGGCTTCGACGATCAGGGCCGTCACTACGACGAGCATGGCCGTCTGAATGACTGGTGGAGCAAGGCGTCCACGGAGGCTTTCCAGAAGCTGGCCGACCGTCTGGCTGCGCAGTACGATGCACAGGAAGTCCTGCCGGGCCTGTATGTGAACGGCAAGATGACCATGGGCGAGAACATCGCCGATTCCGGTGGTCTGAACCTCGGTCTTCAGGCTTATCATGACTCGCTGCACGGCCAGCCCGCGCCGGTTGTGCATGGTCTGACCGGTGATCAGCGCGTATTCTTTGGCTGGGCGCAGGTCTGGCGTGAGAAGGACCGTCCCGATGCGCTGCGTCAGCAGGTGCTTTCGAACGAACACGCCCCTGCCGTCACCCGCGTCAACATCCCGGCTCACAACATTGATGCCTGGTATGGTGCGTTTGACGTAAAACCTGGCCAGAAGCTCTATCTGGCACCGGATCAGCGCGTAAAGATCTGGTAAGGTCGTGACAAACTGGAACGTGGGGCCTAATCACGGTCTCACGTTTCAATTTTCTGCCTGACGGACCCATTCTCATGACACAAATGACGATCGGCCATCTGTACACCTCGTTGCATGCGGGATGTGCCAGCGCGGTCGCGCGCGTGCTTGAGGCCTATGAGGTCGAGGTCGAGTATGTCGATCTTGATCCCGATGATGTCGAAGATGCCCTGGAGCAGGGAGAGGTTGATCTTCTGGTCTCCGCCTGGTTCCCGCGGGATGAACATCTGGCGGGGCCGGGATTTCGGGTTCTGGGCGACCTGTATCAGCCGGTCGTCAGTTTTGCTGCACTGGCGCCGCTGGGCGCTATTGGAACCCTGACTTCGGCAGACGTGGACCGGATTATCGTTGCCGATGACAGTCGGCAGGCTCTGGAAGTGGCCCTCAAGCAGCTTCCGGCGCTTTCGGTTCTCTCTATTGAAAGCATCGGTGAGGGTGCTTTGATCGAGCGTCTGGAAAAGGCGCGCGATGCCGGAGAGAAGCCGCTCGTGGTCGCAACGCAACCTCATGCGGTGTTTCATACTGATCTGCTGACCGTGCTCGAAGATCCGTCACGTCTTCTGGGAGGCGAAATGTCTGTCCGGATGATTCTGCGTGAAGATGCGGCGCGTCAGGCAGACAGCGATCTGCTGGACGAGCTTTCTGAAATGATGCTGGGCAACAAGGTCATGAGCGCCCTGGATTATGTCATTTCCGTTGACGGACAAGATCCTGAGGGAGCGGCCGAAGCCTGGCAGCGCGGCCGTCTGATCGGGCGCTGACACGTCAGGGGGCACGGGAAACCGGCCCCCTTTTTTGGTCTCAGCGGAAGACGAGGCCGCCGTCGATCAGAACGGACTGACCGGTCATGTAGTCGGCGTCGCTGCTGGACAGATAGGCGACGAAACCCGCCACGTCATCGGCTGTTTCCACGCGCCCCAGAGCGATTCCCTCAACATATTTCTTGTAGGTCGCGCCGACTTCCGTGCCGGTAATTTCGGCCATGCGCTGGTCGATCGTGACCCACATATCCGTTCCGACGATGCCGGGGCAGTAGGAATTGACCGTGATTCCTGAAGAAGCGAGTTCCTTGGCGGCTGATTGTGTCAGGGCGCGGACGGCGAACTTGGTGGCGGAATAGGCACCCAGCAGCGGATAGCCTTCATGTCCGGCAATAGAGCAGGCATTGATGATTTTGCCCTTCGTGCCCTTTTCCTGGAAAATCTTTGCAGCGGCCTGAATGCCCCACAGCACGCCCTGCACGTTGATGCTGAAGATCTTTTCGATTTCCGCAGGCTCGATCTCCAGAACCGGCTTGACCTGACAGATCCCGGCATTGTTGACCATGATGTCCAGCCCGCCCAGCTTTTCCGTAGCTTCGCGCAGGGTCGTGGCGAATTTGTCGCGGTTGCTGATATCAGCAGTAAGCGCAACTGCGCGCCGTCCGAGCGCTTCAACTTCTTTGGCGGTCTGGGCCAGAATGTCCTGTTTGACGTCCAGCAGAATGATGTCCGCGCCATCCTTGGCCAGACGGAGGGCAATGGCCTTGCCGATGCCTTGGGCGGCGCCCGTGACGGCAGCTACTTTTCCAGAAAGGGACATTGAAAAAAGATCCTTCGATTGTCCGTCATCCGCATGTGAATGCCATGACGGTCCAAACCATCGTTTCTTTAATTTTGGGATTCCACAAAAAACCGCCTGTTTTCCAAACGTTACACGGAATTGTGTCAAGAGGATCCGACACAGAGCGCAGATGAAACGAAGGTTACGATTTTCCTGAAGTGGCTCTGGTCATGTGTTTCCGGGGCTGCAAGAATGCGTTAAATAAACGTTACGAAACGCCTCTGGCAGGAATTGATGAGCCATTCTGAAAGCATTAGCGCCGTTTTTGATGCCTTTGATGGTATCAGTGACGAAGAATGGCTTCAGGTTCTGGTGTCGTCCGTGCGCATTCCTGAAATTCAGGGCGTGATGATGCCATCTTTCCCCCCTGACGACCTGCAACGGGAAATTCATGGCCATCATGGGGAAATTTCCATCCATGAAGCCCATGTCTTTTTTCGGGAAATCAAGGCGTACTGCGCTTATGCCGGGCGTCCGGTCCGTCCTGAGACGCGATTGCTGGATTTCGGATGTGGCTGGGGGCGTATCGCCCGGCTGTTCATGAAAGATATTCGTCCGTCCAACCTGTATGGCGCGGAAACCACGGATCGTTTTCTTATGGCGGCGCGGCGGGCTAATCCTGCGCTGAATTTTCTGGGCTGCGATCTGGTGCCGCCCATGCTCCTGACGTCTGAGAGCTTTGACCTGATAACGTCATGGTCAGTGTTTTCGCATCTGGACGAATTTCTTGCGGGGCACTGGGTGAGGGAATTTCATCGACTCCTCAAACCGGGTGGAATCCTGGTCATGACGACACAAAGTCGCCGGTTCATCGCCTTCTGCGCCGAGCAAAGGCTCAAGCGCGCCTCCGGCATCCGTCTGGAGCATCCGTGGCACGAAGCCTGTGCCGACAGCTTCACCGATGAGGCGCGTGCGAATGCGGAGTTCGAGGCCGGACGCTTTCTTCATGCAGCCTCCTCAAAACCGCCTCAGCCCCAGTCGCATTATGGCGAGGCGATTATTCCGCGGAATTACATCATCAAAGCATGGGGCGGCCTGTTCCGCCTGATCGAATACATGGACAATCCTGTGCGGTTGCCACAGGTTCTGATTGTAATGCAGAAGATCGGATAGTCATTCTTTGTCATGACACGGTGACGGAGCGGGAGGGAAAGGGTTTTGAATAAAGCCTGTATCAGCATGGGATTGCTTGCTGTTCTGCTAATTGCGCCGTTTTCCAGTGTTTCCGCCGAACCAGAAGAAACTGTTACCGTCACCGGTCAGCACGCCATACGTGTCGGGAGCTACAAAGGCATTTACCGCGTCTATGACCGGTTTGACCGTCTGCCGGAAAAAGCCGGGAAGAATCTGTCGCTGCATTTTCTGGGCGATATTCTGCCTGACCATGCCGTGCCGTCTGAGGCGCGGGTCGTACTCCATACCAAAGAGGGCGATATACCCCTTTTCGTTGGCGAGGACCGGGAAATGCACTTTCCCCGTTCCGAGGCGCTTTTGGCAGAAAACCCTCCCGTTCTGCTGACCCTGCCGCCCAACAGAAAAGTCCAGCTTGAGCTGGCGATCGAGGTTGACCCTCTTCCGGCACCGTCTTTTACGAAAGAGCAGTCCGAGGGATGGCTCGGTGAGATCAATGCCGCCATTCGCGATTTCTTTGGTGTCATCCTCGCTTTTCTTGCCCCTGACGCTCATCGACTCAAAGTCGATGTCGCACCCGGCGCGCGTTTTGAAGCCGTGGAAAACGAAACGCCGAGGCTTCTGGTCGATAATCAGGGTGCTGCGCCCTATACATTCATTCTCCATCCTCAGGATTATCAGGACGGAACCGTGTTTCGCTCCGACAGGCCGTTTTCCATGATCCGTGTGAAAATTCCGACGGATGAATTCTTCACGCTCAAGCGCAAAAACTGATGCGGGATTTGACAGATGGATCGTGAGGACGCATCACGCAAAACCTTAAATTCACTGCCAGCAGGGGGATCCATGTCGGTTCACGCGTTCGTCTTTCCGGGACAGGGGAGCCAGTCCGTCGGGATGGGACAGGCCCTTCACGAGGCTTTTGCATCCTCTCGCGCCGTTTTTCAGGAAGTTGATGAGGCGCTTGGCGATCATCTGTCGCGCCTGATGTTCACTGGTGATGCGGATGAACTGACACGGACGGAAAATGCCCAGCCCGCGCTGTTCGCGGTTTCGCTGGCCGCCGTGCGCGCTCTGGAAAGCGAAGGCGGTTTCAAACTGGCGGACAAGGCGACCCTGCTGGCCGGGCATTCGCTAGGTGAATATTCCGCGCTGGCCGCTGCTGGCACGCTTGGGATTGCCGAAGGTGCGCGTCTGCTGCGCCTGCGTGGTCAGGCCATGCAGCGCGCTGTCCCGACCGGGGAGGGCGGTATGGCGGCTCTTCTGGGTGTGGATGCGTCTCAGGCCCGTGCGATCTGTGATGAAGCCTCTCAGGGCGAGACGCTGGAAATCGCCAACGATAATGGCGGTGGGCAGATCGTGGTGTCCGGCGTGATGAGCGCCATTGACCGCGCCATCGTTGTCGCCAAGGAGCATGGCATCAAGCGCGCCGTGAAGCTGCCGGTCTCTGCACCGTTTCATTCGTCGCTGATGGCTCCGGCCGCCCGCGAAATGGAAGATGCACTTGCGACCGTGACACTGAACGCACCGTCCGTTCCCGTCATTGCGAATGTTACGGCTGCCAAGGTGACCGATCCTGCCGTTATCCGCGAACTGCTCGTCAAGCAGGTGACGGGCACGGTGCGCTGGCGCGAAAGTGTGGAGGCCATGGTGGCGATGGGCGTGACGAACATGCATGAGCTTGGTGCGGGCAAGGTTCTGTGCGGTCTGGCGCGTCGTATTGCCCCAGAACTGACTACCAGCAATGCCGGGACGCCTGCCGAAATCGAAGCCCTGCTCAAGACCCTTTAAGGACAACCGATCATGTTTTCTCTTTCCGGCAAGACGGCCCTCGTGACGGGCGCATCAGGTGGTATCGGCGCTGCCATCGCCCGCCAGCTTCACGCTCAGGGCGCGACCATCGTGCTCAGCGGCACCCGAGAAGCAGCCCTTCAGGAACTGGCCGACAGCCTCGGCGAACGCGCCCATATCGCTGTCGCCAACCTGGCCGACCCCGCCGAGGCTGACGGCCTCGTCGCGAAGGCCGAAGCCGCTGCGGGTGCTCCGCTGGACATTCTGGTCAACAATGCCGGTCTGACGCGCGATACGCTCGCCATCCGCATGAAGGACAGCGACTGGTCGCAGGTTCTGACCGTGGATCTGGAAAGCCCGTTCCGTCTGGCGCGCGCAGCCCTCAAGGGGATGCTGCGCCGTCGTGCGGGGCGGATTATTTCGATCGCCTCCGTGGTGGGAACGACGGGCAATGCCGGTCAGGCCAACTATGCCGCCGCCAAGGCAGGCATCGTGGGCATGAGCAAATCTCTGGCGCAGGAAGCCGGTCCGCGTGGTGTGACGGTCAATGTCGTGGCGCCCGGTTTCATCGAAACGCCGATGACGGATGTGCTGCCGGACGCGGTGCGTGAAAAGCTGGTCGGCTCTATTCCGCTCGGTCGGATGGGGAATACTGGTGACGTGGCGTCCGCAGTGGTATATCTGGCTTCCGAAGAGGCAGCATGGGTCACGGGTACGACCCTGCATGTCAATGGTGGCATGGCGATGGTGTGAATGCTTGGCCTTTTTGGTTAAAGCATGCTAATCGCGCGCTGCTTTGCCCGGCCTGCTGAAGGCTGATGTCCGGTTCTTCCGGCGGCAACGTCTCCCCTTCAACGGGGGCGGCCCTGCTCTGGAGGAACCACTGGGCTTCCGGACTGGCAGACGGCAGTACGAGTTTTGATGTAACGCACCGGACGGGCAACAGGGTCCCGGATGGGCAGAAGGAACGAACAGATGAGCGACATTGCTGACAAGGTAAAGAAGATCGTTGTCGAGCACCTCGGTGTGGACGAAAGCAAGGTAACGCCGGACGCGTCGTTCATCGACGATCTGGGCGCAGACAGCCTCGACACGGTCGAGCTGGTCATGGCTTTCGAAGAAGCCTTCTCCGTCGAGATCCCGGAAGATGCAGCCGAGAAGATCGCAACCGTCAAGGATGCCATCGACTACATCGAAAAGCAGAAGGCAGCCTGAGGCCAGTCCTCAAGCTGACCGGGGCCGGTTTTCCGGCTCCGGATTCCTGCTCCGCCATGGAGCGGGAGGTCAGTCAGGCCTTGTCATGAGGCCCGGCTGCAAGACCCGGACATAACGTGAGACAAGAGGCATCGATGAGCGGGACTGCAACTAACGGGCGGCGTGTCGTCGTAACCGGTATCGGTGTTGTCAGCCCACTGGCTGTGGGCGCGGAACTGACCTGGAAGCGGCTGATCGAAGGACAGTCCGGCATTGGCCGGATTACGCATTTCGATCCCTCCGACCTTCCTGCCCAGGTCGCCGGACAGGTTCCGGACGGCCCGACGGCGGAAGGCGGTCTCACGTTGTCCGACTGGGTGCCGGTCAAGGACCAGAAGAAGATGGATCGCTTCATCCATCTGGGCCTTGCCGCAGCCATTCAAGCTGTCGAGGATTCAGGCTGGAAGCCTGAGGACGAGGACGATCGCTGCGCCACTGGCGTCATGATCGGCTCGGGGATCGGCGGTCTTCAGACGATTTATGACGGCTCCCTGACGGTTTCGAGCGGCAAAGCCCGCCGTCTGTCGCCGTTCTTTATTCCTTCGGCCCTGATCAATCTGATTTCCGGTCACCTTTCGATCCGCTACGGCTTCAAGGGACCGAACCATGCTGTCGTGACGGCCTGCGCGACAGGCGTTCACGCCATTGGCGACGCCTCACGCCTGATTCAGTATGGCGATGCGGACGTGATGATTGCCGGTGGTGCGGAAGCTGCGATCTGCTCGCTTGGAATTGCCGGGTTCTGCTCGGCCCGTGCTTTGTCCACTGCTTCCAACGACGATCCAACCAAGGCTTCGCGCCCTTGGGACAAGGACCGCGACGGCTTCATCATGGGTGAGGGTGCCGGTGTGGTCGTGCTTGAGGAACTTGAGCACGCCAAGCGCCGTGGTGCGAAGATCTATGGTGAAATCGGCGGCTACGGCATGTCCGGCGATGCCCATCACATCACGGCCCCGGCTGAAGGCCATGAGGGTGCGTTCCGTGCCATGAAAGCCGCGCTGCGCAACAGTGGTGGCCTGACCACGGCCGATATCGACTATGTCAACGCCCACGGAACTTCCACCATGGCGGATGACCTTGAGCTTGATGCAGTCGAGCGCTTCTTCGGCGAGGACGCCAAGCGTCTGGTCATGTCCTCCACGAAGTCGGCCATTGGCCATCTTCTGGGCGCGGCCGGTGCGGTTGAGGCGATTTTCTGCCTTCAGGCCATCCGTGACGGCATCGTGCCGCCGACCCTGAACCTCGACAATCCGGCGCGTGAAAGCGTGATCGACCGCGTGGCGCATGTCGCTCAGCAGCGCAAGATCGACGTTGCCCTGTCCAACAGCTTTGGCTTCGGCGGGACGAATGCGAGCATCATCCTCAAGCGTTTCAAGGACTGAGGAAGGGTTCGTTTTTCATGCCTGAAGGCCAGTCTGACGGCGAAGAGCCGCGGAAGCTCGTTCTTCCTCCAAAGGCTGGTCGGAAGCTGGCGCTCTTCGGAGCACCACTTCTGCTCATAGCAGGACTGGTTGCGGGATATGGCCATTACACCGATCCCGGTCCGCTTCAGGACGCGAAAATTTTCGTCATCCCGCACGGTAACAATGCTCGGGTGACGAAAGCCCTTCAGGACGATGGTATCCTGTCGCCAACATGGGCCTCCGGTACTTTTTTCCGGATTGCGGCTTTTCTGACGCATCGCGATGGCCAGATCCATGCGGCGGAACTTCAGTTTCCTTCTCGTGTCTCGGTCGCGCATGTCCTTGAGATCCTGCGCCATGGCAAGCCTGTTTCCCATCAGGTGACGGTGCCTGAGGGGCTCACTGCGTTAAAAATCACAGCCATTCTGGACAAGGCCCCGGCCTTGAGCGGTGATCTGCCGACATTGGCGGAAGGGACGATTTTTCCACAGACGGTTTCCTATATCTGGGGCACGTCGCGTCAGGCTTTGGCCGAAAAATTGCAGAAAATGATGACGACCAGGCTGGCCGCAGCGTGGGAAGGGCGCAATGTCGAGGCGCTGGACGGATTGATCCAGTCTCCGCAAGAGTTGCTGGTTCTGGCGTCTCTGATCGAGCGTGAAACAGGTGTGCCGCCCGAGCGTCCCATGGTGGCGCGTGTGTTCCTGAACCGTCTGAAGCTGGGAATGCGACTACAGACGGACCCGAGCGTGATTTACGGGCTCAGCAACGGGGCCGGGACGCTTGATGCGCCTCTGACCCATGAGGATCTGCAAACGCCGGGGCCGTACAATACTTATCTTCAGGCGGGACTGCCGCCTGGACCAATCTGCTCACCGGGGCAGAATTCTCTGGACGCAGCAGCGCATCCGGCAGAAGGCAAAATGTTGTATTTCGTGGCAACAGGAACGGGCGGGCATAATTTTGCCGAGACCCTTGCCGATCAGGATAAAAATATCCGCGCCTATCGCGCGCATCTGTCCGGGGCGTCGCAAAACCCGAACTGATGTCCCGCCCTTTGAAAAAGAGCGGGACGGTTTTTCAGTGCTTCAGCGGAGCAAGGCTCTGACTCTGGACGCCTGCAGCCTGTGCCGAGTAGGGGCGAGAGGCATCGTAGGTCGTCGGGTAAGGACTGTTGCCGACCACATCCTGTGCGGCTGTGTTACGGGCCGTGGTGGCGGCCTGCGTCACGCGTCTCGAAGCCGTGGAAGCGGCTGGTGTCTGGGCGACTGACATCAGGGCGCGGCGCAGCGGATCAGCGGACGGATTGTTGACGCGCATCGTCACGACGATGTCTTCAGGACCGACCGTCTGGTTGTAATAGGCACGGTTCGCGCCGCTATCGACGGTCAGTTTCGAGCCACCCAGAGCGGCGCCGGCATAAAGACCTTCGTTTTTCTGGGCAGCATAGATATCGGTGTTGTGTGCGCCGGCCGTGCTGTTTTCGACACCCGTACCGATGCTGGCAAAGGACGCAGAGGCAGAGGCGTCAAACTTGAACTGACTGTCCAGAATGGCCTGAATGCCGCGCTGGGACATGATGAACAGAATGGTTTCCGCGCTCTGGACGCCAACCTGTAATCCCAGCGAGGCCGTGCTCAGACGATAGAATGCCGGATCAGACCAGGATCCGCGCGCATCACGACTGAGCAGCAGGCAGCGCCCGCCAGAGCCGCCGATGCCGAAGGACATGTTCAGCACGGACGGACAGACCATGACGGCTTTTGCTTCTGCCAGAAGCTTCTGCGAGCGCGACTGGGGCGTGGTACCCGCGAAGAGATCCTGAACAGCCAGCGTGGCGCGATCGACCACGAGCTGCTGCTGGCTGGCCGTGGTCTGGGGTGCGTCGGAGCAGGCCGACAGGGCAATACAGCCCGAAGCGACGAGCGTGGTCGTACGCAGGAGACCGGACAGGGTCATGGAAGATACCTTCTGCAGTCATCGAAAAGACGTTTCCCGCACTATGCGCCAAATGCGGCCAAATCACGAGTGCGGGAAAGGAGATGTCAGATTTCCACGTTGACGGCGGCTGAGAGGTCCTTTGCGACGCCCGGAGCCGCTGCAAGGATTGTCGCCCCGCCCGTCAGACCGCCCGTCTGGAGGAAGGGCGAGACGGCCGCGCCGGACTCTGCGAGAATGGCCAGTGCGGCGGCGACATCCCAGAGCTGGATGACAATTTCCAGATAGCCGTCGGAGCGACCACAGGCCACATCCGCCAAAGCCAGCGCGCCGGACCCGCCCGAGCGTGGCATGGCACCCAGAGCCATGATGGCGGCGATCTTTTCGTTGAACGTTTCGGCAGGGACGCGGGAGGACCAGCCCATTTCGATCATGGCCTCCTGCGTGTTGGTGATGGGAGAGGCCTTGATGGGCTTGCCGTTCAGGAACGCGCCCTTGCCTTTGCTGGCCGTGAAGACTTCACCCAGCGCCGGGGCCTCGATCACGCCCGCGACGGGTTCGTCGCCTTCCAGAAGGCCGAGGGAGACGCACCAGCGGTCCCGGCCACGCGCATAGTTCGAGGTGCCGTCGATCGGGTCCACGACCCAGCGGAAGCGGCCCTGACGGGTCGTACCGTTTTCTTCGCCCTGAAAACCGTCTTCGGGAAAAAGCTCCTGAATGCGGCGGCTGACGAGGGCTTCGACAGCGCCGTCCGCTTCGGTCAGATAGTCCTGACGTCCCTTGAGAGTCCCGCTCGGGCCGCCGGGGGCCGGGCGCAGGGAGAGGGCCAGCTGGGCTGCGTCGCGAACGACGCTGCGGGCGGCTTCGAGGCGGACGGCGATTGGATCAAAGGTCATGGAACAGTCCTATTCAGCGCGTCGTGCAGCGCGGAGGGATGAGGTGATGGCGGGGTCTTCAAGGCCCATGAGACGGCTGGCTGCGGTTGTTGCGAACAGATGCACCAGTGTCCGCCTCCGGGCAGGGGCGAGTCTGTGGAGGGCGGGTTCCCGGATGATCGTGCATTCTGCCAGAACGCCTTCGCGCAGGGCAGGGGGGACGGCGCTGACGCTGACGACGATCAGACCCACGTCCGGCGGAATGAGGTCTACGGGAAAAGCGTCATCCACGGCGAAAAACAGGCGGTCGGACCAGTCACGGTATTCGGGCCATTTCTGATCGGTCTGAAAATCGCGCAGGCCGGACTTGATCTCGATGCAGGTCAGGGAGTGGTCGGGCAGAAGCGCCATCACGTCTGCGCGACGACCCGCGGCGGGAAGGGAAAATTCATTGATGGCCGCCCAGTTCATCGTCCGGCACAGGCCGAGAACGGCGCGCCGGATGGCCAGTTGCGTTTCGGGCAGACCGCAGGAGATGTCTGCGGGAATTGCGGAAAGGGCCTCACTCATGGTTCCATCCTGCCCCGATCTGCGCTCTACGTCTGCCCCGGCAGATATTTTTTGAAGCTGTATTTTTGCGGGAGGAGTGCCTCATGCCATTTCTGCGGACGGATCACTGGCGATGCGCCATCGTTCATGCGCCTCTGGCGGAGATCGTCGATGCGGCCAGTCTGAACGGTTTTCCTATCACGACGCTGCCCGACATCGGGGACCATCGTTTTCTGGCGGACCCTTTCGGCCTGTGGCGAGACGGAAAGCTGTATGTCTTTGCCGAAGCGTTCGATTATCGTCATCCGAAAGGCATGATCGAAGTTCTGATCTATGATGGTACGGGGCGGCTGCTATCCCGTGAGAGCGTTCTGGAAGAGCCTTGGCACCTGTCTTACCCCTTTGTGTTCGAGCATGAGGGCGAAGTTTACCTGTTGCCCGAAGCGAGCGCCTCGGGGCGTCTTTCGCTCTATCGTGCGACGTCATTTCCCCGGGGATGGGAGCGCGTCGAGGCTTTCGATTTTCCCGAAGCCGCAATCGATGCCACACCTTTCCAGCATGCCGATCGCTGGTGGATGTTCTGGACTCCTGCGGGCAGTAAGGTCGAGCGGCAAAGTCTCTTGAACATTTCCGTGGCTGATACGCTGACGGGCTCATGGAAGAATCTTGGGCTTTTCCTGAACGACCGTGCAGGTGCGCGTCCGGCAGGAACGCCGGTTGTTGTGGATGGAAAGATCATTCTGCCGACGCAGGACTGCCAGGGCACTTATGGACGCGGCATCCGGCTGCTGGAAATTGAGGGGCTGGAACGTGAACTACCGAAAGTCACGCCCGGGCTGACGATTTCCATTCCAGCATCCCTGCGTCGGCGTTTTGGGGACGGAATGCACACGCTCTCCGCAGCCGGACAGGTGACGCTGATTGATGTCAAGAAAATCGGACTTGGCCCGAAGCGGGACCTGCTGAATGTGAAGCGGCGGGTCTTCGGAGCCTGAAAGTGCGTATTCCGGGCCTTCAGAAGCCCGGAATACGGTCCAGCACGGCATTGCCGTTACGGGTGAAGGCTTCTGGGCCGAAGCGCTCCATAACCCGCTTGCGGGAGCGTTCGCCCATTGCTGCCAAATCGGCGGGTCTGCCGATCAGATCCGCCAGAGCGGCTGCAAGAGCGGGGGCATTGTCGAATGGTACGATGCGACCCGTTTCGCCGTCGAGGATGCTGGACGGCAGTTCTCCCGCCGGGGTCGCGACAACAGGCAACCCGCAGGTCATGGCTTCATGTCCTGCTACGCACATGCCCTCCCAGTGCGACGACTGGACGTAGAGGTGCAGGGTTTTCAGGAAATCCATCGGCTTTGACGTATAGCCTGGAAGGTCGATCGGCAGATTTCCGGCCGTGATGCGGGCTTGAAGCGCCGCGTGAAGAGGGCCGTCGCCTGCAATTTGAAGACGAAACGGCGGCAGGTCCGGATGATCCTTCAGGAGGGACACGGCCTCGCAGAGGATATCATAGGCCTTGACCGGATTGAGCCGTCCCAGAGAGCCGACGCGAACGACCTCGCCCTCTTTCCAGGGTGTTGCGATGGGCGCGTCAGGATTAGCGCGGAAAATGGGCCACGCCACGAAATTATCGCTGAGGCCGAGCTCTTTTGCGGCGAAGGTGATGACGGACTGGGAGTCAGCGACCCAGAGCGTGGTGTAGGGACGGCAGAGTCTGAGAAGGAACGCGTTGGCCTTTTTCAGACGTCCGCAATGCTGCCAGTGAACCGTCGGGGTCTTGCGACGTAGTGCGATCAGTTGTCCCAGAAGCGTGGCGCGGCTTAGCGATGTCCAGATCAGATCTGGCTGGAACGCCTCCATTTCATCCCTCAGCCAGCGATAGGCCGCGATATGGTCACGCGTTGTGCCTTCGCGCACTCGCACGGGTATTCCTGCGGCTTCCAGCAACGGAATGGCCAATCCGTCCTTGCTGGCCAGCGCGAAGACAGTCACGTCCCCGCCTCGGGCGCGCATGACGGAAACAATGTCTGGAATGGGAAGCTGTGCGCCGCCGCATTCGAGCGAATTGATGATGTAGGCGATTTTCATGGGGTCGTCCGCGCCAGAATCTGTTCAGCCAGCGTCAGGTCGGAAGGCTTGTCCACATCGACCGCTGCACGGCCGTCAGACAGCTTCACCAGCCGGACGTTCGCACCGGTGAGCTTCTGGATGCGGCCGTAAAGAGCGTTGGAATCCAGCGTACGCGTTATGGCGCGCAGCAGCGTGCCGAGGCCGAGCGTCAATGCCATCCGGAGCGGGCGCTTGCGGTTCTGCTGAAGGCGCTTCCACAGCGCGATGACGTTCCGCCCTTTTGGGCTGCCGATCAGGAATAGGTTACAGCCTGAAAAGCTCATATCTGACAGGTGGATATAGGTGCGTTTCGTGCTGGGAACGTCGCGTTCAACCGTCGCACGTAACGCCACACCGGCGGCCAGATCGCAGCCCTGTGCTTTGGCCAGAAACTCCTCAATCCATTTCGGGCGGAGGAGTGCATGATCGGCCGTTGTCACCAGACAGGGCGTGCCGATCCTGTCGATGGCTTCGGCAACGCTTTCGCTGGGAGAGGGGGCTGAGTGCAGGATCGTGGCGTCGCCTGCGAGATCCTTGATGCAGTCGGGGTTTTCGATGCTGATCGTGACGGGCCCGAGGCCGGGCGTGCGGGCAATGGTGTCCAGCACACGGGCCAGCATGGGCTGGCCACCAACGGGAAGGAGCGCTTTGTGAGAAACCTGTCCAAGCTTTGCGAGAACATCATTCTCCCCGTCACGGGAGCCTGCGAGCACCAGAACCGGAAGACTCATGCCGCGTGGTTACGGTCTGGCGTTTTGCGGGGGGCGGCTGGACGGGCTCCATCGGGACGATCTTTCGGCGGTGAGCCGGTCAGGTCCATAACCCACGGATAGCGGCGTGCTTCTTCAATATCATAGCCGAGATTGAAGACGTGTTTGCTGCGGGGCCGGTCGCGGGCTTCACGGTAGAAGCTGCTGAACAGGCGGTCCGGCACATAGTTTGTGATGCCGTAATTGCCGTCTTCGTCATGGAAATGATGCAGGACGTGTAACTGCTTGATGTCCGCCACCCATTTCCAGCGCGGCTTGTAGGCCAGATGCTGGATGCAGTGGAAGAATTCATAGATGCAGGTCATGATCAGCGCAGTCGAAAGGGCGCAGAACGCGCCACTCCAGCCTGCGATCAGACCGCCGATCGGCATCGTGATGATGGCCATCGTCGGCACCGTGTTCAGCGGTGAGCCGAACAGAACGTCTAGCAGATGCGGGTCCTGATGATGGTCGAAATGGATGCGCTTCCAGAGAGAGGCCGTCCAATGGTTGCGATAGAGCCAGCGTCCGTGAAGAATGAAGCGATGGATCGCATACCAGGCCAGCGGATAAACCATGATCACGACGGGGACGGGGAGGAGTGTAACCCATAGGGAGGCCGAGAAATGCAGGGCTGCCCAGGCCGCGCCTGCGATCAGGGCGAAATAAAGCAGGATCGTCGGATAGGTCAGATAGGCGAACCAGAGCTGGGAGAGGTTCATCTTTCCCAGATCAAAGCTGCGGCCTGTCCGGATGGCGGACATGTTGCGCCACGGTGCAGTGAAAATGCTCATCGTTCCTCCATCCGCAGGAGCCAGGTCAAACCCAGGAGGGCGCCAAGCAGTGGCCCGACGCTGACAGCCAGCGGGGCTGGCAGCGTGCCTGCGTTTCCAAGTGCGGAAATCATTCCCTGCAGGATGACGAACCCCATTCCGGCGCCAAGAACGTACACCGGAAGAGGATTTCGAAGTCCTGCACGGGGAGGGATATAGATCACCGGAAGCGTCAATAGAAGCATTACTGCAATTTCAAACGGTAAAATCATGCCGCCAAAGAGGGCCATACGGTACGTGGCCCTTGGCAGGCTTGCAGCAGCCCCTCTGTGCAGAATGGCGCTGATCTGACCTGGCGTGACAAAAGCCCCGCTCTGGGACAGCGTCATGATGGTGGATGGGGTGGCGGGAATAATAAAGGTGTTGTCGCCCGTTGTGACGTTCACGAAGGACTTGTCTTCGGAAAGGGAGAGGTCCTGCGCCCCATCCGGGTGCCACTGATCCTGTGCGTAGGTCAGCGTATTCGTGTGCTCGGTGCCTGTCAGCAGCCCCGTGGAGTCACGATGATAGATTGTCACGTCCCGCAGGAAGTATCCTCCCTGGGCGATCTGCCCGATCCGGACGAGTGTGGGCCCCGCGCGAAACCAGAGGATATCGTCTTCTGGCTGCCCGGCCTGCCCAGCCAGAGGGTCCGTTCGGTTCCACCATGTGGTAAGGGCATTTTCGCAAGGAGGAACAAGCCAGTACTGGGCACAGGTTCCGCCGATACCAACAATCAGGACTGCGGGCAGAAGCAGGCGGTATAGCGCGATTGTTGAAAGTCCGGCGGCACGCAGGGCCGAGATCTCGCTCGACAGCGTCATCTGCGTGAGGAGGAAGAGCGCCCCGACCATGAAGGCCAGCGGCATGATGTCGATGCTCAGTGCCGGAAGGTGCAGGAAGGCGAAGGTCAGAATCCCGCGGAGACCAAGGTGCCGGTTCAGGATCGGTGTTGTCTTCTCCATGAGTGCCAGAATTTCCAGCAGGGAGACGAGTACGACACCGCAGAGCATAAACCGTCCCAGCAGGGCCCGGTTGAGCGCTCTGACCAGCACGAAGCGCGGCATGGAAAATTGGGAGTCGCTCATGCTGCAACCCGCTTCAGCAAGCGGCGGCGCCATGAGCCGCGGGACCGACGCAGCAGTGCCGCCAGACAGCCTATGCAGAATATGGCTTCCGGCACCCATATCGCCAGCCAGATTGGCAGACGACCTGTTGAGGCCAGGCTGTGCCCGAACATCAGGGTCTGGTCAAAGCTGATCAGGATGACGGCGACGGCGATCAGACCCCAGACGGATTTCCGGCGTCGCGCGCTGATGGCGAGTGCGACTGCGAGCGGGGGAATGAAGGGAATGGCGATGGCGCGCGCCATGCGGAAATCCATTTCAGCCCGAAGTGTACGGTATTCGATGCCCGGCAGGCCGTAACGCAGATCATGGGCGAGTTCGAGCAGAGTCAGTTCACGCTCGTCGGCTCCGCGTGTTCGGAAAGCGGTTTCCTTATCCGGCCGGTCAATGACGCGAACGACATGTTCGAAATGCGTGACGGTCGGCTTGTGGGGGTGGGTGGCCTGAAACGGATCGTCCACGATTTCTCCGTTCCACAGATCGAGGCGCGTGCTGCGCGTTTTTTCCGAAATGGTCAGCGCGCCAGTTTGGGCCGTGATAATGTGGGCCACCCCATTTGCACTGACTTCACGAATGAAAACGCGTTTGAGGCGGGTTCCGGCATGGCTCACGCTGTCTGCGGTCATGACGGCCTTACTGGAGGTGGAGGCGAACATCCCGGCCTGAAGATGGGGCGCCCAGCCGGTATGTTCGGCAAAATAGAAGCCTGCGCGATAGTCGTACCGGGCCACGGGCTGGATATAGCCGTACAGGAACACGCTTGCAGCACCGAGAAGCAGGCCGACGATCATGAAGGGGCGGCTGATCCGCATGAGCGAGACCCGGCCGGCCTGAAGGGCGTCAATCTCGTTGTTGTCGCTCATGCCTCGAACAGTCAGGAAGACCGCGATGCACAAGGCCGCAGGCAGGGCGATGCCGAAATAATGAGGCAGCAGATCCGTCAGGAGCGCGATGCAGGTCGCAAGGGAACTCCCTGCGGATGCGAGATAGTCGAAAAGCGATAGGAGGCGCTCGAGAAGCAGGGCGACCAGCATCGCCAGAAGCGCGATCGCAAATGGCGGCGCCATCTGCGTCAGCAGATAGCGGTCCAGAATATTGGCCCGCTGTTTCACGCGTCTGTCCTTCCAGTGTGCTTCCATCCGGCCCGCTTCCATGAAGCGCGCTCGCTGACCGAACCATCCAACCGGTGACGGGCCAGATCAATGTGCCAGCCCCCCTCATATGGGTGGATCGTCAGATGATTCCAGCAGGCCTGTCGATGAGGGCGGTCATCGGTCAGAGAGGCCGACGCAACGCCCAGCAGTGGAATGTCCGTTCCGGCGATATGGGTCAGCGTCGCGTCATGGGAATGGCCGTGCAGGACGATTTCCGCTCCGGCCCGTCGTAGAAGGGCCGCAAACTCGCGGTGATCCAGCAGGGATTTGCGCCAGGGAACGAGGCCGCGCTTCGGCGGATGATGGATCATCACGACCCGGCACAGCCCTTCTTCTCCAAGGCGCGTCAGCAGGGCTTCGAGCCGCTCCCGCTGTCTGCGCCCAACGCGGCCGTATGCCATGAAGGGGGCTGTGGGAATGCCGGAATTGACACCTACGATCGCAGTTCCGTTTTGGATACGGACATACGGATATTGCCGCGCGGACCAGCGTTCCCACTGCTCGAGCCCGGCTGAAGCCGGTTGCCGGACCATGCAGTCATGATTGCCGGGAATCACGAGGGCCGGGGCGGGGAGAGCTTCAAGCCAGCGGGCGGCCTCTGAAAATTCGTCCGGGGTTCCAAAATTGGTCAGATCCCCGCTTACGAGGATGGTATCCACGCCTGCGCGTCCGATATCCTTCACCAATGCTGCACAGGTCTGAGCGAGGTGGACGTACTGGCGGTGTTTTTTCCACGACAGCAGGCTCAGGACGCGTTTGTTGAGCGCCGCACGCCAGTGAACTGGCGGTGGAGGCAGGTGCGGGTCTGAAATATGGGCCAATGTAACATGAGGCGTTGTGACAGGGGACGTGTGCCGCGACGAGAGGGGATCTGCGGGCAGGTCAGGGGTCATGATCAGAAAGAGGCCTTGTCAGTATCCACGCCATGAAGCGGCGCCCGGGACTGCCGGGATGTGCCGTTCTGGCAGTTCCATCATAGCCGTGCTAGACCCGCCCGCATAGCCGAACGCCATATGAAGATTGCCTCCCCAGTGCGCATAGCCTTGATCCATAATGCCCGTAGCCGGAAAAACCGCCGGAACGGTTCCAGTTTTGCTGTCGAGGCCCAGGCCCTTCTGGGGAAGGATTTCGTTCCCTCCGACAGTCGGGAAGGGACCACTGCTCATGTTCGCCAGCTCTACGAACGAGGTATCGACACCATCATCATTGATGGCGGAGACGGAACGGTCAGTACGGCCCTGACTGCGATCGCGCGCGCCTATCCCGCAGACCGTCTGCCTGATATTGTGGTTCTGGCGTCGGGTAATACGAACCTGATTGCCAGTGACGTTGGGTTTGGCCTGCGGGGTATGGAAGCCATCCGTCGCCTGAAGGCAGGCGCCCTGCGCTCCAGCATCCGCACACCGATCCGCCTGTCCTGGCCCGGAACCGACCGCATGCCTGTACTTGGGCTTTTCGGGGGATGTGCCGGATTTGCACGGGCCGTTCGCATCGCCCATTCGCCAACGGTCCTGCGTTTTGCGCCGCATGATCTGGCCGTAGGGATCACCCTTCTCACTACGTTCGTCAGCCTCATGTTCCGCAAAAGCCGCGAAGCGTGGCTCCGGGGAGATCCGCTCCGGATCGAAACGGGCGGGCATGTTTATGACGGGCAGAGCTTCATGTTTCTTGCAACGGGGCTGTCATGTCTGTCACGTGGGATCTGGCCGTTCTGGGACGCTGAACCCAATGTTGAGGGTCTTCGCTACCTTGATGTCAGCGCGCAGCCCGAAAATCTCCTGCGAGCCACATGGGCACTCCTGTGTGGTCGTGCGCCGCGCTGGTTGCGTCGTCATCCCGATTACGTCAGTGGCCGTACGGATGACATGACTCTGGTGACGGAAAGCGACTTTGTTCTCGACGGAGAGGTTTTCAGCGCTGCGCCGGACGGTGTGCTGAGACTGGAGCGTGCGCCCAGCTTCCGGTTCCTCCATGCCTGATGCGCTCGAAAGGCGGCTGATTGGCGAACTGACCACTCCTCTCGACCCCGGTATCAGCGCTTTCGCCGATGCTTTGGCCCAAGCCTGCCCTGTCCTGCCGCTTGGTGTGCTGTTTTACGGCTCGTTGCTACGTAAGTCCGATCCGGACGGCATTCTTGACTTCTATATCGTCACCGAAAATGCCGCAGGCTTTTCAGGTGGACTGATTGCCCGGACCGGAAATCTCGTGTTGCCGCCCAATGTTCGGTATTCGGAATTCCGGTATCAGGACCGCGTTCTGCGCGCAAAAATTGCAGTGCTCTCCCGTGAGCAGTTCGCCGCACGCACCAGTCTTGGCGCTTTGGACACGACGATCTGGGCGCGTTTCTGCCAGCCGGTCCGGCTGGTCTGGGTGCGCGGGCCCGAGAGTGCGGACAGTCTTCTTACCTTGATTGCAGGATGTGTGACGACGGCTTCGTGTTGGGCTGCACTTCTGGGTGCACCTTCCATGACCGCACAGGAGTTTTGGAAAACCCTGTTTGCTCATACTTATGCGTCCGAACTGCGGGTCGAGAAAAAGGGTCGGGGTAATAGTATTCTGGAAGGGCAGGAAGCGCGTTATGCAGCTTTGCTGCCGCTGGGATGGGCACGGGGGCGCCTTCAGTTCTCGACGAATGGCGACACGCTGGAACCCGTTATCAGTACAGCGCTACGTCAAAAAGCAATGCGTCGATGGGAATTGGTGCAGGCATCTGGTCGGCCGCGCAATGTGGCCAGACTGTTGAAAGCCGCTTTCACCTTTGAAAACGGTGCGTCCTATCTGGCGTGGAAAATACAGCGTCATACCGGCTTCGACATGCAGCTATCGCCTTTTGAGAGTCGACATCCGCTCGTGATGCTGCCGTCTCTCATATGGCGGGCGCGGCATCTTCTGTTTCGTTCCCGGCCCTGAAGCTTTTTACCGTAGCCCAATAATCAGTTCTTCAGGCATGTTTCCCGGGAGGCTTGCGCCAGCGGGAAGACGATAATGGTTTCCTGAAACCTCAAGCGGAATGATCTGACATGGCGTCTGTGTTCGATCGGAAGGGCAGCTTTGGATAAAGGCGTGCACGTTCCAGGATGGGTCAATTTCGCTCACCGGGGCAGGAAGGGGAGACTGTCTGGTTGCGGCGACGGCGACGGTAAAAATCTGATGACCCCGGACAGGATGCCCCTCCTGATGGCGGGCAGGGAGCTGCCAGCCATTAATGCTGTCAACGAGCGCGCGTCCCATAAATATCGCTGGCTTGGGTGGCAAAGGGGAGGAACAGTTTTTCAGAATGCCCTTATCTGTCACATCGCAGGCGAAAGAATTCGCTTCCAGCATTGAGACGTCCGGATTGTCGAGGGCAAGGCGGACTTCTTTGTGAACGTTTTTCTCTTCGACCGGCTGTCCGCCTACAACGGCTGGATCATATCTCAGGTGAGAAATGTTACTCAGCGAGCTTCGGATCTGCTGTGGGGTCATCGTACCAAACGCCCTGACGTTCCTGACCGTTCCATCCGGTTGGACGTCAAAGGTCAGTTCCATGACACCTACCTGGTTCGCTTCCACCATTTCCATGGGATATGTCGGAGAAATTTCCTGGTTCAGGCGCGCTGGGTGATCTGGCGGAGTGGCCGCCAGAAGCGGACAGTTTGTAAGAAAAAGAACAGGAAGAGCCAGAAGCAGCCGTTTCACACAGGGTCTCCGTGATGGTGAACTGTTCTAGCTTCCCTTAAACGTTACAGATTGTAAATGCGATTACAGTCCGAAATATCTCGCAACTTCCGCAAAGACCGTAACAGCATGATCGATTTCTTCGGGCGAATGGGCGGCCATAACCGAGCAACGTAGCAGAGGACGATTGTCAGGCGTTGCGGGCGGAAGGGAAAGATTTACATAAACCCCGTTTTCCAGAAGCGCGTTCCAGAACGCGACAGCCTGATCCACGGTTTCAAGCGTGACAGCAACGACAGGCGAAACATGCTCGCCCGTTTTGAGACCAGCCTTCTGGAGTCCGGAATGCAGGCGCGCCGCGTTGTCCCGAAGCTTGGTACGCAGTTCAGGATGTTCCTGCATGTCCTCGAGCGCGGCCATAGTAGCGGCAATGATCTCGGGGGGAAGGGACGCCGTGAACATGTAAGGCCGCGAGCACAGACGCATCAGGTCCACGCCGTCATGGTCCGTGACGCAGTAGCCGCCCACGGTGCCAAGCGACTTGGAGAAGGTGCCGACCACGAAATCGATCCCGTCTTCGCAGCCCTGAACTTCCGCAACACCGCGGCCATGCGCGCCCATGACACCGAACGAATGAGCTTCGTCAGCCATCAGATAGGCGCCGTGGCGCGTCTTGATGTCCACGAATTTGTCCAGAGGGGCGACATTGCCCGTCATGGAATAGATGCCCTCGGCGACAATCAGCTTAGCGCCCGGATGGTCCTTGAGGCGCGCCAGACGTTTTTCCAGATCGACCGGATCGTTGTGGCGGAAACGGATGACCTGCGCGCCGGACAGTTTGGCACCGTCATAGATGCTGGCATGGCTGTCCGCATCAAGCAGAAGAACATCGTCTTTGTTTACGAGTGCCGAGATCGTACCCAGGTTGGCTTGATACCCGGTAGAAAACACCATGCAATGCTTGCGCCGGAAGAATTCAGCCAGACGGGCTTCCAGCTTGCGATGCAGGCCGAAAGTACCATTGGCGATACGCGAACCCGTCGTGCCGACGCCCATCGTTTCTGCTGTTTCCACAGCGGCTTCGATGGCTTTTTTCGACTGGCTGAGACCAAGATAGTTATTGGTCCCGAACAGAAGCGTTTCGCGGCCTTCAATAATGCCGACGCTGGCGGAAACCGGGCGTTCAATCACAACTTCGAACGGATTGCGCGGGGACGTCGCCGTCAGGCCGTCATAAGATGCGCGCAGTCCTGCATGTTTGGCAAAAATATCGATCACGCCTGAGCGGCCTTCAGCGTCAGCAGGCAGGCGGCCAGATCGTTGATGGTCCGGATATCAGCCAGTTTGTCGAGAGGTACGGAAACGTCGAGCTCATCTTCGATTTCCATGACGAAATTCATGACGGCCAGGCTGTCAAAAGCAAGGTCTTCGACAATCTTGCTGTTGCCATCGATGTCCCGGGGAACTTTCGGGTTGGCAAGCAGTTTTTCAATGATCATTGCGGAAATGTCGGTGATGCTGTCAGTCATGGACTTCAACTCTCGATGTCTGTGCAAGCTGGAATATAGGCAATCTTGGGCAAGCCTTATGCTCCAAACCCGCCCCGTTCGCCAGCCCTCTCTCTTGATCAAGAGGTCTAGCGAGCAGGGGCTTGGGTTCAGGCAGCCGAAGACGTGGCTTCGGGCTGCTGTTCAAATTGCCCGGAGAGCAGCATGGTCTTGGCTCTGGCGCGGGTCAGCTTGCCGGAGGATGTCTGGGGCAATGTGCGAGGCGGGACGAGAATGACATCAACGTCCACCCCGTGCTGGCGACGGAACAGACTCGTAACTTCGTCACGAAGCTGGTTGCGGCTTGCATCTTCACTTGCGCGGCACTGGACGAGGGCTACGATTTTTTCGCCCTCTTCTCCATCTATCGAAAACACGGCCACGTCACGTGAACGCAGGGTCGGGATCTCGCTCTCGGCTGACCATTCCAGATCCTGCGGCCAGATGTTGCGGCCATTGATGATGATCAGGTCCTTGGCACGTCCGGTAACAACAATCTGACCGTTGAGATGATAACCAAGATCGCCTGTGTTCAGCCAGCCATCGGCGTCGAGGACTTCTCCGGTCTCTTCAGGTCGACGGAAATAACCGCACATCAGACTCGGACCGCGCACATAGACAGTTCCGACCTGCCGATCTGCCAGATCACGACCGGACGCATCCCGGACTTCGATCTGGTGATCGGGAAGTGCGGCACCACACAGCACGAAGGTGCGAAGTGGGTGAGACGGATCATTGGAAGGTTTGGCAACGCCATCTTTTTCGAGGCGACGCAGATCGATCGTGTCCGTCTGAATGCCGGTATCGAGGGGGGCAAAGCTGATGGCGAGGGTGGCTTCCGCCATGCCGTAGCTTGCGACGAAAGCGCTGGCCCGGAACCCGTTGGATGCGAAACGCTCGGCAAACCCTTCGAGGATATGATGACGGATCATATCGCCACCAATCCCTGCGATCCGCCAGCACGACAGGTCCAGATCGGCCTGACCGCTACGACGGGAGCAGAGTTCGTAACCGAAAGACGGGCTGTAGGCGATCGTCCCGCGATTGCGCGAAATCAGGTCCAGCCAGACATGGGGACGGCGCGCGAATTCGCGGGTCGGCAGCAGGTCAACGGAAAGCTGGCAGGTCAGGGGCGTCAGGAAGAAACCGACAAGGCCCATATCGTGATAGAGCGGCAGCCACGACACGCAGCGGTCATCGCGCGGGTCTTCGGCCGGATGGACGTGCAGACCGTCGCGGGCGATGGCACGGGCGTTGGCCATGCCAGCCGCCTGGGTGACCGAAACGCCCATCGGAAAGCGGGTGCTGCCCGAGGAAAACTGGAGATAGGACAGGGCGGTCGGAGAGATTTCCGGCAGGTCGACGCGGGCTTCGGCATGGCGGTTGAGATCAGCAGGAGAGCCGCCGAACACCAGATCCAGACCTTCGACGATATCGCCGGTCCAGCTTCCGATCACGTCGGGGACCACGACGGCACGGGCCGCAGCGCTTTGGATCATGCCACGCAGTGTCGCCACATAGCCGTCCTTGCCGCCGAATGCGACAGGGAGGGGAAGTGGTGCCGGAACGAGGCCGGCATACTGGCAGCCGAAGAAAATACGAGCGAAATCGCCATCGCTTTCCGCAACGATTGCAACACGGTCACCGGGCGTGAGGCCAAGACCCAGCAGACGGCAAGCCATGGAACGAGCCTGCTCGCGCAATAGACGGTAGGGGAGGGCTTCGAGAAGCTGCCCACGACCGGAATAGATGTTGAATCCGCTCTCACCCTGCGCCGCGTAGTCGAGTGCGGCTGCAAAGCTGGGGAAATCTCCGTAACGTCGTTCCACGCCGGATCGGCTTGGTGTCGGAACGGGATTGGCGGTTGGGTTCTGGTTGGCCTCGGTCAAACCTGGACTAGCTCCGTTTGGGTTGCCTGACATCAGGCTGCCCTTTTCAGAAAATCGACGATTGCGTCCGCCGCAGCGGGAGCAGTGGGTTCATCACCCAGTGTTTCGAATGTCTCTAATACATATTGGCGTTGAGCCTCAAGAAAACGAGGATGCGTTTCGAAGGCATTCTCGATTTTGTCGCCCAGATTCAACATATTTTCCGTCACTGGCCCCAGCGTCCAGAATTGATAATCTGGATCTCCATGCCATTTCACATGGTGGGCGTTAAGGAAGAGACAAGGGCGGGGACGGATCATGAATTCCGCCACCTGACTGCTGACATCTCCCAGATAAAGGTCCGCCCCCATTGTATAGGTCATGTCGATGCTCCGGTGGCTTCCGGGGTCGATCAGCATGTGTGGGAGATGCCCGTATTGACGTTGTAATGCCTCTCCTTCTTCGCGACGATTGTCGAAAAGACGAAAATGAGGCGCAAAAACAAGGTTGTAGCGGTCCTGTCCGGCAAAGAATTTCAGGATCTGGTGTCCCATTCCAGGCCACGAAGACAGGCTGCGTACGAAATGTGGATTATACAGGATCGTCGGCCGGTTGTTATTAAAAAGCTTCGGCCGCTTTGCATCCATGCGCCGCACGAGATCAAACTTGGCGTACGTGCCGCGATGATAGGCATCAGGACGGATGATGCCTTTTTCCAGCATGCGCTGTTCTACCTTGCGCCCGGGAACCAGCAGAAAGTCGAATTTTCCGAGGTGGCTGGCAAATCCGATGGCCCGATCTCCCGCACCATGTCCTGTCCAGATCATTTTCGGACGCCTCACGCCCATCCGGCGGAGTTGCAGGGATGTTGCTTCCGGTACGATGATGGCGTTGAAGCCCCGAAAATAGTGTCGGGAGGAAAACAGGCCTATCAGTCGATCCACCACTCTCAGGCCGTGCTTTTCGATGCGGCGACGGAGCTTCGGAGAGATGGGCAGCAGATCGAACTGGACGCGGGCTTCCGGATAAAGGGTCGCGAGGGAGCGGGCCAGTTCCAGATGGCTGACGGTCAGACATGAGACGTGGACTGCCACGTCCGGATGGCGGGCAGAAATCTCCAGCGCGACGGGCAGGGCGTGAAGGGTCTGATGACGCTGACCGATGAGGGGAAAAGCCACCTTCATGCTGCAAGACCATCGGGGCTGCGGGCCGCGCGGATCACGAGAACAAGCTGGGTCATGATCAGAAGAGTGACGCCGCAGAACGTGGCCGGCCCCACACCACTCAGTCCGTACTGGCGCACCATCATCACAAGCGCCGGGAGAAAGAACAGGCATTCCAGAATACGCGCGCCGATTGCTGCACCCGAGCGGTTTGTCGTGAATAAAAGCGGCTCTAACGGCAGGCCCCACACGGTCACGACTTCGGCAGCGAGCAGCCACAACGTGACGGGCAGGGCCTCCGTCGCGCCTGTATGTCCGATGTACAACTGAAGAAGCGGGCGCCCAGCAAACAGTGTCAGAAGGAGCAGAGCCGTCCCGATTCCTCCGGCCATCAGGGCGATCTGTCCTGTCATGCGGTACAGGCGGTTCATGGCCTGATCTCGCCACAGCCGCGCCATTTCCGGATAGACGGTCGTCTGGATCAGGGTAGCAGGTTTGGCGATTCCTGCGGCAATCTGGCTTGCAATTCGGTAATAGCCCGCGCTGGTCGGACCGACGAATGCGCCGACCACGAGCGTGCCGATATGACCGAAAGCAAGGGCCAGCGTGGAGTTGAGGTTCGTATTCAGCGCAAACCGCCAGATCCCCGGATAGGCGCGGAAAAACTGTCCGTTCAGAAGCTCTGGGATGATGCTGCGCATTTCCTGAAACAGCCCGCGGATCAGGTCGCGGCGATACATTTCCCGTGCTGCCATGAAGAAGATCGTACCCCAGGCTGCGGCTTCGGCGGCAATCCAGACGCTGGCGAGTGCTGTCACAGAAGCCCACCCCAAAGCCATCGAGGCGGTTCCGATCACCCGGACGATGGTTGCGACGGTCCCCTGTACGGCCAGCAGGTCGTAGCGGTCGAACACCCGCAGCAGGCCGGTCGCGGTTGCGGACGCCATGAAAAGGATGGAGACGCAGTAAACGACGCCGATGATATGGATCTGGGGAGGCCAGCCCAGAAAATTCATGGCCAGAAGACTGATGAGGACGCCGCCACCGAAGCCCAGCAATCCGCCCGAAATGTCCAGAAGAAGGCTGAAGGACACGATTTTCTGGAAACTGCGACGATCCCCCTGCGTTAGGGGTTTCAGGCCGTAGTGTAGAACAGTCTGCCAGGACTGGAAGTCAACGATATCTCCCATCGTCCGTGCGAAGGCATACATCATCGCAACGAGCCCGAAGCCGTAGCTTCCCAGCAGGTGGGTCGCCAGCCAGATGTGAAGAAGGCTCAGCGGAGCATTCACGGCACGTCCTCCCAGAAGGACACCCAGATTGCTCATGACGCGCTGGATACCGCCGGGTCTCGCTGCCTGGGAAGACGATGAGTCGTCTGACATCAATGTATGGAAACTTTCGTGACAGGCTTGTCGTTAACGTCAGTGCGGAACAGAAATAGGCGTTTCCCCGAAAATCTGAACTCACTTTTTGTGACGGAAAATTGCGTTCATATACGGACCAGAGCGTCTTGTTGCGCAGAATGTCCGATCTGAAAAGAGGGCGACGACCGTTGCGTCGTTTGGCGAGAGTGCCATAAAGGAGCATTGCATCCTTGCGGACGGCTCCATGCACATATTCTCTCAGGACGACGCATCCGCCAGAGCGGGCGCGTGGCTTACCGTCAATCTGAAGGCCATTGCTGATAATTATGATCTCGTCGCCGGCCTGGGTGCGGGCGCTGAGTGCGCGGCGGTGGTCAAGGCGGATGCTTATGGATTGGGGGCGGCGCAGGTAGCACGGACTCTGGCCGGGCGAGGTGTTGGAACGTTCTTTGTGGCGCATCTCGATGAAGGCATGACGTTACGGGAAACCCTGCCTCATGCACGGATTTTCGTGCTGCATGGCTTCATGCCGGACTGTGAGAGCAGGATGCAGGCGCATGGTCTTACGCCCGTTCTGAACAGCCTTGATCAGGTGCGGAGTTGGAAGCAGTTGTGTGAGCAGGCGGGACAGGCTTTCCCGGCGGCGCTTCAGTTCGATAGCGGGATGTCGCGTTTTGGTCTGGGCGTTGAGGATCTGGCGGAACGAAGCCTTTTCGAAGGACTGAATCTGCAACTCGTGATGAGCCATCTGGCCTGTGCAGATGTGCCTGACAGCCCCGCAAACGAGATGCAGCGACAGCGTTTCGTGACGATGGCGTCGGCTTTTCCCGGCGTTCCACGGTCTCTGGCGGCGTCATCTGGGATTTTTCTTGGGCCGGACTATCATTTTGAACTGATCCGGCCGGGCGCGGCCCTTTATGGGATTGCGCCGTCTGAAGGGCATCGTGTTCTTGCGCCTGTTGTCTCGCTTGATGCACGGATTGCCCAAATCCGGACGATCCAGCCAGGAGACCGTGTGGGGTATGGCCTAAGCTGGATAGCTTCGAAACCAACGCGCATTGGCACGCTTGGTCTCGGATATGCAGACGGCTTCTTCCGCGCTCAGGCGGGGCAGGCAAGCGTCTGGCATGGTCAAACGCGACTTCCGGTCATCGGACGCGTCTCGATGGACAGCATTTCCGTCGATCTGAGCGAGGCGCCTGCGGACCTGAAAGCAGGGGATGTCCTCTCGGTTCTCGGGCCGCAGCAGGATGTGGATGCGCTGGCACGGTCCGCAGGGACGATCGGATATGAAGTCCTGACCGCGCTGGGGAGCCGCTTTCATCGGGTTTATGTGCCTGAGGGCTGACCCGAATCAGACTGATTTGCGGATCGAAATGGACACTGTTCGGCCCAGCGGGTCCAGAAAAGCAGGTTCATAGCCCGCCGGTGTCACGCCGAGGCCGTTGCGGGCGCGGATGCGGCTGTTGAACAGGTTGCTGACCGACACCATAACCCGGAAATTCTTCGCCCAGTTATGTTTTTGCCAGCGGGGAATCTCCCCCAGATCGGCAAAAGCCGTTGTGTCCACTGTGGCGAGATCGCTGAAGAACAGGCTGCTGGCATGGGAACTGGCGAGCGTAGATGCCGCGGACTGCCACTTGGTCACGAGGCGGAAGCCGAACCCGTTTTTGAAAACGCCGCCCTGAAGCTCGACTTCATGTCGCGGTTGGCCGCCTGTTCCGCCGATGGTTCCGCCGTTGAGCAGGTCGATAGGGGGGAGACCTGAGCGAAGCTGTACGGTGTCCTTGAGGCGCCAGACCTGCGTCAGAACAATGTAATACCGTCCTCCCGCAGCATGTTTCCCGCCTTTTCCTTCCGGCTTTTTTCCAAGCGGTCTGGAGAATGAGAATGTTGCGTTCCACTCGTTGCGCTTCTCCATCAGCGCATTGACGGGGCGGATATCGACGACATCGAGAATGCCGTCCGAATTGCGCTGATAACGGTCCGGAAAAGCGTCTTCGATGGCTGCGGTTGCGGTCGGCAGGCTCATCACCGGGTTGTGGTTGCGGTCCCGGACGTAGTTCACATGCAGACGGGCGCCGTCGAGAAAGCTCGGGGAAATGATCGTCCCGATGCTGATTTCGTGGCGGTCTGCGGCTTGAAGGTTGCGGTTCCCACCTGAAATCGTCGTCACCTGTACTGAACGTCCGGTGACGTAATCATAGGTTGTGACGTTGGGTGTTTCGATCCGGGGAGCAATGAGGTCCGTGGCGCCGGGGGCCTCGGTGCGGTCGGTGACGGAAAACGGGAACTGGACCCACGGTGCAGGCTCCCACGTCACGCCGCCGCCGATCGTTCCCAATGTTCCGAAATGGGACACCTGACTGATGGCGCCGTTGATGTTCGCATCAAGCTTGCCCAGAAATGACAGGACATGCTTGCGCGCATTGGCGATGGGAATATCACCGTCGATTTGAAGGGTGCCGACATCCCGGCTGATATGGGTGCGTTGCAGCTTGCCCTGACTGAGCGAGGTGGCGTTCTGTTCCGTCAGGGTGCCGGTTGGCGCGATGCTGGTGGAGACGTCTCCCGCAGGCAGGGAGAAGAGCGAACCGGAGAGCAGCCCGCTGATCTCGCCACTCGTGCCCGTGGTGTGGCCGCGATTGACCAGACGGTTGTTCAGCCAGTTTCGGTCCACTTCGGAAAATGGATCGAAACTTGCCAAGCCGCTGGTCAGAGCTGTCTGGGCGTCGCGCAGGTCAAGGCCGGTCTGACTGTTAGTGGACGTGGTGGAGCGGTCGAAACTCCCTGTGCTGTTCCACTTCCAGTCTCCGACATCGCCGTTGAAGTTCAGCCCGGCATGAACGGTGTCTGTATGCGACGTGTGTTGCAGGGCGGGAACGGAGGCGTAGTTCCGGTAGAGCAGCGTATCTTGGGAAAACGGCGAGTAAGGACTGTCGGCGGGAAGGGTGAGAATGCCGCGTGCCGGTCCCTGAAGGCTTTCGGAATTGCTGTGGGTGTAACTGGCATTGAACGACACCGAAACGGTCTTGAAGATCTGGTCGGCATAGACGCCGTTCAACCTCAGTTCGTGTGTTCTGGGCTGCAGACTGTAATCGGAGGCGTTTGAACTGACATGCGGCGCATTGGCATAGGCCGTGAAATCCTGAAGCGTCGGGGCCTGTCCTGCTGCCAGTGACGGCACACCTGCGGATGTGACGCTCTGCCCGACAAGCGCCTCCAGAACCGGATCAAGGCTGCCACCGTTGACGGACGTGACATTGCCCGCGTTGGAATACAGGCTGCTTGCGGAGGGGGGCGTCACGCCGCGGTCAATGTCAAGCAGACGGGCCTGCGCCTCATAACGCGCGCTCAGATTGATCCGCCGTTCGCCCGAGAGTTTCGTGAAGCTGGCGCCCAGAACACCATCGTCTCCGCCGCCATCGGTGGACGTGCTGCCATAAGCGCGCAGTCGCACGGCACGGAAATTCTTCACGGTAATGATGTTCACCACGCGCTCGTCAGCGGGATAGCCGTAGCGCAGGGCTTCTTCTTCGGTGAAAATCTCGATCCGGGCAATGGCTTCGAAGGGCAGGTCGTTGACCTCTTGCATGCCCGAAATACGCTTGCCGTTCAGCAGAACAACCGGCGTGTTCCCGGTGGCGCCCCGGCCTGAACGGGTTTCGGGGGCAATGGCCGTGAGAAGATCTGCTGCGGTATCGACGCCATAGGAGCGGATCTCATCAGACTGGATCTGCATGATCGCTTTGGCGTCCCCCAGAACGGCCCCGGCGGGTTTATGGCCTTTGACGACGATTTTCTCGCCGCCCTTTACGGAGGTGGTGGAGGTTGTAACGCTTGTGCCGTTTTTCTGAGCTGCTGGCAGAGCCGTAACGGAAGTTTTCGACGTCTGTGCAGTTGCAGATGTCGCCACCAGAAAACCGCCGAGGCCACAGACCAGCCCGAGCGTCGGGTAGAGCAGGGGGCGGCTCACGGATGGAAGGGGGCCGGTTTTCAGGTCACGATCTGCCATGCGTTTTTCTGCATCCTTCTGCATTCCGTGAGGGCCTGAACGTCCATATTGGATGCAGATTGTCACGAATCTGTAAGGATTTCGCGACACGGAAGGCCGTTTAACGCCGATTTTGGCGGATTTGCTTTCAGATGTCGAGCAGAAACGCCCGTTCAGCCCACGACCATGTTCCGGTTTCGTATCATATTGCGACGTGTTTCTTCGTCCAGAATGTCACGGATCTGTCGCGTTAGTTCGGTCGCGTCGGTGTATTTTCGGCCATAGGTCAGATTGAATGTATGGTCGAAATCATCCGGGTTGAGGCCAGCATTATGCTGACTGATGGTTTCGATCTTGTCGAACGCCTTTGCCAGGCGCGCTTCGGGGGAGGCAGCGTTTTCATACTCGTCCCACAGCGCCAGAAATTCCTCCTGCAGATCGTCAGGCAGGGGGGTCATAATTGTCAGCAGGTCTTCGCGCTCCTGGGCTGCCTTGTTGGCGGAGGCGTGGGCCGAGATTGCGGGGACGTCGCCATGAATGGCTTCACCCAGATCATGAAGAATGCAGATTTTGAGGAGCTTCAGAAGGTCAATGCCTTCAAGCTGGTCGGCGAAAGTCATGACAAGAAGGCAGAGCGCCCAGGTATGTTCCGCCGTGCTTTCGGTCTGCCCACCGTGGGTATAGGTCCGTCTGAGGATATCCTTCAGCCGGGAGGCTTCCCGGAGAAAATCGAGGCGCTTTTCAAGATCGCCTTTCGTCATGAAGCAAAATCCAGTCTGTGGTGAACGCCTTATCCGACAAGCGCGTACAGGATTGCATACCCCACAAAGCAGGCAACGGCCAGCAGCACGAGCAGGATGAGAAAGCCGGGACCCTGCTGAAGAGATCTGAAGATTTTGACCATCAATCCAGCCATGAGACATCTCTCCTTAACAAGGCATGCAACCTCAGAAGGGCAGCAGAGCGCTTCCGGTTTATGCAGGAGCATAGCATTTTAATGAATTGTTCTGTTTGAATTTCTTCGTGCGTCACTATTGCGCTTGCCGACGCAATTCCCGGTTTGACGTTGCCTTCGGCCTGTCGCTGAATACGGTACACTTCTCTGTCACAGCCTTTAATCCGGAAACTCGCTCTCTGATGAATATGTCGCCTATTTCTTCTGGTCCCGTTGCAGGAGGTATTTCGGAATCAGACCCGCAGACCGGCTGGTTCCCGGTCGCGCTCAGGCTTGCAGGCGCGCGGGTTCTGCTCGTAGGTGGCGGAGAAATCGCCGTGAACAAGGGGCGGCTTTTGCTCGATCATGGTGCGCGGATTGATGTTGTGGCTGAGAGCCTCGATCCGGTTGTACAGGGCTGGGTTGAGGACGGCA
Source organism: Gluconobacter cerevisiae (assembly GCF_015244675.1). Taxonomy (GTDB): domain Bacteria; phylum Pseudomonadota; class Alphaproteobacteria; order Acetobacterales; family Acetobacteraceae; genus Gluconobacter; species Gluconobacter cerevisiae. The sequence goes on along the minus strand of NZ_JABCQO010000005.1, from coordinate 44,960 downwards.
GGGTGCGTCATGTGGCCGGACGGGCGGATGAAGCGGCCCTGAGGGAGCATCTTCCGGGTTGTCGACTGGTCTATGCCGCGACCGACAATCGGGACGTCAACCGGCAGGTGGCAGCTTTGGCCGATGCGCTGAATATACCCGTCTGCGCGGTGGATGATCCGCAGCCGTCGAGCTTCATCACGCCGGCGCAGGTCCGTCGGGGTGCCGTGCGTGTGGCTGTTTCAACGGGCGGGGCGGCTCCTGTTCTGGCCCGTCGTTTGCGTGAGCAGATCGAAGCACTTTTGCCTGAAGGAACGGGGCGGCTGGCGGCCTATATGCAGTCTCGCAGGGCGCAGGTCTCGGGGCGCTATCCGCAGGTTCAGGACCGCAAGCGTATCTGGGAGGATTTTCTCGACGGTCCGGGGGCAGAAGAGGCACGAAACGGCGACGATATTCGCGCGGATGTGCGACTGAACGCGCTTCTGGACGCAGAGCGTAAACCGGGCGAGGTCTGGCTGGTTGGAGCAGGGCCGGGCGATCCGGATTTGCTGACCCTCAAGGCATTGCGTTTGATGCAGAATGCGGATTCCGTCCTCTACGACAATCTTCTGTCTCCAGCGCTGCTCGACATGGTCCGTCGGGACGCCGAACTCGTGTTTGTTGGCAAGCAGCGGGATCGGCATGCCCTACCGCAGGACGACATTAACCGTGAGATGATCCGTCGCGCGCAGGCAGGCGAGCGCGTCCTGCGCCTCAAAGGCGGCGACCCGTTCATTTTCGGACGAGGTGGAGAGGAAATCGAGGCGCTGGTCGAGGCTGGGGTCGCGTTTCGGCTGGTTCCGGGCATTTCTGCGGCAAATGGGTGTGCGGCCTATGCTGGCATTCCTCTGACACATCGGGATTGTGCGCAGGCCTGCCTGTTCGTAACAGGACATGCGAAGGCGGACGGTGTTCTGGATCTGCCGTGGGAAGACATGGCGGACCGTCGACAGACGGTCGTGATTTATATGGGAATTTCGACTCTGACGCAGCTTGCCCGCGGCTTGGTGGCCAAAGGGTTGCCCGCAGACTGGCCTGTGGCGATCGTGGAGCGCGGGACGCAGCCGTCCCAGCGCGTACTGACCGGGACGCTGAGCACGATCGCCCTTCAGGCCGCAGAGGCGCAGGTGAAATCGCCCGCGCTGGTGATCGTGGGGCAAGTGGTGCGGCACCGGGTGGTCTCCCCCTGATCTGCATGAGGAGAAGGCACACGTTTTCAGCCATGCTTTGAACGCATATCCCTCTTCATGTCTGCGCGGGTTGTCCGCGGCTAGGGCAGCCTGTGAAACTCCTGTCCTTTCAGTCACATCGCGTTCCACACACCGAGGCTCCATGACCACACTTGCGTCCATTATCGTCTCGATCGCAGAGGAAATGCGGACGGCTTCCGAAAGGGGGGGCGTTGCCAATTACATTCCTCCGCTCGCACGGGTGGACCTGAACCGTTTCGGAATGGCGGTCGTAGGGATGGACGGAGAGACGCACACGGTCGGCGATGCGGCAGTTCCGTTTTCGGTGCAGAGCGTCTCCAAGGTGTTCAGCCTCAGCATGGCATTTAATGCGATGGGGGAGGAGCTTTGGGGGCGTGTGCGTCAGGAACCGTCGGGCAGCGCGTTCAATTCCATCATCCAGCTTGAGAACGAGCACGGTATTCCCCGCAATCCGTTCATCAATGCGGGCGCCATCGTGATTGCCGACATTCTGGTGTCCCGCTACGGCCGTGAAAATGCCCGGACGCGCCTGCTGGATTTTTTGCGCCCGCTGGTGGACGATCCGGCCTCGATCGACATCGATACGGATGTTGCGCGGCAGGAACGCGAGACCGGCTTTCGCAACATGGCGCTTGCGAACTACATGCGGACCTTCGGCAATATCCGCAACGTGGTTGAAGACACGCTGGATTTCTACTTCCATCAATGCGCACTCACTATGAGCTGCCAGCAGCTTGCGCAGGTTGGAACCTATCTCATGACGGGTGGACTGAACCCGCTGACCGGCGAACGCGTCATGTCAGAGCGTAATGCCCAGACGATCCTCGCGCTGATGATGATGTGCGGCCATTATGACGGCTCAGGAGCGTTTGCCATTCGTGTAGGTCTGCCCGGAAAATCCGGCGTCGGAGGCGGAATACTCGCCATTGCGCCCGGTGTGGCGTCCATTGCGGTGTGGTCACCGGGGTTGAACGCGCAGGGCAATTCTCTTTTGGGAACGCGCGCACTGGAGCGACTTGTGCAGTATACGGGTTGGTCGGTGTTTCGGGCCAGTCCGTGGGTCGCCAACCCGACCTGACGCTCAGCCCGCCAGAGTGTCGTAAAGCAGTTTGAAATTCAGTAGCAGGATCAGCCCTGCCACGCCCCATGACAGGACGCGGATAGGCATGGAAATCACAAATTCGCCCATCTTGAGGCGGTCCGAGACGAACATGACCAGCGGAATGACGGCAAAGGGCAGTTGTAGCGACAGGATGACCTGACTGGCCATCAGCAGATCACTTACGCCCCGATTGCCATAGATCAGCGTGACGATCGCTACGGGAATGATCGCCAGCCCGCGTGTCAGAAGCCGTCGTGCCCAGTGCGGGATGCGGAGGTGTAGAAAGCCCTCCATGATGATCTGCCCGGCCAACGTGCCGGTGATCGTGGAGTTCGTGCCCGCCGCCAGAAGTGCTAGTGCAAACAATGTGGAGGCGATGCCCAGTCCCAGGATCGGGGAGAGCAGCCTGTAGGCATCCTGAATTTCCGCCACATCCTGATGCCCGGAATTATGGAACGCCGCTGCGGCCACGATCAGGATGGCCGCATTGATGAACAGCGCCAGCGTCAGGGCGATTGTACTATCCCATGTCGTCCAGCGGATGGCGTCTCGCCGCCCGGCGGGGGTGCGTTCATAGGCGCGGGTCTGGACGATTGAGGAATGCAGATACAGGTTATGCGGCATGACCGTGGCACCAATGATGCCGATGGCGATGTAGAGCATCCCCGGCGTCGTCACGATTTTCGGGTCGGGGAGAAGGCCAGCCAGAACGCTGTGGATGGGGGGCGCTGCCGCGACGAGCTGAATCCCGAAGCACAGGGCGATGATCCCTAATAGCGCGATGACGAACGCCTCCAAATACCGGAAGCCCCGGTTCATCAGCATCAGCACGATCAGCGCGTCCAGAATGGACAGCAGAGCACCGGCGAGAAGAGGCAGGCCGAACAGAAGCTGAAGAGCCACAGCCGTGCCGATGACTTCCGCCAGATCGCAGGCAATGATGGCCAGTTCACAGGCCAGCCACAGAACGATGTTCACGCGCGGGGAAAAATGGTTCCGGCAGGCCTGAGCGAGATCCTGTCCCGTCGCAATCCCGAGGCGGGCGGAGAGTGCCTGAAGCAGGATTGCCATGAGGTTCGACAGCATGATGACGCACAGCAGCGTATAGCCATACCGCGCGCCGCCCTGAAGGTCGGTGGCCCAGTTTCCGGGGTCCATGTAGCCGACGGAGACCATGAATCCCGGCCCGACGAACGCCATAAAGCGGCTGAACCACGAGGCTTCCGCACCCGGAACGCGGATGCTGGAGAACACATCGGGAAGGCTCGGGCGCATGGCCGGGGATGGCGTACGGGGTGTGTTTGCGTCTGGCATTGGGGATGTATTCAATCCCATCTGCAATTTATATTCAATATGCTATATTGATGAGCATCATGAAAAATATGGAATATATGGAAATCGTGATCGCCCGGACTGGCACGGCGGTCGGGAATGTTTTATTCCGCCGTGAATAATGTTTTCTGGTAAAGGTACAGGACGGGAATGGAACGGAAAAAGCGCCTGAAGGACACCGCGCCCAAGGAAACGCTGCCTGATGTCGAAACCCATTCCGAAGGCTTCCGGGCCAATCGCGAGGCGCGGCGCAATGTGCTGGTGGAAGACTATGTCGAGCTGATTTCGGATCTGTTGTCGGAAGGGCAGGAGGCCCGGCAGGTCGATATCGCCGGGCGTCTGGGTGTGTCACAGCCGACGGTGGCGAAAATGCTTGCCCGTCTCGCGACGGAGGGTTACGTCACGCAGAAGCCCTACAGGGGGGTTTTCCTGACGCCCGCCGGACAGGAAATGGCAGACAAGGCGCGGCACCGGCATCGGATTGTGGAAGCGTTTCTGCTGGCGCTCGGCGTGAGCGAGGAAAATGCCCGCGTCGATTCCGAAGGCGTAGAGCATTATGTGGGAAGCGAAACCCTGATGCTGTTTGAAAAGGCGATCCGGGGCAACCTGAAACAGTTCATGCAGGGCTTACTGGACGCCTGATATTCCGTGTCTGAAATCTGCGCTCAGGTGCAGATTTCGAGATTGACGTCTTCCTGTGCCAGAGCCTTTGCGATGGATGGCTTGAGATGGGAATCTGTCAGGACGTGATCGAATTCCGACAGGGACGCCAGACGGTGTAGGCCACCTTTGCGGAACTTCGTGCTGTCCACCAGCAGCACGCACTGGTCCGCCATATCCATCATGATCCGCTTGACCTTGACCACATCCTGATCGTTCTGAAACGCGGTGGCGTTATGGATGATGGAGGTCGAGAGGAACATCATGTTAGCGCGCAGCGACTGCGCAGCCTGTTCGCAGACCAGCCCGAAAAACGCGTTGCGCGGCGGATTATAGTCGCCGCCAAGGCAGATCAGTTTCAGGTTCGGGTAGGGCGACAGAGCCTGAATTACACCGACTGCGTTGGTGATGATCGTGAGGGGCGCGAGAGCGGGCAGAAGCGGTAGCATGGCCGCGACCGTCGTGGAGTCATCAAGAACCAGAACTTGCTCTGGCTGGATCAGCGAGACAGCGCGCTGGATGATCGCGTCTTTGAGATCCGTCGCGCGCGACCGGCGGAAATTGACCGTTTTCTGGGTCGTAACCTTGTTGCGCAGAACAATGCTGCCATGCAGCTTGTCGATCAGACCCTGCTGCACGAGGGCATGAGAGTCGCGGTGGATCGTCATGCGACTGACCCCGAAACGCTCTGCCAGACCTTCGATGGTGGCGCTACCGGCTTCGAGGAGAACGTCGAGGATCTGTTTCTGCCGGGCCGAATTATCCCGCCGTTTCGAACTCTGCGGCGAGGCGGTGGTGATCACGGAGCCCGAACCATCAGTCATGTGTCAAATCGATTCCTGAGCGTGAAAGCAAACAGACAAGTGTAAAATCACACAGAGTATATCAGAGTCGCATGGACGTGTAACGTCCGTTGAGCGAAATCCGGTGCCAAAAAGGTGACTATTACGCTTTTGCCGTGATCTTCAGAACATGTGCAGTCTCTTTCCGGAGTGCCGCGCAGGCTTGGGCGTCTTTTATCAGGTCAATTCCGTAGGCCGGAAACACCTGACGTAGGCGGGGCAGCCAGTCAGCCTCTGTCAGTCGTTCGGGGAAGACTTTCTGGACGACCTGAAGAGCTACGGACGCAGCAATCGACGCTCCAGGCGATGCACCGAGGACGGCCATGAGGGAGCGGTCGGCGCTTTTTACAAGCTCGGTGCCAAAACGCAGTGTCCCGTGCAGCCCCTTATCCGGCCGGATGATCTGCACGCGCTGCCCGGCCACGACTTTCGTCCAGTCCTCGGGTCTGGCTGTTGGGTAAAAGTCCTGAAGGGCTTTGAAGCGGTCCTCGTTTGTCTGGATTACCTGACGCACGAGATAGTCCAGCAATCCGAGATTGTCTTTCCCGGCGGTCAGGGCGGGAATGATATTTTTGGGCGTCAGGGAGCGGAAATAATCCGTCCAAGAACCGCTTTTGAGGAATTTCGTGGAGAAACCCGCATAAGGTCCGAACAGCAGGCAGGATTTGCCGTCAATGACACGCGTATCGAGATGCGGGACTGACATGGGGGGAGAGCCGACAGGGGCTTTGCCATAAACCTTAGCGTGGTGTTGGTTTGTAATGGCCGGGTCCATGCAGCGCAGCCACAGTCCGCTGACAGGGAAGCCGGCATAATGTGCTGCTTCGGGAATGCCGGATGCCTGAAGCAGTGGCAGTGCGTTGCCTCCTGCGCCGATGAAGACGAAGCGCGTCAGAACCGTGATCGTATGGCCGCTTTCGGTATCGGTAGCCGTCACGCGCCAGCGACCGTCCGTTGTGCGCGTCAGGCCGGTGACACGATGATTATAGTGGATGGCGATGTTACGGTCTGACTTGAGAGAGTCCGTCAGAGCGTGAGTGAGGGCACCGAAATTGACGTCCGTGCCTTCTTTGATGCGCGTGGCTGCAACGGGTTGGGACGTATCGCGCCCCGCCATCGCAAGGGGGGCCCATTGCGCGATGACGGCCGGATCGGACGTGTATTCCATATCCGCAAAGCAGTGATGGGCGACCATCGCCTCGTAACGGGCCTTGAGAAAAGCGACGTTCCCAGCTCCCCAGACCAGACTGATATGGGGGCAGGGCTGCACGAAAGCTGCCGGATCGGCAATGCGGCCTTCGCGAACCCAGTGCGCCCAGAGCTGCCTTGAGAGATCGAACTCCGTGTTGATTGCCAGCGCCTTGGAAATGTCGATGCTTCCATCCGCGCGCTGTGGCGTATAATTCAGTTCACAGTTCCCGGCATGTCCGGTCCCGGCATTGTTCCAGGCATAGGAACTTTCCTGTCCGCAATCCGGCAGCGTCTCGAACATCATCATCGACAGCGACGGATCGAGCTCACGCAGCAGGGCCGCGAGTGTGGAACTCATGATCCCCGCACCGATCAGGACGACATCGGGGCAGAGGCTGGAAACTGACGGCATGAGGCTGAAAATCCGGCAAGAGCTGCAAAGAAAAGAGGGCGAAAGATTCCCGAAAGTTCAGCCCGTGTAAACTGGGCCTGCGGGGATGAGTTTGCCGGGATTGAGGATATGATGTGGGTCCATTGTGTTTTTCAGTGCCCGCATCACGCTCAGACTTCCAGCACCATGCTCGGTTTCCAGAAATTCCAGCTTGCCCATGCCAACGCCATGCTCGCCGCTGCATGAACCGTTCAACGACAGGGCACGGGCAACGATCTTCCGGTCCAGATCGAGGGCGCGATCATGCCCTTCGGGTGTGTCGTCCGTAATGATGAGCGTATGAAAATTGCCGTCCCCCACATGGCCCAGAAGCGGTGCGCGCAGGCCGGACGCTTCGATGTCGCGATGCACGCCTTCGATCAGCTCGCCCAGACGCGAAATAGGCACGATACAGTCCGTGGAAATGACCCGCGCGCCCGGAACAATCGCTTTTGCCGCCCAGTAGGCGTCATGCCGCGCTTTCCACAGACGGGTACGGTCTTCCGCACTCTCTGCCCACGCAAAACCCAGCCCGTTATTACCCGACGCAATGGCTTCCGTCGTCTCGACCTGTTCGCGCACGGCTGCGGGTGAGCCGGTGAATTCGAAAAACAGCGTGGTCAGCGGTGCGTATTCCGTGAGGCCGGAATATGCGATGGAGGCTGCCATCTGCACGCTGTCCATCAGTTCCACGCGGGTAATGGGAATGCCGCACTGAATGATTTCCATACTCGTTCGGATTGCGTCATGCAGGCTCTCGAACTGGCAAATGGCCGCGGATACGGTCTCGGGGCGGCCATGCAGACAGAGCTGGACTTCCGTGATGATCCCCAGCGTCCCTTCCGAGCCGACGAACAGGGACGTCAGATCATAACCGGTGGAAGACTTGCGGACGCGTCCTCCCGTACGGATGATTTCGCCAGTCGCGAGCACCACCGTCAGGCCGAGTACGTTTTCTTTCATCGTGCCGTAACGCACGGCGGCCGTGCCGGAGGCGCGGGTGGCGCACATGCCGCCGATCGTCGCTTCGCCACCCGGATCGACCGGAAAGAACAGGCCGGTGTCACGGATTTCCACATTCAGCGTCTGGCGCGTGATCCCTGCCTGAACCCGGCAGTCCAGATCCTCGGCGTTCAGTTCCACGATGTCGGTCATGCGTGACAGGTCGAGGCTGATGGCCTGTTCAGGCGGGACGACATGCCCTTCGACCGAAGTGCCGGCTCCAAACGCTACGACCGGAACCCGCCATTCGTGACAGTGTCGAAGAACGGTTGCCACATCTTCTGTGCTATGCGCGAACACGACGGCTTCGGGCAGACGGGAGGCGTTCATGGCCTCGCCGTGGCTGTGTTCTTCGCGAACGGAGGCGGCCGTGCTGATCTGCTCTCCCATGACGGGCTGAAGGGCCTTGAGAACGGCCTGCAAGCGGTCCTGAGCAGAAATGGAAGAAGCGGTCATGACTGGGTCCGGCATGAAGAAAGGGCGCTCTTCATAGGCCGGATTGCAGACTTGGGAAATATCTTCGGATCAATATGGGGATATGGAATGAAACAATCTGTCGAAAAATGGGTTTTCATGGCAAGATCAGGCAGGGTTCCTGCGGGGCCTATTCGAAGAAAATATTGCTCGCCCGGCTGACGAAAATATATGTCCGTTCGTCACCCTTGGTGTTGACGATGATCCCCTGTTCCAGATCTGCCCCGACTTTCATGGCTGATCCGATCACCAGAATTTTCTTGTTCAACACCATTTTGCGGAAATCGCCACCAAACCGGATATCGGCATTATAGGCGACGGCCGATGTGATCTGTACGGCGACATTGGCCCGGTCCAGATAAGTGTCCTCGGAATTGAGAAAGACCATCTTGTTGAACACGTTCACGCTCTTCACAGTCATGACGAACGTGCCGGGGACGACAGTCCGGTTCGTGGTCTCCAGCAGGGTGTCCGCGGGTGTCAGTCTCTTCTCGAGGACCACATCTCCCGAGCAGGCTGCCTGTGCGACAAGCGAGGTGAATAGGGCTATCGAAAGTAAGGTTTTGCGGAAGGTCATCTGAATATTGCTGCCGGATGTGGAAATGCCGAGCCAAATCTATGAGAGAATATTCCAGGTGTCGTGCGAAATTTATGTGTCGTGTTGAAGAAAAGCCGCGTTCAGGTTGTAAAGACGACTGTGCGGCTACCGTTGATAATGGTCCGGCGTTCGATGTGATATCGGACGGCACGTGCCAGAACACGGCGTTCGATATCGCGTCCTTTGCGGATCAGGTCATCGGGCGTGTGAGCATGGGAAATACGCTCCACATCCTGTTCGATGATCGGGCCTTCATCCAGATCTCGCGTGACGTAATGGGCCGTCGCGCCGATCAGTTTCACGCCGCGGGCAAAAGCCTGATGGTAGGGCCGCGCCCCCTTGAAGCCGGGCAGGAAGGAATGGTGGATGTTGATGCAGCGACCGGACAGGCTGGCGGCCATTTCGTTTGACAGAACCTGCATGTAACGCGCGAGAATGACCAGTTCGGCACCGCTCGATGCCAGCAGATCCAGCACACGCGCTTCCTGTGCGGGCTTTGTTTCTTTCGTGACGGGGACGTGATGGAACGGAATGCCGTAGAAATCCAGATCCGCAAAAACGTCGCGCGGATGGTTCGACACGATGCCGACCGGCTCGATCGGCAGTTCTCCGATGCGCCAGCGATACAGCAGATCGACCAGACAGTGATCGAAGCGTGAGACCATCAGCAGGACCTTCGGCTTTACGCTCCGGTCATGCAGGGCCCAGTCCATGCTGAAGATGTTTCCCAGAACGGCCAGTGCCTCCCGGAGTTGTTGCATGCTGGTCCGGCCTTGTGCGACTTCGAAAACGATCCGCATGAAAAAGACCGTGCTGTCCCGGTCATCGAACTGCTGAGCTTCCGTGATGTTGGCGTCCAGTTCCGCAAGTTTCCCGCTGATGGCCGCCACAATACCGGGGCGGTTGGGGCAGGAAAGCGTCAAAACATAGGTCGTCTGCGCAACTGAAGAGGCCGTCATGGAAGGTCTTTTCCCGTCTTTAATTAAAATCTGCCGTCTTCAGACGGTGAAATATTTTGCACGCGGATTCAGCATCACGAGCGCTGATGTCGACTGTTCAGGGTGCAACTGATAGCCGTCCGAAAGCGACACGCCGATGCGTTCGGCATCCAGCATTTTCAGGATCGGTTCCTGATCCTCAAGCCGCGGGCAGGCGGGATAGCCGAAAGAGTAGCGAGAGCCGCGATAGGACTGCGACAGCAGCTTTTCCATGTCGCGGTTGTCGTCGCCCGCGAAGCCCAGTTCGGCGCGGATGCGCTTGTGGGTGTATTCCGCCATCGCTTCCGCCATCTCGACCGACAGGCCGTGCAGGTACAGATAGTCCTGGTAGCGGTTGTCCTCGAACCACACCCGCGCCAGATCGGACGCTTTCTGCCCGACCGTTACGACCTGAAGCCCGATCACATCGCGGACGTCATCGCTGATGTCCCGCACGAAGTCAGCGATGCACTCGCCGTCATCCTTGGGCTGGCGCGGCATGGCAAACCGTGCGGCTTCCGTCCTGCCGTCCTCTTCGAACAGCACGAGATCGTTCCCGTCACCCGCAGCTTTCCAGTACCCATAGATCGCCTGCGGCTTGATGATGTCCTGCTCCGCACTTAGCGCCAGCATCCGCTTGAGCACAGGGCGCAGTTCGATCTTGGCGTATTCCATGAACTCGTCGAGCGAGCGGCCCTGTTTCCGGAAGCCCCACTGAAACTGGTACAGCGACCGCTCATTGAGAAACGGCAGAACCGCATTCGGCGCCGCTTCCAGAACGCGTGCACCCCAGAAGGGCGGTGTAATGACAGGCTCGGAACCTGAAATGCGCTCACGCCGCGCCTTTGCGGCTTCACGGTCCACCTCACCAAAACCCCGCGTCTCTGCGATTTCCGGTGCGCGTTCCGTCTTTCGGCTCGCTTGGCTGGCGCGGCGCGTCTGGATGGCGCCCAGATAACTGTCGATTTCGTTGTTGGCGATCTTGTCCATCAGGCCCAGACCGTCGAACGCATCGCGCGCATAGGCCACACGTCCCGGCTCGCCTGCGCCATAGGAGCGGGCGCATTCTTCCTCGACGTAATTGCGTGTCAGGGCCGCACCGCCGAGAATGACCGGAACGTCAAATCCCTGACGATGCATTTCGGCAAGATTTTCGCGCATGATGACCGTGGACTTCACCAGAAGCCCGGACATGCCCAGCGCATCGGCCTTGTGTTCCTTCACGGCTGCGATCATGTCCGCGAGGGGCACCTTGATGCCCAGATTGATGACCTGATAGCCGTTATTGGTCAGGATGATGTCCACGAGGTTCTTGCCGATATCGTGCACGTCACCCTTGACAGTCGCGAGCACCATCGTGCCGCGATGCTGGCCTTCCGTACGCTCCATATGCGGCTCAAGCCAGGCGACGGCAGTCTTCATCGTCTCGGCAGACTGCAATACGAACGGAAGCTGCATCTTGCCCGAGCCAAACAGCTCGCCCACGACCTTCATGCCGTCCAGCAGGACATTGTTGATGATGTCCAGCGCGGGCATTTCCGCCATCGCGTCTTCCAGATCCTGCTCGATGCCCTTGCGGTCACCATCGACAATCCGGTTCTTCAGGCGCCCTGCCGGCGTGTCCGCACGGCGCTTTTTCACGGCATCGGCGGCTTTGCGTCCGGCGAACAGTTCCAGAAGTTTCTGAAGCGGATCGTAGTCCTCGGTACGGCGGTCGAAGATCAGGTCTTCCGCGACCTTGACCTCTTCAGCTGCGATCAGATGCAGGGGACGGATTTTGGACACATGCACGATCGCGCCCGTCATGCCCGCCTTGACGGCATGGTCGAGAAATACCGAATTCAACACCGCACGCGCGGCCGGGTTCAGGCCGAAGGAGATGTTCGACAGGCCGAGAATGATCTGGATGTCGGGGAATTTGTCGCGGATCAGCTTGATGCCCTCAAGCGTCCACTGCCCCAGCTTGCGGTCGTCTTCAACGCCCGTCGCGATGGTGAAGGTCAGCGGGTCGATCATCAGGTCGGATTGCGGCAAGCCGTACTGGGTGCAGGCGAAATCGACCAGACGTTCGGCGATGCGCAGCTTGTCCTGCGGCTCCTTCGCCATGCCGACTTCGTCGATCGTGAGCGCAATCATCGCTGCGCCGAATTTTCGCGCCAGCTTCATGCGGGCATGTGCCTGCTCTTCACCGTCCTCGAAATTGATCGAGTTGATGATCGGCTTGCCGCCATGCCGCTTGAGTGCGGCTTCAATGACGGGGGTTTCGGTGGAATCAATCACCAGCGGCGCATTCACGGAAGATGTGAAACGCGTGACGACCTCGTTCATTTCCCGGACTTCATCGCGTCCGACGAACGCCGTGCAGATATCAAGCGCGTTGGAACCCTCGGCGGCCTGTTCGCGCCCGATGGCGACGCAGCCGTCCCAGTCATTGGCTTCCTGAAGTTCTCGCCATTTCTTGGAGCCGTTGGCGTTGCAGCGCTCGCCGATGGAGAAATAGCTGTTCTCCTGACGCAGTGGCGTTTGCGTATAGAGGCTGGAGACCGACGGCATCCAGACCGTACTGCGCTTGACCGGGGTGGGGCGCAGTTTCGTGCCGCCAAGGCGACGCAGCATCCCGTCCAGCGCCTGAATATGCGGCGTGGATGTGCCGCAGCAGCCGCCGATCAGGTTCAGCCCGTCTTCCTGAACGAAGCGCTCCATCCAGGCGGCCATTTCCTCGGGGCTGAGCGGATAGACAGTCTTGCCGTCCACAAGCTCGGGCAGACCGGCATTGGGCTGCATGGAAATGAGACCGGGCCAGTTTTCCGACAGCCAGCGGACATGCTCGCCCATTTCCTGCGGGCCGGTCGCGCAGTTCAGGCCGAGCGAGGGGACGTCCAGCGCTTGAACGGTCGTGGCAGCCGCGGCGATATCGGGGCCGACCAGCAGCGTGCCCGTGGTCTCGACCGTGACCTGCACGAAAATCGGCGCATCCGAACCCAGTTCGATCCGAGCAATCTTGGCAGCATTCACGGCCGCCTTGATCTGAAGCGTGTCCTGACATGTCTCGATCAGAAACCCGTCCACGCCGCCATCGATCAGACCGCGGCACTGTTCGACCAGACCGGCTTCCAGATCATCATAGGCAATGTTGCCCAGCGTCGGCAGTTTCGTACCCGGCCCGATGGATCCCATGACGTAGCGGTGCCGTCCGTCGGAGAACGTTTCGGCCGCCTCACGGGCCAGCGTCGCAGCCGTACGGTTGATTTCCCGTGTGCGGTCCTGCAGCCCGAACTCCGCCAGCGTGACAATGGAGCCGCCGAACGTGTTCGTTTCCACCATATCCGCCCCGGCCTCGAAATAGCCGCGATGGATTTCACGGACGAGTTCCGGACGCGAAAGGTTCAGGATTTCCGTACAGTTTTCCTGTCCCCAGTAATCGCGCTCGACTTCGAGATCCAGCATCTGCACCCGGGACCCCATACCGCCATCACAGAGCAGGACCTGATCGGTGAGGGCGTCAAGCAGATGGGGGCGTGAAGACATGGGCAGCAGGCTCTGTAGCTGGAAAGGACGGGAGGCGGGTTCGGGAACCCGCGATCAAGGCAGCGCCTCCATACGCAGCGAGAGGCAGGGACGGTGTAGCAAAACGCCTGCGCGGCGGCAAAGAGTCGGGGATATGAAAATCGGAATACGAAAATGCTGCTTGGATGTGCCGCGCCTGCTACAGAGGACGGAATGACCTCGTCCCGCACGTCTTTGATTCCCTTGAGCATCCTGTCCGGACCATGTTCATGGTCGCAAGAGCGCAGACGTCACGCGTTGCTGATCGGCACTGCATCCCCTGAGGAGACATGGGGCGATGTCGCCGACATTCCAGCACCGTCGCCGTTCAGGAACCGTCATGCCACGGGATGCCTGTGTTGTAGCCGCGCTCCGGTGGTCATGATTCTGGCGCAGGTTTTTCAGGAGCGGGTGACGGGCAGGCGTCCGTTTTTTCAGGAAGTGGCGGTTCTGACCGCGCCGCAGGAGATGTCGTCGCTCCGACAGCAACTGGAAAATGACGTGCTGATCCGGGCGCGTTATCAGCTTATATCCTGAAGTGCTGGTTTTCGCCCGCTGGAACGGTTCAGCACATCGGGTGTATGCTCGTTATGGACTTCGAGATAACTGGACGGCATGACAACAGACGTACAACAGGATGGCGAACAGGACGGACCGCTGCGGCAGCGCAAGAAGGACCGTACCCATGCCGCGCTGGTGCGCGAGGCCATGCGCCTGTTTTCGACTTATGGTTATGAAGAAACATCCGTCGACGAAATCGCAGAAGCCGCGAAGATTTCACGCCGGACGCTGTTTCGTTACTTTCCTGGTAAGGCGGACATTATTCTCGCCTGGACCCACGGTGTCACCACGATCCTGACCGACGCCATTCGCGCCGTGCCGCTCGATGTTCCTTTACAAGATGCCGTACTGGCAGGACTGGTGCCGGTCGTCGCCTGTTATTCGTCCGACCGGATGGATGCCTATGCCGTCGTCAGGCTGGTGGAGCAGACGCCCACACTGCGTGACATGGCACTACGCCGGTATTCCGAATGGGAGGAGACCCTCGCCTCAGCCCTGATTGCCCGGTTGCCCGCGACGGAAATGCCGTCCCTCGTGGCCCGTTTGCTGGCCCGGACGGCGATTGCGACGTTCCGCACAGCTTTGGATGAATGGGTCAAAACCGAAGGTCGCTCAGATCTGGAAACCATCCTGCGCCGGACCTTCACGCTTCAGCCCCTGCTGTGGCAGAACGATTTTCCGATGAGTTCAGGCTGAACCTCGCTCAGAGGTCCAGTTCGATGCTGAAATGGTATGTCCGCGGCAGACCGGCCACGGCGGAGTTCGTAGCATTGCTGACGCCGTTGATGCTGGACGGATAGACGGACGCCCAGTAGCTCTGGTTCGTCACGTTATTCACACCAAAGCGAAACACCAGCGGCTGGCCATAGGCATGTGTCGCATACCGTGCGCCCAGATCCAGCGTGACGTAAGACGGCGCGAAGGTCGTATTGTAAACATTGGCAGCGCGACGGCCCATGTAATGAACATTCGCGTTGACGGCTGCGCCTTTAAGGAACGGCAGGCGATAATCCAGCAGCGCATTCGCCATCAGTGGCGGGACGCCCACAACCTGCTTGTTGGCTGTCAGCGACGAACCTGTGCCCAGCATCTGCGCGTCCAGCCATGTCATGCCACCAAGAAATGTCAGGTTATCGGTGATGTTGCCCGATGCCTGAAATTCGGCGCCATAATTCCGCTGTGTGCCGTAATTGGCATAGACTTTCGTGACCGGATCTGTGAAGGCGAACGGACGGGACATGCGGAAACCGGCAATATTGACCTGTATGCGCTTGGCAATCAGGATTTTATAGCCGACTTCATATTCTTCCGAGCGCAGCGGCGCCGTGACGTCATTCACGTTGACCGACCCCACGGGTGCGGTCGTTCCCGCCTGAAGCGAGCGCCCCCATGTGAAATACAACGTCTGGCTGTCCGTTGGCTTGTACATCAGGCTCGTCATCGGGCTGAAGGCGGCCGAACGGGTGTAGCTGGATGTTTTGGTGCCGGTCTTGGCGTAGTTGTTCGTGCTCAGCCAGCTCCAGGCGAGGGAGCCCATGATCGACCAGTGTTTGCCCAGCGAAATGGTATCGCCCGCCAGCAGCGACTGGTTCATCGTATCAGCGGATTTGTAGCGACCGGAATAATAAGGCTGCACGCTTGAGAAGCTCTTGGGGTGGCCGATCGTTGCTTCACCCAGCGTAATGGTGCCAGTGGAAGAAGTGGGGTTGTAGTTCCCCATCATATAACCGTTCGTCCCGAGTTCGATCTGGTGTCGTAGCGGTCCAGTGCGGAATTTACCGTTCAAATAGGCCATGTTGCTGCCCGCGACGAAATCATTGGCCGTGAGGGCTGCTGAAATCGTCTGGCGGTAGAGGCCTGAGGAATTGAGGAGCTGGTTGGACGTGCTGAAGACGTTGCGCGCCGCATTCTGCCACAGTCCGCCGAGCTTGAGACTCCAGTTGTCATTGAAATTATGGATGATTTTGGCCATGGCCGTATCGGTTTCCATATTGTAGCCCGCCTGCGGCTGGCCATAACCTTTCTGGCTTAGATCCGGTGCCTGAGGCAGCTGGATCGCGGTGCTGTAGGCGAAACCGCCCGGATAGCCGCGCTCGGCATAGGTGTACTGGCTGGCATCAAGCTGGATGACGGTCTTGTCCGAGAGGTGAATGTCGAAATCGCCGCTGACGAGATCGCGCCGCAGATGCGAACCTTCGACATAGCCTTCGCCGTTCTGGTTCAGCAGGTTCAGGCGGTAACCGAACCATTTGTTCTTGCCGACGCGTCCTGAAACATCCGCGCTTTCCAGCGGAGAGCCGATGGAATCCGTTCCTACAACGAAACGTTCGGTCATGCGGTCTGTCGGGCGCTTGAGCGTGAAGTCGAACGTACCCGCCGGGTTCTGGGGTCCGTAAAGCGCACCTGCCAGACCGTTCAGAACCTGAAGGCTGTCAAACTGCTCGGCGGCGTAGGGGGTGGTGATGACCATGTTCAACCCGTCCATGCGGGTGTTGGCAATCACATCGCCCTCGAAGCCGCGGGACTGCGGGCGGCTGGTGTTCGGATCGCCGCGCATTTCAAGCTGTGCGGACGGCACATACGCCACGAGATCGTTGATGTTGCGGCTCTGCTGGTTCACCAGCACATCATGCGGAACAACCATGATGGACATCGGCGTATCCAGCACGGAACGCGTGCCGAGCGGCCCCAAAGCTACGTCTTTGTTCAGATAATCCGCAGCGGTGCCAGAGCCGTTGCGGCTGCGAACTGTGATGGTTTCGGCTTTGGGCGCTCGCAATCCGGCAAGAGATACTGGTGCGGGGACGGCTGTTTTGGTTTTGGAGGGTGGTTGTGTCTCCGCTGCGAAAGCGGGCATACTGCTCAGGACAGATCCGGAAAAAAGACAAAGCAGCAGGCGTGCGGATTTCATGAGCGATCCTGATCAGTCGGTATGGGTAGGCTGAAGTCTCCTGTCCACATTATGGCACTGAGTGTCAAAATGATTCGCCAATTTTAGCGCTGATATGCGGTACGTTTCGCCACGACTGTTTCTCTAAAGACACAGACACGAACAGCCAGCCTGAACACAAAAAAACGAATCTGGTTTTCATTCTAGTCAGAAAATGAGGCCATCCAGCGTTCGGTAAAACCGGATGGAATTTATATTTCCTATGATTTCTCGTTGATGTTACCTTAAAAATTAAGTACTTTTTAAGTATTACAGTTGGATATTGTTTATGAAAGTTTTTGTGCAGCTTGCGTACGGTTTTGGAGGAAAAACCTGGCGAGAGAGTTGGAAAGCAGGCCGTATTCTGGGGCTGAACGAGGAGCAGGCTTATGGCTATTCCCGAGTTGCTTCAGACGACGTAAAAATCGTCTATTCAGAAGACCAGCACGAAAATCTATTTCAGAAATTATTACGTTATAGTGTGCGAGCCATATTCGGTTTCGATTTCGTCCACGCATGGCGCAATCGCAAACAAATGCTCGCGGCTGATGTGGTCTGGACACATACAGAATCGCAGACTTTGTCTGTTCTTCTGCTTTTTCGAATTCTGAAACCTGTACACAGACCGAAAATTCTTGGGCAGGTCGTCTGGTTGATGGATCGGTGGCGCAAACAGCCTTTCTGGAGACGGTGGTTCTTTCGGTTTCTTATGCAACATCTCGATCTGTTGACGGTCCATTCAGTCTGCAATCTGGAAGACGGACAGCGCCTGTTTCCAAATCTGTGGATCGAGCAGGTGCGTTTCGGTATCCGAGCAGATGATATGAAGCCTGCTCGCAAAACCTGCCAAGGCAAAAAGCTCAAGGTTCTTTCGCTTGGCAACGACGAGCATAGAGACTGGAAAACCTTCTGTGCTGCTGCAAAGGCATTACCGGATGTTGAATTCAGTATTGCGAGCAGTGCCCGCGCTGCATTTGAGGCATCGAAGAATATTTCAAACGTCACACTTGTGCGTGCGAAAGATAATGTCGAGTTGATTGGTCTTTACTCTGAGGCTGATATCGTTGTTGTTCCTCTCCAATCCAATCGACATGCTTCTGGAATCACAGTGGTAGAGGAAGCCATTATTCTTGGGGTCCCGGTCATTTCTTCAGACTGTGGTGGGCTGACGGATTATTTCGACTCAGATTCCGTGCTTTATGTGCCGACGAAGAATCCGAAAGCGCTTGCGGAGGCGATTTCTGCTGTGCGTGCCGACCCGTCTGGCGCTTTGCAAAGGACTGAAACTGCTCAGGAGCGCGTAAAAAATACCATTAATTCCGTGCAATATGCCCGGAAGCATGTGGAGCTTTCAAAAGAACTTCTAGACGCTTAATCTTTGGTTTCCATGGGGATATTCTCACGTGAGTGGAAACCACCTCATGGCAGCACTACTGCTCTTTACCCTGCAAGTCGTTCCAGGCGCGCGGTGTGGTCCGACAGGTCTGTTCTCTCGGGTGTGACAAGCAGGTCTTCCGAAAGGCATCCTGCGTCATCAAGCGCATGTTTCGTTTCTCTCAGGCGGGGGAGGTCAACGAGCGTGTTGATCGGTTCCGCCATGATATATTCCAGCGTGCGTTCGCTTTCCGAAAGGGCGGACTGGGTGTTGGCAATGGCCTCTGCGCGCGCTTGAGGCGTGAAGGCCTGAGACTGTCTTTGAAGGGCTTGCGCCAGCTTGCGCAGAACTTCTCCAATTCTGTCCCGGGCGGTCGCCGGCCAGAAGCTCGTGAACATGGCATAGGTGATGAAATTGCCCAGCATGATCCCTATGATTCGGTCTCGTGCAGTTTCCATATCGCTGGTGGGCCCGAAGCCTTTCAGATCCGATAAGTAAAAGGCGAGACCGATCTGAAATCCCGCATAGGCAATGCGCTCATCGCCGGTTTTGACCCATGCTGCGAGCAGGGACACCACGAAAATCAGAATCAGAAAACCGGTGATTCCATCCAGTTGAGGCATGACGAAAATGATGGAGCCAATGCCAATCGCGCCACCCACAAGTGCTCCTGAGATACGCAGAGTCAGCTTGGAAACCATTTCCCCCATCGTCGGTAGTGCAACGATGAAACAGGTGATGATGCAGGTGTGGATGCCGGGCCAGTCCAGTACCATGAACGCCAGATAGCTCAGCATCACCCCTGCCGTGCCTTTGACTGCAAAACGCACATGCTCGGGGTTGCTGAAGGCGTCGTCTGCAAAGAAGCCGGATTTTTTCTCTTTTGGAGCAGTTTTTTCATCTTCCGCGGATGGCGTCGCGAAATCCGGCAGCATATCGGCTAGGGCGGCACCTGCGGGGGAGGCTGAACTGACGGCCGGCCTTTCGATAGCGGCAGGATAGTCACCATCCGCGAAAATGGCAGCCATTTTTTCAAGAGTTTCTATCAGGCAGACTGCGTCTTCGGTTGATATTCCGTTTCGACTGGCTTCATCGGCAAGGGCGAGGACAGCCACGCTGCTCCTGGCGGACTGTCTGAGACAGGCTAGATCCTTGGCTGCCCAGATTTTTTCCAGGCTGGCCATCTTCGCAGACTTCATCATGTCTGTCGTACCGCTACGCAGCATGTCCGTTGCCTGCTCGTGGGTGCGATCATCTGCGCCGCGCAACAGACGACATGCCATGCGGAGACGGGCCGCAATATCATCGGTCAGCACCCTGCGGGGAGACGGGCAGATCAGCAGACCGAGTATGATCATGACGGCGCCCGGCATAGCCAGGAACAGATCCGTATAGAGAATAGCCCGCGTGATGACTTCCCCGACCGGGACCTGGTCAATCACGACCAGTCCGAACACCGTAATCAGGCCGAACATATAGGCGACGGGTTTAAGTTTACTGGCTGATCCCAGAAAGAAAAACCCGAACGACAGGAGGGCGATCACGATCACCAGTTCCATCGCATGATCCAGCGTGATCTTGATCAGGCCATAGATAAGCAGGAGCAGGAACACCACCACGATGTTCACCAGAACTCCGACGAGAGCATTGGTGACGCGGTCCTTTTGCCACAGCGCCATCGTCACGAGTGCTGGAACTCCCAGATCGGGAACCTGCCAGATTTCTCCGACCAGAACGGTGGTCGTGCAGCCAGCCGCCATGCGCAGCGCATAGCCCATACGCCCCGGAGCCGGGTCCCATATCAGACGCCAGATCCGCGCCAGCCCGAGTGTGCGCAGGGGCGAGGTGGACTGGATCACCTCCCTTGTCGGGGCGTCCGGAGAAGGGGAGGTTTCAGGGACAGGCAGCGCCATGCCGGACCTCGACTGTCGCGGTGGCGCCGAGCCGCAGCAGAAGCGGGTTTGCCTTCTCCAGCCGGATACGGACCGGGAAACGCTGCGCCACATGCACCCAGTCCATCTGTCGTGGCACGAGGGGAAGCGAACGGGCGATCCCGGAGGAATCCATCGAAAGAACACCCCAGCCGATACTCTGGACATGACCTCGGATCGGTGTGTTCCGATCAATCATGGAGTGAACTGTCACGCAATCCCCAACCCCTACGGCCTCAAGATCGCCTTCCCGGATATTCGCCATCGCATACCACTCATTGTCCGCGATCAGCGTAAACAAAGACTGTGAGGGCGCCAGAACCTCACCGACCTTGACGCGCAGGCTCGTGACATACCCGTCCGCAGGAGCAATGACCGTGGTCTGCCGCAGTTCATACCGGATGCGGTCGTACGCTGCCTGACTCGCATCGCGTGCGGCGATCGAACTTTTCAGATCGCCAATCGCAGTTGTGGCCGCTGTGGACTGGATGCGGGACTGAGCCAGCGAGATTTCAGCGTCATGCAGGGCGACGCGGGCCTGATCGTATTGCTGCCAGGGGATATAGGATTTTCCCGCCAGAGGCTGAAGCCGCTCTACTGTCCGTGCTGCCAGATCCCGGTTGGTCTGGGCGCGGGAGACCTGATCGCCGGCCGTGGCGGCATTGGATGTCTTGACGCTGAGCAGACGCGTCTGGTTCTCCACTTCCGCATTGGCCAGATCCAGATTGGCTTTCGCCTGTCGAAGCGTCAGTTCATAAGGTTCGGGGTCGATCTGGTACAGCGCATCGCCTTTGTGCACACGCTGGTTGACCGATACGTTCAGTGCTTTGAGGCGTCCTCCCACAACCGAAGCGATATGCACCACTTCTGCATCGATGATGCCGCTATCGGAGGAGGGATGCGCACTGTCCTCATGAGAGACGTGGATGCCAAAAGCGGTGGCCGCTCCCACACACAGGACCGCGATGATGATGCCGACTGGTTTTTTGCTGGAGACAGGGATGCGCTGCACGATCAGGGTCCGAATACCAGCGTCCACACCGTGAGTGCGGCGATGACGCCGAGGGCGACATAGGTGAAGAGACGAAAGCTGAGCAGCGCATCAAGCCCTGTCAGCAGAAAGAGGACACGCAGGCCGACAGCCGTTGCAACGCCGATCAGGGCACAGGCCATCCAGCCTGGGAAATAGGCTCCCATGATCGGAAAGGCCGGAGCGCCGCGAAGAGTGCATCCGCCCGTCAGGAGAAAAGCGGGGCCGGAAATGCAGGATCGGAGGCGGGCAGGTCGCATTGGGGACAGGACACTTTCGCGCGGCCATCAGGAGGCGTGAAGCCTATCACATTCATTTGTGAAAGGCACAGTCCTGTCGACCCGGTATGGAAGTCGAGCCAAGAAAACTTCTGCTTCTGCAAAAAGTTGCACAGAGAAGAAACGAATCCGGATTTGGGCCGGGCAATGATGCTCTGATGCTTCATTGCGGCGGATCTTCCGGCTGATCTGCTTGAAGGGTGTTGAGGCATCCGATAAGCAAGCTTGAAAAATCTTCCTTATTCTCCAGCTCCCGGCCTAATGGACATGACCTTGCGGACGCCTCTGATCCTTTCTTTCGGCAGTATCAATATTGATCTGACGGCCCGCAGCCAGCGGCTTCCCCGACCGGGAGAAACCGTTCACGCCGACAGTTATGCGATCGGACTGGGCGGGAAGGGCAGTAATCAGGCCGCCGCTGCTGCGAGGTTGGCGCAAGCGCTCGACGTGGATGTTGCTCTCGCCGGGCGTGTGGGGCGTGATGCTTTTGGGGCACAGGCGCGGGCCAGCCTTGAGGGTTTCGGTGTGGATCTGTCTCCGCTGCATGATGATCCTGATCATCCGACTGGCATTGCCCTGATCGGGATCGATGCATCGGCGGAGAACTGCATCACCGTCGCTGGTGGGGCAAATATGGCGGTGGACGAAACGGATGTCAGAGCGGCATCGCCCTGGTTGGACAGGGCAGCGGTTCTGCTGCTTCAGCTGGAAATTCCGCAGACAGTCGTTTTGGCTGCTGCACACCGGACGAAGCGCGCGGGCGGTTTCGTCGTGCTCGATCCGGCCCCTGCGCCCGAACACGGGCTTCTCGATGCTTTGTGGACCGAGGTCGATATCATTACGCCGAATGAAAGCGAAACGTTCAGCCTCACCGGCATACGGCCTACAACCATTGAAGAGGCCAAGAAGGCCGCAGAAGCTCTGTTGGCGAAAGGTGTTCGCGCCGTTCTGGTGAAGATGGGAGCGAAAGGCGTGTTCTGGCACGATGGAACATCATCAGGCCATATTCCACCATTTCAGGTAACTCCGATCGATACCGTGGCTGCCGGAGACTGCTTTAATGCAGGGCTGGCGGTTGCACTGGCCCGCGGAGAGAGCCTGCCGGAAGCGGCCCGGGTTGCTTCCGCTTGTGGGGCTTTGGCCACGACCCGCCGGGGCGCCGCAGACGCCGCGCCGGAATGGAGTGAGGTCGCGGCGCTTATTCAGCAGTAAGTCACTCTTTCAGCGTGGCCCTGGTCCATATCCGGGAGGAGGTGGCGGGGGCGGTCCTGGAGGTGGTGCCATCACATTGGCGCTGACAACCCCCGCAATCAGACCCGTTGCCAGAGCTGTCAGCAGGAACTGATTTCCATAACGTGTCCAGTAATAGCCGGGCGGCGGGGCATATAGACCACGATAGCTGCGCCAGTTATTGACAGCCCAGCGATTACCACGGGGACCATCATAACGGTCTCCACGACGCCACACCCGGTCCGGACTACCGCGCCGCCCGCCTTCGCGATAATCGCCATTCCTTCCCGGACCGCCATGCCATCCGGGTCCACCCTGAGGGCCGGAATTTCGCGGATCGGCGGAAGCGAGCGGGGCTGCGGCAAGGAGGCAACCGGCCATCAGTCCTGCGAATACTCTTGTCTTCATAACTCACCTTCAGGCCCGATTGTTTCATTCCGAGCACGTACGGTCTTAGGTAAGTCTTCTGACATGGCCGGAATATGGCTTTTGGGGCACGATCTGTAACGGCTTGTAATGTTTCGGATTTTCTTTGCCGTTTCCGTAATAAAGGGTCTTGCAGAGTGTAACGGGCTTTCCGTGTGCGTAAATGTGCGCTTATGTTCGTTTTCTTACATTCCGCGCCTGGATATTCCATTATGCCTCACGATCCACCCTCCACCAGCCCAAGACAGGACCAGATCGTGCGTCTGGTTCGCAGTCAGGGCTATATGGCCAATGAAGAGATGGCGCAGCATTTCAGCGTTGCGGTTCAGACCATTCGCCGTGATGTGACCCATCTTGCGGAGCTTGGTCTGCTGTGCCGCCATCACGGGGGTGCAACGCCAGTCTCTACGGTTGAAAATCTGGATTATGACGCACGCCAGATCCTCAATTCCTCTGCCAAGGATGCGATCGGACGTTATGCGGCGGCCCTGATTCCCGATCGTTCGTCTCTATTCATCAATATCGGCACAACGACGGAAGCCTTTGCACGCTCTCTGACAAGCCATCGGGATCTGCGGATTGTGACGAATAACCTGCATGTGGCGTCTCTTGTCTCTGGGCGACCGGATTTTCATACCATCATTGCGGGCGGACAGTTGCGTCCGCAGGACGGCGCCATTCTCGGTGCCACGGCCATCGAAACCCTGTCTTCGTTTCGCACGGAATTCGGCGTGATCGGGATCAGCGGGATTGAGGAAGATGGCACGTTGCTGGATTTCGATCTGGAGGAAATCCAGTGCGCACGGACAATTATCCGGAACTCGCGCCGTGTTCTGCTGTTGGCCGATCATACGAAGTTCACGCGTCACCCGCTGGGTAGGGTAGGGGATCTGCGGGATATCGATGACCTGATCACGGACCGTCCGGTCTCCGACTCCTTTCAGCGGCTTTTGGATACTGCGGGTGTCACGCTGCATGTGGCTGAAAATAACGAATAACGCAGCGTCTTCTAACACTATTGCGTTACGAATCACATAAACCCCTTTCTTTATCGCTCAACATGCTCCAAAACGAACATCGACCGCTCGTTTTGGAGCGTGATGACAGGAGATTATGATGTCATCGATTCATGAGGTTTCATCTGCGGCCAATCCGGCCGCGCCCTACGACCTTCTGGTTGTGGGCGGCGGGATCAATGGCTGCGGAATTGCGAGAGATGCCGCGGGCAGGGGGGCGAATGTGCTTCTCGTCGAGCAGGATGATCTTGCAAGCCATACATCGTCCGCCAGCACTAAGCTTATTCATGGTGGCCTGCGCTATCTCGAATATTACGAGTTTCGGCTGGTCCGCGAGGCCCTGATGGAGCGTGAGCGTCTGCTGAAGATCGCACCGCACATCATTTGGCCGATGCGCTTCGTTCTGCCGCACTCGAAAATGCTGCGTCCGGCCTGGCTCCTGCGTACGGGACTGTTCCTGTACGACCATCTGTGCCCGAACATGACGCTTCCCAAAACGAAGGCTCTGAACCTGCGGTCTGCCCCGGCGGGCAAGCCGCTGCGTTCGGACTATGTGCGCGGTTTTGAATATTCGGATGGCTGGGTGCAGGACAGTCGGCTCGTGGTTCTCAACGCCATGGATGCCGTGCGCGTGGGTGCGAACGTCCAGACCCGCACACGTCTCGTCAAGGCTGTTCGCGGCCCGCAAGTCTGGACCGCCACGCTCGAAAACACCCAGACGGGTGAGCAGCGCACGGTTCAGGCAAAGGCGCTTGTGAATGCCGCGGGCCCGTGGGTGGCCGAACTTCTTCAGGACCGCCTGAACGTGCCAAGCCGCAATAAGGTACGTCTGGTCAAAGGCAGCCACATCGTGGTTCCGCGCGTCTTTGAGGGTTCGCAGGCCTACATCTTCCAGAACCCGGACAAGCGGATCGTTTTCGCCATTCCCTACGAGAAGGATTTCACCCTGATCGGCACCACGGATGTTCCGTGGGAGAAGGACCCGGGGACGGTCAATATTTCGCCTGATGAAATCAGTTATCTGTGCGAGAGCGTAAACCGCTATTTCACGAAAACCGTTAGCCCCGATGACGTCGTCTGGACCTATGCTGGCGTGCGCCCGCTCTATGACGACAATTCGGGCAATGCCTCGGCCGTGACGCGTGATTATGTGCTGGATGTGGACGCGACAGCCGCGCCGATCCTGTCCGTTTTCGGTGGCAAGATCACGACGTTCCGCAAACTGGCCGAACATGCCGTCGAGAAGCTCGCGCCGCATCTTCCCGTCCTGCACAAGCCGGGCTGGACGGATGGCACCCCGCTTCCCGGCGGAGAGTTCGCGCCAAAGGATTTCGACGCACAGCTTCGTCGCTTCCGGGGATACGCACCGCATCTGTCCGAGCGCAGTTCATGGCGCCTGATGCGCAATTACGGGCTCCGGGCTTTCGAAATCGCTACTGCCGATGCCGAGGGCATGGGCCAGATGTTCGGCGATACGCTCAGCGCGCGGGAAGTGGATTACCTGATCGACAACGAATGGGCCCGTACTGCCGAGGACATCCTGTGGCGTCGTTCACGGCTTGGCCTGTTCGTCAACGACGCTGATCGCGCGGTCCTTCAGACCTATGTCGAGGGCCGCCTGCCAGCGGTCGTCGCCTCTGTTTCCAATACCGATCCGGTCGCGCGCCAGAACGTCGCCTGACCTCATTTGCTTCATTTTCATGGCGGATATCAGTCATGTCAGAAAACAGACGTTACCTTGGTGAACTCCTTGCTGAGTTCTTCGCAGTCGCAATCATCATTCTTTTCGGAGACGGTGTTGCGGCCATGTACTCGCTCTATGATCCCAGTCCGTACAAAACGGCCTACTGGGGCGTGTGTATCGTCTGGGGTCTGGGCGTGACGGTGGCGATTTACGCCACCGGCGCGATTAGCGGAACGCATGCAAACCCGGCTGTTACGCTGTCTCTGGCCATGTTCCGCGGCTTTTCGTGGAAGAAAGTGCTTCCCTACATTAGCGCTCAAGTTCTGGGCGGTTTTGCCGGTGCGGCAGTGATTTACTCGCTTTATGTGCCGGTCATCGACCATTTCAATCTGGCGCATAATCTGACGCGTGCCGTCGATGGCGGTGCTGCAGGCGTGTTCTTCACCCATCCCGGCGATTTCGTCACGGTGTCGCATGCGTTCTGGGACGAGCTGGTTCTGACGGCTGTGCTGGTTTTCGGGATTTTCGCGATTACCTGCCAGTACAATACGCAGGCTCCTCAGGCGAATTCCAGCGCGCTGATCATTGGTCTGCTCGTCGCGATCATCGGTGCATCCTGCGGTTATCTGGACGCATGGGCGATCAATCCGGCCCGTGACTTTGGTCCACGTCTGTTCTGCTTCTTTGCTGGCTGGGGACAGAGCGCACTGCCAGCACCGGGCAATTACTTCTGGGTGCCCATCGTTGCTCCTCTGATCGGTGGTCCGATCGGTGCCGCCATTTACCAGTTCGGCCTGCGCCCGTTCATGCCACGCTACCTGGAGCAGACCGTCATCGTGGCGCCCGAGGGGATCAATCCCGCCGAGCCGGTTCTGGTCGTGTCCAATCCTGGCGATCCTGCTTTCCCGGTCGTCAACCGAGTGTCCTGACATCAGTCTGAATTTTTGAACCTTTATTGGAGAGCCTATCATGAACAAGAAAGACTGCATCCTCGCCATTGATCAGGGCACGACCTCGACCCGTAGCATCATTTTCGGAAAGGATGCGCAGGCTCTGGCCATCTCCCGCCGTGAGTTTCCGCAGCATTACCCTGAGCCCGGCTGGGTGGAGCATGACGTCGAGGACATCTGGCGTGACGTGCTCGCCACAGCGCGGGAGACCATCGACGAAGTGGGCGGGCCTGAGCGGATTGCGGCTCTGGGCATTACCAACCAGCGCGAAACTGTCGTCATCTGGGATCGCGAAACGGGCCGCCCCATCCATCGTGCGCTCGTCTGGCAGGATCGCCGGACGGCCCATGAATGCAGCGCTCTGCGCCAGCAAGGCAAGGAAGCCATCGTTCGCGACAAGACCGGGCTTCTGCTGGACCCCTATTTCTCGGCCAGCAAGATTGCGTGGTTGCTCGATCATGTTCCCGATGCGCGCCGCCGTGCGGAAGCTGGTGAACTTGCAGCAGGCACGATCGACTGCTTCCTGCTGTGGCGCCTGACAGGCGGACGCAAACACGCGACCGATATCACCAATGCCTGCCGCACGTCTCTGTTCAATATCCACACGCAACAGTGGGATGATGAACTTCTTGAGCTTTTCAACGTGCCGCGCGCCCTTCTGCCGGAAGTCTGCGACAACAGCAGCGATTTCGGTGAGACGGAAGCCAAGCTGTTCGGGGAAAAGATTGCCATTGGCGGTATGGCAGGCGACCAGCACGCTGCCGTTATCGGACAGGCCTGTTTCCATGAAGGCATGGCCAAGGCGACTTACGGTACGGGCTGCTTTATGCTGCTCAACACCGGGGAAAAGCCGATCATGTCCAATAACCGCCTGCTGACCACGATCGCCTATCGCATCGGCGGCAAGACCTTTTACGCGCTGGAAGGTTCTATTTTCGTGGCTGGGGCGGGCATCAAGTGGTTGCGTGATGGCCTGCAACTGATAACGCACGCCTCCCAGACCGACGACATGGCAACCCGTATCCCGGACAGCCACGGCGTCTATATGGTTCCGGCCTTCGTAGGCCTCGGCGCTCCGCACTGGGACCCCGACGCGCGTGGCCTGATTTGCGGCCTGACGCTCGGCTCCACGCAGGCGCATATTGCACGTGCCATGCTGGAATCCGTGGCCTACCAGACCTATGACCTGATCCGCGCCATGCGCGAAGACGGTGCCATGCGCACAAGCATTCTGCGTATCGATGGTGGCATGGCGGTCAATGACTGGTTCGCCCAGTTCCTGTCCTCCATGCTCAAGGCTGAGGTCGAACGTCCGGTCAATATCGAGACTACGGCTCTTGGCGCAGCCTTCCTCGCTGGATTGCAGGTTGGACTGTGGAAAAGTCTGGATGAAGTCGCGGCGACCTGGAAACAGGAGCGCGTTTTCGCACCGAAGATGGACCCGGCACAGCGTCGTATCATGATCGATGGCTGGCACGACGCGGTCCGCCGCACGCTCACGCCTCCGGCCGAGCCGACTGCCGCCGCGGTTTCCAGTCAGGCCGCTTGAGCGTTCAATAATTTTTGGGAAACCGGCGCCTGCAAAGGCGCCGGTTTTTTATTGAATGTCGGACAGAACCTCGTGCGGCTCTTCTTTGTGGAGTTGAGGCTTTGATCTTGCGGGACTTGGCAGTATCCTTCCCGACACTCCAACAGGATGGAAAGCCACGACTGGCGTGTTCTTTTTCTATTTTCTGCTGGAAAACAGGAAGCATGTCCGCAATGACCGTCCCGCAGCAATCCAGTTCCGTTTTCAACCAGCTGCGTCAAATTAATGGGGACCGCGGATTTCTCGCAAATCTGGGTGGCTTTTTCTGCGTCAGTTGCATGATGGGGCTCGGCAATCTCTTCAGCCAGTCGCTGTTTCACGAAAACATGGCTTGGCTACTTGGTCCGCTCATGGTGATGATTGGCCTTTATTTTTTCGTGCCGTATTTCGTCCTGCTGTTGATGAAGCGTCGTTCCAGCGAAGGGTGAATCTGCGTTTTTCATAAAAAGGGGGGAGCCGAATCAGATACGGCTCCCCCCTTTTTTGATGAACATGTGTGACTGACGAAGGATCAGTGCGGCGTGTGGTCCTTGCGAACCTTGGCGACCTGATCTGCGGTGACGGTGTAGGTGCCGCTGCCGAAAGTCTTGCTGACATAGTTCACGAGGCTTGCGACCTCCGCATCATCCAGACGCTGTACATCCGAGGTGCTGCCGAAAGCTGGCATGCTCGCGTGACCGTCCGCCGTTTTGCGGTTCACACCCGTCAGGATCGTCATGATCAGATTGTCCGGGCGTCCTGCACCGACCACGGAGTTTTTATAGAGCGACGGCGCATACTGATCGACGGTTCCCGCACCGTTCTGCCCATGACAGGCGGCACAGTTGGCGTCGAACAGGTTCTCCGGGGCTTTCTGGGACAGGTTGTCGATGCGGGTCAGCTCGCCCGAGCGTAGATCGGGGATATCGTTCGCTTTGCCGAAACCGTCACGCGGCTGATGGTCGGAAGCATCGTCGATCGGTTTGACCTGAAGGACAAACGCCGCGATAGCGTGCAGATCTTCGTCTGTCAGATGGCTTGTGCTGTGTTCGACAGCTTCGCCCATCGGTCCAGCCGCCTGACTCCTGCCTTTAACCCGACCGGTACGCAGATACTGGACGAGATCGTCTTCGTTCCAGTCTCCAATTCCGCCCGTTTTGCTCGGTGTAATGTTCGGCGCGTACCAGCCAGATAGCGGGCTACCCGCCAGATACTGGTCGGATTTCTCCATCAGCATGACATTGCGTGGTGTGTGGCATGTTCCGCAATGTTCGAGCGCTGTGGCCAGATATCGACCGCGACGCATTTTGTCGTAAGTCGCAGAATCGCCCGTTTCCTGCGTCTCGGTTCCTGCCAGCATGTTCCAGCCTGAGAGCGTCAGGCGAATATTGCTTGGGAAACTGAGCTGGGTTGCGGGGGGCGTCTGCGCGACAGGTTTGACCCCGTTCATGAACCATACATAGAGCGCATGAACGTCCTGATCCGTCATGGCCGCGTAAGAGACATACGGCATTACGGGATATAGGTTCTCGCCATCGCGACGTTTGCCACGACGCAGGGCCTGTTCGAAGTCATGCTCGGAGTATTTTCCGATGCCATGATCGGCATCGGGCGTGATGTTCGTGGAAATGATGTCGCCCATGGGTGTGGCGATCTTCAGACCGCCCGCGAATGGTGTGCCGCCCGGCTTGGTGTGACAGGCGATGCAGTCCGCAGCCGTGGCGAGATAGGCGCCACGGTTCATGACGTCCTGATCCACGTCCGCCGCCCGCGCAGCGAAAGAAGACAGTCCGCCCAGAACCGTTCCACCAACAAGAAAAGACCAGAAAACGGTTTTGAAATCAGGCATGGAGCAGTTCTTTTTTCAGCGTATCGGCAACACGAAGCGCAAGGGCTGCGACGGTAAGGGTGATGTTTCCGGTCCCGACCGTGGAGAACACGGACGAGCTTGCGATGAACAGGTTTTCGTGGTCATGCGTCCGGCAGTGCCCGTCCACGACGGAATCCTTGGGGTCCACACCCATGATGGTGCTGCCGGAGGGATGATCCTGCGGGAAATAGCCCGGCGTCCACTGCTCGTCCGTGCCATGCATCAGGCCGATGAGGTTCTTGAACAGTCCGCGCGTATGCTCGCAACTGCGGACGGTGTATTCCGGCAGCTTGTAATAGACATCCGGGTGCGGAATGCCGAGCGCATCCTTGTGCGTCGTGCTCAGCGTCAGGCGGTTGTCCGGATCGGGCAGAGCTTCATTATGGCTGAACAGACGGACGGTATGGGAGGCCAGATAACGGATCTGCTCTTCGAGATCCTTGCCGACATAACCCTTTGAAATCGCAAGCTGCGTTGCAAAATCGACCTGATTGTCGTCAACCATGTGCACGAGATATGCGCCGCGATCGCCACGCCAGTCGCCATCGCGGAAATTGTCGATCACGTTGGTTTCAAGTGGCCCTCGTCCCGGCCACAGAGCCTTATCGCCGCTGATGAACGTCACCTGTACGCCCGTATGATCCATCATGTTCCGACCGACATGGCCCGAACTGTTGGCAATACCATTGGGGCTCTGTTCGTCTGCCGAAACCAGAAGGAGCTTGGCCGTCTCGATGCAGTGCGCCGCAATAACGAAATACTTGCCTGTGACGCGGTGCGATCCCTTGTCCGGATCGTAATAGTGAACGGCCGTCACCTTCTTGTTCGCGCTGTCACGCTCGATCTTGTAGACGACTGCGTTCGGGATGAACTTCGCCCCGGCCGCCTCTGCGTGATAGACGGAATATCCGCCATTATACATCGCACCGATCGGGCAGATCGGCATGCAGTTGTTGTGCCCCTCGCAGGTCGGGCGGCCGTCATAAGGCCGCGTGTTGCGGGCCTGCGGTTCATGTACGACACGGTAGGGTGTTTTTTCGTTGATGAGCTTGCGGAACTGCTGCGCTGCATAAGAAATTGGCAGCGCTTCCATCGGATAGGGCTGCTGGCGGGGAGAGCCCAGATCCTCGACCTTCGGGTCCGGCCCGCACACGCCCATCATGACTTCGGCCTGATAATAGAACGGTTCGAGATCGTCGTATTTCAGTGCCCAGTCGCGGCCCTGACCATAGCGGCTTTTGAGTTCGAAATCTGACGGCAGATAACGCCATGCACATCCGGCCCAGTGCCAGGTCGTCCCACCCATCATCCGTAGATAGACCTGCTGATAGGCTTCCGCGTTGGGGCCGCTCGTATGCAGATACTGGTTCGGCGTCATCTGGTTGGGCGGATGCACGGCCCAGGGCGTGGAGGGGAAGGGACCCTGATAGGACGGCTTGTTTTCCAGATTGCGGAAATTATCCACGAAATGCTGCCGGTCCACACGCGGTCCGGCTTCCAGCACGATGACGGAAATGCCCGCACGCGCCAGTTCGTTCGCAATGGAACTGCCAGCCACGCCGGACCCGACGATCACAACATCGGCGGAGAGATTCTGATCAGAAGACATAGGAGATGCTTTTCCCGCTCTCAGGTAGGTTCCACGTCGAACTTGGACGGCGACAGCGCAGGAGCGCCGGTCGGCTTGTCGACATCAGGCGGTTGAGTCGTCCAGTAGAACGGGCCGCCTGCGGCATAGGTCTTGGGATAGATCGCGTCCTTGGTGACGTCGAACATGAGGGCGGAGCGATAGACCACAACCTTGCCGTCCGCGACACCGCGATACCAGCCGGTCATGATATCATGAATGACATCCTTGAACGCCGGATCAGCCTGTTCGGCGGCCTTGGCGAACGCGGAGGCGTTTTCGTAATTTCCGCTTTCCAGCAGCGTCGCCAGCTTAGAAAGCTGCGCTTTGCGCTCTGGCCCAGACTGAAGAATGCGCTCGTACAGAGCCTTTCCGATCCGGGGATCGAGAGAGGCGCGATCGGTCAGACGCGTTGACACCTTCATGAAGCGTTCAAGTTCTGGATCGGCGCCAGTCGCAGGGTCTGCGGCCGCGACATTTCCAACCGCCAGAACGCCTACGCCCGCCATGCCCGTCATCAGCGTATCGCGACGCGACATTCGCGTCAGCCGGTTCAGACGCATGGCATTGGGGGAGGACGTATGGAGGTCAACAAGAGGGCAGTGACGATCTTTCGTCATGTAAAATCACTCTTCGCATACACTCGAGACGGATGACATGACCGTGATCAGTGTCACCTTACAAAGGTCCGCAACCTACAGACGTCGTGTGATCATGCAACCGCGGAGAGCTTATTATCGGTAAATAATCTCCTAAAAAACAAAGTTTTCGAACGATATTGCGAAAGGATAGAAAGCGAAAACGCTCGTTGTCTTATTGTGGTTTCCGAAGAGTGTTGAAGATTTTTACAAAGCTCTATTGTGGTGATTCTTCGTGCAGAAGAGGGGATTCGCCGGGATGCTTCTGCAGCAGTGTTTATTGTTGTTGCGAATGCTTCTTAACTAATTTTTAGAAGCAGAATTTTGCAATCTTATCGGGGCCTGAACAAGAAAACGGGCGCAAGAATATTCCTGCGCCCGATCATCATCGCTTTCAGATCAATAAAGGATCAGGCGCCTACCCCCATAAAAACAAGCGCCGTCGTAACCAGTCCAACCAGAACGGCCAGAATGATGCTGCATTTCAGCGTGAAATGAAGCAGTTCGCCTTCGCGTCCCACCAGCCCGACGGCTGCCGAGGCTACAGCAATGGATTGTGGGGAAATCATTTTTCCCACAGCACCGCCTACCGTATTTGCGGCTACCAGAAGCTCTCCACTGACCCCGATCTGCCGTCCGGTTGCCGCCTGAAGACCGCCGAACAGCGCATTGGAAGACGTGTCGGACCCCGTAAGAAACACTCCGAGCCAACCGAGAAGCGGTGCAAAGAACGTGAAGGCACCCTTGGTCATGGCAAGAACCAGCGCCAGCGTGGTGGAAAGGCCGGAGTAGTTTGCGAGAAATGCAAAGGCCAGCACCATACCGATGGCATAGATTGGAATGCGCAGTTCACGCAGGGTGTCGCGGAATGTCGCCAAGGCGTCTGTAGGGCGCATCCTGAGGAACATAACGGTCACAACACCGGCCAGCAGAATGGCTGTTCCGACCGAAGAAATAAAATCTAGCTTGAAAATTGCGGCATACGGGGTCGGGCTGGGGACAATCGGGGCCGTTTTCAGGACCAGATTGTGCAGTCCTGGAAACTGGATGACGAGTACCGTCCAGTTTAGCGGGCCACCAGCGGCAAACAAGGCCTTGAAGGGCTTGATACTCCAGATTGCAACGAAGGCCGTCAGGATGATGAACGGAGACCAGGCCCGCATAATCTGCGATGACGTATAGGAGGTGTTGTCAATCACGGCATCGGCGGGTGTATCGCCAGTGTCGAAACGGAAAACCAGGCTTGGCTTCCAGAAGCGCAGAAAGACCGGGATGGCAACCATCGTCACCAGTGGCGCAATAATATCAGGAAGTTCCGGACCGATCAGCAGGGCTGTCAGAGACTGCGTGACGGTGAAGGTTACTCCGGCAACCAGAATAACGGGCCACGTTTCACGGATGCCCCGCACTCCGTCCACAACAGCGACCAGCCAGAATGGAATGATGATGCCGATCGCTAGCAACTGCATCACGACCAGTCGACCCACGGCATAAGGCTCGGCCCCGATGACCTGCGCGCCGACGATCACGGGAATGCCCATGGCACCAAATGCGCCAGGTGCCGCATTGGCGATCAGACACAGCCCGGCGGCGTAGATCGGCGGAAAACCAAGCCCGACGAGCAGTGCTGTCGTAATAGCTACAGGCGCGCCAAAACCGGCAGCTCCTTCCAGAAAGGCCCCAAAAGCAAAGGCGACCAGCAGAAGCTGAATGCGCTGGTCTTTTGAAACCGTGGAAATGGAATGGCGGATAATGTCGAACTGACCTGTCCGGACGGAAATCTTGTACAGAAAGACTGCCCCGATAATGATCCAGGAAATCGGCCATAATCCGTAAGCAAAGCCATACATACAGGCTGCTACAGCTGTGAGGAAAGGCATGCCGTAAAACAGGACAGCCAGTGCAAAAGTAATTCCCACAGTAATGGTACAGGCAATATGGCCCTTCATATGCAGGTAAAGAAGGGCGAAAAAGAAAAACAGGATTGGAATAAGGGCGACTGCTCCAGAAATCCAGATGTTGCCTATTGGATCGTAAACCTGTGCCCAGGATGACATTCTGGAGCCTCCAAAATAGAAATTAAGTGATATTAAGAAAAATTTGTATTTCTCTTGCATTCACAAATGGATCGTATTTTTTGGGAATAATAATAGCAATGAGGGTATTTCGAAAATTGTGGTAAATTTTATGACATACTGTTTTTAATAGTTGGATAAATGAGAATACATCCTTTGATAAATTCGAATAAACCATGATGTTTATCGTTAAAGTTTGTAGTTTAAGATTGAAGAATTTGTGAATTATTTCATCTCGATCATTATAAATTATGAAGTAAAATCGGATGATATGAAATAAAAATTATGGTCTAATGTGGAATGTTGAGCGTTATAATTTATCATGGAAGAGAAGTTAGTTTATAAAACTAAAAAATTAAATGAAATCAGGAAATTTCAAAGATTTTTATTGTAGAATTTCTTTCCTGTGATCGCAGGTCGAACGCGAGGTATGACGTCGCGCTGGAATGCCTTGTGGTGCTCCCGAAAGGGTGAGAAACAGAGAGAACATTATTTCCAGCAATGGGCAGTCAGGTTTTCCATGCAGTTTCGTGTTCTCTGTGCGTCCCTGATCGGGGCAGGCATGCTTGCCTTTTCTTCCAGTGCATTTGCCTGGGGGCCTTATGGTCACGCTATCGTGGCGGATATCGCTCAGGAGCGCCTGACGCCCCAGACCAGCAAAGCGGCGGCAGCTCTGCTGAAACTTGAAAACCACCAGACCCTTGATCAGGTCGCCTCATGGCCCGATACGATCGGCCATGTTCCCAAGAAGAAGGGAGGCGCGCCCGAGACGCTGAAATGGCATTACGTTGATATCGACGTGTCTCATCCGGCCTATGATCAGGCCCGCGACTGTCCGGACCATGCCTGTGTTGTGGAAAAACTTCCCGAAGAAATCAGGATCCTTGCCGATACGCATGCATCGCCTCAGGAGCGTCTGGTCGCGCTAAAATGGGTCGTTCATCTGATGGGCGATATCCACCAGCCCCTCCACGCCGCTGAGCGCAACAAGGATATGGGCGGCAACGCAATTCACCTGACCTATTTCGGCAATAACGCCAATGGTCACATGAACCTGCATTCCCTGTGGGACGAAGGAGTGATCGATCATGAAGCGGACCTGCATGTCGGGCCGTTCTACAGCATCGATCCCGCCCGTGCGAAACAGGAGGCGGATCGTCTCGGTGCCCTGATTACGCCTGATGAAGCGCAATACTGGGTGCAGGATCTGGAAGGCGGCGACGTTCACGACGCGACCGTCAACTGGGCCGATGAAAGCCATTCACTGGCCCGCAGCGTGGCTTATGGTGCGCTTCCGGCAAACAAGGGTGCCGATGTAGGCAAGGCCTACACCGAGC
This sequence comes from Gluconobacter cerevisiae, assembly GCF_015244675.1. Taxonomy (GTDB): domain Bacteria; phylum Pseudomonadota; class Alphaproteobacteria; order Acetobacterales; family Acetobacteraceae; genus Gluconobacter; species Gluconobacter cerevisiae. The sequence continues at coordinate 9,053 of NZ_JABCQO010000005.1, read as the reverse complement.
TGACATGGCCGATCATGCAACTGCGTCTCGAACAGGCGGGTGTGCGTCTGGCAGCCGTCCTCAATTCCGCTCTGAATAACGGCTGAGGACGACGCTGCATTCGCTGGATGTCAGGGTTTCTGCATCCAGCCTCCTCCCAGAGACCTGTATAGATGGGCGACGGAGATCGAGACGTTCGCGCTTGACTCAGCCAGAGCGCTTCGGCTGGCCAGAAGGGCATTCTGCGTCGTCAGGACGTTGAGGAAGTCTCCGGCTCCCTGACCGTACTGGAGCTGCGCGATATGAACAGCGGTTTCGTCTTCCGCGACCGTCTCTGCGAGCCTGTTGCGCCGCTCCTGCGCGGCGCTCAGATCCGCCATTGAGTCATCGACCTCTTCCCATGCTTTCAGAAGCGTGCGCTGCAACCCAATCGCCGCTTCCTTCTGCTGGGCACGGCGCAGATGAAGCTGTCCGGTCAGGCGACCGCCTTCGAACAAGGGAAGCGTCATAGTCGGCCCGAACCCGTATTGACGCGATGCCCATGAACCCAGCCCGCTGAATTGCAATGCCTGAATATCCAGACTGCCAGACAGCGTTACGCGCGGGAAAAAATCCGCGACTGCCACGCCGATACTCGCCGTCGCGGCATGGAGGTGGTCTTCTGCCGCTCGCACATCGGGGCGGCGTTCGGCCAGTTCGGAGGGCAGACCGACCGGAATGTCAGCAGGGACGGAGGGGAGGGCTTGAACAGACCCGAGCGTGTCTTTCAACGCGCCCGGTTGTCGCGCCGTCAAGAAACTCAGGGCATTCACGAGGTGCACTTCCTGACTTTTCAGCACAGGAAGGCGCGCCTCAAAACCATGCATCTGACCGCGGGAATAAGCGATATCGAGCTTCGTTGCCGTGCCCTGTGCAAAGCGGAGTTCCGTCAGTTTCACGCTGTGTGCTGCAATTGCGATGCTCTGCTGCGTGATGCCGATCTGCGTCTGGATATTTCGCAGGCTCAGATAATCCTGCGCGGTTTCCGCCATGAGGGAGACCAGCACATCGCGGTGCAGTTCGTCCGTTTCCTGCATGGCCGCGGTAGCTGCCTCGACCTGACGACGCACATGCCCCCAGAAATCGACCTCCCATGATGCACTCAGCCCGTATTGTGGCAGATTGAAAGACGGGTTGCCCTTCGCGCCATCCATTGCAGCCGGTCCAAAGCCCTGTTGGCCGCTGGCAATCTCGCCGGGCCCGGCTTGTTGCATGGTTCCCAGAAGGCCGAGAATACCGTTCGTGCTGGCGCGTTCACGGGCATAGGAGGCAGCGCCTTCCATATGCGGCATCTGGGCCGCGCTGGCGATCCGCCGTTCCGCCTGACTTTCGGTGAAATGTAGGGCGGCTTCACGCAGATCGAGATTGTTGCGCGCCACATCTTCTTCCAGCGCCGTCAGCGTGGGGTCGCGATAGATCCGCCACCATTGTGCATCGACAATGGATGTCTCCTGCGGATGACTGGCTTCGGGAGAAAGGCTCTGATGCCAGTGCGCAGGGGCCTGCGGGTCGGGGCGGTGATAGTCCGGCCCCACCGTACAGGCAGACAGCATGGTGAGTGCCAGAAGAAGGCAGCGTGAGGGGGGAAACATGGAAGATCTCATTTCCAGAGATACCGAGCATCATGGGAATGGGTGCCTTCTGGCGTGGAAGACGTGTCGATACGCGCTTCGACCGACATGCCGACACGAACCTTTTCCGCCAGAGGCTGGCCGGGATCAAAAGTCAGCTTGACGGGGACGCGCTGGACCACTTTCGTGAAGTTTCCGGTCGCATTGTCGGGCTGGATGGCTGCGAATGCGACACCTGTGGCCGGGGCCAGACTGTCCACATGGGCCTTGAGCGGATGACCGGGAAACGTATCGATCCATACCGTCGCACTCTGGCCGGTCTGGACTTTCGTCAGCTGTGTTTCCTGAAAATTCGCCAGCACATAGGCCTTGCGGACCGGCACGACCGCCAGAAGCCCCGTGCCCGGATGGACATAGGCACCGACACGCACGCCTCGCTCTCCCACCACGCCGTCCACCGGCGCGGGAATAGTGCAGTAAGAGAGGTTCAGTTCGGCCTGATGCTCGGCACTTTTTGCCTTCAGAAGCGCACCCTGAGCCTTTTCAAGTTGAGCCTTCAGCACCGCGATCTGCTGTTCAGCCGTACTGGTTCCGGCCTTGTCGCGGGCAAGGGCGGCGAGGGCTTCAAGCTGTCGGGCTTCCGCACCCTGCTGCTGCTCGATCGTGCTCGCGCCCCCTGCGGACAGATTGCGGTAACGGGCTGCATTTTGCCGCGCAAAGACAAGCGCGGCCTCGTCGGACTGCACGGTATATTTCGCCGCATCGACGATGGAGCCCTGACGGTCCAGCAGGGCCTGAAGATTGTTCACATCGCCCTGAGCCGCAGCCGTATCGCCACGCGCGGCATCCAGAGCCGCACGGTAATCGTCATCCTCGATATGGGCGAGTTCTTCCCCGGCATGGACGTATTCGTTGTCTTCCGCCAGCACCCGGTCGATACGTCCGGAGACTTTGGGAGCCACGGTCGTGAAATCGGCTGTGACATAGGCGTCGTTGGTTTCCTGACGGATGCCGTCGCCCACGAAGAAACGATCTGCCGTCCAGGCAAGGCCGGTCAGCAGGACGACCGCACATCCGGCCAGAAGAAGGGGTTTTCCGTAAATCATATGAGGCAGGTCCGTCAGTGCGCGGTGGCGGGAAGGGAGGAAGGATCGGGTTCGCGGGCGGCGGCAGGCATGGCCGGAGCAGGCCCCTTGCCGGGTGGATAAACCCGTTTCGGCAGCACGGCAGTCAGCGCGACATAGGCAATGCAGAGGCACATCACGACGAAATAGATGTCCACCAGCGCCAGCGTGATCGACTGCTCGTGCAGATAGGTGTGGAAGATCTGGAGCGTATTGCGCGTCACATGATCGCCGTCGGGCGAGCTGTTGCTGATGGCTCCCTGGATCGGATCGCCCATACCGGACAGCGCTGTGGCGTTATTGCCTGTCCGGTCCAATAGCATTGTGGAGTGATACTGTTCCCGACGGCGGAGCAGGATTTCGAAAATGGCCGCTGCAAACGCGTTGGCCATTCCCTTGAGCATATTGACCATGCCCGAGATGAACGGCCCGTCCGCCGGGCCGAGAGACATGGTCGCCAGCATCAGCACCGGGATCACGACCATTGGCTGACCAAGGATCTGAAGCGCCTGCAGGAGATAGAAATTATCCCGCACCCAATCCGGCGTCAGCCAGGTCCCGAGGAAGGCCGCGAGCGCCAGACAGGACATCCCGAACGCCAGAACATACCGGCAGTCCACCCGTGCGGAGTTGCAGAGCGCAGCCGTCAGCGGCAGCATGATGAGCTGGGGCAGGGCAACCGTCAGCGCAACCGGAGCTGCTTGGATGGGTCGGTATCCCCGCACGGCTTCCAGATATGTCATCGGGACTTCCATCATCAGCCCGCAGATGATGAGCACGCCCACGAGTGTCAGCAGAGACATCGTGATGTTGCGGTTTTTCCAGTACTGAAGCCGGAAAAACGGGCTGTGATGGTGCCATTCATGGAACAGGAATCCCACGAACAACGCACCACCCCAAAATGTCAGATGGGAGATGATCGGCGAGCGGAACCAGTCCAGCCGGTCTCCTTGGTACAGCACCGTCACCACACACAGGATGGACGGAACTCCAATAAAGAAGCCACGCCAGTTGAAATTCCGGAACCGTTCGAGATGCACCGGATCGCGCGGCAGTCCGTAGGCCATCATGGCGATGGCGACGACGCTGAAGGGAATGACTTCCCAGTAAAGCCAGCGCCAGCCGACATGCTCGAACCACATCGCTTCCAGAGGACCTCCCAGATTGGGACCGAAGGTGGCGCTCATGGCATAGCCGCCAATGCCGAACACCTTGATGGGGGGAGGCAGGTATTTGAGCATGACCGTCATCAGGACGGGCGGCAGACAGCCCGCGCTCAGGCCCTGTGCGGCGCGAAGGAAACACAGCGAAATCATGTCTGGCATGAAGGGCAGGGGGATGGACAGAAGCGCTAATACGGCGGTCATGAAGATCGAGAAGCGATAGATCGAGAACGTCATGTAGAACCAGGGCGTGAACGCCATGGCCGCAATGTTGAAGGCCTCGTAGATCGAGGTGAACCACGTGCCCTCATCGTGCCCGATATGCATTGCGCCGCGGATATCGGCGAGGCCGATTTCGGTAATGTGTTCGTTGAATCCGGCGACATGCACGGCCAGCAGCATCCCGAGACAGCCGACGATCGTCCGCATGCCGAAAGGCGGAATGTAAGACGGCTGCGCGGGCGGCGCACCCGCCGAAGGCGAGGCTGCTGGTTGCATTGTGGGGTCTCTTTCGTTGTCCCACAGCCACTATCCAGAGCGGAGTGGTCCGAAAACCCACGTTTGCAGCAAGTGACGTTTCCACTTTCCGCAAGGATTATAAAAAACCCTTCCATTTCAGCGTAAAAGCACTGAAATATACTGGAAAACCGCAGGAAACGGAGAGAGCGATGGCCAAACGAACTGACAGTCACAGACGCTACGATCTCGACCTGCTGCGTTATCTTCAGGTTCTTGTGGAAGAAGAAAGCGTCTCACAGGCAGCGCGTCGGCTGAAGGTGAGCGATGCCGCCATGAGCCGCCATCTTGCAACGCTGCGCACCGTGTTCGGAGATCCTATTCTGGTTCTGTCCGGGCGCCGAATGATGGCCACAGCCTTCGCCAGCCGCATTCGTGACCGGGTCCAGAACATCGTGCGGGAGGCCGATGCGCTAGTGAATGACAGCGAAACGCTCAATCTGCGCCATCTTTCGCCCCGCTTCACGATCCGCGCCAATGACCTTGTCGTCAGTGCGTTTGGGCATGTCATCCTGATGGCCCTCAAGCGAGAGTGCCCAAATTGCAGCGTTGTGTTCGCTCCCGAAACAGAGGAACCGGCCAGTGACGCCCTACGCAACAGCAGGATCGACCTTTATGTCGGTGCTACGGACGATCTGCGGCCCGAAATTATGCGTCAAACCCTGTTTCTGACGTCATTCCGCGCCATGGTGCGCCAAGGACACCCCATTTTCGCACGCGGGATCACGCCGCAGACGCTTGTCGAATATGATCATATCAGCGTCTCCCGCAAAGGGCGGCTCCATGGCCCGATCGACACTGTTTTGCGGGAGCATTACGGCCTAACCCGACTCATTGCCATGGTTGTGCCGACTTACCATTCCATGATTGAAACCATGCGAGAGACGGACATGATCCTTCCGCTGCCTGATATCGTGATTGACCGTCTTCCCTTGTCGCAAATCCAGCTCGAAGCGTTCGATTTTCCGTTCGACCTTCCTCCCGTTACGTCCTTTCAGGCCTGGCATCCCCGAGTGGATTCAGATGGCGTTCATCGCTGGTTGCGCGACACTGTGTTTCAGGTCATCCGCCACGAGCTCGTCCGTTTCAGAAATGGCCCATTGCGTCCGCTTGAATACTGATCAGAGAATTTTCTTCACAAATTTTTATAAGATATTGTCGGTTTGAGTTTTACCTGAAGACGTGGAACCACGAAGTCCAGAAAAGCCCGGATGCGTTGCGGGATCTGTTTTCCGCCCTGATAAAGCGCGTGGATGGCTTCTTCGTCCCGCGTACCACGATCTGTCAGAACCTCCACCAGTCTCCCCGTCTTCAGATCGTCGCGCACATGATATTCCGCCAGCCGTGCCAGCCCAGCGCCCCGGAGCGCCGCGCGTCGGACAGTCTCACCATTATTGGCGAGCAGTGGCCCTCGAATAATCCGATCCACGACCCGTCCGCGCTCCTGCAATGGCCAGACCGGAGCCGCGCGCTGGAAATTGAAACCCAGACATCGATGACGCTCCAGATCGTCCACGCTCTCAGGCCGTCCAAAGCGTTCCAGATACTCCGGCGCACCGACGATAAGCCGCGGTACGGTTCCCAGATGTCGGGCCATCAGGCTGGAATCCTGAAGTTTTCCCACTCGAAACGCAACATCCGTTCGGTCCAGATACAGGTCTGCCATCTCGTCGGAGAGTGACAGATCCACCACGATATCTGGATATGTCGCCCAGAATTCCGGCAGCAACGGCTCCAGTACCAAAGCCCCGAACGCTACGGACGCGCTGATCCGTATGATCCCTGTCAACTGGACGGTTTTTCTGGATAAACACCCTTCCATATCTTCAAGCTCGGCAATCAAAGCCTGAGCCCGTTCGTAATAGGCAAGACCTTCGGGCGTGATGGAAAGTTTTCGGGTCGAGCGATCCACGAGCTTAACGCCAAGGCGGTTCTCCACGCGCCCGATCAGCTTGCTGATTGTGGATGGCGTCATCATGGAGCGGCGGCCCGCTTCGGAAAAACTGCCGCTTTCCACAATCAGGAGGAAGATTTTCATCTCGCCGAAACGGTTGTCCATTTTCTGCCCGATCTGTGAAACTGCTTCATAGATTTTGTGGAGATCGCGACGGTTATCAAGTGGGTTTCAGGGGTTCATGATGGTTTTATAGCCCCGGTTTGGGCCAATAACGGATATGCAATCATGACAAGAATTCTTCTTCTGAATGGTGGCAAGGTCTTTGCCCATTCTCACGGTCGTCTGAACGACACACTTCAGGCGTGTGCCGCTGATATCCTGTTGAAAAACGGTCACGATATCCGTCAGACGAAGATTGATGACGGATACGATGTGGAACAGGAAGTCGGGAACTTCATGTGGGCTGATCTGATCATCTACCAGTGCCCCGGCTGGTGGATGGGCGTGCCCTGGATCGTCAAGAAATACATGGACGAAGTCATGACGGCTGGTCATGGGAAGCTGTATGCAAATGATGGCCGCAGCCGTGCACATCCCGAGCGTAAATATGGTTCTGGCGGTCTGGTACAGGGCAAGCATTACATGCTGTCAGTCACCTGGAATGCGCCGGAAGATGCTTTTACGGACCCGGATCAGTTCTTTGAGGGGCGTGGTGTGGACGGGGTTTATTTCCCGTTTCACAAGGCTCATGAATTTCTGGGGATGTCCCCACTTCCGACGTTTCTGGCGACAGACGTAATGAAAGCGCCAAATGTGGACGCGACACTTGCCGCCTATCACCAGCATCTGAAAGACGTGATCGGGACTGCATCCTGAAAAGAGGGGCGGCCTCAACCGCCCTCTGTTTTACAGGCTCAGTTGAAGCACGCGTCGGCTGATATCGAGAGTGATTTCAGCCTGTTCGCCCAGTGCCGTCATGCCGTGAGCATCGAGCTGTGCGACCAGTGGGTCAATGCCGTCTTCGCCGATGTCGTAAGCGGAGAGGCGGGTCGGAATGTCGAGGCTTTCGAAGAATTTTTCCGTCTGCACGATGGCGGCTTCGATCCGCTCGTCTTCCGTGCCCTCATGCAGGTTCCAGACGCGGGCTGCATATTGCAGGAGCTTGCCGCGTTTGGCGTCCTTGCGGACACGCAGCATGGACGGCAGGACGATGGCCAGTGTCCGGGCATGGTCGATATCGTAACGTGCCGTCAGTTCGTGGCCGATGCTGTGTGTGGACCAATCCTGCGGCATACCGACACCGATGATGCCGTTGAGCGCCAGTGTTGCGATCCACATGAAATTGGCGCGAAGCGTGTAGTTTTCAGGTTCTGCAACGACTTTCGGCCCGATTTCGATCAGGCTGAGCAGAAGCCCTTCGGCAAAGCGGTCCTGAGCCAGACCGTCCGCCGGATAGGTCAGGTACTGTTCCATGATGTGGACGAAGGAATCCACGACGCCATTCGCAATCTGCCGGACGGGCAGGGAATAGGTGCGGGTCGGGTCCAGAACTGAAAAGCGCGGGAAGACGTGCGGGCTGCCGAAGGCCAGCTTCTCGCGCGTGGCATGACGGGTGATGACGCTGAAGCTGTTCATTTCCGAACCGGTCGCAGGCAGCGTCAGAACGGTTCCCAATGGCATCGCAGCTTTGACGTTTGCGCCATGCGTTGTGAGGATGCTCCACGGATCGCCTTCAAAATCCACGGCCGCAGCTACGAACTTGGTGCCGTCAATGACGGAGCCGCCGCCTACGGCCAGCAGGAAGTCCAGTTTCTCGTTCCGGATCAGTTCGACCGCCTTCATCAGCGTCTCGAAGGTCGGATTGGCTTCGATGCCGCCGAATTCCCGTGTAAAGCGGCCATCCAGCGCCTCGCGGACGGCTGGAAGTGTGCCGTTGCGTTCTGCGCTTGCGCCGCCAAACAGGATCAGGACGCGGGCATCGGCCGGGATCTGTTCCGCCAGCTTCGGGATCGTGTTCTCACCGAAAATAATACGCGTGGGGTTGTAGAATTCAAAATTCTGCATGGTTTCTGCCTTCAGAGTGGGTGTTTCTGATTGCGCCGTCATCAATGCGATCGTTACGGCCTGAATGTACCTGACGTGATCCTAACGCTTTTCGCTGTTTCGACACAGACGGGAAAATATCACTATCAGACGTAGTGTCTTGGATTGTGCATTCTGCCATAAAGGAAACCGCATTGCGGACAGCTCGTTGTTTCCGGGCGCATGAGCATATCCTGCGAAGCGCGAATGAGGGTATTGCGATGTACATTGCCATGAATCGTTTCAAGGTTCGGCCTGACAGCGAAGAGGCCTTTCGTCAGAAATGGCTAAGCCGGGATGTCCTGCTCAGGGCCGTCCCCGGGTTTGTCAGCTTCCAGTTTCTGCGGGGGCCGGTTCTTGAGGAATATGTTCTGTACGCGTCCCATACCGTTTGGACCTCTTACGAGGCATTTATCGGCTGGACCCGCTCCGAAGAGTTTCGTGTCGCACATGTCGGAGCGGGACAAAGGGCGGTTTTGACGATTGGCCCACCTGTTTTTGAAGGGTTTCAGGTTCTGCAGAATATTGATGCCTGACATGTGCCTTCTGCTTAAGCTTGCAGGTGTTGTTTCCTAGGCTCAGGACCTATTAATTTATTGAACTGAGCGAGAGGTTGTGATTCACAGGCTTACCGATGGAGGGTAGGCCTGTGAGTGAGGTATTTTTGTTGTCTGAGCGCCAG
>NZ_JABCQO010000004.1 GCF_015244675.1 Gluconobacter cerevisiae | reverse complement strand
ACTGGCGACGTGTTGCGACCCGATATGACCGCTGCGCTCATACATTCATGTCCGCAATCCACATCGCAGCAAGCGTCATCTTCTACCTCAAAGAATGAGTCCTGAGCCTAGAATAATAGAGCGGTTATAAACTTGCAGATAGGCTTTATATTTTTTCCTCTCCCGTATCTGGAGGTCGATATTCGCTCTATTGGGAAAGAGCAGTTTTTCTATTTGCTTTCTCATCATTCCCTTGGCGAAGCGTGTCGCTTTAATAGCGGTCGACCTGAGTTGAGCGTTTTGTGTCTGAGGCAATGCCCTGCGGACAACGCGGTAAAATATCATTCTGGGCATAATATCGTTATCAATGCCCTTAACATCACATAAAAATGTTCCATATCGTCCGATATGTGGTTTCAATCCCATATTTTGGGATGTATATGCGAAAGCATGATCAGATCCGACAGCAACAGCAGCAGAGTGGATATGTCTCCTGAAGGAGCGTCCGAGTGGCCCGAAGGTACTCAGGCATTGGGCCGAGGCTTGTCCTTGCTTCGCGCCGTCGGTGAAGGATGTGATACGCTGAATGCGCTGGTTGATTGCCTGGGGTGTACGCGCAGCACGACACATCGGCTGGCGTCAGCGCTCGTTCAGATGCACTGGCTTCATCAGGATCATGCTGGCAGCTATCAGCTTGGCCCAAAAGTTGCAGAACTTGGGGCTTTGGCCCGGCAGGAACATCCAGTTCTGGTTCTGGCGCGTTCCATTCTTCAATCTCTCGGAGCTGCAACACAGGATACGGTCCATCTCGGGATCAGAATGGGAGACCGTGTTCTGTATCTCGATAAGGTTGACGGGCAGAGAGGGTTGGAAATGCGCTCCCGCGTCGGGCAAAGCATGCCTCTGGCGCTCACGGGAGTTGGCCGCGCCCTTATCATGGATGATGATGAGGCATCGTGGAGGCATCTGTACGATGTTTCTGGTGCTGATCCGCTTCAGTTCAAAAGCTGGCTGGATCGTATGCGGCATTACCGTGCGATCCGCTGCGTCTTTGACCTAGAGGATAATGAACTGGGCATCAACTGTGTTGCTGTCCCTGTCCGTGATGTCACGGGAGATATTGTTGCGGCCATCAGTGTGGCCAGTGCAACGCCCTATCTTCCCCCGAAACGGATGGAGGAACTGGTTCCGGTGGTGCAAAAAGCTGCCGAGACGGTGTCCCGTCATCTTGGCTGGAAGGATGGCGTCATATGAGCGGGTCTTCTGCCGGACTTCCGGCCCTCCTTGCACTGGATTGGGGAACGTCTTCTCTCCGGGCCTGGCTGATGACGGAGAGCGGTCAGATCCTGAAGGAGTATCGAAGCAAACACGGAATTCTGAATCTGCCGGAAGGAGGGTTTTCTGCGGTTCTGGAAGACCTTCTGGGCTTATGGCGTCTGCCCATTCTCCCCCCCGCGATCGCTTGTGGGATGGTTGGAAGTGCGAATGGATGGGCGGAAGCGCCCTATCTTGCCTGTCCTGTTTCTCCAGATGCACTGGCTACGTCCCTGAAGATGGTTCAGACAGGGCAGGGGATGCTCTCGATCATTCCGGGTGTTCGGGATGATGGAATGGTCCCCGACGTCATGCGTGGTGAAGAGACGCAAATTCTGGGTGTTCTCGCCCTTCGCCCTGATCTGGCTGAGGACGTGACGATCGTTCTTCCCGGCACCCATTCGAAATGGGCACAGATCCATCAGGGGCGGATCGTCGGGTTTCGAACGTTCATGACGGGTGAACTCTACGCTGTGCTGACGGCGCACAGCATCCTCGGAAGGTTTAGCGCTCCAGAAAGACCGTCTGATGCTGAGTCCATCATGGCTTTCGAAGACGGTGTCCGGACCGGGGCGTCTGGAGACAGTGTTTCATCCCTGTTGTTTTCTGCACGGAGCCGCGTTTTGGCTGGGCGCCTCTCTGCTGCTGCCGTGCCCGATTATCTGTCGGGCCTGCTGATTGGGAACGAGGTTTATTCCGGCCCCCGTCTCAATAGGGCGTCGTCGCAAAGAACCGTACTGGTCGGCGATGATGCTCTCTGCGCGCGATATCTCAGGGCTTTTCGTCTGCTGGGTCAGCCTGAACCCGAGGTCCTCGGGAATACAGCTCCAGCGGGATTGATAAAAATTGCTCATCTGGCGGGACTGGTTCCGGGTGGAGCCAGATCCCAGCCATTTTCAGGAGTAGGTGCATGAACATATTCACTCATGCTTTGAAGCGCTGTCCCCTGATCGCCATCCTTCGCGGGCTCCGTCCGGAAGAGGCGCTTGGGGTAGGACAGGCTCTGGTTGATGCGGGCTTCACGATTATCGAAGTCCCGCTGAATTCGCCTGATCCTTTCCGTAGCATTGCTCTGCTTCAGGAGACATTTGGCGATCGTGCTTTGATCGGCGCCGGGACCGTCACATCTCCGGAAGCAGTGCGGGATGTGGCGCGTCACAATGGCAAACTGATTGTCATGCCACACGCAGACGTCGCCGTTATTCGGGAAGCCAAAACTCATGGCCTGATCTGCACGCCGGGAGTTTGCACCCCTACGGAGGGGTTCGCGGCTCTGGCTGCCGGGGCTGATGCGCTGAAAATGTTTCCTGCCGAACAGCTTGGCCCTCATGCTCTGGCCGCCTGGAAAAGCGTGTTTCCCACAGGCACGGCCTTTATTCCCGTCGGTGGCATCCGGCCTGAGACGATGCAGGAATATTTCAGGGTCGGGGCGGCTGGATTTGGGCTGGGGTCGGCTCTGTATCGCAAGGGCGACAGCGCGGACACAATCGCGGCCAAGGCCCGAGCCTTCATTGATGCGCTTCCCGCATCGTCCAGCCACTGAATCCATCATTTCCGAACTCACGACAGGACATCATCATGAAGATTACGGCACTCAAGACCTATATGGTTCCGCCGCGCTGGCTGTTTCTGAAAATCGAGACGGATGAAGGCGTTTTTGGCTGGGGCGAGCCCGTCGTCGAAGGTCGGGCCGCGACTGTGGCTGCCATGGTCGAGGAACTGTCCGATTACCTGATTGGCAAAGACCCGTTCCTGATCGAAGATCACTGGAATGTCATGTATCGTGCGGGCTTCTATCGGGGTGGTGCGATCCATATGAGCGCCATCGCCGGGATTGATCAGGCGCTCTGGGATCTGAAGGGGCGGGCGTTCAATGTGCCGGTCTGGCAGCTTCTGGGCGGAAAGTGTCGTGACCGTATCCGTGTCTATTCATGGATCGGTGGAGACCGTCCGGCTGATACGGCGCGTGCTGCCAAAGAAGTCGTGGATCGCGGTTTTACGGCTGTGAAAATGAATGGCACGGAAGAACTCCAGTTCATCGACAGCCACCAGAAAGTGGATGAAGCGATTGCCAGGGTTGCGGCCATTCGCGAGGCGGTGGGGCCGTATGTCGGGATTGGTGTGGATTTCCACGGACGTGTACATAAGCCGATGGCCAAGGTTCTGGCGCGGGAACTTCAGCCCTTCGGCCTGATGTTCATTGAAGAACCTGTTTTGAGCGAGAATTTCGAGGCCCTGCCGGAAATTGCCGCTCAGACGTCCATACCCATTGCGCTAGGTGAGCGTCTGTTTTCGCGCTGGGATTTCAAGCGCATTCTGGAGCAGGGCTGCGTCGATATCATCCAGCCTGATCCCTCCCATTCCGGGGGTATTACGGAAACGCGGAAAATCGCTGCCATGGCAGAGGCTTATGACGTCGCTGTCGCTCTGCATTGTCCGCTCGGACCGATCGCTCTGGCAGCCAATCTTCAACTGGATGCCATCAGCTATAACGCGTTCATTCAGGAACAGAGCCTCGGTATTCATTACAACAAGAGCAATGACCTTCTGGATTATATCGTCGATCCTTCGGTGTTCTCGTATGTGGATGGACATGTCGCCATTCCTGACGGCCCCGGTCTGGGGATTGAAATCAACGAGGAGTATGTAAAGGCCAAAGCTGCTGAAGGACATCGCTGGAGAAATCCTGTCTGGCGCCATGCCGACGGCTCTGTGGCAGAGTGGTAAAATCATGATGCAGGATGCGGCTGTCATGACATTCACAGACAATCTGGCGATCTATCCCAGCCTGCGCGACCGTGCCGTCCTGATTACGGGCGGTGCGACCGGGATCGGAGCGGCCATGGTCAGGGCGTTTGCCCGGCAGGGTGCAAAGGTCGCTTTTTTCGATATCGATGACACCGCTGGTGAAGCACTGGCTGTGGAACTGGCAGGTGCACTGTTTCCTCCCGTTTTTGTGCCATGCGATGTTACGGATGTTGAGCGGTCAAGGTCGGCTTTCGTGGAAGCGCAGGAGCGTGTTGGAACGGTCGATGTTCTGGTTGCCAATGCTGCGAACGACCGTCGACACACGCTGGAAGAAGCAGACGAAGCCCTGTGGCAGCGCCTGACGGATATCAACATCAAGTCGCAGTTCTTTGCGGCCCAGACAGTCGCGCCCGTCATGGTGCAGAAGGGGCGGGGGTCTATCATCTGCCTCGGCTCAACAGGCTGGATGCAGAAGAACGCAGGATATCCCATCTATGCGACCTGCAAGGCCGCTGTGCATGGACTGGTCAACGCGCTGGCGCGTGAACTGGGGCCGTCCCGTATCCGCGTTAATGCTCTGGTGCCGGGATGGGTCATGACGGACAAGCAGAAAGCGCTCTGGCTGGATGCCGAGGGGGAAGCGGCGATTGACCGGAACCAGTGTCTCTCTGATCGGATACAACCAGAGGATGTGGCCAGTCTGGCGCTCTTTCTGGCTGCCGATGACAGCCGGATGTGTACGGGGCAGAAATTTGTTGTGGATGGCGGCTGGACCTGAGCCTGTTCGCATCTGCTTTTTTTTCGTTTTTTGAACACACAGAATGTGCGGTCGACAGGCCGACATGTTTCGAAAGAGGACCAATACCGTGTCTCATGAGCACATTCTGTCCCAACCCGTTTCGGCGTCCGATCAGAACGTGAGTGCGTTCCAGTTGCTGCGTCCATACTGGCGGGTCACGCTGGCGGCGTTTCTGGGCTGGTTTCTTGACGCCTTCGATCAGGTGGCGCTTCTGCTCTGCCTGCCGGATATCGGAAAGGATCTGGGTGTCAGCCTGACGGCTATGGGAATTATCATCACAGCCCAGAGTGTGGGGCGTGTGGTGGGCAATACCGGCTGGGGCTGGCTGTCGGACCGGTATGGTCGCAAGCTGACTTTCATGATCGGTGTGATCTGGTTTGCGGTCTTTTCCGGCGCAACGGCCATGACATGGACGTATCTGGCCATGCTGGTGGTTCAGTTCATGTTCGGGATCGGCTTTGGCGGCGAATGGACCGCTTCTGCAGCCCTTCTCATGGAAAGTGTGCCGCCGCGTGCGCGTTCTTTGGCATCGTCTCTGATGATGTCGGGATATGAATGCGGCTTTTTCGCTGCTGCTGCGGCACAGGCCATCATTCTCCCGATCTGGGGATGGAGGGCGCTGTTTCTAATTGGTGTCGTACCCGCACTTCTGGCGATTTTCATCCGTCGCGGCGTGCCGGAAAGCCCGGTCTGGCTCAAGATCCAGTCGATGCCAAAGCAACAGATTCAGCGGCGCAAGTTTGGCTTCCGTCTGGATGGAGCAGCGCTTCAGGCTCTGATTTTCATGGCCTTCGTTCAGTTCCAGAATGCGGCAATCTACAGCTTTTATCCGACGTTCCTGCGTTCAGACCGTAATCTGTCTCCTGCGGATGTTTTTCCTTTCATCGCCGCTTACTGCATTGGTTCTCTGCTGGGGAAACCGTTGTGCGGTGTTCTCGCATCCCGTTTCGGAGACCGGACGGTGTTCATGTTGTACTTCGCTCTGACAGCACTGGGGATCTGGCCGTTCATTTCGGCGCACAGCATGACGGTCATGCTAGCGGGAGCATTTGGCGTCGGCATGTTTGGAAACAGCATTTTCGCTCTCGTTCCACATTACCTGTCTCAGCGTTTTCCATCCGAGACCCGTTCTTTGGGAATGGGGACCAGCTACGCGACGGCTGCCTTAGGGCAGGGAGTAGCCGGTTTTCTGGTACCTATGCTGGGCGCACTGTATGGGTTGCCGACGGCCATTATCGGCAGTGTTTTGGTCGGGACCGTTCTGGTTGCCGCCGTCGTTTCCTACAAGCCTCCGGTTCTTCCGGGTGCCCGGATGGAAGGGGAAGAGGAGCATGCGGTCGGATGAGCACGTTAGCGTTTTCCAAGGAGCTTTCTGCAGGCCGGTTGGCTCAAAGGGAGTATCTTCCTCGATCTGATTATGCTCCCATTCTTTACGATCCGACTTTTTCGGGTTTTTTGCCGAATGCGGATATAGAGCAACTGGCGACAGGAATCGCATGGGGGGAGGGGCCTGTCTGGTTTGGCGACGGGCGCTTCCTGCTGTGGAGTGACATTCCTAACAATCGCATCCTGCGCTGGACGGAAGAGACAAGTCAGGTTTCGGTGTTTCGCGGCCCGTCCGGCTTCGCCAATGGCAATACTCGTGACCGTGCCGGGCGACTGATTACCTGCGAGCATGAGGCCAGGCGCGTCACACGAACGGAGTATGATGGTACGATTACGGTTATCGCTGACAGGTTCAGAGAATGCCGGCTGAACTCTCCAAATGATGTCGCTGTCGCCGCAGATGGGGCTATCTGGTTCACTGATCCGGATTATGGCCTCAAATCCGCTTATGAGGGCGGAGGCGGGGGGAAACAGGAACTTCCGACATCCCTCTACCGCGTCAGCCCAGCAGGGAAGATCCAACTGATTGAAGATCGTTTCCTCAATCCCAATGGACTGGCATTTTCGCCCGATGGTCGAATACTCTACGTCATTGATACCGGAGCCTCTCCGAATTTGATCTGGGCCTGCCAGTTGAATGACGCCAGTGACCGAATAACGGATCGTAAGGTTCTGATCGACGCTGCTCAGGGGCTTGGTGATGGTCTGCGCTGCGATGTAGCCGGAAATCTCTGGTGCGGGTGGGGCGGCCCTGATGGAAATGGCGTGAAGGTCTTTGGAGGGACTGGTAAAGCCCGGGCTTTTCTTCCGCTTCCAGAACGTTGTGCCAATCTGTGTTTTGGAGGGAAACGCCGTAACCGCCTTTTCATGGCCGCTTCTCACGGTCTTTATGCTGTTTATGTGAATGTTGGGTAATTGAGAAAGCGCCAGGTCTGCTATGGTTATTGTTTATGGACATCAAGTGGCTTGAAGATTTCATCACGCTTGCGCGCTTGCAGAGTTTTTCACGCGCAGCGGAAGAGCGTCATGTGACGCAGTCGGCTTTCAGTCGTCGCATTCAGGCTCTGGAAATATGGGTCGGGGTGCCATTACTCGATCGCAGCCGCTTCCCTACGACTTTAACGCCAGAAGGTCGTCGCTTCAGGGAAGCCGCAGAAGAGACCCTTCGTAATCTTCTCCAGAGTCGTGCATCGCTGACGGCGTCTTCGCACAATGATGTACCAACCATAGCTGTGGCAGCGCTGCACACGTTATCGGTTACGTTTTTCCCCCAATGGCTTTCTGAAATCGAAACGTCCATCGGACCATGTGGCAGTCGCTTGTTGCCAGATGATTTTCATAACTGCATGGCGGCTATCGTCGATGGCTCCTATGATTTTTTCCTGACCTTTTATCATGAAGCTGTTCCTCTGCTTCTTCATCCAAACCAGTTTCCTCATTGTATTGTTGCTCAGGACTTTCTTGTTCCTGTTGGTCTTCTTTCACACGAGCCTCAGTCAAGCTCCCCATCTCCCTTGCTGACCTATAGTCCGAACTCATTTCTCGGCCAGGTATGCCAGTGTCAGGAAGCGCAGGCCGTTCTACCCTACGGGCCTGATACTGTTCGGCATGTGAATGAAAATGCCATGGCAGAAGGGCTCAGGAAGATGGTTCTGGCAGGGCACGGATGTGCATGGCTGCCCAGAAGTCTGATCGAAAAAGACCTCGAAACCCATGAGATGATTGCCTTGGGAAAAGAAATTCCTCTGGAAATCCGACTTTATCGCAAAGCAGAACATACGCGTCCCGTTGTCGAACAGGTCTGGCGGGCGTCTCATCAGATGCCTTATGCAAATAAGGAATAATCCAGACTGACGCGGCATTGGACGCGATAAGATAGCTCCTCTAGGCAGGCCTGAGTGTTGTCGAAAGCGAGCTGGGCGATGGTGTCGAGTAAAGTAAAAGCTATCATGCTCTGCCTGAGCTTAGGCTTGCTGATCGATGTCTCGCAAAGTCACGCTGAAACCTTCCAGACGAGCGCACCGGTGGTTTTGGTCGAAGATGTTTCGGTTGGCCGTATTTTAATGCAAAAAAACGCGGACCGCCCGATAGCTCCGGCTTCTATGACAAAAATCATGACAGCCTATGTGATTTTCGATCTGCTTGACCAAGGCAAAATGAGACTGGATCAACTCATCACAGTCAACCCATCTGTGTGGAAGAGATGGCACGGTAAGCAGGGGGGCGCGACAATGTTCCTCCGTGTGGGCGAAACTGTCTCGGTTGAAAATCTTCTCAACGGGATGCTGACAGTATCAGGAAACGATGCCACTTACGCTCTGGCTTCGAGTATTCCCGGCGGTCTTGATGCCTTTATCGCATTGATGAACAAGGAGGCCCGGAGCATCGGGCTGACCGACAGTTATTTCAGCTCACCCAATGGATGGTCAAACAACGATACGACGCGGACAACAGCGCGCGATCTGGTTCTTTTAGCCAGCACAACAATTAAGCGTTTTCCTCAGTTTTATGTAAAATTCTACCACCGGAAAGAGTTTCTGTGGGGCAAAAGTCCAACTGGAGAGCTGATCCGACAACACAACAAGAACCCGTTGTTTGGTCGCATAGATCATGCGGACGGACTGAAGACCGGATTTACGACAAAGGCCGGCTACTGTTTCACCGGATCGGCAACAAAAAACAATCATCGCATTATTATGGTGATCGCAGGTTTGCCATCTGCTCGTGTTCGCGCTGACGAGGCGATACGCCTCATGCAAACGGCCCTGGACACCGTTCCTTAGAAATTGTTGCCAGGGCAACGCATTTTCCGAAAGAAATGAGAAGGGTCAGAATATGCCGATTGTTTTTCTCAATGGCACATATGTCCGTGCTGAAGATGCGCGTATTTCTCCTTTTGACCGTGGTTTCACGTTTGGAGAGGGCGTTTACGAAGTCTGTATCGCTGTGAACGGAAAATTCGTTGATGCTCCAGCGCATCTCGCCCGTCTGGACCGCTCTCTTGCCGCCTGCGGTATTGCACACCCTCCCGAACGGGCGAAGTTGGACAGCATCATGGAAGAACTGCTGCGAAAAAATGATGTCACAACGGGGCTGGTTTATATTCAGGTAACCTCCGGCGTATCTCCGCGCAATTTTACGATCCGTCCTGAGGGGCGATCCACACTTCTGATGATGGCGCAGGCTTCTGACTTTGAGCAGACCTCTGCTTTTCGCGAGGGTATTCATGTTCAACTGCGAGAAGATATTCGCTGGCTCCACCGCGACATCAAGACAACCATGCTGATGCCACAGGTCATGGCCAAACGTGATGCCCTTGCTCAGGGTATGTCCGATACTTTGTTCTATGACGAACAGGGCATCACGGAAGGAGCGTCGTCAAATGTGTTCCTGGTGGATGCACATGGAACCCTTGTGACTCGACCGTTGTCCAATCGACTTCTGGCAGGGTGTACGCGTGAACGTATTCTTGATCTGGCACGAGAGGCAGGATTGCCGGTTGATGAGCGCCCGATCCAACGTGCTGAATTCGCGACGGCAACAGAGTGTTTCGTGACCAGCGCGACCTACCTCATCACACCTGTTCTAACGGTTGATGGCGTCTCAATTGCCGATGGCCAGGTCGGGCTAGTCACGCGCACGCTTCAGCGTCTCTACTGTAACTCTATGAACGACTGAGGAGTATGTGGGACCGGGGCTTGCTTATACAAAACCCAGCATCGTTCCGGACAGGACCAGTGCTGCCAGAACAAGTGAGGGAGTAAGGCGACGCCATGCTCAGTCCAATGCCCATCGCCTCAAAGGTTCAGCGCGCGCTGTCGATGATTGACCCGCCATCGGGAGTCAGAGAATACCCCGTCATGAACTGGGCATCCTTGCTGGCCAGAAAGAGAACCACAGGAGCGATGTCTTCTTCCGGGGAACCATAGCGACCAAGCAGGTTGGTGGCTGGCGGCACATTTGCCTCTGGTCCCCAGGTTTCGGCGACGGGGAGAACATTGTTGACAGTGATCTTGTCACCGGCCCATTCGCGCGCAGCTGTTCTGGTCAGCGCACGCACGGCCTCCTTTGCCATATTGTAAGGCCCCATACCTGCAAGGCCGATAATCCCGGCCATCGAACCGAAATTGATGACGCGCCCAGTGCCGCTGGCCTTGAGATGAGGATAGGCAGCCTGCATGAAGTGCAGGTAGGCGGTTGGTCCCATGTCGAAATTGCGCTGAAGCTGTTCTGTCGACAGATCGAGGATCGACGAATAAGCGACGGTTGCATCGAAAGCATTGTTCACAAGGATGTCGAGACCGCCATAAGCAGCAACCACCTTATCCACGGCTGCCTTGATCTGGTCCGCATTTCTTGCATCGGCAGGAACAGCCAGAGCGGTGCCGCCAGCAGCTTGGATATCGGCCACAACTGCATCGACGCTAGCCGGTGTGCGTGACAGCACGGCAACCTTGGCGCCTTCAGAGGCAAACAGTTTGGCGGTGGCGCGACCGATGCCACGGCTGGCGCCTGTGACGAGTGCGATTTTTCCTTCAAGTCGTCCCATGGTCATTTCCTTTGGGTGTTTGAGGTTTTTGCTGTGTCAGCGCGTGCAGGTCATGGCGTATGGAGACGGGACCGCACGTGCAGTGTTCTGGGTCGTGAAAGACGCGGCCAGCAGCACCAGACCGATCAAAGCGGGCAAGGCACCCTGAGGTTTCCGAACCCCGAGATGTGCCGATCCGGACAGGAGCAGGTGAAAGAAGATACCCGCATAGGCCAGATCGCTCAGGGGAATGCTGATCCGTGAGAGGATTGCCAACGGTCCCAGAATCTTGACCGCGATCATGAGCGGCACGAGGTATGGTGCTGGATAGTTCAAGTCCGCCAGTGTCTGTCGAACCCACGCGGCTTTGGTCAGGTACAGGGTCGCAGAGCCGAAATAGAGCAGCGACAGAAGGATCGTGCTGATCCAGTAGAGAAGGGTTGCGGTCATAACGGTTCCCGATCGCATCGTGCTTCGATGAGATCATCGGCCCGATGTCACGCTGTATTCATACGCTCATTGGGTCTGACGCCACGAGCCTGTATAAGATTTGATCCTCTGCATGAATTTGCGCAAGTAGGATGAATTACTGACAGTAAGTATGGAAAGTATGACTAATGGCTGACGATGACTTCACCATGCAGGACGAGATGCGACGCGCTTTCTCGATGCTCTCAGGCAAGTGGAAGCTCGAAATCATGTGGCTGCTCAACCAGCGCGTTCATCGATTTGGCGAATTGCGCAAGGCGATACCCGGCATCACCCAGCACATGCTGACCGCCCAACTCCGCGAACTGGAGGCAGATGGTCTGATCTCCCGCACGGTTTATGCGGAAGTTCCGCCGCGTGTGGAGTACGAGATGACCGCCAAGGCGCGGGGGCTCGGGCCAACCATGGAAGCGCTGACCGCGTGGTGGCTGGAATATGGTAAAACCGTGCCTCAGAAGCCGATCATTCGAGGGCGGCACAAGCAGGCAACCGTCCCCAAGGCTGGGTCGGAGCGGTAGAGTTGAGAAAACTCAAGGAAGCTCTGTCAACTCGTTAGAACGGCTTTTGTGTTCGGAGATAATGTCTGGAGTGATGCTGATATCAAAAGGATTACAGGCGATCCTTTACACTCGGCAAATACCGCGACGGCGTGCTGCCGACAGCCTTTCGGAACATCGTAATAAATGCATTGACGGACTCATAACCAAGCATGGCCGCGACCCGCTGTACGCTCGTACCACTCGCCAGTTCACGGAGCGCGACGACAAGATGAAGCTGTTGTCGCCACCGACCGAATGTCAGCCCGGTTTCCTGAATCATCAGTCTGGCCAGAGATCGTTCGCTCATCGCAACGCGTTGGGCCCAGTCGGCCAACGTACTGCGATCTGACGGCTCGGTCGTTAGCGCATCAGCGATGGTACGAATTTTGGTATTTTCTGACACAGGCAGGTTGAGACCCTGCCGTGGCATCTCAGCCAGCTCGTCGAGCATCACGCGCGCCAGTCGGGCGGCATGACTATCCGGAGGATAATCTTTTGGCTCGGCAGCTAGACGATCGATCATCGCCCGGATCATCGGCGTTATCTCCAGCGCACAGCAATGGTCGGGAAGGCTGCTCGCACCAATTTCGACGAAGAGATAATCGACGCGCGCGTTCGCAGTCGCTCTGGCGCTATGTGACACCCCGCCCGGAATCCAAATTCCGCAGTTTGGGGGAACGATCCATACGTTCTGGGCGGCGGTGCAGGTAACGGCCCCATATGATGCCAGAATCAACTGGCCTTTACGATGAATGTGCGTCGGCACCTCAGATGCATGATCAGCAAAGTCGAGCCTGTGGGCGATCGCGGTTGCACCCGAAGTGTCCGGGTCCACGGAAGCGATAGCTGAGGAGCGATACGGCATCGGATTGGCAGCTTTCAGTGATTGATTGTCTGGATACCTAATTTATCTGGTTGTTGCAACTCGTTATCAACAAACTATGACATTCAGGCCCTTCTGGCAGGACGGGTGGATCAGACCCACGCTGCCGCAACTCATCGCCCCGCTTCGCAACCCAGCCCTCAGGGCAGACGGTGAAGCGCTGCTCTTTTCCGCCAAGAGTTTCGCGGCCGCGATGCTGGCTTATTTCATAGCGCTTCGCATTGGATTGCCGCGTCCTTCCTGGGCGATCGTCACCGTTTATCTCGTGTCGCAACCCACCGCGGGAGCCTCGTTCAGTCGTGGTCTCTACCGTCTGATGGGCACTCTGGTCGGGGCGCTCGCGACCGTGGCAATCGTTCCGATCTTCGCCAACGAGCCAGTGGTGTGCAGTGCGGTGCTCGCCGGATGGATCGGCCTTGGTCTGTTTCTGTCGCTACTCGACCGCACGCCGCGCTCTTATGCCTTCGTGCTGTCCGGCTACACAACCAGCCTGATCGGCTTTCCTGCAGTTGCGGCGCCTGGCGCAGTCTTCGACACTGCAATTGTGCGCGTGCAGGAGATCGCACTGGGCATTTTGTGCGCAGTGGTGATCCATCGCTATGTGTTCCCCCGGCCGATGACCGGCCAGTTTCAGGCCAGGCTAGCAGCGACGCTGCATGATGCCCGAAGACTGGTCCGCGATGTATTGAACACCGCCTCGGAAAGCTCATGTCGCGATGATCGCTACCGAATGGCTCTGGACATGCTCGCGCTCCGGGGACTGGCGACGCATCTTCCTTATGATCCGGTTACAACACGTCTACGCGGCGCAACGTTGCGCACTTTACATGATCGTCTGGCTCACCTGTTGTTGCTCCTCAACGATGTTGAGGAACGCCTCTCCCTCATCCATGCGCCTGGAATGCCTGAGGAGCTAGCGCAGCTTTTATACAGAGTTCGCAGATGGATCACTCTGGACACGCCGAATGATCGCGGAACAGAAGCGCACAGGGTGTTCCAGAATGCCCGTTCGCTCAACCATGCCGATGACGCCACCTTGATCGACGGCCTTGTCGCCAACATCGCCCGTCATCTCGCCGAGCTTGTCGGCCTCCTTCACGATATCGAACGGCTCGGCGCCGAAGCCAGCGCAGCAGAGTGTGCAACAGAGCCACTCCACGGCGATGGGAAAACGACTGGCTATGTCTTCCATCGCGATCCGATGATGGCGGCGCGGGCAGGTCTGGGTGCCGCTTGCGGGATCACCCTCGGCTGCTTCTTCTGGATTTGGTCTGCGTGGCCCGATGGAGGGCTGGCTGTATCGGTGTTGGGTGTCACCTGTGCTCTGTTCGGCAATGTGGATGCACCGGTGCCGTATGTCCGAAAATACATGCTTGGCTCGGTCTATGGCATCGCGATCAGCCTGATCTACAGCTTTACTGTCCTGCCGCGTGTCTTCGAGTTCTGGGTGCTGATCGCGGTCCTCGCCCCGGCGTTTCTGTTCGGAGGATCGTTGCAGGCTCGGCCGTCGACCGCCTTCATGGCTCTCGGCATCACCTTGACTGTCCCGATCCTCGTCGGGCTGGGCCCTGTTTATGGCGGAGACTTCGCTGAGGCCATCAACAGCAGCATCGCGCTGTTGATGGGGGTCGGCTTCGGAGCGGCAACTATGACGTTGTTCCAGACGGTCTCCCCAGATACCGCGATCAACCGACTGCTGCTGCTCGGCCGTCGAGACGCGGCCTATCGCGTCCGAAGCAGGGTTTCCGCCGAAGCCGCCTGGACCAATCTGACAATCGATCGCATCGCCCTGTTGCGACCCCGTCTAGGTCTTTCGGTGCGTCCGACAACGGAGACGATCGACATGATCGTGCGGGACCTTCGCATTGGTCACGCAGTTAGCCGTCTTCGCGAGCGTCTCGACCCGCTGGAAAGTGAAGCCGTCAGTGCCATCTGCGTCCTGTTGCGCGATATCGCACATTATTTCGACAGAGGTTCACCATCAGTCGATGAACTGAGCAAGCAGGTTGAAGAGCTGATCGCGTTCATTGCCGTCGGGACGAGGGCGCGCCGCCTGCTGCTTGACCCGCTTATCGACCTGCGTTTCGCGCTTTCTTCCGTCCAGAACAGCGAGGCCAGAGCATGATCCCAGACCTCTGCATCAGTAGCGTCTTTGTTCCTGGTTTGTTGGGAGGCGCCTGCATCGCCTTGGTAACCACCGTTGTGCTGCTGCGTCTGCTCACCGCCCTCGGTGCGTGGAGACTGCTCTCTATCCGGCCGCTCGTCGAACTGGCCGTCTTCGTCGTCCTGTTCAGCCTGCTCGCGCAGGGTCTCTCCATCATCGGACCCCTTCCATGAAATTCCTTCTTGCTTTTCTGGGGCGCCATGCTTTGACGCTTGGGCTCGTCGTCATCGCCGCTGCCGTCGCGCTCCAGTTATGGGAACGCAATCAGCGGACGCCCTGGACCCGTGATGGCCACGTACGGACTGACGTCGTACGGGTTTCGACCGATATTGGCGGTCTCATCACCCAGGTTCTGGTTCATGACAACCAGGTGGTGCACCCCGGCCAGCTCCTGATCGTCCTCGATCGACCGCGCCGGGCCGCGGCGCTCGGACGTGCAGAAGCCGCCATAACGGAGGCGAGGGCGCAACTCGATCTGGCGCGCAAGGAGACGCGGCGTGATCTGGCGTTGCGCGATCTCGTCGCGACAGAAGCGCACGAGCAGAACATCGCAAAGGTCAGGACGACGGAGGCAGCGCTGACGCGCGCACTCGCCGACCGCGACGTGGCCCTGATCGACATGCAGCGCACCGAAATCCGCGCAACAGTCGGGGGCACCGTCACCAATCTTGACCTTCACCCTGGCGATTATCTGGCTGTGGGCGCCCAAGCCATGGCGCTGGTGGATGCCGAGACGTTGCGCGTGGAAGGGTACTTTGAAGAAACCAAACTGCGCAGTGTCTCCATCGGTGATCGCGCGCGCATCCACCTGATGGGAGACGATGCCGATATCGTCGGTCATGTCGAGAGCATTGCCGCCGCAATCGCCGACGACCAGCGCGAGAACTCCGGAAATCTGTTACCAAAAGTCGCGCCAACATTCTCATGGGTGCGGCTTGCACAACGCATTCCTGTCCGTGTGCACATAGACCGCGTGCCAGCGGGAACGAAGCTGATCGCCGGGCGAACGGCGACGGTGGAAATCCTGCCCTCAACAACCCCGAACGTGGTTGGGAGGCACCTGTGAGATCTGTTTTCGCGCTGTGTATGGCGCTTCTGATGACCGGCTGCGTTGCTGGGCCGGATTATCGTGTTCCTGACGCGGCCATTGCCAATCGCCCTGGGGCGACGAAGGCGCTCCTTGGTAGCAGGGACGAAGGCGTGGTTCAGGCATCCTTGCCACCGCATTGGTGGCATCTCTACAAGGATGGCCGCCTCGACGCCTTCGTCGCCGAAGCACTGGCGGCAAACACTGATCTTCGCACCGCAGACGCCAATCTCGGCAGAGCAGATGCCCTCATACGCGAAGCCGAGACAGCACGCACCGTAACGACGGATTTTAATGGGCAAACAACTGGCTCGCGGATCGGAGGTCCGACCCGGTTTCTGCCAGCACCCTTCAGTTATGCACTGGGTATGAACATCAGTTATCCTCTCGATCTGGCTGGGGGCATCCGTCGTGCAATCGAAGAGGCGAACGCCCAGTCAGAGGCAGCGCAGGCAGCGCGCGACCAAGTGCGTGTGATCGTAGCCGCCACCGTCACCCGCAATTATGCCCGCGTTTGTGCCGATGGCGTAGCGCTGGCCGCCGCAAGACACGTTGTTGCCGTTCAACGTGCGACACTTGATGTCGCATTGCGTATGGCCAACGAGGGGCGCGGCACGCGCTTTGACAGTGAACGCGCGCGGACGGCAGCATTCGCGAGTGAAGCCGCCATTCCGGACATCCTCGCCGATCAGAAAACCGCTTTGTTCGCGTTGGCAGCCGTCATGGGACGCGTTCCATCGGACTATCCGCACGCACTGGAGGCATGCACCATAATCCCGTCGCTTGTCCTCCCGCTGCCGGTTGGCGACGGAGCAGCACTATTGAGGCGCCGTCCCGACATCAGAAAGGCAGAACGACTTTTCGCTTCGGCGACAGCTGGTATCGGCGTCGCCGAAGCCGATCTCTACCCCAAGGTCAGTCTTGGCGGATCGGTGGGGAGCACCACGTCGATCACGCATGCCCTGACGTTGTCGTCGTTCGGCTTGAGCGTTGGTCCACTGGTCTCATGGTCCTTTCCTAACCGGGTCTTGGCCCGAGCCCGTATCATACAGGCTGGCGCAGAATCCCGTGCTGCGCTCGGTGCGTTCGACGGAACGGTTCTGCTCGCATTGAAACAGACTGAGAGCGCCCTGTCGGCCTATCGGCGAACGCGTGAGCGTCTCGAAGACCTGGACCGGGCTGCGAACTCCGCTGGCAAGGCAAGCAGCGATGCCGAGACGCTGCAACGCTTCGGCCGCACGCCATTTTTCGACGTCCTTAACGCGCAAGCGAATTACGCCGAGGCGCAGACACGTCTGTCATCTGCTCGGATCGATCTGGTCGATCGGCAGATTGATCTGTTTCAGGTGCTCGGCGGCGGTTGGGAATGAGGAGGACCTTACGACCAAAAGTGAGGCCGTTTGAAGTCACCCATTTTCCGCCTTTGATTTACGTCCTGCCTCAACGCCAGTTCGTTCCAGATCGCTTCTGGAGACAATCCATGACTTGAATTCCGACTGAAACCGTTCTGTTTCCTCAAAAACCGGAGAAGATATTGACCAGTCTGGCTACCGGACGCATGAATGATAAATGACCGTTGCAACCAAACAGATGCTTGTCAGACGCACCATTGTGGATGCGGCTCGTCCCCTGATCGGAAGTCAGGGTTTTTCAGCAGTGGGTATTTCTCAGATCATTGAGGTCGCTGGAATTCCGAAGGGCTCTTTTTATCATTATTTTGAGTCCAAAGAGGCATTTGGCGAAGAACTTCTCCACCTTTATATCTCTGATTATCTGGCCAAGATGGACATCATGTTCGGAACGTCAGGGAAAAATGGTCGGGAGAGAATTCTCGCCTACTGCCAGTTCTGGTGGGAAACACATGTTGACGGAAAAACAGGCGATAAATGTCTGATCGTTAAGTTGGGAGCCGAGGTTTCGGACCTTTCGGAGCGAATGCGCCATATTCTCAAAAACGGAACGGAACAGGCAGTCGAACGCATTACGGCGATCGTCCGGGCAGGGCAGGAGGATGGGTCCATCCAGTCTGCCATGAATTGCTATATCCTTGCACAGGCACTTTATCAGCAGTGGCTTGGCGCAACTCTGATGGTCAAGATCACCAGAGACTCACATCCATTTGATAATGCATGGGTAGCGACGAAAAGCTTTCTCGATCATACCTGAAGACGGCAGCGAGGCCTCGCCTCTTGTCGGCTCGATTCTATAGACGACCGGTCTAATAATATACGACCGGTCTAATTCTTATCGGGAAAAGATCGTCTGAGGAGGGAGTCATTCCCTGCCCATTCAACAGAGAGTCATACGTTTCGTGCCCGGAGCGGACGGAACCGAATGGCCATCTGCATGAAAAGGGCAGGCTCTGCTCAGCGTCACTTTTTCCATATATGCAACACGAGGTAAGAATGGCTTACGCAAGTACCAATCCTTTTACCGGCGAAGTGCTGGCAACCTTTCCGAATGCAACGGATGCAGAAGTTCAGGCGGCTCTGACCCAGGCCCATGCTGCCTATGAAAAGTGGCGTGAGACCTCATTTGCCGAGCGCGCACGGATCATGAAGGCTGCGGCTGACATTTTGCGTCGTGACGTCGATAAATATGCCCGCCTTGGCACGCTGGAAATGGGCAAGCTTTTCTCGGAATCCAAGAAAGAGGTCATCCTTTCCGCCGAAATCTTCGAATATTATGCCAAATATGCCGAAGAGCTGCTGAAACCGGAATCTCTCCCCGTTGCCGATCCTGCCGAGGGCAAAGCTGTTCTGGTTCACGAACCGCTTGGGATTGTTCTTGCGATCGAACCGTGGAATTTTCCCTTCTATCAGGTCGTCCGCATCATTGCGCCGCAGCTTTCTGCCGGTAACGCGGTCATTCTCAAGCACGCGTCCAACCTGCCGCAATGTGCCGCCATCTGCGAAGAGCTTATGAAGGAGGCTGGGATTCCGGTTGGACTGTTCCGTAATCTTTACACGGCCCGTCATCATACCGAGATGATCCTGAGTGATCCCCGTGTTGTTGGCGTTGCGCTGACGGGCTCCGAAGGGGCTGGTACCATCATCGCCGCTACGGCTGGCAAAGCACTCAAGAAATCCATGATGGAACTGGGTGGGGCAGATGCTTTCATCGTTCTGGACGATGCAGACGTTGAAAAGGCGGCAAAATTTGCGGTGATTGGACGCCATTGGAATGCAGGCCAGGTCTGTGTATCCGCCAAGCGCCTTATCGTGGCAGACGCCGTTTATGACCGTTTTCTGGAATTATATAAGAAGGGTGTTGCCGAGCTGAAGGCTGGCGACCCAATGAATCCAGCGACAACGCTTGCACCTGTCTGTTCTCAGGGCGCGAAGGACGATTTGGAACGTCAGGTCGAAGAGGCCAGAAAGCATGGTGCGAAGGTTGAGGTCATTGGTGCACCCGTACCAGAAAAAGGCTCTTTCTTCCGTCCCCTGCTGATGACGGGACTGGATGGCAACAATGCAGCCCGGCACTGGGAATTCTTTGGGCCGGTGACGCAGCTTTATCGCGCCAAGGACGAAGATGACGCGGTACGCATCGCAAACGACTCCCCCTATGGGCTGGGTGGTGCCGTTTTTACGAAGGATGAAACCCGTGGCGCACATGTGGCATCTCGCATCCGGACGGGTATGGTGTTCATCAACCATCCGCTCATTCCCAAGGCAGACCTGCCATTCGGGGGCATCAAGAACTCCGGCTTTGGTCGTG
The DNA here is from genome assembly GCF_015244675.1 of Gluconobacter cerevisiae. Taxonomy (GTDB): domain Bacteria; phylum Pseudomonadota; class Alphaproteobacteria; order Acetobacterales; family Acetobacteraceae; genus Gluconobacter; species Gluconobacter cerevisiae. Next base: position 187,286 of record NZ_JABCQO010000004.1, on the reverse strand, counting down.
AACTGATCGGTCTGGGTATTAAAGAATTCGTCAATCACAAGCTGATCAACATCGTTGATATTGACGCTCCACTGTAATGAAAAAGGGGGATGGAAGTATTTCCATTCCCCTCTGACTCCGGCGTCTGATCACGCATGACGCCCGGAGTTGGCCTGACGGACCTTTCTCAAGAAAAACGCATGAATCTTGAAGCCAGCGGATAACGCTTCGTCATCCGGAGCTTTCAGCGTGCCAGAAAAAACCCCTTCTACTCAGGTAAATATGGTTTTTGTGGCAGGAGCCGTGCAAACAGAGGCTTGTAAACCAATGACGTCTCGTCCTGAAATTCTGATTGTTGGCGGAGGGGTGGCCGGACTCTCACTGGCGACCCAGTTGGGAAAATCCCTTGGCAAGCGCGGCAAAGCCCGCGTTACCCTCATTGACAAAAGCTTTTCCCATGTCTGGAAACCGATGCTGCACTGCTTCGCTGCCGGAACCGTTCTGAATGAAAACGACCGCGTCAGTTTTATCACGCAGGCCAGCCGGTATCATTTTGAATTCTGGCCCGGAGAGGTCGTTTCGGTTGACAGGGATAAGAAGGAAGTAGTTCTTAGTCCGTTTTATGCTTCGGATGGTACCCTCGTACTGGATAGCCGAACCCTGCGCTATGACGCACTGGTGTTGGCGATTGGGAGTTGTGCCAACGATTTCGGCACGCCAGGCGTAAAGGAGCATTGCCTGCCGATCGATAACCTAGTCGATGCCAACCACTTCAATGAAAAATTCCGTATGGAATTACTAAAGGCGTTCGCCAATACTTCGGAACTGGATATCGCGATTGTCGGCGGAGGTGCAACGGGGACGCAGCTTGCGGCGGAACTCCACAAAGCACTTGATATTGTAGATCCCTACAGCCTGCATGCTTTCGGCCGGACTCCCCCCAAGCTGCATGTCACGCTGCTGCAGTCCGGGGCGCGTATTTTGCCCGCTTTCCCTGAATCAGTCTCTGAAGCTGCCAAAAATGAACTGGAGCGGATTGGCGTCACGGTCCGAACGAGTGCCCGTGTTGCCGGAGCGGATGCCGACGGTTTCATTCTCAAGGATGGCACACATGTTCCGGCCAAACTTCGTGTCTGGGCTGCTGGCGTGAAAGCTCCGCAGGTCACGCAGACTTATGGCGGTCTGTCACTGAACCGGTCAGGACAGCTCTTGGTCAACAGCAATCTTTCGTCGAAGGATGATCCAAATATCTTCGTCATGGGAGACTGCTCGTTCATCGAAGACGATCCTTTGCCAGCTACGGCACAGGTTGCCCGACAGCAGGCCAATCATCTGGGGCGGCATCTGCCAGCCTGGATCGAGCATGGACGGGATGTGCCAGGATGCATCTTCCATAATAAGGGTGCTATCGTGGCGCTGGGCAAATACAACGGCTGGGCTGCCCTACCGGGAGGAACTGTCTGGGGTGGTGGATTTTCTCACGGCCTGTCGGCGAGGCTGGGGCATATTATGCTGTATCGTCAGCACCAAATCGAACTGTTCGGATACTATCGCGGCCTGATCTCGTTTTTCTCAGACTGGGTGGAAGGCTTTGTCCGCCCTTCCATTCGGCTGGACTAATGATCTATCTGGCCCGTTTGAACTCATTGGTTTCGAACGGGCCAGAACCTGCCACAACCATTCGACTTTTGGCAGGCTGGCGGCAAAGGCTTCTTACCCGCGCAAAAAAGAATGAGTCCTGAGTCTAGATAAGGCGTCGTGTTTCCCATTTATCGATCACTGCTGCGGCCAAAGAATTTCCGATCACATTGGTGGCGGATCGCCCCATATCCAGAAACGTGTCGATGCCGAGGATCAACAAAATTCCCTCTTCCGGAATGTTGAACTGTCCAAGTGTTGCGACAATTACGACGGAAGATGCTCGCGGAATTCCTGCCATGCCTTTGCTTGTCAGCATCAGCACAAAGAGCATGGTAATCTGAGTGCTCCAGGGCAATGCAATATCGTACGCCTGCGCAATAAATATACTGGCAAAGGTGCAGTACATCATCGTGCCATCAAGATTGAAGGAATATCCAAGCGGCAGGACGAAAGACGAGACCTTTCGAGATACGGGCAACTTGCCCAACTGCTCCAGAATGAGCGGATACGCAGCCTCTGAACTCGCCGTTGAGAATGCCAGAAGGAATGGTTCACGCATCAGGTCGATCAGTTTTCTGGCTTGTTTGCCAAGGAAAGCAAACGCAACGCCAATCAGCGAGGCCCAGAGAATTGCGAGCGCGAGATAGAACTCACCCATGAATTTTCCGTAGATGCTTAAAATGGAAAATCCGTTCGTTGTAACAGTGGCCGCCATGGCGCAGAAAACGGCCAAAGGGGCAACCATCATGACGTATCCTGTCACCCGCAAAATAATATGCGACAGGCTTTCCGTCCACTCCAGAACGACTTTCGCTTTAGCGGGCAGGGATGCGCAGGCAATCCCAAAGAAAATTGAAAAAACGACAATCTGAAGAATTTCATTATCCGCCATTGCGCGGAAAATGGAATCCGGGACCATATGCTGGATAAAGCCGTTTAAAGTCAGAGAATGAGCTGCCAGATGAGTATCTGCTAGCGTGTTGACTTTGTGCATGCCCACGCCGGGCTGGAAAATATTTACGAGTATCAGGCCGAGAGTAAGAGAGAACAATGACGCACAGACAAACCACAGCATAGCCTTGCCGCCGATCCTGCCAACCGCTGCAGCATCAGACATATGACCGATCCCTACAACGAGTGTTGAGAAAATCAGAGGGGCCAAAATCATCTTGATAAGCCGCAAAAACACGGTTGAACCGATCGAAAGGTTCCCCGCAATCAACTGCTGGGTTGCGGGATCTGGGAAAAACGCATGCGCAACACCCCCGAGCAGACTTCCCAGTATCATTGCGGCAAGAATGAGCAGCGTCATCCGGTTTTTGTGCAACAGAATGATTCCTTGAGGTTGAGGTTTGCTCTCTATGCAGCAGATGGGCCGAAAATAAAAATATATCGCAGCGCAACCCTAAAAAAATCAGATGATCATTGCTCGGTATGTTTGCCAGAAACATTTTCCGTATGATCGCATGTGCCTCTCTGCGTGCGTGACGCCCGATAGGGGAAAGCACGCGATTTACGGCAGGCCGTTCTCAGTGGCCGGAGATATCTCTGAACCGACTGAACCCCTCTTCTAGGTCGGCTATCAGATCATCAACGTCTTCCAGGCCGATATGCAGCCATATGAGATGTCCGGTTTCTGTCCATTGTGTTGCCGTCCGCATGGAACGGGGACTTACGGGCAACACCAGACTTTCGAATCCACCCCAGCTGTACCCGATCGTGAACAGCTTCAACCCGTCAATCATGGCTGCTACGGCTTCCGATGACGAATTGCGGGTCACGAATGACAACAAGCCGCTGGCCCCACGGAAATCCCGCCGCCATAGAGCATGATCCGGGTGAGAGGGGAGGGGAGGGTAAAAGACGTGCGAAACGTCCGGCCGTTGTTCCAACCAGAGGGCCATGGTCAACGCACTCTCCTGATGCCGTTGCAGCCGGACATCAAGGGTACGAAATCCGCGCAGAACGAGTGTCACATCGTCTGGCCCGACGAACTGGCCAAGCTGGAAATGCATGTCTCTGACCTGCTCCCACGCACGGGGGCCGCAGGCAATCGTGCCCAGCATCACGTCGGAATGACCGCCGATATATTTCGTGGCGGCCATGATGGAAATATCAACACCCAGTTCCAGTGGTTTCAGAAACAGAGGTGTTGCCCAACTGTTATCCATCAGAACGCAGATATCACGCTGATGGGCTACGGCTGCGATAGCGGGAACATCCTGGATTTCGAACGTGCCGGAGCCGGGGGATTCGAGGAAAACAGCCCGCGTGTTAGGCTGAAATAACTCAGCAATGGCAGCCCCGACGCGGGGATCGTAATAGGTGGTTTCGATATCCATCCGTCGCGCCGCAGTATCGCAGAAATGCCGGACCGGGCCGTAAACGCTGTCAGGGACGAGCAGATGATCGCCTGCACCGCAAACCCCCAGGATCGCCGTGCTGCAGGCCGTCAGGCCAGATGGACAGAGCAGCGTGCCGGTAGCTCTTTCCAGAGCGCTGAGAGCATCACAAAGTGCAGTTGAGGTTGGATTGCCTCAGCGGCCATAACGGTAGGGTTGCTTCCCGCCTGCCAGAGCAGCAACGTTAGGGAACGCAACGGTCGAACCGCGATAGATAGCGGGATTGATAAAGCCGTGATGCTCCGATGGATTGACAGCAGCGTGAGCTAAAAATGTGCGATCATTCATTTTATTAGGCATTTTGCCTCCATTCCCTGCGAACGTAGGAAGTTTCTGGCAAAATGTGCTTTCAAAAACATGGATTCATGGACGTCTATGAGAAAGAATATTAACTTGAGTGAATGATAAAACTGGATCAGATCGACCGTATGATTTTACGGGTTCTGCAGGCGGATGGACGCCTGAGTAACAGCGATCTGGCGCAGAGGATCGGTATCTCCGCGCCCGCCTGCTGGAAACGACTGAAGCGACTGGAAGCCGACTGTATCGTGAGATATCATGCGGAGCTGGACTCAAAGGCGCTCGGCCTTAATCTTTTCGCGTTCCTCAGCATCATGCTCGATGACCATTCCGAAGAAACGATGACCGGATTTGAAAAAGCAGTTTCGGAAATGCCCGGAGTGATTGCCTGTCATAATGTCTCGGGGAAATATGACTATCTGCTGCAAATAATAGTGCGGGACATGGAGGATTTTCACGCACTATCCATGCGACAGATCCGGATGCTGGGATGCATCAAAGAAATGCATACGCATTTCTCGATCCGTGAAATCAAACGGTCTGGCAGACTACCTGTATGAGCAATCAACTCAAGGTTCGTAGCCGGAACATGACGGTTTCAGCGAAGGGGATGATGGAGAAGAAGACGGTAGACTGCCTGTCGAGCGAATGACGACACGTTCCGTTCCGCCAGCAACTATCGCGGGCGGTCGGGCAGGGTTACTGCCTTTGTGTGGTCACTGGCCTGACTGGTCGGTCATGAAGAAACTCAGAGATATTCCATTGTGGTCGGCTGCAATGTTTCCGCTCGGAATGTGTGGGTTTTCCACCCGCAACCTGCTGTGGTTCTTCGCGAAAAAGAGGCGTTCATCTTCTTTGCTCAATCCCATCAAGGGGTCATAAGCTTGGGAAGAACTGGCAAGAGAAATCATAGCGCAGATTATCGCTGTGAAATGTAGCCCTCGGATTGTGAAATATCAGAGGAAAACAGCAGTTTTGTAAGGATACTTTGTGTATGGTGTCCGCGAGAGGATTCGAACCTCCGGCCCCAGGATTCTTACCACTTCGGTTTTCACCGCCATGCCGCAAGGCATGTTTGTGGTCTGGACTGTCTCTTCACCACAGCTACGAATAACATAGCCAAGGTGTTGCCCGTACAGTCTCTACACCTTCGTTCCAGCGCACCAGAACGCTTGGCTCGGGATTGGCACGATCGAGATGATCAGAGCGTTCCCCGAATTTGAGCAAATCCACCATGCGGTTTCCCATCATGGCGCCCAATTCTAAAGCCTTAGGAATCCTGTGCTCTATCCTGCTGAGCTACGCGGACAAACCTCCTTGAACATATTGTGGTTTCTCTGTTTGTGCAACCATGCCTGCGCCACAAACGCACCACAGATATCGCAAGCTGTAAATTGTTAATGGAAAAGCGGAAAATCTGGACCTGCAGGGACGAGATGTGTGGATGAAAAAAGAATGGTAGCGTTTGTTTAGGCTATTTAAACTTTTTCCGGGTATTCTTGTTATCGAGGTTTCTGTTACGGCTTTGCGCTACGCTTTTTTTTATCAAAGGGTGATTATTTTTCTGGTAGTGCCAAATCCTGAGTAGGATAGAGCGCGTTCGCATCTGTCATCCTACAGAATATCTCTCTGGCCAGGGGACAGGTTTGACTGGGTTGAAAATTGCCATGATCTGCGTTGCTTGTGATGTTGCGTTGAAGTGGCTTGAAAGCTCTCTGCTTTTGGATCTGGGGTGCTGATCGTGGGAGCAATAAAGATGATGGATAGTCTGTCCCGTCAGGTCAGAGAGACTGACCCCACTCTTCTGCGTCTGAAGCTGATTGGGCAGATGGAAGCGAAGACCCTCATGGGAGACAGTGTGCTTCCTGTGGGTGGGAAGACGCGTGCTCTCCTGGCAATTCTGGCTCTATCTGACCGCAAGCCCGTTCTGCGGTCCCGTCTTGCTGAATTGTTGTGGAGTCAAAGGCCCGAAGACATGGCCCGTGCTTCTCTCAGGCAAGAAATTCATCGCCTTCTGGACGCGTTGAGCCCGCTGGGTGTGGATGTCATCGACGTTCAGCGGCATTCACTCGCCCTCAAACCAGCCCTGACATCGGTAGATGCCGAAAGACTTCTGACGGCTAGTCTTCGAACGATCGACAGTGTGGTCTGGTCAGATGAGCCGCTTCTTGGAGAGTTGATTGGTGTTGATCCGGCATTAGACGAATGGATTACCCAGCAAAGAGAGCGACTCACCGGCCATCTTCAACAGCTTTATGAAAGTGCTGTCCGGGAGTTTACGGATCCGGATCAGGTTGCGGAGATGGCTGAGCGCCTTTTGAAGTTCGACAGCTTCAGTGAGGTTGCCTGGCGCACCAGAATACAGACGGCTCTTCACCGTGGGGACCACGTGCGCGCGGCTGCGCTTGTCGAGCAGATGACGAGTGTGCTCGGAAATGTCGAAGGGCATATATTGGCCCCGACTACACAGGCGCTGATTAGTGGTATCGGAATAGAGAGCGCCAGTAGAGAGCTGTCGAGAGATATCTCTCAGGCAACCTCGTCCGCACCCACTTCAGATGCGTCTTTTTCGATGTCTATGCCCCGGCCAGACCCCATGTTGGTCTTGCCGTTGCATTATGCTGCCCGTAATCCTTCTGGCACAGAGTCCCGAAAAATCTCCCTGATTTTTCAGGCACCAATATGTTTCGATGAAAAGCTTTTACAATGTGGACAGCTTTTCCGAGACCAGTTGGAACTCATGTTTGTAAGCATGGGAACCTTTGATATCGTCGCAGTTCCCGATATTTCCCTTTCGGACCCGGTGAACGCCGTGGCGGCCTATCAGGCTCTTGGGGCAGACTACGTCATCTCCACAAGTCTGCGTGGCGGGGAAGATGGTGCCGAAAATCGTCTGATCCTTCGCGTGCTCGATGCACGACGCAACGGTGTTATCATCTGGGGAACGCATTACGATTTCCCATCTTCTGGATCTGATCAGGCCCGAAGCAGCATGTTGACCCCGGCACAGGCCATGCAGTGGAGTATTTTTGTTGCTGAGGCCCGGCGCACGGCAGGACGTCCTGACATGGAGCTGTCGCCGCTGGGTATGGCATTGAGGGCTTTCACCCTCCTTTTAAAGCATGATTCGTCGTTTTTTAAAAAAATTGACTTTCTGCTGAACGATGCGGAGGGTCTTGAAAAGACCGACGGAACCATCGCTCTTATTGATGCGATGTACTGCTATGTACGTTTTCAAAATGAATGGAGTGCCGAAGCGGAGGCTCTCTTCTCTCGTGGCCTGCGTAGTGTGCGGGCTGCGATCTCACTTATGCCGGATACGCACGCAGTTGAAGTCCTGCTGGCTGCGTATCTGATGTATGATCCTGCAAGTCACAGTACAGCTGTATCAGTCGTTCAGGATGCTATTGAGCGCATCTCCTGCAATGAAGGGAATCAAAAAGATTCTCCTGACAGTCTGATGGCTGATATTATTCTGGAGCTTCTACGGGGAGAGACAAAGCCAGCTATTCGCAACGTAAAAATTCTTCTGCAAAATGGGTGCCGTTCGCAGTTCCTTGAACTCCTGCGACCTGCCTTCATGATGATTCTGTTGTTGGGCCAAGAGTATCAAGAAGTCATCTCTATGGGGCGGTTGATGTCTGGCCTGTATCCATCCTGTCCGAGCGCTCTGGTGTACTATCTTGTCGCGTTGACTGAACTGGGAGCTTTTCCGGATGAGGCTCATCAGGCCTGTCGGCACCTTCTTCGTTTGGTGCCTGACCTGACAGTTTCCAGAGTTGTCAGCCGGTTCGCATTTGCAAAACCTGTGCAGCAGGCAAGACTGGCTGAGGTGCTGAGCAAGGCAGGTTTGGCTGCCGGATAGGAACATCTTCCGTCAGGCGCTTGGCCTTGCGCCGTCGGCGCGATATGAACACTCAAGAAGTTGCCGGCTACAGGCCTCGCCAGTCTGTATCCTTGCTTGTGACCGGCCCTGGCGCGGCCCGCAGGACCACCCATGATGTCTCGCATCCAGTTGACCGTTCTTCGACCCTTTCACCGACCAGCGGCCCGTCTTGCCCTTGGATGTCTGGCTCTCAGTGCACTTTCCGCCTGCGGCGGTGGACGCGATCCCAGCACTCTGACTGCCCCGCGCAATCATCTTCTGGGTGTGGATCGTGGAGCCGAAGGCGGTGCCGACGAGCTTCGTGGCGGGGTGAATGCCTATTTGTGGCGCGGCGCGATCGATACGCTGTCGTTCATGCCGCTGGCGTCTGCCGATGCCGTGGGTGGTGTCATCCTGACGGACTGGTACCAGCCTTCCGCCACTCAGAACGAGCGTTTCAAAATTGCGGCCTACGTTCTGGACCGCCGCCTGCGTTCGGATGCCCTGCGGGTTTCCGTCTTCCGGCAGGTTCTTCAGGATGGCCAGTGGGAAGATACCCCGGTCTCCGCCACCACAACCTCCGACATCACCACCCGTATCCTGACGCGCGCGCGTCAGTTGCGTGCCGAAAATGGCGAGCGGGACAACTGAGCCAGACATGAACGATACCCCAGCCCCCGCATTCGATTTCCAGAACCGCGAGCCCTTCTGGCAGAACGAATGGAAGCGCCGGAATACTTTTGCCGTTCCTGACGTCCCTCCGGCCGACCGTCCGAAATACTACGTGCTGGAAATGTTTCCGTATCCGTCCGGGCAGCTTCACGTCGGACATGTGCGGAACTATACGCTCGGGGACGTAGTTGCGCGTTACAAGCGGGCCCGCGGCTTTGCCGTCATGCACCCGATGGGTTGGGATGCCTTCGGCCTTCCAGCAGAAAATGCGGCACGTGAGCGAAATGTTCATCCCGGCAAATGGACGATGGATAACATCGCAGCCATGCGCGGCACGCTCCAGCGTCTTGGTTTTTCGCTGGACTGGGATCGTGAAATCGCAACCTGCCTCCCCGAATATTACGGCAAACAGCAGAAGCTGTTCGTCGACATGCTGTCGGCTGGACTGGTTGAGCGCCGTGATTCCTTGGTCAACTGGGACCCGGTTGACGAAACAGTTCTTGCGAACGAGCAGGTCGTAGATGGCCGCGGCTGGCGTTCGGGAGCCCTGATTGAGAAAAAGAAGCTCTCTCAGTGGTTCCTGAAGATTACAAAATTTGCCCAGCCGCTGCTGGATGATCTCAAAACGCTGGATCGTTGGCCAGAGCGCGTGCGGACGATGCAGGAGCGCTGGATTGGCCGGTCCGAAGGCGCGCGGGTTCGTTTTGCCCTGCATCAGCCACCTGGCGGCTATGACGCGGATCTGGACAGCATCGAAGTCTTCACGACACGCCCTGACACGCTGTTCGGTCTCAGCTTCGTCGGAATTTCGGCGGAACATCCTCTGGCGCGCAAGGTTGCCGAGCGTAACCCGCAGGCGGCCGCCTTTATTGAAGAATGCCGTCGTCTCGGAACGTCGGAAGAAGTCATCGAAGCTGCGGAAAAACGTGGTTTTGATACCGGACTACGTGTCGCAAATCCTCTGGACCCGGAAAAGACGGCTCCCGTCTGGATCGCCAATTTCGTTCTGATGGATTACGGCACAGGCGCCGTTTTCGGCTGCCCCTGTGGCGACCAGCGCGATCTTGATTTTGCCCGTAAATACGGCCTGCCTGTTCCGCAGGTCCTGCTGCCTGCGGGGCAGGATGCCGAGACCTTCGTTTTGGGTAAGAAGGCTGTTTCTGGCGATGCGGCCTTGTTCAATTCAGGTTTTCTGGATGGAATGGACCCGGCGACCGCCCGCACGAAGGTGATCGAGCGTCTCGAAGGTCTGGGAGCCGGAAAAGGCGTCGTGAACTGGCGTCTGCGTGATTGGGGCATCTCCCGCCAGCGCTACTGGGGCTGCCCGATCCCCATCATTCACTGCGAGACTTGTGGTCCGGTTCCTGTTCCCGACGACCAGCTTCCCGTCATCCTGCCGGAAGACGTGACCTTTGACCGCCCCGGGAATCCGCTCGACCATCACCCGACCTGGAAGCATGTAAACTGTCCGCATTGCGGCAAGCCTGCTGTTCGCGAGACTGATACGTTCGACACCTTCGTTGACAGTTCCTGGTATTTTGCCCGTTTCACCAGCCCCCATGCCGAGACCCCGACGGTGCCGGCGGCAGCGAATGGCTGGCTGCCCGTTGATCAGTATATCGGCGGCATCGAGCATGCGATCTTGCATCTGCTCTACGCACGGTTCTTCACCCGAGCCATGCATGAAACCGGCCATCTGGATGTGGACGAACCGTTTGCCGGTCTCTTCACTCAGGGCATGGTGACGCATGAAAGCTACCGTGACGAGAGCGGCTGGCTGTATCCTGAAGAAGTCGAGCGTCGTGGTGACACGGTTGTGCGGCGGGACACGGGTGCGGCTGTTCAGATCGGCCGTTCCGAAAAAATGTCCAAATCCAAGCGCAATACGGTGTCGCCCGTCGACATCATTGAGCACTATGGCGCCGACACGGCCCGATGGTTCGTTCTGTCCGACAGCCCGCCTGAAAGGGATATGGAGTGGACGGCCTCCGGTGTCGCGGCGGCGGCCCGTTTCGGTCAGAGACTTCACCGATTGGTTGCTTCTGTTGCGGGTCGTGATGCGGTCGAGAGCGTCCATGGCGTTGCGGGGGAAGATCTGCGTCGTATCACACATCGGACCATCGCCGCTGTAGGTGAAGCGCTCGAAGCCTTTACGCCGAACGTTGCCGTGGCGCGTCTGCATGAATTGACCTCGGCACTGGCTGAGGCCGAGCGTCTCGAGGGAGACGGTATCGCTGCGGCCCGTCGAGAAGCCGCGCGTGTCCTGTGCCTGCTGACCGCGCCGATGATGCCGCATCTTGCGGAAGACATGATGGCAGTTCTCGAGCCGGGAAGTGCGCTGGTTGTGGATCGCCCCTGGCCTGAGCCGGAGGAGCAATGGGTTGCCGTCCAGAGCGTGACGATTGGCGTGCAGATCCTTGGCAAGCTGCGTGGGACTATCGAAGTCCCGCCAGATGCACCGAAGGACGAGGTGCTTGCCGCAGCTAAAAGCGAGCCAAACGTGGCCCGTCTTCTTGAAGGAAAGCGTCTGGTAAAGGAAATTCATGTCCCGAACCGGATCGTCAACTTCGTGGTTGCCGGATGATGTCTGACCGTCGCGGTACTTTTCTGCTCACGGCTTTCCTTTTGTTAGGGGGGTGTGGTTTCTCACCCCTCTATGGAAAGCTGACCCCGAAATCCGATATGTCGGAAGAGTTGGCCCAAGTTTATGTGGACAACATTCCGGGGCGTTATGGCCAGCTGCTGCGTCTGGCTTTGCAGAAAAATCTGGCGGGTGCCGGGCCGGAAGATCCTCATAAGTACATGCTGAAAGTCTATTCCGGCATGAATGAGGAAGCGGTCGACATCCATCAGGACAATACGTCCGGCCGAACGCGAAGCACAGGTTCGGCGCACTGGGTTCTTATAACGGTGGAGCAGAATCCGCGCATGCTGGCGCAGGGGGATGCGACGACGCTGGACGGTTTCAACACAAGTTTCGAGCAGTATTTTGCCCAGACCCTGAATGACGAAACCCTTCAGGCGCGTGTTTCTGACACGTTGGCCCAGACCGTGACGCAGCAGCTCGCGATCTGGTTCCGTAATCATAACATGCCCGAGAAAGCCGCTCCTGACGAACTGCCGCGTTATCTGAATACAGACCGGATGCCAGACGACAACGGCAACGCAGCGACGGATCGAACGGGCGTTGACGGCTTCCCGGCATCTGCCACCGGTCGTCTTTCCCACAGTACGACCAGCACCTCCGCCCAGTAAGTGGTGAAAATCGACGCACGAAATATCGGGCGCACACTGGACGATGCCGGTTTCTGGCGGGCCATCGTGCTTCATGGGGAAGATACGGGCCTTATTCGGGAACGGGCCGCGCAGGCGGTCAGACGGGTTGCAGGAACGACGGATGATCCGTTTCAGGTGGCGCAGCTAGACCGGGAAACGCAGGACCGTCTTGAAGAGGAAGCCACCGCGCTTTCGTTGATTGGGGGGCGGCGTGTCGTCTGGGTGCGTGATGGGCAGGACAGTCTGGCGCCTCTGTTCAAGCGTGTGCTGGATACGACAACAGATGCTCTGGTCGTTATTGAAGCTCCGGGAATCACGGCTCGCTCGAAGCTCCGCGCATTGGCTGAAGCCCACAAGCAGGTTGCGTCCATCGCCTGCTATCCTGAAGAAGGACGGGTTCTTTCCCAGACCGTGACAGAAGCACTCGCGCAGGCGGGTGTCACAATCGATCGCGATGCCCTCATCTGGCTACTGGGTGTGTTGGGCGCTGACCGCAGTGGTGTTCGTGGCGAAGTCGAAAAACTTCTGCTGTATGCCGGTCCCAATGGTCGTCTTGATCTGTCGTCCGTTCAGGACTGTGTTGGCGATGCCGGTGGAAATTCACTGGAAGATGCCGCGTTTTCAGCTCTGTGCGGAAACCGCATGATGGCCGATCAGGCGCTCGAACGGGCATTGGCCGATGGTGCAAATCCCGTAGCGGTGGCGCGAACTGTTCTGGGCGTTCTTGTGCGGCTCCAGAAAGTTGCGCAGGCTGTGCAGGACGGGCAGGGACGTGCCGAAGCCATGAAATCCCTGAAACCACCTGTGTTTTTCAAACGTACGGCCGCTTTCGGTCAGGCGTTGGATCGCTGGTCTCTTGCGGCACTTGAACAGGCGGCACGGGAAACGCAGGCTTTCGAACTGGCCTGCAAACAGAGCGCATCTCCCGATATGGCATTGTGCAGACGCCATATCGCTTCTCTCTGTACAATCCGCAAAGCCTGATTTTTACAGATTGGGGCGGGCAATGCGGCATATTTTCCGCATTGCCGGAGGACGATCAGAAGCGCGCTGAAACGTCCAGATAATAATAGCCACCATTCATCCCGAGCTGCGATGTGCTCATGTAGTACTTGGGTACGCCGAGATAGCGGTTTCCTTCAGGAACAACTGACGGGAACTTGGCGAAGATGTTGTTACCCCCGATGGTAGCACTCCATTTGGGCGTGATATTGTAAGTCACGGAGGCATTCGTCGTCCATTTCGGTAGATTTGGGAACTCCCGATAGTGGCTTGAGGAAAAGCTATAAGGACCCGTGTAATAGGTCAGCTGAGACGTCGTCTCGCCGTAACGGATTTCGTGAACCGAGACTGCCCATTTGTTGGCGGCAGAACGCCAGGTGCCACCGAAGATGATCTTGCTGCGCGGATAAGCCGTGGTGATGTAAGCGATCGACTGTGCGGTCAGAAGTGGCGCTCCGGTCGAGCTGCTGGCCTGATGACGCAGGCGCGTGCGGTTCAGGTTGATCGCAACATCCCAGTCCGCATGACCATAACGTCCAAAATCGGTCGGGTAGGTCGCACTCAGATCAAGTCCCTGCGTCCTCGTATTGGCGACATTGGCAAACCAGTGTGTGGCAAGCTGGCTACCCGTCCAGCTTCCAGATCCCGGGGGAAGATTGAACCCGTCCATCTCAAGCGCGCTATGAGCCTGAGATCCGTAGATGGACCCACCCGGCATAATCCGGTTCCGCAGGTCGATCTGATACACATCGACAGTGACGTGCAGCTTCTTGACCGGCTCGACGATGATACCGCCTTCGGCACTCGTGGAGGATTCCGATTTCAATGCTGATGCGCCGTTGGCGAGTGCTCCGGGGGAGTTCGCTGCGATGATGCCGCTGGCAGCGGTCGGCGAGACGGACAGCGCGGAATAATGCTCCTGTGCCAGCGTCGGGGCATGGAAGCCATTGCTGAACGTGCCACGGATCGCAAAGCGCGGACTGAAATCATAACGGGTCGAGATCTTGCCGGTCTTGGTGTTGCCGACATCTGTGTAGTGCTCGACGCGTCCGGCCAGATCGACCTGCCAGTGCTTCATCAGGTTGGTAGAGATGTCGAGATAGCCCGCCGCAACATCCCGGGACCATTTTCCAGCATTGGCCGGGTTGGTGCCGGGAAAGGCGTCCGAGCTGGAATAGGTATAGCTGGCCGGAGAGCCGGTTCCGATCGCATAGGCCTCATAGCGATAGGACGCACCGCCCGCAACGTTGATGGCATACGGCCAGAACGACGTGCGGAACTTGCGGCTCAGGTCCACGCTGTTTGTCCATTGCGTGTTGTTATAGGCCTGTGCGGCGAACGATGTCGGGGTCTCGCCCGTGGCTGTATACAGTCCCACATTCGTGGTGCTCTCGGCGTTCACCGCATCATAGTCCCGACCGAAAACCGACGATACGTCCCAGTGCCAGCCCGCCAAAGTGCCTTTCAGACCAGCCGTCAGTTCGTAGTCGTCTTCTTCCAGAGCCTCGATGGGGGAATAGCCATAAGGGTAGATCGCCGCGTAGCCGGGATATTTGGAGAGCGAAGAGGGCAGGCGGTAGTTCTGATAGGATTCGGCATGGCGATGGGCATAGGTCGCACCGGCATAGGCCTGGATATCATCGGTGATGTCATAGCCTGCGTTGATGGCGACGCTTTCACGCGTCTGTTCGGGCTGTCCCAGAAGCTGGTTGACATCGGTGTTGGTGCGGTTGTCATTCCCGGAGCGGAAAGTATGGTCCTGATGGACGAAATCGCCGCCAATATGGACAAAACCGCGATTGTTCAGGTTCAGGCCGCCATCAATGAACACGCCCTGCTGGAAACCATCGCCTTCGCTCGTGATCCCGGTGTTCGAGCGCATGGTCAGACCATGGTTCTGCTTCTTGAGGATGATGTTGACTACACCCGCAATGGCGTCAGACCCATACTGGGCGGACGCACCGTCGCGCAGGACTTCGATATGGTCGATCATGGCCATGGGGATCATGTCGATATCGACAGGTGTGGACCCCTGCGCCGGTCCGCCATCGGCGTAGATATTGGCCGTGGTGTGGCGCCGCTTGCCATCCACAAGTACGAGCGTCTCGTTAGGGTTAAGGCCACGCAGCGAAATGCTGTCGGTCAGGGCACCGGCATCGAATCCTCCCGTTGGCACTGTCAGGGAGGGGAGCAGGAGTGCCAGAGAGTCACGCAACGTGGGCTGACCCGTCCCCGTCAGCTGACGATTCGTGACGATATCCACAGGAGCGATCGAATCCCGTGCCTTTTTGCCGAACTCGCGTGTTCCCGTCACGACAAGCGCTTCTGTGCCCCCTGAAACCTCGGTCTCGTGCTTTGGCGTCCGAGCGGGTTTCGCCTTTACGAGCGCAGGAGCCGGGCGAGAGTGTTTGTGTGTGGCTGGAGCTGAGTGTGCCGGAGCAGGCTGTGTTGTTGCAGCCCGGCTTTCCGCCGTCATGAGAACGAACGTGGAGCCAAGGAGGGACGTACCCAGAAGGGTCAGATGACGAAGGGAAAGCTGGGTCAGCACTTTTACCACGCAATATGTTAGTAATTTATACGAAATACAAAATTGGTTCGTATTTGCGGAAGGTCAATATAATTTTCCGGTTCCGGGAAAATTATGAGCACATTTTTCAAGGTCTGTGGCGTTCCTTACACGGATCGGGCGTTATGGAAACGATTTGTTTTGAAAATGAATTTTGGAGAGAGCGCATGAAGCGACGTCATTTCCTACAGGCAGCGTCGGCAGGTCCGACATCTCTGGCTGTCTCGGCAGCTCTGCCAGTAGGTCAGGCACGGGCTGCTGGAAACGAGGACAATGGAACTGGCCCATACGGCGCCCTCGACGTTGTCGCCGAGTTCAACGGCCCCGGTCCGTCGGGGATCGTAGTGCTGCCGGATGGCCGAACTTTTGTAGGCTTTCCCCGCCATGCAGTGGATCACAAGGGCGCCACGCTCGGCGAACTGGTGGACGGGAAGGTCGTGCCTTATCCCAGTGCGAAGATGAGTCTTCCGGCAAATGTTCCGGCAGAGTGTCTTGTCTCTGTACACGGCATGACGACGGATCGTCAGGGACGCCTCTGGATGATTGATGACGGCAAGCGCGCCGGACACCCGCTTCAGCCCGGAGCCGCGAAGATCGTATGTATCGACCCGACGACAAACCAGGTCGCTCACAAGATTATCCTCAAAGCGCCCGCCCTGCTGCCCGACAGTCATATGAATGATCTACGGGTGTCGTTGTCACATGGCGCTCAGGGGACGGTTTTCGTAACGGATTCGTCTTTCGGAACAAGCCCCGCTCTCGTGGTTGTCGATGTCGCCACCCAGCAGGCACGGCGGCTCCTGACCAAACATCCCGCCATTCTCCCGGAGGAAGGCTTTTTGGCTATCGTCGAGGGAGAGCCCCGTCGCTATATCCCCGGACATCCCCAACTGGTCTCGGGAGGCGTGGACGGTATCGCCTTGACGAAAGACGAAAAAACTCTCTATTTCGCTCCCTTGACCAGCCGCCGTCTCTACAGCCTGCCAGTGGATCTTTTGGCTGCTCCGACGTCAGACGACACGCTCCTATCGCCTGCCATCCGCGATGAAGGCGAAAAAGGGGTGGCGGACGGACTGGCTCTGGATGACCATGACCGGCTTTACACAACGAATTATGAGCATGACTGCATCCTGAGGCGCGATCAGGATGGCTCTTTCAAAATGATGCTCCGCGACCCACGCGCCCTGTCACCCGACGGGATTTTTGCAACTGCAGACCATGTTTATTGCACGTTCGGGCAGTGGAACCGTCTGGCGTCTTTCAATGGAGGTAAGGATCGCCGGGTCACGCCCTATCTGCTGATCCGCTTCCCGATCGAACAGCCTCAGTTCTATGATGCAGTGCCAGGCGGCCAAAAAGCCTGAACCCAAATACGCAAAACGCCCCGGTGGATCGGTTCCACCGGGGCGTCTGAAGGCCTGGTACGCCTAAACCGGGTGTCAGGCCGTCGTTGACGGTGCCTGACCTTCCGGGGTGTGCTTGTCCACGGCAGCCGGGAGAAGCTGTGCCAGCGCAGGCAGGATCGTCCCGGCGGGCAGGCCCGTCTTGGCTACGATCGTCTGGATCTGTTGGTCCGTTAGAAGGCTGCGCAGCTCGTCAGTGGTGATGGGCAGGTTCTCGCCATTGCCGATCCATGAATGGATCTTGTCCGTCAGGCCAGCGCTCTGGGCCTGGCTGAGAAGCATGTTGAGGCCATCGCCCTTCAGAAATTCGCCAATGCTGCCGCCGAACTTGTCGCCAAGCTGGCCACCGATCGCGCCCACAGCCTGATTCATGAGGTTTCCGAGAAAGCCGCTCATCCGTGTTATTCCGTTCTTTCAGACGCGGCGTTTCGGGCCGCAGTTGGTGCAGAGTTACGAAGCCCGCTTGCCGCTGAGTTCCTGCGGAACTTCGACGTCGATTTCGAGCATGGAACAGCCGCTGCCACGATCAACCTTGATCTGGACCTTGTCCTGATCGACGGCAACATGGCGCGCGATGACTTCCATGATTTCCTTGTGAAGCTGGCGGATCAGATCGGACTCGCCGCTCTCCCCGCCAGAGCTGCGTTCATGGGCGAGCAGGATCTGGAGCCGGTCCTTGGCGACGCTGCTGGACTGCTGACGCCGGGCGAAAATGTTTGCGAGAAAACTCATGAACTCATGCGTCCCTCTTGAAAAGCCAGTCAAAGAAACCGCGCTTTTCGACTGGAACCGAGACTTCGAGCTTTTCACCGCTCAGGCGGCGGG
The DNA here is from genome assembly GCF_015244675.1 of Gluconobacter cerevisiae. Classification (GTDB taxonomy): domain Bacteria; phylum Pseudomonadota; class Alphaproteobacteria; order Acetobacterales; family Acetobacteraceae; genus Gluconobacter; species Gluconobacter cerevisiae. The sequence goes on along the minus strand of NZ_JABCQO010000004.1, from coordinate 169,355 downwards.
CAGCTTCGAAATAGGCGCGGGCAGGAAGGCTCGTGGGCGCAGCCAGAGTGACCGGCGCACCGACGTTGGATGATTTCAGCACATCCTCGCTTTCCGGCACGATGCCCAGAAGGGGGATGGAAAGGATTTCGAGCACGTCTTCGACGCTCAACATTTCCTTGCGTGCCGCACGGGCCGGATCGTAACGGGTCAGGAGCAGGTGCTTGTCGACCTTCTCACCCTGTTCGGCCTTCTTGGTCTTGCTGTCGAGCAGGCCAATGATCCGGTCAGAGTCACGCACCGAGCTGACTTCAGGATTGGTCACGATTACGGCCATATCGGCATGATACATGGCCAACTGCGCGCCACGTTCGATCCCGGCCGGACTGTCACAGATCACCCAGTCGAACTTTTCGCGAAGCTCGTCCATCACGCGGGCGACGCCCTCGGAGGTCAGGGCATCCTTGTCGCGGGTCTGGGAGGCCGGAAGGATCGACAGGGTTTCGCAGCGCTTGTCGCGGATCAGAGCCTGCGACAGGCGCGCATCGCCCTGCACGACGTTGATGAGATCGAAAACCACCCGGCGCTCGGCGCCCATGACCAAGTCGAGGTTCCGAAGCCCGACATCGAAATCAACCACCACCACATTCTGTCCGCTCTGAGCGAGAGCGGCACCGAGCGCGGCGGTCGATGTCGTCTTGCCGACGCCACCCTTGCCGGAAGTGACAACCAGAACCTTGGACATGAATACTCCAGAAAAACGTCTCTCCGGTCTGCGCCTGCCCGTAACAGGTCAACGCGGGCCGATTTCTTATTCTATGAATGTTTTATGCCCTGCGGCAACCTGCGAATAGGGGTGCTTTCATGGCAGCCCCTGTCACGTTATTGCCCGGATCACGCAGGGAGTGGCAGAACGCGGACCCGGTCTTCATCCAGAGCGGCCTGTGCGGGTTGTCCCAGAAGTGCAGGGTCGATGTCTTCCGTGACGGCATAATAGCCATCGAGAGCCAACAGTTCAGCCTGCATCCGGCTGGCGAAAATACGACTCTGGGACTGTCCGCCTACACCCGCAATCGCGCGTCCACGAAGGGTTCCATACACATGGATGGAGCCCGCAGCCACGATTTCAGCCCCTGAAGATACCGAACCGAGGATAATTACGTCGCCCTGCATATGTTGGATGCTCTGACCCGATCGCACGGTCTGATCAATAATGAGCGTCCCTCCGCCAGAAACTGGCCCAGCGGCGCTGGTGGACGGATCTTCCGGAATCTCGACTTCCCCAGCGGGTCGGCCACCATCCAGCATTTCCGGCCAGTCCCAGTGCGCAACAGCGGGCCAGTGACGGCTCCCTCCCTCAAGGCCGATGATCCGGACACCCCGGCTGCGCATATCGTCGAGCAGGGTCGCAAGGCCCGGCGTGTTTTCATCAAGAAGACCCAGATCCAGAATGATCGGTTTTCCGGTGAAGAGTCCACCAGATCGGGCAACCTGATAGTCCAGACCGTCGAGCCAGAGGGGGAGGGGCGCCTCAGGGGACAGGACAAGCGCGAGAAAAGAGCGGCCACGGGCGCGGATGCGCATGGGGACGTTTGAAGAGGGTGCGGAAACGGGATCGGGCATCGTGAAAATCGTCGGACCTGTGTCGGGCAGTCGGTGAGGCTCTTGTGAGCGGGTATCGGCTGACTTAGAAAGTGGCAATGCGTATCCTGCATCACCTTCCACTTTCTCCGCAATGCCGTCTTGTGAGGCTTGCCCTCACCGAGAAGCGACTCCCGTTTGAACCCGTCATTGAACGGGTGTGGGAGCAGCGTGAGGAATTCCTGCATCTCAATCCCGCAGGCGAAGTCCCTGTGCTGGTTGAGGAAAATGGTCTGGCCGTGCCCGGCGGACGTGTCATCTGCGAATATCTGGAAGACGCCTATCCTGATACGCCGCTTCTGGGGCGCACATTTGCCGAAAGGGTCGAGACCCGGCGGCTCGTGGACTGGTTTGACACCCGCTTCGCCCAGGAAGTCACCCGGAACCTTCTGGGCGAGAAGGTGGACAAGCGCCAGTTCGGGCGCGGCCATCCGGATGGCAATGCGCTTCGGGCCGGATACGCGAACATGCGTTTTCATCTCGATTATATCGGCTGGCTGGCGGAAACGCGCTCCTGGCTGGCGGGGCCTGCGCTGTCACTGGCGGATTTCGCGGCTGCGGCCCATTTGTCGGCGCTCGATTTCATCGGCGACGTGAACTGGTCCAAGGCACCTGCCGCGAAGGACTGGTATGCCCGGGTGAAATCCCGCCCCTGTTTCCGGGGTCTGCTGTCTGACAAGGTCAGTGGCATCACGCCCCCTGCGCATTACGCCAATCTGGATTTCTGAGGCCCGCCATGATGAACCCCGATGTAATTGTGCTCGGAGCCGGTGCAGCGGGGCTGATGGCGGCGGCTGTGGCCGGACAGAACGGTGCGCGGGTTCTGATTCTGGATCACGGACCGGAACCGGGGCGCAAGATCCTGATTTCGGGCGGCGGACGATGCAATTTCACGCATCTTGAAACCGGCCCCAACTGTTTCATCTCCCAGAACCGCCATTTCGCCCGCTCTGCGCTGGCGCGTTATACACCGCAGGATTTCCTCAAACTCGTGAACCGCTATGGCATTGCCTGGCACGAGAAGGCGCGCGGGCAGCTTTTCTGCGATGGTTCGGCCGGGCAGATCGTGGACATGCTGGTTTCTGAATGCCGGACCGCAGGCTGCGAATTCCGGATGCAGACCCGGATTCTGGACGTGCGCCGGGCAGAACACGGATTTATCGTCGTCACGGATGGCGGCGAGATCCGCACGGGTTCCGTGATCCTTGCGACGGGCGGCCTTTCCATTCCCAAGCTCGGGGCGTCCGACCTGTCGTTGCGGCTGGCGCGGAAATTCGGACTGCGCGTGGTGCCGACGGCCCCGGCACTCGTGCCGCTGGTTCTGGCGGATGCTGACCCCGAGCTTGCAGGCGTTTCGCTGCCGATCGTGGCGCGGGTGGGCAAGAAAGGACCGCGGTTCGAGGACGGAATGGTCTTCACGCATCGTGGCGTGTCAGGCCCGGCGATTTTGCAGATTTCGTCCTATCTGGAAAACGGTGAGGCGGCGCAGATTGATCTTCTGCCGGGGCAGAATGCGCTGAACGTGCTGCTGAAGGTCAAGAAAGACCGCCCGAAAGCCCTCCCGCCGAGCCTGCTGGAAGCGCTGCCACAGCGGCTGGCGCGTGCTCTGGCGGTGGGAATGGGCGATACGATGCTGGCGAACCAGCCGGACCGTGCCATCAAGGCGTTGGCCGAACGGATTTCGAACTGGCAGCTCCGCCCAGCCGGGACGGAGGGCTATGCCAAGGCTGAAGTCATGCGCGGCGGGATCGACACGCGGGATCTGTCGTCCCAGACGCTGGAAGCCCGGGAAGCTCCCGGCCTTTACGCGATCGGAGAGGCCGTGGACGTGACAGGCTGGCTCGGTGGGCATAATTTCCAGTGGGCCTGGGCGAGTGGTGTTGCAGCGGGGCAGGCGGCAGCCGGACATCGCTGAGGCAGCGTTGCCACAGGATTGCCACGCTGCCGTTCGATCACGCGGAAACCGATGACGCGGCAATTCGTTTTCGCTTTTCTAAGATCCGGTTTTCAATCCGGCCGAATTTAAGGACACATCCATTATGTCTCGTTCCGTTTTCCGTCATGTTCTGCGTACTGCGGCAGGTCTGTCTTTTCTGGGACTGGGAGCGTGTGTCGGGACAGCGGCGCCCGGGCCGATTCCGCCGGGAACGCCCATCGCGGGATATGGCTACACCTGCAAAGCCGGGATCTATACCTGCAAGATGCCGACGCAGGTTCCGCTGGGTGCGCCGTGTTCTTGCCCTGGTCTGGGAGCGGCGTCTTACGGGAATATCCACCAGCCGTAAGACGCGCGGCATTGGCCGCTTTGCGTTGAACGGCTAGGACTGCGCCATGCAGGAGAATATTTCCGGAATGGCGCAGTTTTTTCCCTGGATCGTGACGGCAGTGGCGCTTCTGGTCGCTCTGCTTGCGATCCTGCGGAGCGGTAACGGAAGCGGACGGTTCGAGCATCTTCTCGAGCGTGAGGCGCAGGAGCGCTCACAGGATGTCGAATATCATCGGGCCCATCTCTCGGAAGTCGAGCGTGTCCTGTCGGGGCGGCTGGACCAGTTCCGGCTGGAAACCAGCGAACGCCTGAGTCTGCTAGCCCGCAATCTGGGGCAGGATCAGGCGGAGGGGCGTCTTCTGCTGTCAGATGCGCTGCGTGAGATGGCGCAGAGTCAGAACGAGCAGATCGAGCGGATCCGGGCGACAGTAAACGAACAGCTTCATGGTGCCGTTGAAAAACAGATGCAGACCAGCTTTCAGCGCGTGGTGGAGCAATTCAGCGCCATGCAGAAAGCACTGGGTGAAGTCACGAGTGTGACGGCGCAGATTGGCGATCTGAAGCGTCTGTTCTCCAATGTGAAAACGCGTGGTGGCTGGGGCGAGGCGCAGTGCCGCTCCATTCTGGACGATATTCTCCCCGAAGGCAGTTACGATACAAATTTCCGTCTTGGAACGGCAGGCGAGAACGTCGAATTTGCAGTCAAGATGCCGGTACGTGGCACGGAAACGCCACCACGACTAGCGATTGACAGCAAATTCCCGACCGAAGCCTATGAAAGACTGCTGAACGCTTCAGAGGCTGGGGATGCGCTGGCGGAACGTCAGGCGCGGCGTGAACTGGAAAACGTGATCCGGTTCGAAGCAAAGAAAATCGCGTCGAAATATATTCTTCCGCCCGTGACAGTTGAGTTTGCCGTGCTGTATCTGCCAACCGACGGGCTTTATGCCGAAATTGCCCGGATGCCCGGCGTGATTGACGAGATCGGGCGTCTGCATCGCGTGATGGTGATGGGGCCATCGCTGCTGCCTGCGATGCTCCGGACGGTGCATCTGGGATATGTCACACTTACGCTCGAAGAACGGACGGAGGCAATTGCCGGGCTTCTGGGGGCGACGCGGCAGGAAATGCTACGGATGGATCAGGTGCTGGAAAAACTGCACCGAAATGCGGGGACGATGGGCAACACAATCGAGGAGGCCCGTCGGCGTACGCGTGTTCTGGGGCGGCGTCTGCGGGCGTTGGACGGAACAACCGACGACATGGAAGAGGCGCTGGACGAACCGCCTGCCCCCTGAAGGGCCACCCTTAAGACCGATTTTAATTGGATGACATGGAGGCCTGCCCCATGTGAAGATCATGACCATGACGTCCGCACATGACTCCGGGGCGCCTGAGCGCCTTTCCGAACCCTGTCCCCGGCTTCTGCTGATTGAGGACGATGACAGTATTGCGGCCGAAGTTGTGGAGGAACTCACGACACGCGGCTACGACGTTACACGGGCTGCGACTGGCGTCGAGGGTCTGGATCAGGCCTGTACCGGGCAGTTCGATCTGATGATCGTGGACCGGATGTTGCCGGAACTGGACGGGCTGACAGTGATTGAGAGTGTGCGGGCGCAGCGGATCACCATTCCTGTTCTGGTGCTCTCGGCTCTTTCAGCGGTGGACGACCGTGTCAGTGGTCTTAAGGCAGGCGGTGATGACTATCTGACCAAGCCTTTTGCCATGGAAGAGCTTGCTGCCCGTCTGGAGGCTCTACTGAGGCGTCCGACGGACAGTCGTGTGACGGTGCTTCGCGTTGGTCCCCTTGAAATGGATCTGATTGAGCGCCGGATCTTTCGCAACGGGCAGGAAATCGAACTGCTTCCACGAGAATTCCGCCTTCTGGAATACATGATGCGTCGCCCGGACACAGTGCTGACGCGGACGATGCTGCTGGAAGATGTCTGGAATTACCGTTTCGTTCCGCAGACGAATCTGGTGGACGTACATATCGGAAAGCTGCGTCGCAAGATTGATCTGCCCGGCGAGCCGCCGCTCATTCACAGCATTCGCGGTGCCGGGTTCAGTCTGCGTGTCACGGGCTGAACTGCGCTTTTCCGAACTGTTCCGGGCTGATTTGTTCCGTACCGCAACGTTCCGCCTGACGCTGGCCTTTGTCGTGGCGATCATCGCGGCAATGGCACTGCAGTTCGGGCTCGTTTACGAACAGATGAACGGATACGAACAGCAACGCTCGACGGACCTGCTTCAGCGTGAAGCGGATCAGCTTGTTCAGGAAAGTCCGGCCCAGCTTGAGTACGAGGTGCGTGAGCGCAGCAAAACCGATCTGCGCGTAATCCTCAACGGCGCTGCACTGTTTGACATGAACCGCAACCGGATTGCGGGTGACATCAAGAAATGGCCTGTCGGGCTGGAAGTTTCCCCTAAAACGCAGCGTCTGTGGGACGCGCCTCCTGGCGATACGCCCTATGAAATGCGCTATCTCGCCGTCGAGGTGGAAGGCGTACAGGGGAACCGGGACCGCATTCTCGTTCTGGCGCGTTCGCTGCATATGGCCAATGAGCTGCGCTACATCACCAAGCGCGCGGCGCTGATGTCCGTGGTGCCAATCGTGGTGTTTGCCCTGATGGCGGGGATTTTTCTGAGCCATCGGGCGCTGGGCCGCGTCAAGGATATGCATGAGGCGATCGACCGCATTATGGACGGAGACCTGCACGAGCGCCTGCCGACCGGGCGTGAACGCGACGACATCGAACGGCTGGCCGTGTCGGTCAACCGGATGCTGGATCGGCTGGAGCATCTGCTTGACGAAATCAGGGACGTAGGGAACGACATTGCCCACGATCTGCGCACGCCGTTAGCACGGGTAAAAGCCCGGCTGGAGCGCGTGTCATCCGTCACAAACGACCCTGCAGCGCTTCAGGGCGCGATCGAGCGTGCCACGCTGGATCTGGAGCAGTGTTTCTCCGTCATTACGGCCCTGCTGCGGATTGGCGAGATCGAGAACGGTCGTCGCCGGGCCGGATTTGCAATGCTCGATCTGCGTGAGCTGCTGGCCGGAGTGGTGGATCTGTATGAACCGATCGCCGAGACGGAAGGTATTCTGCTGGAGGTCGTGGACTCGGAGAAGGCGGTTCCACTGTTCGGGGACATGGACTTGCTGAACGAGGTTCTGGCCAATCTTGTGGACAATGCGATCAAATTCACGCCCGCCCCCGGAACGGTTCGGCTGAGTGCGGGGCAGGGAGCAGACGGATCGAGCTGGCTGCGTGTTAGCGATACGGGAATCGGTATTGCCGAAGACGAGCGCAAGGCCGTCATGGGGCGCTTTTATCGTTCGGATAAAAGTCGTCATGTTCCGGGAAGTGGACTGGGGCTGAGCCTTGTCTCGGCGATCCTGCGGCTGCATGGGGCATCGGTGGATATCGTTGCCGCAAGGCCCGGTCATACGCTGCCTGGCGCGGTTTTCACCATTCATTTCGCACCCGCGACAGCGGTCTGAAAATACACGAAATATTGCGCAACGTGTCAATGTTTGCCGTGTGTCTTGATATTTAAACAGAATTTTCCTTGTCGTCTGAGTCTTGATGGATATGACTCGGATCAATTTGCAAGGGGACACCCGTTGAGAATGACCGGACCAGGAAGAGCCCCAAGGGGTTGTCTGACCGCATGAATGCCATTGTCGTTACCGCGCTGAAGCGGCCTTATACTTTCGTCGTCCTGTCGATCATGATCCTGATCTTCGGGGTCCGGGCTATCGTTTCGACGCCGACAGACGTGTTTCCTTCGATCAAAATTCCGATCGTGGCTGTCATCTGGTCCTATACGGGCCTGATGCCTGAGGACATGTCGGGGCGTATCGTCTATTATTACGAGCGCTCGCTAACGGCGACCGTCAGTAATATCGAACATATCGAAAGCTCGTCCTATTACGGACGCGGCATCGTGAAGGTGTTCTTCCAGCCGGGCACCAATACGGCGGTTGCGCAGACGCAGATCACGTCGGTGTCCCAGACTGTTATCAAACAGTTGCCGAACGGTTCGACCCCACCGCTGATTCTGGCAATGGATGCGTCGTCGGTTCCGGTTCTGACGTTGCAGGTCAACAATCCGACCATGTCCGGGTCGGAAATCTACAACATGGCGTCCAACCTGATCAGGCCGGAACTGATTTCTGTGCCCGGGGCGGCGATCCCCAATCCCTATGGTGGTCTCGCTCCGGACATCATGGTGGATATCGACCCGATCAAGCTGCTGGCACACCGTTTGTCTCCGGAAGACGTGGCGACGGCGCTTAATCTGCAGAATATCGTTCTTCCAGCGGGCGACCAGAGGATTGGTCAGCTTGACTGGATGGTGAAGACGAACTCAACGCCCCTTGATCTTGAAGTCTTCAACAAGATGCCGATCAAGCAGGTTGGCAATTCCGTGATCTATCTGCGTGACGTCGCATGGGTGCATCGTGGAGGGCCTCCGCAGATCAACGCGGTCCTTGTGAAAGGTCAGCAGGCAGTCCTGATCGTCATCCTCAAAAGCGGCGATGCTTCAACGCTTTCTGTTGTGAGCGGCATCAAGAAACTTCTGCCGCAGGTTGAGGCAACGCTGCCAGCCGGAACGACTGTGAATGTTCTGACGGATGCTTCGAGCTTCGTGAAAGAATCGGTCGTGGATGTGGTGCGTGAAATGATCACGGCCGCGATCCTGACCAGTCTGACCGTTCTGCTGTTCCTTGGTTCGTGGCGCTCAACCATCATCGTGGCGACGTCTATTCCGCTGGCAATGCTGTGTTCGATCATCGGGCTGAGCATGGCGGGACAGTCCATCAATGTCATGACGCTGGGCGGCCTGGCGTTGGCGGTCGGTATTCTCGTCGATGACGCGACGGTCATGATCGAAAACATCGATGCGCATCTCGAGACCGGCAAGGATCTTGAGGATGCCATCATTGATGCTGCCAACCAGATCGTCATTCCGACTTTCGTCTCGACCACCTGTATCTGCATCGTGTGGCTGCCGCTGTTCGAACTGACGGGGATTTCGGGCTGGCTGTTCATGCCAATGGCCGAAGCCATCATCTTTGCCATGATCGCCTCCTTTATCCTGTCGCGAACTCTGGTGCCGACGATGGCGAACTGGATGCTGGCGGCTCAGGTGCGGATGCATCGTGATCCCGAGTGGCACAATCGGAAGCCCGGCATATTCGGACGTTTCCAGCGGGGATTTGAGGCGCGGTTCACCAGCTTCCGCGAGAATTACAAGATCGTTCTTGAAAATCTGATTGCGATCCGTGGGCGCTTCGTCATGCTGTTCCTGCTGGCGGCAGTGTCATCCATGGCGCTGATTCTCTTCATCGGTCAGGACTTTTTCCCTGAGATCAAGTCCGGAACGATGCAGATGCACATGCGTGCGCCGATCGGCACGCGGCTTGAAGAGACCGGTAAGATCGCAGGGTTGGTTGAGCGCAGGATCAGGAGTCTGTTGCCGGGACAGGTGGTCAATGTCGTCAATAACTGTGGTCTGCCGTTCAGTCAGCTCAATCAGGCGATGATCCCGTCCCCGACCGTGGGCTCACAGGACTGCGACATCACCATCCAGCTTCGCAATTCTGAAAGCCCGATCCCGGAATATCGCCGTAAGCTCCGCAAAGGCCTGACGAACGATTTCCCGGGAACGATCTTCACGTTCCAGCCGGGCGATCTGACAGCCAAGATCCTGAATTTCGGCCTTCCGTCTCCGATCGACGTGCAGGTGGTGGGCCGTAATCTGAGCGAGAACTTCAAGTTCTCTACGGAACTCGCCCAGAAACTGCGGCATATTCCGGGGATCGCGGATGTCTCCATTCAGGAGCCCATGACGCAGCCGACGATCATGATAAATAACCGCCGCAGCTTTGCGCTCGGGACAGGTATTACTGAGCGGGACGTCGCGCTGAATGCTCTTGTCACGCTCTCTGGTAGCGGGCAGGTCGGACAGACCTATTACCTGAACGCGCAGGGAACGTCGCAGCTCATCGATGTGCAGACCCCCGCGAACTATCTGCAAACCATGAACGATCTGGAAATCCTCCCGATCGACAAGGGAGATGGCAACCCGACCAACCAGACGCCGCAGCTTCTAGGAGGGCTGAGCGCCCTGGTCCAGACCGGCACGCCGGCGGAAGTCGCGCATTACAACATCATGCCCGTATTCGACATCTACGCTGCGCCGGAAGACATGGATCTGGGGACGGTTTCAAGGGCCGTGAACCGTGTAGTGGATGAAGAACGCAAGCTGCTGCCCCATGGCTCTACCCTGGTGGTTCGCGGACAGGCCGTGACGATGAATGATGCCTATGTCCAGCTTGTGGGCGGCCTCGGGCTATCGATCGTGCTGGTCTATCTGATTATTGTTGTGAATTTTCAGTCCTGGCTTGATCCGTTCGTCATTATCTCGGCGCTTCCCGGCGCTCTGGGTGGCATTGCGTGGAGCCTCTTCCTGACGCACACCCCTATGTCGGTTCCGGCATTGACGGGAGCGATCATGTGCATGGGAACGGCCACGGCCAATGCCATTCTCGTGGTGGCGTTCGCCCGTGAACGGATGGAGGAGCACGGCGATGCTGTTCTTGCGGCCCTTGAGGCGGGATATGAGCGTATCCGGCCTGTCCTGATGACAGCGATGGCCATGATCATCGGTATGATCCCGATGTCCATCAGCAATTCCGACAATGCCCCGCTGGGCAAGGCGGTGATCGGTGGCCTGCTGGTCGCGACCGTTGCCACCCTGCTTTTTGTTCCCTGTGTTTTTGCCTTTATGCACTACAAGCGGCCTGCTGGGCCTGAAGGAGACCGCGCGTGAGCCATTCTGCGGATCAGGGGCAGGTGCCTCCGACAAACCCTCCGGCCCGTACGGGTTCAGGCGCGCGCGGCAAGCTCATTCTGCTGGTGGTGATTCTGCTGGCGATTGCTCTGGCGGCCTGGGGGATCGTGCAGCGGGGAACGCATTATCATTCCCTGACCGGCGCGACAGAAGACGCGGCCATTCCACCCGTCACCCTGATTGCGCCGCAGCCGGGTCCGAAGACGCGGCAGGTCGATCTGCCTGCCAATCTCGCGGCCTGGTATGAGGCGCCGATCTACGCGCAGGTCTCGGGCTATGTGAAGATGTGGTACAAGGACTACGGCGCGCATGTGAAACGCGGCGATGTTCTGGCTGAAATCAGCACCCCGAGCATCGACGCCCAGTTCGAGGCAGCCAAGGCGCAGTACAACGTCATTCTGGCGCGGTACAATCTGGCCCTGATCACGACCCAGCGCTGGACGGCCCTGAAGGGAACACAGGCCGTGTCGCGTCAGGAAGTGGACGTGCAGGCCGCCAATGCCGCCGCCCAGAAAGCCGAGCTTGAAGCCGCGCGTCATGATGTGGACCGCTTCCAGGCCCTTGAGGACTTCAAGAAGATCGTCGCACCGTTCGACGGGATCGTGACGTCGCGTCTGGTGAACGTGGGTGACTACGTGAACGCAGGCGGTGGCAATCTCAATTCACGGGGCACGGCGTTCGAACTGTTCTCGGTGGCCGATGTACACCGCATGCGCGTGTTCGTGTCGGTCCCGCAGGATTTCGCCAGCGTCATTTCCCCGAAGATCGAAGCCGAGCTGACGGTGCCGCAGTATCCGGGAAGCCGCTTCCGGGCGACGTTCCTTGCAACGGCCAACGCCTTCAATGCCGCGACCCGTACGGTCACGACCGAGCTGACGCTGGATAACAGCGATAATCTGCTGTGGCCGAACTCCTATGCGACCGCACATATTTCGGCTCCCGGCAATCCGAACATCCTGATCCTGCCGGAAGGCGCGATCATCTTCAGGGCCGAGGGAACACAGGTGGCCAAGGTCATCAATAACCACGCCCATCTGGTGAATGTGACCGTCGGCATCAACTTTGGCACGACAGTCCAGGTCCTCAGCGGTATTACAAAAGACGACCGTGTGGTTGCCAACCCTACTGCTGATCTGCTGGAAGGGGATGAAGTCAAGATCGTCCCGACCACGCCGGGATACAACACGCCGAGCAAAGCGCAGCAGGATGCGGATCAGCAGCCTGTCCGTCAGCATGATGCAAACCCTGAGGAGGCCGGATCTCGCTGATGAAACCGGAATGTTCCCAGTCATCCCCGCTCCAGTCATCTCCGTCAGCCACGGCTTCTTCCAGACGTAACCGCTCCCGATGGCGAATCACGACGGCTCTGGCCGGCGTGTTCTCCATCGGGCTGGCGTCATGTGATCTGTCGCCTGAATATCATCCCCAGAAATTCCTCTATCCCGAAGGATGGGAAGGGAAGGGGCTGATGGGCAATGCGCAGCCCGCGGATGGCGTTGTCCGCAGTGACTGGTGGACCATGTTCAACGATCCCATTCTTGATGGGCTCGAAAAGCGCATGCTGGCCGTTAATCCCGATCTGCAGGCCGCGGCGGAAGCCTTCACGCAGGCCCGCGATGTGGCCCGCGAGACGGAAAGCCGTCTGTATCCGCAGGTGACCGGCGCGGCTCACATGAGCGACAACAAGGGCTCCCTCGGCCGGCTGTATATGAACCCGGCCACGAGCAGCAGTCTCGTTTATGAGTCCAATCAGGCCTATAGCGGTGCTGCGACCTGGGAGCCGGATTTCTGGAACTCGATCCGTAACACCACGCGGATGCAGAAAAACCTGGCGCAGGCTTCGGCAGGCCAGTACGCGCTGGCCAGGCTGAGTCTGGAAGCGGAACTGGCGTCCGACTATATCGCCCTGCGCGGGCTTGATGCCCAGAACGCGGTTTATGATGACTCCATCCGCTACTTCCGTGCCGCGGTCGAGATCACGGAACTGCGTCAGGCGGGTTCGATCGGTGCCGGACTGGATGTTTCCCGTGCAGAGACCCAGCTCTATTCCGCGCAGGCAGGCAAGAGCAATCTGATCGCCCGACGCAACGTCATGGAGCACGCGATTGCGGTCCTGCTCAACACGGCCCCCGCAGGTTTCCATATCGCGCCCGTCAAGGACGTGAAAATGCATTTCGGGGTTGTGAAGATCAATGCGGGACTGCCCGCGTCGCTTCTTGAGCGTCGCCCGGATATCGCCATTGCCGAGCGGCAGATGGCCGCGTCGGCCCGGGCCATCGGTGTGTCACGCGCTGCGTTCTACCCGCATATCACGTTCAGTGCCGAAGGCGGTTTCGAGGATGGCGGTTTCGATCTGGCCAGCATCTCCCGGGCATTCTGGAAGATCGCGGTTCAGGCGGTCGAGCCGGCCTTTACCGGTGGTCTGCGGCGTGCAGCGCTCCAGCGCTCCTGGTCGCAGTACCGGAGCATGGTGGACAACTACCGGTCCGTCGTCCTGTCCGCGTTCCAGGATGTCGAAGATGGCCTGACGCAGACACGCCAGTTCAAGATCGCCCAGGATCAGCAGCAGAAGGCCGTGGATGCGGCGCTGCGCACGCAGAGCATGACCATGGCGCTCTATACGGGCGGCTTGTCGAATTATCTGGATGCCCTTGTGGCCCAGCAGGATGCCCTTCAGGCGCGTCTGGCCGAGGTCGAGGTGCAGACGGCGCAGGTGCAGTCTTCCGTGCGTCTGGTGCGGGCACTGGGTGGCGGCTGGAGTGCCAGCGATCTGCCGGGCATCAAACAGATCGATCCGTTCGGTCCGCTTCAGTATAAGGATTTGCGCACGCCGCAGCCGATCAGCGGTATCGACAATCATGCTTCGCCCCTGGACAATGATCTGCGAGGCAATCAGGTGTCTGCTGTTACTTCACAAGGCTTGACGGGACGGCCTTAACTGGTCTAGGGGTCCGCCTCACTTCGAACGCGGGAGGAGGAGGCATGGCCGACTCCGTTGAACCGCGGTTCGGGAACGACAAACAGGGGAGTCCCGGATATGGCCAAAAAAATCGTTGGCTACATCAAGCTTCAGATCCCGGCTGGTAAAGCCAATCCTTCTCCGCCGGTTGGTCCGGCTCTGGGTCAGCGCGGCCTGAACATCATGCAGTTCTGCAAGGAGTTCAACGCCAAGACCCAGCAGCTCGAGCCCGGCATGCCGATCCCGGTGGTTATCACCGCCTACGCGGATCGCACGTTCTCCTTCATCACGAAGACGCCGCCGAACACGTACTTCCTGCTGAAGGCTGCCAAGATTTCCAAGGGCAGCCAGACGGTCGGTAAGTCCGCTGCGGTTGGTTCCGTGACGACGACTCAGCTCCGCGAAATCGCAGCAGAGAAGTTCAAGGACATGAATGCCAACGACATTGATGGCGCCGTGCGCATGCTCGCCGGTTCCGCCAAGTCGATGGGCCTGAACGTGGTGGAGGGCTGATCCTATGGCCAAGAACAAGCGTTTGAACGCCGCGCAGGCAACTGTCGAGCGTAACAAGCCGTACGGTCTGACCGAGGCCGTCGCTCTCGTAAAGAGCAACGCCAAGGCAAAGTTCGACGAGACGATCGAAATCTCGCTGAACCTCGGCATCGATCCGCGTCACGCTGACCAGATGGTCCGTGGTCTGATCTCGCTGCCGAACGGCACGGGCAAGACCCTGCGCGTTGGCGTTTTCGCCCGTGGCCCGAAGGCTGAAGAAGCCCTCGCTGCTGGTGCGGAAGTCGTCGGTGCGGAAGATCTGGCTGAAAAGATCCAGGCTGGCGAAATCAATTTCGACCGCTGCATCGCAACGCCGGACATGATGGCTCTCGTTGGTCGTCTGGGTAAGATCCTCGGACCGCGTGGTCTGATGCCGAACCCGCGTCTCGGCACGGTGACCATGGACGTCAAGGGTGCCATCACGGCAGCCAAGTCCGGCCAGGTTGAGTATCGCGCCGAAAAGGCCGGTATCATCCATGCAGGCGTTGGCAAGGCTTCTTTCGACGAGGCTAAGCTGGTTGAGAACATCAACGCTCTGGTCGATGCCGTTCAGAAGGCTCGTCCGACGGGTGCCAAGGGAACGTATCTGAAGAAGGCAGCTCTGTCTTCCACGATGGGTCCGGGCGTTCGCGTTGACGTTTCGAGCTTCGAAGCCTGATTGACAGGAGGTCTTCCTTCTGGGAAAGACCTCCACGAAATGACGTCACGCCTTCGGGTGTGATGGCTGAGGGGCGACCTGCTCGCAGGTCGTTTCCAAACCTGTCCAAGACCGCACGTGGACCTTCGGGGCCTTAAGGATCTTTCGGGATCGCGGGCGTCAGACGGGGCGACAGTATTCAGTGGCTCTGCTGCGATGTGCTGGGTTCGCTCACTTCTGTGGACAGGCGAGCGGAACTGCTTCGAAAGAAGTGGTTCCATGGGTAACCTGGTCCGGCGCAAGTCGGACTGACGAGGAGACAGGTTTTGGACCGTACGGAAAAACGGGCCTTTGTTGAGTTCCTCGCCGATGTGTTTGGCAGCACGTCCATGGTTGTCGTCACCCAGAACAAGGGTCTGACGGTTGCCGATGTGACGGAACTGCGTCGACGCATTCGTGCGGCAGGAGCGACATACAAGGTTGCGAAGAACCGGCTGGCCAGCCGTGCTCTGGATGGGACCCAATTCGACGGCATCGCGCCGCTGCTCAAGGGACCGACCGCGCTTGCGTGGTCTGAGGACCCTGCATCAGTAGCAAAGGTGATCGTCGAGTTCGCCAAGACGAATGACAAACTGGTGGTGCTTGGTGGCGCCCTGGGTTCCCAGACGCTTGGCGTCGACGGAGTCAAGGCCCTCGCCGAGCTGCCGTCGCTGGACGAGCTGCGTGCGAAGCTGGTGGGTATGATCAATACCCCTGCAACGCGTATCGCAGGCGTGGTCCAGGCGCCGGCTGGCCAGCTTGCTCGCGTCTTTGGCGCCTATGCCAAGGCCGGCGAAGCAGAAGCCGCCTGAGAATGAAGGCCCGCGCCGCGGCGTAGGCCTGAACCTAATCAACAGTACATCAATTTAGGATAAGACCATGGCCGATCTAGCAAAGATTGTTGAAGAGCTGTCCGCTCTGACCGTTCTGGAAGCTGCAGAACTTTCCAAGATGCTTGAAGAGAAGTGGGGCGTTTCCGCTGCTGCTCCGGTTGCAGTTGCTGCTGCTGCTGGTGGCGCTGCTGCCGCTCCTGCTGAAGAGCAGACCGAATTCACGGTTGTCCTGGCTGACGCCGGCGACAAGAAGATCAACGTGATTAAGGAAGTCCGTGCGATCACGGGTCTGGGTCTGAAGGAAGCCAAGGACCTGGTCGAAGGCGCTCCGAAGACCGTCAAGGAAGGCGCGTCCAAGGACGAAGCTGCCAAGATCAAGAAGTCTCTTGAAGACGCCGGTGCCAAGGTTGAAGTCAAGTAATCTACTGATTTCGGGCTGCGTCGTTCACGTCGCAGCCACTGCCTGGCAGACAGATGGGGCGGGGATCGCATGCGGTTCCCGCCCGATTTGCCGTTGGAGCAGAAGGGGCGTATAGTACGCGGCTCGCCACGTACTGAAAATTTCATAATGGCCGGTCGTTCCGGTCGTCCGCAATGCAGGAGCCAGTTCTCCGGCGTAGTTTACGGGCGACTCGAAGGTCTGGTGCAGAGGGCAGAATAGATGAACGCGATCACCAAATCGTTCACGGGACGCAAAAGGATCCGCAAAAGTTTCGGGCGTATTCCCGAAATTGCGCCGATGCCCAATTTGATTGACGTGCAGCGCGCCTCTTATGAGGCATTCCTGCAAATGAACGTAAGCCCTGACAGCCGGCAGGATGCCGGGCTTCAGGAAGTCTTCCGTTCAGTGTTTCCGATCAACGATTTTGCGGGTCGCGGCCGTCTGGACTTCATGTCCTACGAATTCGAAGATCCGAAATATGATGTTGAAGAGTGCATTCAGCGTGGTCTGACCTATGCGGCGCCGCTGAAGGTCATTCTCCGCCTGACGACGTGGGATATCGACGAGGACACCGGTTCACGCTCGATTCACGACATGAAGGAACAGCCGGTTTACATGGGCGACATGCCGCTCATGACCGATAACGGTACCTTCATAATCAACGGCACCGAGCGTGTCATCGTCTCCCAGATGCACCGCAGCCCGGGCGTGTTTTTTGATCACGATAAGGGCAAGACGCATTCTTCGGGCAAATATCTGTTTGCTGCTCGTGTCATTCCGTATCGCGGTTCTTGGCTCGATTTTGAGTTCGATGCCAAAGACCTTATTTACGTTCGTATTGACCGCAAGCGTAAGCTCCCGGTCACGACGCTTCTTTATGCGCTTGAAGGTTCAAACTACCTCGCGCAGCGTGAACAGAAGATCGTCGAGGGCGGTGACGTCGAGGGGCTCGATATCCGTGGAATGGATCAGGATGAAATCCTGTCCTATTTCTACCAGACTGTCCCATTCACCCGTCTGGGTGGCGAATGGGCCCGTCCGTTCGATCCCGACGCATTCCGAGGCCTGAAGCTGCTCAGCCCGCTTGTGGACGCCGATACGGGCGAAGTGGTTGCCGAGGCCGACGCGAAGCTGACCGCTCGTATGGTCCGCAAGATTGCGGAGAAGACCCGTGTCGTGCAGGTCGGTCGTCTCGATATTCTCGGACGTTTCCTTGCTTATGACCTCGTCAACGAAAATACGGGCGAGATCTACGGTGAAGCAGGCGAAGAGCTGACCGAAGACCGTCTGGCTGCGCTTGAAGAAATGGGCATTACGGAGCTTCCGCTCCTGTCCGTGGACGGCTCGCATGGTCCGTGGATCCGCAACACGCTGGCTGCCGACAAGAATAGCTGCCGCGATGAAGCTCTGATCGACATCTATCGCATCATGCGTCCCGGCGAGCCGCCGACCAAGGAAACGGCGGAAGCCATGTTCCGTGGTCTGTTCTTCGATCAGGGCCGTTATGATCTTTCCGCGGTCGGTCGTGTAAAGATGAACATGCGCCTTGATGTGGACGCACCGGATACCCTGCGCGTTCTGCGTAAGGAAGACATCCTGCGCACGATCAAGATCATGTGCGAACTGAAAGATGGCCGCGGCCAGATCGACGATATTGATAACCTCGGTAACCGTCGTGTCCGCTCCGTCGGCGAGTTGATGGAAAACCAGTATCGCGTTGGTCTGCTCCGTATGGAGCGTGCCATCCGCGAGCGTATGGGATCTGTCGATATCGATACGGTCATGCCGCATGACCTGATCAATGCGAAGCCTGCGGCTGCTGCGGTGCGTGAATTCTTCGGTTCTTCGCAGCTCAGCCAGTTCATGGACCAGACGAACCCGCTTTCCGAAGTAACGCACAAGCGTCGTCTCTCGGCGCTTGGTCCGGGCGGTCTGACACGTGAGCGCGCAGGCTTCGAAGTCCGTGACGTTCACCCGACGCATTACGGTCGTATCTGCCCGATCGAGACGCCGGAAGGCCCGAACATCGGTCTGATCAACTCGCTGTCGACCTATGCCAAGGTCAACAAATACGGCTTTATCGAGACGCCGTATCGTCTGGTGGAAGAGGGCGTTCTCCAGGATGGCTGGAAATATCTTTCCGCCATGGAAGAAGAAAAGCTCGTCGTCGCCCAGGCAGATGCCAAGCAGGACGATAAGGGCCGTCTGACGGACGAACTTGTTTCTGTTCGTCGTTCGGGTGATTTCCGCGTTGTCCCGCCGGAGCAGGTCACGGCCTGCGACGTTTCGCCGAAGCAGCTTGTCTCTGTTGCTGCCGCGCTCATTCCGTTCCTCGAGAACGATGACGCCAACCGTGCACTGATGGGCGCGAACATGCAGCGTCAGGCTGTGCCGCTGGTGAAGGCTGACGCCCCGCTGGTCGGTACCGGCATGGAAGCCGCGGTTGCGCATGACTCTGGTGCAACGATCGTTGCCAAGCGTCGCGGTGTGATTGATCAGATCGACGGTGCCCGTATCGTGGTTCGTGCCACGGATGAAGCAGGTGCCACGCAGGGCGTCGATATCTATCGTCTGCGCAAGTATATGCGTTCCAACCAGTCCACCTGCATCAACCAGCGTCCGCTGGTGAAGGTTGGGGACACGGTTCATGCTGGCGACATCATTGCCGATGGTCCGTCCACCGAGCTCGGTGAACTGGCTCTGGGTCGTAACGTGCTCGTCGCGTTCATGCCCTGGAACGGTTACAACTTCGAAGATTCCATTCTGATCTCCGAGCGTATTGCTCGCGATGACGTCTTCACTTCGATCCATATCGAAGAATTCGAAGTCATGGCCCGTGATACGAAGCTTGGTCAGGAAGAAATCACGCGCGACATTCCGAATGTCGGCGAGGAAGCTCTGCGCAACCTCGACGAAGCCGGTATTGTGTATGTCGGCGCCGAAGTGAATCCGGGTGACATTCTTGTTGGCAAGGTGACGCCGAAGGGTGAGAGCCCGATGACGCCGGAAGAAAAGCTTCTGCGCGCCATCTTCGGTGAAAAAGCTTCCGATGTTCGTGACACGTCCCTGAAGCTGCCGCCTGGTACGACGGGCACTATCGTTGACGTCCGCGTCTTCTCCCGTCGTGGCGTGGACAAGGACGAGCGCGCCATGGCGATTGAGCGCGCCGAAATTGAGCGCCTCACCAAGGATCGTGATGACGAGCGCGGTATTCAGGAGCGCAGCTTCTACAACCGTCTCCGTGAACGTCTGGTTGGCCAGACGGCTGGTGCAGGCTTCAAGGGTATCCGTTCGGGTACGCCGATCACGGAAGAAGTTCTGGACGAACATCATCGCGCGACCTGGGCTAGCATTGCCGTCACATCTGATGATGTCATGGCGGAGCTTGAAAAGCTGCGTGGTGAGTTCAAGGAAGCAACCCGCCGGATCGATGCGCGCTTTGACAGCAAGGTCGAGAAGCTCCAGCGCGGTGACGAGCTGCCGCCTGGCGTGATGAAGATGGTCAAGGTCTTTGTTGCCGTGAAGCGCAAGCTTCAGCCGGGTGACAAGATGGCCGGTCGTCATGGTAACAAGGGTGTCGTCTCCCGCGTCGTTCCCGTCGAGGACATGCCGTTCCTTGAGAATGGTCAGGCCGTTGATATTGTTCTGAACCCGCTGGGTGTGCCGTCGCGCATGAACATCGGTCAGATCCTCGAAACCCATCTGGGCTGGGCCTGTGCCAATATCGGCGCAAGCATCGGCGACATGGTTGACGAGTATCAGCGTACTGGCGAGCGCAAGCAGGACCTGCTCGACCGTCTTCGTGAGGTCTATGGTGATGTGGTCTATAATGACGACATCACGACACTGCCGAACGAACAGCTGATCGAGCTTGCGAACAACCTTCGCAAGGGTCTTCCGATTGCAACGCCGGTGTTTGATGGCGCTTCCATTCCCGACATCGAAGAGATGCTCGAGAAGGCCGGTGTCAACAAGTCGGGGCAGTCGCAGCTGATTGACGGTCGTACGGGTGAACTGTTCGAACGTCAGACGACGGTCGGCTACATCTACATGCTGAAGCTGCATCACCTTGTCGACGACAAGATCCATGCCCGTTCGATCGGTCCTTACTCGCTCGTCACGCAGCAGCCGCTGGGTGGTAAGGCGCAGTTCGGTGGTCAGCGCTTTGGTGAAATGGAAGTGTGGGCCCTTGAAGCATATGGTGCAGCCTACACGCTGCAGGAAATGCTGACGGTGAAGTCGGATGACGTGTCCGGCCGTACCAAGGTCTACGAGGCAATCGTTCGCGAACAGGACGATTTCGAAGCCGGCATTCCGGAGAGCTTCAACGTTCTTATCAAGGAACTGAAGTCTCTCGGCCTGAATGTCGAACTCGAGCAGAGCGGGCTGTAATTGCCCGCTCCCTCCTTCTCGCTACGGTTCATTTTTAAGGTGTCCGCGGTACGCCGCGGGGCACATTGGGGTTTCGGCGCATGAACGAACTCATGAAGATCCTGGGTCAGACCGGTCAGTCGGTGACCTTCGACCAGATCAAAATCCAGCTCGCTTCCAGCGAGCAGGTGCGGTCATGGTCTTACGGCGAAATTAAGAAGCCGGAGACCATTAACTATCGTACGTTCAAACCTGAGCGTGACGGCCTGTTCTGTGCGCGTATCTTTGGCCCGATCAAGGATTACGAGTGCCTGTGCGGCAAGTACAAGCGGATGAAGTTCCGCGGTATTGTCTGCGAAAAATGTGGCGTTGAAGTCACGTTGGCCAAGGTGCGTCGCGAACGCATGGGTCATATTGAACTGGCTTCGCCTGTCGCACATATCTGGTTCCTGAAGTCGCTGCCGAGCCGTATCGCGACGATGCTGGACATGCCGCTCAAGGACGTTGAGCCGGTTCTGTATTTCGAAAAGTTCCTGATTCTCGACAAGGGCGTCTGTGAATCGGATCAGATCGACTCTTATAAGAACGGTAAGAAGCGCGACCAGTATCTGCTGGACGAAATCCGTTGCGAAGACCTGCTGGATGAATATCCGGATGCCGGTATCGACGTTGGAATCGGTGCGGAAGCCATCAAGCGCGCGCTCTCCAGCTACGACTGGGGTATCCCGAATGATCAGGAACGCGACCTGAGCCTTGCGGCAAAAGAAAAGGGCCTGCCGGATCCGTTCGACTATGACGCTGAAGTCATGGAAGGCGATTCCGAGAAGACCATGATGCGTAAGAAGTTGCGCAAGGCCACTTCGGAAGCTGCGCGCAAGAAGCTCGTCAAGCGTCTGAAGCTGGTCGAAGCCTTCGTGGAAAGCGGCTCGCGTCCGGACTGGATGATCATGGACATCGTGCCGGTTATTCCGCCGGAACTGCGTCCGCTGGTGCCGCTCGATGGCGGCCGCTTCGCAACGTCCGATCTGAACGATCTGTACCGTCGCGTCATCAACCGTAATAACCGTCTGAAGCGGCTGATAGAGCTGCGTGCGCCGGACATCATTGTCCGTAACGAAAAGCGCATGCTGCAGGAAGCTGTCGACGCCCTGTTCGATAACGGCCGTCGTGGCCGTGCCATCACGGGTGCCAACAAGCGTCCGTTGAAGTCGCTGTCCGACATGCTGAAAGGCAAGCAGGGACGTTTCCGTCAGAACCTGCTCGGAAAACGCGTCGATTATTCTGGTCGTTCGGTCATCGTGGTCGGTCCGGAGTTGAAGCTGCATCAGTGCGGTCTTCCCAAGAAGATGGCGCTGGAACTCTTCAAGCCGTTCATCTACTCGAAGCTCGAGAAGTATGGTCACGCCACTACCATCAAGGCTGCAAAGCGCATGGTGGAAAAAGAGCGTCCGGAAGTCTGGGATATCCTCGAAGAGGTCATTCGCGAACATCCGGTCATGCTGAACCGTGCGCCGACGCTTCACCGTCTGGGCATCCAGGCGTTCGAACCGACGCTGATCGAAGGTAAGGCCATCCAGCTTCATCCGCTGGTCTGCACCGCATTCAATGCCGACTTTGATGGCGATCAGATGGCTGTCCACGTGCCGCTATCACTTGAAGCTCAGCTTGAAGCCCGCGTTCTGATGATGTCTACGAACAACATCCTCAGTCCCGCGAACGGTAAGCCGATCATCGTGCCGTCCCAGGATATCGTTCTGGGCTTGTATTATCTGAGCCTTGAAGTTCTGGAATACCGTGAGACGCCTGACGAAGCCGTCATTAAGGATGGCAAAGTCGTCACGACCGCTCCGCCGGCCTATTCGGACGTTGCCGAAATCGAAAGCGCCATGCTGTCGGGTTCGCTGCAGTTGCACGACAAGATCCGTCTGCGTCTGGCGACGATCGATGCTGACGGCAAGTCCGTTCGCCAGACGATTGTTACGACGCCGGGTCGTGCGTTGATCGCGCAGATTCTACCGAAGCATCAGGCCATTCCGTTCAGCCTCATCAACAAGCAGCTGACAAAGAAGAACGTGTCTGACGTGATCGACACGGTCTATCGTCACTGTGGTCAGAAGGAAGCCGTGATCTTCTGTGACCGTCTGATGGGCCTCGGTTTCCGTCACGCTGCCCGCGCCGGCATTTCCTTCGGCAAGGATGACATGATCATTCCGGAAGCCAAGGCAACACTGGTCGGTAAGACATCGGAAGAAGTTAAGGAGTTCGAACAGCAGTATCAGGACGGTCTGATCACGGCTGGCGAGCGCTACAACAAGGTCGTCGATGCCTGGTCACGCTGCACGGATGAAGTCCAGGCTGCGATGCTTAAGGAGATCTCCAAGCAGGTCATCGGCAAGCCGACGAACTCGGTCTGGATGATGAGCCACTCCGGTGCCCGTGGGTCGCCGGCCCAGATGAAGCAGCTCGCGGGTATGCGCGGTCTGATGGTGAAGCCTTCGGGCGAGATCATCGAGCAGCCGATCATCGCGAACTTCAAAGAAGGTCTGTCGGTTCTCGATTACTTCACGTCCAGCCACGGTGCTCGTAAGGGTCTTGCGGATACAGCGCTGAAGACGGCCAACTCGGGTTACCTGACCCGTCGTCTGGTTGACGTGGCGCAGGACTGCATCATCGTCGAGCCGGATTGCGGTACGGAACGTGGTCTGACGGTTCGCGCTGTCATGGATAGTGGTGAGGTCGTTTCTTCGCTGTCCGAGCGTATTCTGGGCCGTACTCTGTCCAAGGATGTACTGCATCCGGTTACGCAGGAGATCGTCCTGCCGCGCAACACGCTGATCGAGGAGCCCGAAGCTGAGCTCATCGAGAAGTCCGGGGTGGAAAGCGTTGATATCCGCTCTGTTCTGACCTGTGACAGCCGCGTTGGTATCTGTGGTCACTGCTATGGTCGTGATCTGGCACGCGGTACGCCGGTCAACATTGGTGAAGCTGTCGGCGTTATCGCTGCGCAGTCCATCGGTGAGCCGGGAACCCAGCTGACGATGCGTACCTTCCATATTGGCGGTGCGGCAACGCGTGGTGCCGAGCAGTCCATGGTCGAAGCGTCCCGCGATGGCATCGTGACGATCAGGAACCGGAACGTCGTTGAGAACTCGCAGAAGGTTCTGGTCGTGATGTCGCGTAACTGCGAGATCCTTTTGACCGACGAAAACGGGGTCGAGCGTGCCCGCTATCGTGTGCCTTACGGTGCGCGACTGATGGTCTCGGAAGGGGAAGCGGTGACGCGGACCCAGAAGATGGCCGAGTGGGACCCGTACACCCTGCCGATCATCACTGAGCAGGCAGGTACCATTGAGTATCTCGACCTGATCGACAGCATCACGCTCGTCGAGCGTATGGATGAAGTCACCGGTCTGAGCTCGAAGGTTGTCGTTGACTACAAGCAGGCAGCCAAGGGTGTCGATCTGCGCCCGCGTCTGCAGATCAAGGATGCTGCTGGTAACGTCGTCAAGCTCGCCAACGGTAATGATGCCCGTTACTTCCTTTCCCCTGATAGTATTCTGTCGGTGGAGAACGGAGTGGAGGTCAATGCCGGTGACGTGCTGGCCCGTATTCCGCGTGAAGGCTCCAAGACGCGTGACATTACGGGTGGTCTGCCGCGTGTGGCCGAACTCTTCGAAGCGCGTCGTCCGAAAGATCATGCGATCATCGCCGAAGGCGAGGGACGTATTGAATTCGGTAAGGACTACAAGTCCAAGCGCTGTGTTATCGTCAAAAATGATGATACGGGTGAAGAGACCCAGTATCTGATCCCGAAGGGCAAGCACGTTTCCGTTCAGGAAGGCGATTTTGTCCAGAAGGGAGATCCGCTGGTCGACGGTCCGCGCGTGCCGCATGACATTCTCAAGGTCATGGGCGTGGAGGCTCTGTCCGACTATCTCGTGAATGAGATCCAGGACGTCTATCGACTGCAGGGCGTGAAAATCAATGACAAGCATATCGAAGTCATTGTTCGTCAGATGCTGCAGAAGGTGGAAATCCTCGAGCCGGGTGATTCGACCTATCTGATCGGTGAAACGGTGGATCGCATTGAGTACGAGGGTGAAAACCAGCGTCTGCTTGAGAACGGGGATACGCCTGCGAAGGCCATGCCGGTTCTGCAGGGCATCACCAAGGCCTCGTTGCAGACGCAGTCCTTCATCTCTGCGGCTTCCTTCCAGGAGACGACACGTGTCCTTACGGATGCAGCAACGTCGGGCAAGGTGGATACCCTCAACGGTCTCAAGGAGAACGTGATTGTCGGGCGTCTGATCCCGGCAGGAACGGGCAGCGTGATGAACCGTCTGCGGGGCATTGCCGCCAGTCAGGACCGTCAGCGTGTTGGCGGGACGTCTCAGACAGCCGTTGAAGACGCAGCAGAATGAAAACGGGATCCTCACTTTTGAACAAGGTGGGGATCTTCCCGTCCCGATTCTGGAAACTTTCAGCGCAGAATCGGGTCATTTCAGCTGAACCACTTGACTTGGCGTCGAACCCTTCGTAGGTTCCGCGCCCTCGGCACATGCCTTCTCGGAAGGCTGAAAAAGCCGACGAAGTTTAAAGAATCGCATGCGGTGCCGCTATTTTCCTTATGGGAGAAAATGCCAAGGCCGCACGCTGTAGAGAGAAGGGAACAGTTCAGGCTGTTTCCTTTTCACGATGTGGAAATGGCAGGCGGTCCTACCGCATGTCGGTTGGAACAAATGTCAAGGCAGGAACAGTAATGTTGCTGCCTGAAATAGGACAAGGATTGGGAAGGGCGCATGCCGACCATCAACCAGTTGATCGCGAACGGCCGTGAGCCGGCCGCAAAGCGGAACAAGGTCCCCGCACTGCAGGGCTGCCCGCAGAAGCGCGGCGTTTGCACGCGTGTGTATACCGTAACGCCGAAGAAGCCGAACTCCGCTCTGCGTAAGGTCGCCAAGGTGCGTCTGACCAACGGGTATGAGGTCGTGAGCTACATTCCGGGTGAAGGTCATAACCTTCAGGAACACAGCGTTGTTCTGATCCGCGGTGGCCGCGTGAAGGATCTTCCTGGCGTCCGTTATCACATCCTGCGTGGTGTGCTTGATACACAGGGTCTCGCCAAGCGTCGTCAGCGTCGTTCGCTGTATGGCGCGAAGCGTCCGAAGTAAGAGGTATTTGGAATGAGTCGCCGTCACCGCGCTGTAAAGCGCGAGATCCTTCCCGATCCGAAGTTCGGAGATGTCGTCATTACGCGCTTCATGAATGCGCTGATGTACGATGGTAAGAAATCCACTGCCGAGGGCATCGTTTACGGTGCACTCGAAGTCATGCGCCGTCGCGGCGGCACGACTGCAGATCCGGTGGCCATGTTCCACTCGGCTCTGGACAACGTGAAGCCTGCGGTAGAAGTCCGCTCGCGTCGCGTCGGTGGTGCAACCTATCAGGTTCCGGTTGAAGTCCGCGCCGAGCGTCGTCAGGCCCTCGCGATCCGCTGGCTGATCGATGCCTCCCGCAAGCGTGGCGAGAACACGATGCAGGAGCGTCTGTCCAACGAACTGATGGATGCGGTCAACAATCGTGGCTCCGCTGTCAAGAAGCGCGAAGACACGCACCGTATGGCTGAAGCCAATAAGGCATTCAGCCACTATCGCTGGTAATCAGAACCGGTTAAAGGGCTTCCGGCAGTGCTGCGATCTCGGGATCATGCACTGACCGGTTTGAACTTTCAGTCTTACTCCCGTTCCAGGTGGAGCGGGGTTTTGGAGAAAGACGATGGCAAAGGCTAAATTTGAGCGGACGAAGCCGCACTGCAACATCGGCACCATCGGTCACGTCGATCACGGCAAGACCTCGCTGACTGCTGCAATCACCAAGGTGCTGGCAAAGACCGGCGGCGCAACGTTCAGCGCCTACGACCAGATCGACAAGGCTCCTGAAGAGCGCGCACGTGGCATCACCATTTCCACGGCTCACGTCGAGTACGAGACGGCCAACCGTCACTATGCTCACGTCGACTGCCCGGGCCATGCTGACTACGTGAAGAACATGATCACGGGTGCAGCTCAGATGGACGGCGCGATCCTGGTCGTGTCCGCAGCTGACGGTCCGATGCCGCAGACGCGCGAGCACATCCTGCTTGCACGTCAGGTCGGCGTTCCGGCTCTGGTTGTGTTCCTGAACAAGGTCGATCAGGTTGATGATCCGGAGCTGCTCGAGCTCGTGGAAATGGAAGTTCGCGAACTTCTGTCTTCCTACCAGTTCCCGGGCGACGATATCCCCATCGTCAAGGGCTCTGCTCTTGTGACGCTGGAAGATGGCGACGCAGCAATCGGTGAAGACCGCGTTCTCGAGCTGATGACGCAGGTTGATGCCTACATCCCGCAGCCGGAGCGTCCGGTTGACCGTCCGTTCCTGATGCCGATCGAAGACGTGTTCTCGATCTCGGGTCGTGGCACGGTTGTTACGGGTCGTGTCGAGCGCGGCGTTGTCAACGTTGGCGACGAAGTCGAGATCATCGGCCTGAAAGACACCATCAAGACGACCGTTACGGGCGTTGAGATGTTCCGTAAGCTGCTCGATCGCGGTGAAGCCGGCGACAACATCGGTGCACTGGTTCGTGGCACGAAGCGTGAAGACGTCGAGCGTGGCCAGGTTCTGGCAAAGCCGGGTTCCATCACGCCGCATAAGAACTTCAAGGCTGAGGCTTACATCCTCACGAAGGAAGAGGGCGGTCGTCATACGCCGTTCTTCACGAACTATCGCCCGCAGTTTTATTTCCGTACGACCGACGTCACCGGCGTCGTGACGCTGCCAGAAGGCACGGAAATGGTCATGCCGGGTGATAACGTTGCCATGGACGTGGAGCTGATCGCTCCGATCGCCATGGACGAAGGCCTGCGCTTCGCGATCCGCGAAGGTGGCCGTACCGTGGGTGCCGGTGTGGTTTCTTCCATCACCGCCTAAAGTCCTGCGTTTAGCTGTTGGCTTTGACAGCCCCGGTCAGATTTTTTCTGACCGGGGTTCCCTTTCAGGGGCAATGGCAGTAGGACGACACCCGAATTTTTGAGTTGGACGAACAAGAACATGGACAACCAGAACATCCGCATTCGCCTTAAGGCGTACGATCATCGCGTGCTGGACAACAGCACCAAAGAGATCGTAAACACGGCGAAGCGTACGGGTGCGCGGGTTCGGGGTCCGATCCCGCTGCCGACGCATATCGAACGGTTCACGGTGAACCGCTCGCCACACGTGGATAAGAAAAGCCGCGAACAGTTCGAAATTCGGACTCACCGCCGGCTGCTCGACATTGTCGAGCCGACCCCGCAGACCGTGGACGCCCTCATGAAGCTCGACCTCGCCGCTGGCGTGGACGTCGAGATCAAACTCTAAGGTCCAGACGATGCGAACCGGATTGATTGCAAAGAAGCTGGGAATGACCCGGCTGTTTAAGGAAGATGGCACGCATGTGCCTGTGACGGTCCTTCACCTTGACAACGTCGAGGTTGTGGATGCCCGCACGAACGAGCGCGATGGCTACACTGCCATTCAGCTCGGACTTGGTAATGCCAAGGTGAAGAATGTCACCAAGGCGAACCGTGGCCATTTCGCCCGGACCAAGGTCGAGCCAAAAAAGCATCTGGCAGAGTTCCGCGTTGCTGAAGACGCCCTGCTGGAAGCTGGAACCAAGCTGTCCGCTGCTCACTTCGTTGTGGGGCAGAAAGTTGACGTCACGGGCCAGAGCAAGGGCAAGGGTTTTGCGGGTGTTATGAAGCGTCATAACTTCGCAGGTCTCGAAGCGTCCCACGGCGTCTCCATCAGCCACCGTTCCCACGGTTCTACAGGCCAGCGCCAGGATCCTGGCAAGGTCTTCAAGGGAAAGAAGATGGCAGGTCACATGGGTGACGAGCGTGTTACCACGCTGAACCTTGAGATCGCTGCCGTGGATGAAGAGCGCAACCTGATCATGGTCAGGGGTGCAATTCCTGGTGCGAAGAACGGCCTTGTGCTGATTCGCGATGCAATCAAGAAGGCTCGCCATGCTGATGCGCCGTACCCGGCAGCAACAGTGGCGGCCGCCGGTTGAGGACGAGGGGCATGGAATACGATATCAAGACCCTCGATAATGGTAGCGCAGGCTCTGTCGCGCTTCCGGAAGAGATTTTCGCGGTCACTCCGCGCTCGGACATCATGGCGCGTGTTGTGCACTGGCAGCTCGCAAAGCGCCGTGCCGGTACGCACCGGACCAAGGGCATGGGTGAAGTTTCTGGCACGACCAAGAAGCCTTTCCGTCAGAAGGGCACGGGTTCTGCCCGTCAGGGCTCTCTGCGTGCACCGCAGTTCCGTACGGGTGGCGTTGTTCATGGTCCGGTCGTTCGCGATCACGGCTATGACCTTCCCAAGAAGGTCCGTCGTCTGGGCCTGATTTGCGCCCTGTCGCAGAAGGCTGCCGAGGGCAAGCTGATCGTTCTCGATGCAGCCAACGGTGTCACTAAGACCCGTGAAGCCGCAGCGAAGATCAAGGCTCTGGGCTGGACGTCCGCGCTGATCGTTGATGGCGCTGTTGACGAGCAGTTCGCTCGCGCAATCGCCAATCTGCCAAAGATCGACGTTCTGCCGACCATTGGTGCAAACGTCTACGACATCCTCAACCACGACGTGCTGGTCATCACCCGCGCCGGTCTTGAGGGTCTTAAGGAGCGTCTGGCATGACCACCAATACCGTCATGAACGCACACAAGACTGCACAGAACATGTCTCAGGAAACCCTGTATGACGTGATCCGTGCACCGCTGATCACCGAAAAGGCTACGCTTCTTTCCGAGCGTAACCAGGTGGTGTTCAAGGTCGCTCCTGGTGCGACGAAGCCTCAGATCAAGGTCGCGGTTGAGAAGCTCTTCAATGTAAAGGTGACCGGCGTGAGCACGCTGGTCCAGAAGGGTAAAGTCAAGCGCGTCAAAGGTCGTCCCGGCCGTCGCTCGGACATCAAGAAGGCGTATGTACAGCTTGCTGAAGGTCAGTCCATTGACCTTACAGCCAAGCTGGGCTGACGCGGGGTAGGATACCATGGCACTCAAGCACTTTAATCCCACGACGCCGAGCACACGCGGCACCGTGCTGATTGATCGTAGCGAGCTCTTCAAGGGCAAGCCGATCAAGCAGCTGACGGAAGGCAAGAACAAGTCCGGCGGTCGTAACAATCACGGTCGTACGACAGTCCGTTTCCGTGGCGGCGGGCACAAGCAGTCCTATCGTTATGTCGACTTCAAGCGTCGCAAGTTCGATGTGGCCGCTACGGTCGAGCGTCTCGAATACGATCCGAACCGCACGGCATTCATTGCGCTGATCAAGTATGAAGATGGCGAACTCGCCTACATCCTTGCTCCGCAGCGCGTGAAGGTTGGCGATCGCGTCATCTCCGGCGCCCACACGGACGTCAAGCCTGGCAACGCCATGCCGCTGGGTGCAATGCCGGTCGGAACGATCGTGCATAACATCGAGCTGAAGCAGGGCGCCGGCGGCAAGCTGGCCCGTTCAGCTGGCACATATGCGCAGCTCGTCGGCAAGGATGCTGGCTATGCGCAGATCAAGCTGCAGTCCGGTGAGCTGCGTCTTGTTCGTGGTGAATGCATGGCAACCGTCGGTGCCGTGTCCAACCCGGACAACATGAACCAGCACATGGGCAAGGCCGGTCGTTCGCGCTGGCTTGGACGTCGTCCGCACAACCGTGGCGTTGTCATGAACCCGGTTGACCATCCGCATGGTGGTGGTGAAGGCCGGACCTCTGGTGGCCGTCACCCGGTTACGCCGTGGGGTGTTCCGACCAAGGGTTACAAGACGCGTGTTAACAAAAAGACGGATAGCCTGATCATCCGTCGCCGTAAGTCCGGCAAGTAAGAGGGGGCAAACAGAGATGGCACGTTCCGTCTGGAAGGGCCCGTTCGTTGACGGGTATCTGTTCGGCAAGGCCGAAGCGTCGCGCGCTTCGGGTCGTAATGAAGTGATCAAAATCTGGTCGCGTCGTTCGACGATCCTTCCGCAGTTCGTTGGACTTACGTTCGGCGTCTATAATGGTCACAAGTTCCTGCCAGTGCAGGTCACGGAGAACATGGTCGGTCACAAGTTCGGTGAGTTCTCACCGACACGGACCTACACCGGTCATGGCTCTGACAAGAAGTCGAAGCGGGGCTGAAAATGAGCAAGCCAAAGCATATCCGCACGCTTGCTGACACGGAAGCGCAGGCTATTGCCCGCAACATCCGCGTCAGCCCGCAAAAGCTGAACCTGGTTGCGGCGATGATCCGCAACCAGCCGGCTGACAAGGCTATCGCCGCTCTTGCCTTCTCGCGCCGTCGTATCGCGCAGCAGGTCAAGAAGACTCTTGAGAGCGCCGTGGCCAACGCTGAGAACAACCATCAGCTCGACGTCGATCAGCTGGTGGTCAAGACTGCAGAAGTCGGCAAGTCCATTGTCATGAAGCGTTTCCACGCTCGTGGCCGTGGTCGTTCTTCTCAGATCCAGAAGTTCTTCAGCCACCTGAAGATTGTTGTTGCCGAGCGTGCGGAAGCACCGGAAGAGACGAAGCCGTCTCGCGGAACCAACAAAGAGCAGAAGGCAGCCTGATCCATGGGACATAAGGTCAATCCGATCGGGCTTCGGCTCGGCGTCAACCGTACCTGGGACAGCCGCTGGTACGCTGGTCAAGACTATGCGCGCCTGCTGCATGAAGATCTGAAGCTTCGTGCATTCCTGCGTCGCAAGCTGTCCGGCGCAGGCGTGTCCCGCGTTGTTATCGAGCGTCCGGCAAAGAAGCCCCGCGTGACGATTTACGCTGCCCGTCCGGGTGTTGTGATCGGCAAGAAGGGTCAGGACATCGACGCGCTCCGCAAGGAACTGAGCCGTATGGCGAAGACCGACGTGGCGCTGAACATCGTCGAGATCCGTAAGCCGGAAATCGATGCCACCCTCGTTGCCGAGAATATCGCTCAGCAACTTGAGCGTCGCGTTGCGTTCCGTCGTGCCATGAAGCGCGCAATCCAGTCCGCAATGCGTCTGGGTGCCCAGGGCATCCGGATCACCTGCGGTGGTCGTCTGGGTGGTGCTGAAATCGCTCGTGCCGAAAAGTATCGTGAGGGACGCGTTCCCCTGCATACGCTTCGCGCCGATATCGATTACGGTACGGCAACTGCCAAGACAACGTATGGTACCTGCGGTGTGAAGGTATGGATCTTCAAGGGTGAGATCCTGGCTCATGACCCGTTGGCACAGGATCGTCGTGCTGCGGAGCAGGCTCCCCAGCGCTAAGACTGTGAGCGAAAGCTCACAGTTCCTTTGCTGGTGCTGATTTGAGGATTTAACAACATGCTTTCCCCGAAGCGGACAAAGTTTCGTAAGGCCCACAAGGGCCGCATTCACGGTCTGGCGAAAAGCGGAACCCAGCTGAACTTCGGTGCCTTCGGCCTGAAGGCGCTGGAGCCGGAGCGGATCACCGCTCGCCAAATCGAAGCCTCCCGTCGTGCGATCACGCGTGCCATGAAGCGTGCCGGTCGTGTGTGGATTCGTATCTTTCCGGATACTCCGGTCTCGACAAAGCCTGCAGAAGTGCGTATGGGCTCCGGTAAGGGTAACCCCGAGTACTGGGCCGCACGTGTCAAGCCGGGTCGTATCCTGTTCGAGATCGAAGGCGTTCCGCCTGAGGTTGCCAAGCTGGCCCTGAGTCTGGGGGCTGCAAAGCTTCCGATCAAGACCAAGTTCGTTCAGCGTATCGGAGACGCGTAATGGCCGACACGTACAAGCCTGCCGATCTGCGCGCGAAGAGCGAAGATGAGCTGAATGCTCTTCTGCTCGACCTCAAGCGCGAACAGATCAACCACCGTTTTTCGGCTGCCACGGGGCAGTCGGAGAACACAAGCCGCGTCAAGGTCGTGCGCCGTGCAGTAGCACGTATCAAGACACTGGCTCACACATCGAAGAACCGTGCGGGCGCCAAAACGTCCGCCGCTAAGTCCTGAGAGGAGACGGACGATGCCAAGGCGCGTCCTGACGGGTCGGGTCACGAGCGATAAGATGGACAAGACGGTTACCGTTCTTGTTGATCGTCGCATCATGCACCCACTCTACAAGAAGTTTATTCGCCGCTCCAAAAAGTATGCGGCTCATGACGAAGAAAACGTTTGCCAGACGGGTGATCTGGTTCGCATTGAAGAATGCGCACCAATCTCCAAGCGCAAGACGTGGTCTGTCGTGTCGCGCAACGGAGAGGAGCTGGCTTCAGCATCCTCTTCCGTCAGCGCATAAGGGGGTAGGCACATGATTCATCCCGAGACCAACCTTGACGTTGCCGACAATTCCGGTGCGCGTCGGGTGCAGTGCATCAAGGTGCTGGGCGGCTCCAAGCGGAAGACTGCCTCGGTCGGCGACGTCATTGTCGTGTCCGTCAAGGAAGCAATTCCTCGCGGCAAGGTGAAGAAAGGTGACGTCCATCAGGCCGTTATCGTTCGCACCTCCTACCCGGTTCGTCGTGCAGATGGCTCCGCCATCCGCTTCGATAAAAATGCCGCTGTTCTTCTGAACAAGCAGCAGGAGCCGATTGGTACGCGTATCTTTGGCCCGGTGGTTCGTGAACTGCGCGCGCGCAAGTTCATGAAGATCATCTCGCTGGCTCCGGAGGTGCTGTAATGGCTGCTCGTATCAAGAAGGGTGATCAGGTTCTGGTCCTCTCCGGCAAGTCCCGTGGCGTTCGCGGCGAAGTTCTCGCTGTGATGCCGAAGGCCGAGAAGGCTGTTGTGCGTGGCGTGGCTATTGCCAAGCGTCACACGAAGCCCAACCGCACAGGTGGCGAAGGTGGAATCATCGAGCGCGAAATGCCGATCCATCTGTCCAACCTGAAGCTAGTTGATCCAAAGAGTGGCAAGCCGACGCGTGTTGGTTTCCGCATTCTGGAAGACGGTCGCAAGGTTCGTGTTGCCAAGGCAACCGGCGAAGTGATCGAAGGCTGAGGAACGCAACAATGAGCGAACATAAGAACGCTTTGCCGCGTCTGCACCAGCGCTACGAAGAACTGCTTAAGAAGCAGCTCCGTGAGCAGTTCGGTTATGCTAACGAACTCCAGGTTCCCAAGCTCGAAAAGATCGTGCTGAACATGGGTGTTGGCGAAGCCGCTGGTGACCAGAAGAAGCTTGATGCTGCTTTTGCGGAAATGACCGTGATTTCGGGTCAGAAGCCTGTCAAAACCCTTGCTCGCAAGGCTATTGCTGGCTTTAAGATCCGCGAAGGTCTGCCCATCGGCTGCAAGGTCACGCTTCGTCGTGCCCGGATGTACGAATTTCTTGACCGTCTGGTGACGATCGCTATGCCACGTATCCGCGATTTCCGCGGTCTGCCGGCAAACAAAGGCTTTGATGGGCATGGCAATTTTGCCATGGGTATCAAGGAACAGATCGTGTTTCCTGAAATCGAATATGACAAAATCGATGCCGTCCGCGGCATGGACATCATCTTCGTGACCAGCGCCAAGTCTGATGCTGAAGCAAAGGCCCTGCTGAAGGCCTTTGATCTGCCGTTCAACGGCTGATCAATAATTTTTCAGACCGATCACGGTTAAAATCAGGATTCGGCCTTCCATTGGAAGGCCGCTTTCCTTTATAGACACGCTGATTGGAAAACCGTCGGGATAGGCCTGACAGGTTCCGGGAGAAAATTCGAGATGGCGAAGGTCTCAGCGGTAAACCGTAATAACCATCGTGCTGACTTAGTGAAGCGCGATAAGGAAAAGCGGACCGCTCTCAAGAACATCATCAAGGATCGTACACTGTCGGTTGAAGACCGCTTTGATGCGACCCTTAAGCTGGCCCAGATGCCGCGCAATGGGTCCGCGACACGCGTCCGTCTGCGTTGCAAGCTTTCTGGTCGCCCCCGTGCCAACTATCGCAAGTTCGAACTGAGCCGTATTGCTCTGCGCGATCTTGCCTCCGCCGGCCAGATTCCTGGCATGGTCAAGTCGAGCTGGTAAAGGGTAGATCGAATGTCTTTGTCTGATCCACTGGGCGATATGCTGACCCGGATCCGCAATGCGCAGCGTGCCCGTCATGCTGTCTGCGTTGCGCCTGCATCCAAGCTGCGCGCAAGCGTTCTGGAAGCTCTCAAGCGTGAAGGCTACATCCGTGGTTTCGCTGCTGAAGAGCTCCGCAAGGGTGTTGCACAGCTCCGTATCGAGCTGAAGTATGTAGAAGGCCAGCCGGTCATCAAGGAAATCCATCGCGTTTCCAAGCCCGGCCGTCGCGTCTACTCGAAGATCAAGGAACTTCCGCGCGTTTATGCCGGCCTTGGTGTGTCGATCCTGTCCACCCCGCGTGGCGTCCTGTCGGACGTCGAGGCTCGCGCTGCCAACGTTGGCGGCGAGGTCCTCTGCCGCGTCTTCTAAGGAGGGTCGCATGTCTCGCGTAGGTAAATACCCCGTCGAAGTTCCGGCTGGCGTACAGGTTTCCGTTGCTGATGGCATCTTTAAGGCCAAAGGCAAGCTCGGTGAGCTGAGCGTTCCGGTTTCCCGTCATGTGGAAGTCAAGATTGACGGCAGCAATGTTTCCGTTGCTCCTCTCGGTCGTCGCTCTCGCGAAAACTGGACCATGTGGGGAACCACCCGCGCCCTGATCGCCAATACGGTCAAGGGTGTGTCGGACGGCTTCACCAAGGGGCTTGAAATTCAGGGTACGGGTTTCCGTGCTGCTGTTCAGGGCTCTAACTTGGTGATGAACCTCGGCTTCTCGCACGATGTTGTCTATCCGATCCCGGAAGGCATCAAGATCACCACTCCGCGTCCGACCGCGATTGTTGTTGAAGGTAACGACAAGCAGCGCGTTGGCCAGGTTGCGCTCGATATTCGCAGCTTCCGTAAGCCTGAGCCTTATAAAGGTAAGGGTGTTCGGTACGAGACCGAGGTTCTGCGTCGTAAGGAAGGTAAGAAGAAGTAATGGCATCGCAGCAAGGATTGCAGGAACGCCGCCGTCAGCGGCTGCGTTTCCAGCTTCGTCGCAAGAGCGGCGGCCGGCCGCGTTTGTCGGTCTTTCGTTCCAGCAAGCATATTCATGCCCAGATCATCGACGATGCACAGGGCCGTACGCTCGCCAGCGCATCTACGCTGGAAAAGACGCTTCGCGATGCTGGCAAGACCGGCGCGGACGTATCTGCAGCTACAGTGATCGGCAAGCTGATTGCCGAGCGTGGTGTTGCGGCTGGCGTCAAGACCGTCGTGTTCGACCGCGGCTCTTATCTGTATCATGGCCGGGTCAAAGCCCTGGCAGAGGCTGCCCGCGAGGGCGGACTCTCGTTCTAAGGAGGATCACACATGGCACGTGAGCCAAGAGAAGGCGGCCGTGGTGGTCGTGAGCGCGAGCAGGGCGATGATCTGGTCGACAAGCTCGTCACCATCAACCGTGTTGCCAAAGTCGTAAAGGGTGGTCGCCGTTTTGCGTTTGCTGCCCTCGTTGTTGTCGGTGATCAGAAGGGTCGCGTTGGTTACGGAGCGGGTAAGGCCCGTGAAGTTCCCGAGGCAATCCGCAAAGCAACCGAGCGTGCAAAGCGCACGATGATCCGCGTGCCGATGAAGGAGGGTCGTACCCTTCATCATGACACGTTCGGTCACTACGGTGCTGGCAAGGTTGTCGTCCGTGCGGCTGAAGCCGGTACGGGTATCATTGCTGGTGGTCCGATGCGTGCAGTGTTCGAAAGCCTTGGCGTCAATGACGTTGTGGCCAAGAGCCTGGGAACGCGGAACCCGCACAATATGATCAAGGCTACGTTTGCTGCGCTCGAAAAGGCCAGCAGCCCGCGTCATGTTGCGTCTCGTCGCGGCAAGAAAGCTGCTGAACTGTTTGGTAAGCGCGAGCAGGGCCAGACGGAAGCGGAGGCGGCAAATGGCTGAGAATGGCAAGACCGTTCAGGTTACGCAGATCGCTTCGGTCATCGGTCGTAAACCGGGCCAGGCTGGGACCATCACTGGTCTCGGTCTGCGTGGAATTGGTTCCACGCGTACGCTGGAGGACACTCCGGCCGTGCGTGGAATGATCCGCAAGGTTGCCCACCTCATCAAGGTGGAGGATTGAAATGAACCTCAACGAACTGCGTGACAACGAGGGTTCTCGTTATCGCAAGAAGCGTCTTGGACGTGGCATCGGGTCCGGTAAGGGCAAGACGTCAGGCCGCGGCGTCAAGGGTCAGAAAGCCCGTGAAGGTGTTTCGCTCAACGGCTTCGAGGGTGGTCAGCTTCCGCTGTATCGTCGTATGCCGAAGCGCGGCTTCGTGAACATTTTCCGCAAGGAATATGCTCCGGTGAACCTCGGCGCGATCTCCAAGGCCATTGAAAGCGGAAAGCTGGATAAGGCTGCAACCGTTACCGAAGAGACCCTCCGTCAGGCTGGTCTGGTCAACGGAAGCAAGCTGGCCGGTGTCCGTCTTCTTGCCCATGGTGAACTTTCGCATGGCGTGACCATCGAAGTTGCTGGCGCTTCTGCTGCTGCTCTGGCAGCCGTCGAGAAAGCTGGTGGTACTGTCAAGGTACTCGAGACCAAGAAGGAAGTTCAGGCTGAGGCCTGAGTTATCTTCTCCCGGGCCTTGCCTGGGTTAGGGTTGGATAGTGAACAGCGTCCCGTGCTTATGTGCGGTGGCGCTGTTTTCATGAAAGGACAGGTGGATGGCTTCCGCAGCAGAGCAGCTCGCCGCCAATCTCAATATGAGTTCGTTTTCTAAGGCGACCGAACTCAAAAAGCGTATCTGGTTCACACTTGGTGCGTTGATTGTCTATCGGCTTGGCACCTACATTCCGGTTCCCGGTGTCGATGCGACCGTGATGGGGCAGCTTCTTGCCCAGCATCAGGGTGGCATTCTGGGAATGTTTGACATGTTCACTGGTGGTGCGCTTGGGCGTATGACTGTGTTCGCGTTGAATATTATGCCGTATATCAGTGCTTCGATCATCATCCAGCTTCTTTCAACGGCGCTTCCGTCCATGGAAGCGATGAAGAAAGAAGGTGAGGCAGGTCGTAAGAAGCTTAATCAATATACGCGCTATCTTACGGTCTTTATTGCCCTTTTTCAGGCTTATGGCATCGCTGTTGGTCTGGAAAACATGACGGCACATGGTGCGAACGCTGTGGTGGCTCCCGGTGTCTTCTTCATCATATCCTGTGTCGTAACCCTTGTTGGCGGCACGATGTTTTTGATGTGGCTGGGCGAGCAGATTACGTCCAGAGGCGTCGGAAACGGGATTTCCCTCATCATCTTTGCGGGCATTGTCGCCAATCTGCCAAATGCTCTAGCCAGTCTTTTTGAACTCGGACGGACAGGCGCGCTTTCACCCATTTTCGTGGTGATTTTCCTCGTTCTGGCGATTGCCGTTATCGGCTTTATCGTCTTCATGGAGCAAGCACAGCGCCGTGTTGTGATTCAGTATCCGAAGCGTCAGGTTGGAAACCGTATTTTCGGTGGTGACTCTACCCATATGCCGCTGAAGGTGAATACCGCCGGCGTAATCCCACCGATCTTCGCATCATCCGTACTGCTAATTCCAGTGACGATCTCCGGTTTTATGAACGGACATTCGATGCCGGGATGGCTGTCCATTCTGGGGCAACAACTCGGACAGGGACAGCCGCTTTACATGCTGTTCTATGCGGCGATGATCCTGTTTTTTTCCTATTTCTACGCGGCGATTACGTTTAATCCCGAAGAAACAGCAGAAAACCTACGCAAACAGGGTGGGTTCATTCCAGGCATCCGGCCAGGTGCAAGTACAGCGACGTATTTCGACAAGATCCTGTCTCGTCTGACAGCGATCGGCGCATTGTATTTGGTCTTGGTCTGTCTTTTGCCGCAGATCCTGATCAGCAAATATAATGTCCCCTTCTATTTTGGTGGCACCAGCCTGATTATTATCGTCTCGGTCACGATTGATACAGTCACACAGATTCAGTCTCATCTGGTGGCTCATAAGTATTCTGGACTGATCCGCAAACAACGCAGTCGCGGAAGCCGTGGCGGTCTACAAGGGGGCACGAGACGTCGATGAACATCATTCTTCTTGGACCTCCCGGAGCAGGTAAAGGCACGCAGGCCAAGCGGCTTGAAGCCCTTTACGGTTTCAAGCAGATCTCAACTGGCGATATGCTGCGTGCCGAAGTGGCTGCGGGTTCGCCAATCGGCAACGAAGCCAAAGCGATCATGGAGCAGGGACAGTTTGTCCCTGATCCCATCATTGTCACAATGATCCAGAACCGTATCGCACAGCCGGACTGCCAGCGTGGATTTATCCTCGATGGCTTCCCTAGGACCGAAAGCCAAGCTGAGGCCCTGGACGCCATGCTGTCTCAGCGTGATCTGACAATCGGTGCGGTCATTCTTCTGGATGTGAACGAAGACGAACTTGTAGACCGTATCGCCAGTCGTAGGGGCGAGGACGGAACCCGGCGTCCGGACGACAACCCCGAGGTTGTTCGCGCGCGTCTTGACGTTTATCGCAAGCAGACCGCTCCTATCCTTCCTTATTATGAGAAGGCAGGACGACTGCTTCATGTTGATGGCATGAAAGACGTTGAAAGCGTTGGCAAAGAGCTTGATGCCATCGTTACGGGCACCGTAAAAAACTGAGTTTCACGATGAGATCACGAAAAAGTGATCTCTATTATTTGACTCAGGTAGGGTGAGCAGTCTATTGCGCGCCCTCGACATAGGTGTAGCCAGACCGTCTAGACGTCTTCCGGAATCGGTGGACGGCAGATGTGGCTGCAAGATCATCGACCTGGCTATGGCCGGGGATATAACAGTCTGAGGCGGCTTCGGGCCGCTTCAATGGGAGTAACAGGCGTGGCACGTATTGCCGGCGTAAACATTCCGACCAACAAGCGGGTCGTCATTGCCCTGCGTTATGTCTATGGCATTGGCCCGGCGACAGCGCAGTCCATCTGCAGCAAGCTCGAAATCCCCGATGCAAAGCGCGTCAACGAGCTGTCTGACGATGAGATCGTCAAGATCCGCGAACTGATCGATTCCGAACTGCGCGTCGAAGGTGACCTTCGTCGTGAAACCGCAATGAACATCAAGCGTCTGATGGACCTCGGTTGCTACCGCGGCCTTCGTCACCGTCGTGGCCTGCCGGTCCGCGGTCAGCGTACGCACACCAACGCCCGCACCCGTAAGGGCAAGGCTGTGGCGATTGCAGGTAAGAAGAAGGTTACGCGCTAATCCGCGCCTGATTTTTTTTCATCGACGTTTTGCTTAAACTTTTAGGACGACCTCTCTCATGGCGAAGGCCGCTGCTCCGCGTATCCGTAAAAAGGAACGCAAGAATATCATTTCCGGTGTTGCTCACGTGCTCTCCACGTTCAACAACACCATGATCACCATTTCTGACGCACAGGGCAACGCGATTGCCTGGTCGTCGTCGGGTGCGCAGGGCTTTAAAGGCTCCCGTAAGTCCACGCCGTATGCTGCTCAGGTCGCCGCAGAAGATGCAGGCCGCAAGGCACGCGAGCATGGCATGGAAACGCTTGAGATCGAGGTCTCCGGTCCGGGTTCGGGGCGTGAAAGCGCACTTCGTGCCCTTCAGGCCGTAGGGTTTAACATTACGTCTATCCGCGACATGACGCCCGTGCCGCACAACGGCTGCCGTCCCCGGAAGCGTCGTCGCGTCTGAATGATGCTGTGCTGCGTATCGCGTGCGATACGCAGCATCTGTAAGTGATTGCATCTTTTACCGCACCGCTGGTGCGGGCCCAGGTGCCGCCAATTTCCCTTGGCGTGCT
Source organism: Gluconobacter cerevisiae (assembly GCF_015244675.1). GTDB lineage: Bacteria > Pseudomonadota > Alphaproteobacteria > Acetobacterales > Acetobacteraceae > Gluconobacter > Gluconobacter cerevisiae. The sequence continues at coordinate 128,973 of NZ_JABCQO010000004.1, read as the reverse complement.
TCGTTGTTTGAAAGGCCACGACCTTGGTTCTCCAGAAAAACTGGCAGTCCCTCATCAAGCCGGAGAAGCTTGAAGTCGAGCCCGGACCGGTTGCCTCGCGCATCGCCACTGTCGTGGCCGAGCCTCTGGAACGCGGCTTCGGCATGACGCTCGGCAATGCACTGCGTCGTATTCTCCTGTCGTCGCTGCAGGGCGCTGCTGTGACCGCCATCCAGATCGATGGCGTGCTGCATGAGTTCTCCGCCGTACCGGGTGTGCGCGAAGACGTCACGGACATCGTCCTGAACGTCAAGCAGCTTGCTCTTCGCATGCACGGTGAAGGCCCCAAGCGCATGATCCTGACGGCCACTGGCCCGGGTGAAGTGACGGCTGGCCAGATCCAGGCAGGTCATGACATCGAGATCATGAATCCTGATCTCGTGATCTGCACGCTCGATGACGGCGTCAAGCTCGGCATGGAATTCACCGTCAATATGGGCAAGGGCTATGTTGCAGCAGCAGCAAACCGTCCGGAAGATGCTCCGATTGGCCTGATTCCCATCGATGCGATCTATTCGCCGGTGCGTCGGGTTTCTTACAAGATCGAGCAGACGCGTGTTGGTCAGGTCACTGACTATGACAAGCTGCTGCTGACGGTCGAGACCAACGGTGCGGTGACGCCTGAAGACAGCCTGGCTCTTGCGGCCCGGATTCTTCAGGACCAGCTGCAGCTGTTCATCAACTTCGATGAACCGCGTCCGGTCCAGCATGAAGAACCGCAGGATGACCTGCCGTTCAACCGCAATCTTCTTCGCAAGGTTGACGAACTTGAGCTTTCGGTGCGTAGCGCCAACTGCCTCAAGAACGACAACATTGTTTACATTGGCGATCTGGTGCAGAAGTCCGAACAGGAAATGCTCCGTACGCCTAATTTCGGGCGCAAGTCGCTCAACGAGATCAAGGAAGTTCTCACCGGTATGGGGCTGTCGCTCGGCATGAGCGTCCCAGCCTGGCCGCCCGAGAACATCGAGGATCTGGCCAAGCGTCTCGACGAGACGTTCTGAGAACTTTCAAGGTAAGGAAAACTAGCAATGCGTCATGGTGTGAGCGGGCGTAAGCTCAATGTCACCTCTTCTCACCGCGCTGCCATGTTCCGCAACATGGCCGTGGCTCTCATCAAGCACGAGCAGATCACGACGACGCTGCCGAAGGCGAAAGAACTTCGTCCGGTCGTCGAAAAGCTGATCACACTCGGCAAGCGTGGCGACCTGCACGCCCGTCGTCAGGCCTTCGCGCAGCTGCGTGACGATGCCGTCGTGACGAAGCTGTTCTCGGCTGTTGCCGAGCGTTACAAGGGACGTGCCGGTGGCTACTCCCGCGTTCTGAAGGCTGGCGTGCGTTATGGCGACAATGCTGATATGGCCGTGATCGAACTGATCGATCGCGATGTCACCGCCAAGGGCCAGGACAGCGGACCGAAGCAGAATGTTGCCGAGGAGCAGGAAGCCGCCTGAGGCTCCTGTTTTGAAGCATTAAAAAAGGCCGGGACAGGAATGTCCCGGCCTTTTTTGATTCGTGGTTTCTTGGTCACGCAAGTGTGTGATATGCAGTCAGCACTCTTTGCAGAATCTTTCCTGTCTCTTTAGGAGGCAGTCTGAATTTCCGTTCCTTCATAAGGAGCGGTTTCTCTCTTTTGAAGAATGTTCCGTCGTTCTTCTCATAGGGTCTGCATCATTCTGAGAAACAGGCCCGAGCACTCTCGTAGGGCCTGCCACGACGCATCGAATATGTATCCTGGCAATGAGGTCCGGATGGGTTCGTGATGCGTCCAGCGTTTGGAGAGCGTTATAATGTCTGAATCTTCCCCTCCAAAACATGGGTTGGCGGAAACCCTTGGAATACCCAGAGCCCTCTTCTGGGCGTTCGTGGGGCAGCTCCTGTTCATGGTCGGCGATGGTGTGGAGGCGGGGTATCTCGATACCTACATGCTTCATCACGGTCATACGCAGGGTTTCGTGAATGAAATGTTCACTTTCTATGGCATCACCGTGATGATCGCCGCCTGGTTCTCCGGGCCGCTTTCTGATCTCATGGGGCCAAAGAAAGTTATGTGGCTTGGTCTTATTTTATGGACCATCCTTGAAATTGGTTTTCTGTCTCTTGGGCTGGGACCAAATAGCGGACCGATGATCCTGCTGTTCTATACGTTGCGAGGATTTGCATACCCGCTGTTTGCGTATGGTTTCCTTGTTTGGATCGCCGCCGCCACGCCAACCGCCATGCTGGGTTCCGCTGCGGGCTGGTTCTGGTTCTCATTTTCTGCAGGTCTCCCCACTCTGGGATCGCAGTTCGCACGATTTGCCATTCCCGCAATCGGTGAGCTTCGCACTTTCTGGTGTTCGCTTGGGCTTGTGATTCTGGGCGGCCTTGTTGCGCTGCTGTTCACGCATGAGCCTACAGGCAAAAAGCGTCTTCTGCCGGATCATATCCCGACCAAAGACATTTTCTTTGGCTCCATGAGCATCATGTGGCGCGAGCCGAAGACGCTGATTGCCGGTATCGTCCGTGTGATTGATACGTCTTCAGAATATGCGTTCCTTGCGATCATGCCCGCGTTTTTTGTGGATCATCTCGGGTTTTCCCTTGCCCAGTGGCTGAACCTCCTGTCGCTCATTTTTCTGAGCAACATCCTGTTCAATCTCGTCTCGGGCATGGTGGCCGATACGCTGGGACACCGGTTTGTCGTGGCGGTTTTTGGTGGGATTGGTGGTTTCGTAGCTATTCCGCTGTTCTATTATGTGCCGCTCTGGTTCCCGGGGAATTTCTGGGCTGTGGCTGCAGCAGGAATTTTCTATGGCGCAACGGTCGCGGCTTTCGTGCCGCTGTCTGGCCTCATGCCACAGATCTGCCCGCGTGAGAAAGCGGCTGCGCTCTCCATTCTTGGTCTGGGTGCCGGGGCATCCACATGGGTTGGACCGGCTGTTGTCGCTGGCTGTGAGGCGGTTTTTGGACCGGGCATGCAGTATGTGATCTGGACGTTTGCAGCGATCTATCTGCTGTCCGCCGGAATGACGATGGCTCTGACCATTTCCCCCGAAGCGCAGCGCTACAATGAAGAAGCTGCACGCCGGGGCGAGGACGCTCCTGCTGTCGGCCACTGAGTGGACGCCCTGATTTAAGGCATTCATTCGTCGCTCTGACGATATAAAGAAAAAGGCAGTCCGCTACCGGGCTGCCTTTTCTGCGTTGGGAGAATGTCATGTCAGGAGAAAGACCTATGGACGCCAGTCTGGAATGTTTGCGGGAGGATGCCGATGGGTGTTCCGGGAAAGGCATTCTGGGAACAAAACTCTCTCGGGCGGCAAGAGAAACGGAAGCACTTGTCAGTGATCTGATGGTGGATCAGCCGCTGTTCTGGCTTCTGGCAGCATCTTTTGTAGGTTTTTTGTTAGGAAAACGTCTTGTAAGGAAAAATTAAACTTCCGCAGCTGCGTGACGTTACGACATGACCACGAACTCTTGTCCAAGGGACCACCGTCATGCTGCACTATGCGATTGTTTTCTTCATTATTTCCATCATTGCCGGTGTTTTCGGCTTTTCAGGCATCTCTGCCGCTACAGCAGGCATTGCCAAGCTGTTTTTCATTATCTTCCTGGTTCTGGCAGTGTTGGCCATTCTCGCAGGTGTTGCGGGACTGCACGCACTCTGATCGCCTGATACAAGGCTGATACGAAAAGGGCGGGTGCCAATGGCCCCGCCCTTTTTTATGGTCTTCAGTTCCCGTTCTTGTCCCTCTGGATGAAGGAGGGCAGGAACGGATTGTCCGTCTGAAGCGAGTTTTTGCTTGGAAGCTGTTGCGTCGTCCAGCCTCCGCCCAGATCCGTCATGAGCTTGACCTCGGCAAGAAACTGCTGCTGCCGCACGCTGAGCTGGGTTTCCTGATACTGAAGGGCGTTCTGTTCGGCGGTGATGACCGTCGTGTAAATCTGCGTTCCGGCGAGATACTCGTTCATGGACACCTGAACGGCGCTTTCGGCGGTTTTCACGGCAGCATTCTGCAAGGCAAGCTGTTGATCGAGATAGCGCAGGCCGGACATCTGATCTTCGGTGTCCTGAAGGGCTGCGAGAACCGTCTGGCGGTAGGTGGCCACGGCATTGTCGTAATCGGCTTCTGCACTGCGTACCGCAGCGGAACGCGCGCCGCCCTGGAAGATGGTTTCGCTCGCCGCTGCGCCGAGGCTCCAAGTGCGGGTAGCGGCCTGGATCAGCTGTTCAAGAGGATTGCCGCTATAGCCGTAAGACGCGGAGAGGGTCACTTGCGGGAAAAAAGCACCGATCTCATACCCGATTTCCGCATTATAGGCTTCCATGTTGCGCTCGGCCTGCGCCACGTCCGGACGGCGCTGAAGCAACATGGAGGGTACGGCGACGGGGGCGGCTGGGATAGTATCGGGCAGGGGCGATGCCGCCAGAGTGAGTTCCACAGGAGCGCGGCCTGTCAGCATCGCAATCGCGTGTTCGTACTGCGCGCGGGCAATATGGGCGTTGGACAGGTTGGCCTGCGTCGATTGCAGCAGGTAGCGGGCCTGAAGGACGCTCGTCGGATCTGCGACGCCGGCATCAAGCTGGTTCTGGAGAATTTCCAGATTGTGGCGATACAGCTCCACATTGCGAGCATAAAGCGCAATCAGACTGTCCTGATAGCGCAGATCAAAGTAATCCTGCGCGAGCTGGAGCTGATAGGACAGTCGCATGTTCGCAACGAGTGCGGCGTCGGCCTGTGTGGCGGCAACCTGCTGCTGAACCTGTCGGCGGATCATGCCCCAGACGTCTACGGTCCAGCTTGCGGACGGTCCGGTGGTCCATGTGTTGGATGTGTAGGACTGGCTGGACGTGTAGGGAATACCGTTGCTGGCATTCGACGTGCTGCCGCCCTGTGAGTTGCGGTTGAAGCTGAATTTGCCGCTCAGCGTCGGGAAAAGCTGCGCGCGGATCGAATCAATCGTCGCGGCCGCCTTGCGGTACTGCGCTTCATATTCTTTCAGGCTCTGGTTGGACGTGGCCACGCGTTCTTCAAGGTCGTTGAGAACGGGATCGTTGAAGATCGTCCACCAGTCTCCTTTGGGCATTTTCGCAAGATCGGGGGCAGCCATCTGCCAGCCCGGCGGCGGAGGTGCTTCCTTGAACTTGGCGGAGATGATGGCTTTCGGACGATGATAGTTCGGCCCGACCATGCCGCCGATACAGCCGCTCAGGAAAGGCAGGGTCGACGCCCCCAGCAGGGCAGTGCGCAGGGTGGATTTACGGAGGGCGGGCATCAGGACTGTGTTCCCCGGGCTGAGAGATGGAAAAAGGAGGCGATATGGGCGCGTAGACGGCCCATGGCGCGTCCGAACCGGTCGAGATACAGGAAAATGACGGGCGTGCTGTAGAGCGTCAGCAACTGGCTGACCACGAGGCCGCCGAGAATGGCGATTCCCAGAGGTCGGCGGAGTTCGCAGCCATATCCGTTGCCGATGATGAGGGGCACGGCACCGAAAGCCGCCGCCAGAGACGTCATGAGGATGGGACGGAAACGCAGATGGCTGGCCTGACGGATGGCCTCTCTGGCCGACAGCCCTTCACGCTGTGCCACGAGGGCGAAGTCGATCAGCATGATGGCGTTTTTCTTGACGATGCCGATCAGCAGGATGACGCCGATCATGGCCATGAGGGAGAATTCCTCACCACAGACCTGAAGAGCCAGAATGGCGCCGACGCCTGCGGATGGCAGCGTCGAAAGGATCGTCAAAGGATGGATCAGGCTTTCATACAGGATACCCAGCACAATATAGACGGCTGCGAGTGCGGCAAGAATCAGCAAAACCTCACTCCCAGCAGACTTCTGGAAAGCCGCCGCATTGCCTGCAAACCCACCATGAATGTCTGACGGAACATGCAGCTTCACCATGGCAGCCTGCACGGCATCCACAGCAGGACCGAGCGAGACGCCGGGCGCAAGGTTGAAGGACACGGTCGTTGCGACGGATTGTCCTTCATGGCTGACGGCCAGGGCTGTATTGGTGTTGCGCTGGCGTGAGAGAACGGACAGGGGCACCATGGTAGCCATGCTCGTTGCAACCGCTGCGCCGCTTGACGCTGATTTTCCGCCTGCCAGCGCGTTGGCGACGGAGTTCTGATAGGACTGCTCACTCTGCGACAGGGTCGTGACAGCCGTTGTGGCGCGGGCGCGGATATTGTTCGACGCCGTACCGCCTGCCGCTGTCCCGCCGGAGGTGCTGATCCACATCTGTTGCAGCATCGACGGGTCCTGCCAGTAGCGGGGCGCGGCTTCCATGATGACGCGGTACTGGTTGAGATTGCCATAAATAATGGACGCCGCGCGCTGGCCGAACGCGTCATAGAGCGTGTTGGAAATGAGCTGCGGCGTGACGGAATAGCGGGCTTCCGTGTCACGGTTGATGGCGATGTTGATCCCCTGACCGCCCTGTTCCACGTCCGATGTCACGTCCATGAGTTCCGGCAGTTTGGAAAGCGCGGCCACGATCTTGGGGGTCCATTCGAACAGGTCTTCGGCGGAAGGCCCCTCAAGCGAATACTGATAGGCGGCGTCCCCGGGTCGTGCGCCCGTTCGGACGCTGCCGGGGGCCATCAGGCGGAGTTGCGCGCCGGGAATATGGGAGAACCTGCGCGTCAGACGCTGGATGGTGGTTGCGAGATCGTCCGTCCGCTCGGATTTGGGCTTGAGTGCAATGAACATGTTCGCCGAGTTGGCCGAACGCCCGCCGACACCCCCCATAACGCCAACGACATCCCGGTCGGACGCGACGCTCTTCATGGCTTTGACCACGATTTTCTGAAGCGCCTGAAACGAGATCGACTGATCGGCCACCAGTCGTCCCATGATCTGTCCGGTGTCTTCGGAAGGAAAGAAACCCTTAGGCATTTTCACATACAAAACACCTGCCAACACCAGTGTGGCGGGCAGGGACATCGCGATCAGGAACTGATGCCCCAGAGCCCAGTCCAGCGATTTTCCGTAACCCGACGTGATGGCGCTGATCATACGTTCGAGGAAACGGCCGATCTTCTTCCACAGACCCGGACCGTTATCGTCCGTGTGGGTCAGGAGCTGGGCGCTGATCATGGGCGTCAGCGTCAGGGACAGAAGCAGCGAAATGCAGAGTGTGATGACCATGGTCATCGCGAACTCATGGAACAGCCGCCCCGCGATCCCGCCCATGAGCATGATTGGCGCAAACACTACGATCAGCGAAACCGTGATCGAAACGACCGTGAACGCGACCTCGGTCGTGCCTCTGATAGCGGCATCCTGTCGGTCGTAGCCCATCTCCATGTAGCGGGCGATGTTTTCCAGAACGACGATGGCATCATCGACCACGAAGCCCGTCGAAATCGTCAGGGCCATCAGCGACATGTTGTCGAGCTGGTATCCCATCAAAGCCATGACCCCGAAGGTTCCCACGATCGAAACTGGAACCACGATGGCTGGAACCATGATGGCGGACAGACTGCGCAGGAACAGCAGAACGACAACCACCACGAGCACGACGGCGATGACGAGGGTCTGTTTCGTATCGTCTAGCGAGGCGCGGATTGTCTTGGAACGGTCGATCAGGATCGAAATATTGGTATTGCCGGGCAAGGCGGACTGAAGGGCTGGCAGGCGGCTGCGGATGCCGTCGATCGTCTTGATGACGTTTGCGCCACCCTGCGAGAAGACGGTGCAGATAATGGCGGCGTTCCCGTTCAGATACCCCGCCTGCCGGAGATCTTCGACGCTGTTCCTGACGTCCGCCAGATCCGTCAGGCGGACGGGCTGGTTGTTGCGATAGGCAATGACCAGATCACGATACTCCTCCGCATCCGTCGCCTGATCGTTGGTGGAGAGCATCATGCGCTCGCCATTGGCGTCCAGAAAACCCTTGGGCGTATGAGCATTGGCGGAGGCGAGGGCGGCGCGCAGATCCTCGAAACCGATCCCGTAATGGAACAGGCGCAGCGGATTGATTTCAACACGCACGGCCGGAAGGGACGCTCCACGGATTTCTACATCACCGACGCCCTGGATCTGGCTGAGCTGCGGGATGAGGATATTGCTTGCGAAATCGTAAAGTTCCTGCGGCGTTCGGGTGCTGGACGATAGCGTCAAAGCGAGGATGGGCGGGCCGTTGGAGTTCGCCTTCATATAGGTCGGGTTGCTGCGCAGACTGGTGGGCAGATCCTGCCGCGCGCCCTGCAAAGCGGCTTCCACGTCACGCGCAGCGCCGTTGATGTCGCGCGACAGGTCGAACTGAAGGGTGATGCGCGTCTGGTTGACCATGGATTCCGAGGTCATTTCCGTGACGCCGGAAATCGCCCCCAGATGTCGCTCCAGAGGCCCTGCGATCGTGCTCGCGATTTCGGAGGGGGAGCCGCCGGGCTGGTTTGCGGTCACCATGATGACCGGAAAGTCCACGTCCGGCAGATCGGCGACGGGCAGGGCGAAATAGCCCATAACGCCGCCGATCACGAGAGCGACCGCCAGCAGCGTCGTGCCAACGGGCCTCAGGACAAAGAGGCGAACCAGATTCACGGAGCGCCTGTATTGGGGCTTGGAGTCTGGGGCTGCGACGGCGGGCTATGTCGGCGGTGACGCTGTATGAAGGCGCGTGTTTTCGTCCCCAGTTCATCCATGAACAGATAGATGACGGGCGTGGTGAACAGGGTTAGAAGCTGGGACATCATCAGGCCGAAAACGATGGCCACACCCAGCGGACGGCGCAGTTCGGAGCCCACACCCGTGCCGATCAGCAGGGGCAGGGCGCCGAACAGGGCGGCCAGCGTGGTCATCAGGATCGGACGGAAGCGGAGCATCGCCGCCTGCTTGATGGATTCAAGTGGCGTATGACCTTCCAGACGCTCGGCTTCGAGCGCGAAGTCGATCATCATGATGGCGTTCTTTTTCACGATGCCGATCAGCAGCACGATGCCGATGATGCCCATGATGTCGAGATCCATCCCGAACAGATAAAGCCCGATCAGCGCACCGATGGCGGCGGATGGCAGGGTGGAAAGGATCGTGATCGGGTGGATATAGCTCTCATAGAGAATGCCCAGCACAATATAGACCGCAACCACAGCCGCCATGACCAGCCAGACCTCGTTGGACAGCGAGGAACGGAACGCTGCCGCCGTGCCCTGGAAGGCGGTCTGGAACTCCCGTGGCAGACCGATCTGCTTTTCTGCGCGCTCGATGGCGTTGGTCGCAGCGCCCAGCGAATAGCCGCTGGCCACGTTGAACGACACGGTCGTGGCCGGGAACTGGCCGAAATGGCTGATGAGCAGCGGGGCAAGGACATGCGTCATCGTCGTCACCTGAGACAGCGGTACGAGCCCCGATGTCGGCTGGCGCGTCGGGCCGGACGTGCTGCCACCGGCCTGCGAAGAAATGCCCGGCAGGTAAAGCTGGCTCAGGGACGTGAGATCAGTCTGGAGTTTGGGGTCGGCTTCCAGAATGACGCGATACTGGTTAGACTGCGTGTAGATCGTCGTGATCTGACGCTGGCCATAGCTGTCATACAGCAGATTATCGACCGTCTGCGGCGTGATGGAGTATCGCGCACCGGTCGGACGGTCGAGCGAAAGCTGTGCGACCAGACCCTCGGCCTGAAGATCGGACGTTACATCAGTCAGTGACGGCTCCTTGCGCAGAGCCTCCACGAATTTCGGTACCCAGGTCTTGAAGGTGTCGTAATCCGGGTTTTCCAGCATGAACTGGTACTGCGTGGCAGAAATCGAGGAATCCAGAGACAGATCCTGAATCGGCTGGACGTAAAGCTGTGCCCCGATCACCTGATCTCCGGTGGAGGAGAGACGACGCATGATTGCCTCAAGGCTGGACGTGCGCTGCTCACGCGGCTTGAGGTTGATCAGGAAGCGCCCGACATTCAACGTCATGTTCTGGCCGTCGATGCCCACGAAAGACGAAATGCTGGCGACGTCGGGGTCTTTCAGGATCACGTCTCCAAGAGCGGCCTGACGGTCCTTCATGCCCTCGAAAGAAATGGCCTGCGACATCACGGAGATGCCCTGAATGACGCCGGTATCCTGTGTCGGGAAAAAGCCCTTGGGAATGGTCCACGCCAGAACACCGGTCAGGACGATCGTGCCGAGCGTGACCAGAAGGGTCGTGACACGAAAGCGCAGCACGACATCGAGCCAGCGCCCGTAACCCGCGATCAGGGCGTTGATGCCGCGCTCGGTGCGATTGGACAGGCGGCTCCAGACTGTGTTTTTCGTGGATGGCGCATGCGTGTCGGACAGCAGGCGCGCGCACATCATCGGCACCAGCGTCAGGGCGACGACAGCGGAAATGATGATGGTGATGGAGAGCGTCATCGCGAATTCATGGAACAGACGCCCGACGACGTCCTTCATGAACAGCAGGGGGATCAGCACGGCGATCAGCGAAACCGTCAGCGAGATGATGGTGAAGCCGATCTCCCCCGCGCCTTTGAGCGCAGCGGTGTAGCGGTCTTCACCAGCCTCGACGTAACGGGCGATGTTCTCGATCACGACGATGGCGTCGTCGACAACGAAGCCGGTCGCAATCGTCAGGGACATCAGTGACAGATTGTCGAGCGAGAAGCCCAGTAGATACATCGCTGCCAGCGTCCCGATCAGCGATAGCGGAACGGACAGGCTGGGAATAATCGTCGCCGGGATATTCCGCAGGAACACGAAGATCACGCCCACGACGAGAAGCATCGCGAGCGCCAGTTCGTATTCCACGTCATTGACCGAAGCGCGGATGGTGGTGGTGCGGTCGGTCAGCGGGGTGACATCAATGCCCGGCGGCAGATCGAGCTTGAGCTGCGGCAGGACCCGCAGCACGTTGTCCACGACGCCGATGACGTTCGCGCCGGGCTGACGCTGCACGTTCAGAATCAGCGCAGGCGTGCGGTTGGCCCAGGCGGCAAGCTGTGCGTTCTCCGCCCCTTCAACCACCGTCGCAATGTCGCGCACGCGTATCGGGCCGTTGTTCTGATACGCGATCACCTGATTCATGAGCTGTTCGACGGACTGGATCTGGCCATCGATGCGCAGAGAGGTGGAGCGCTTGGGGCCGTCGAACGTGCCGGTCGGGGAATTGACGTTCACCGTGCTGATGATGGTGCGCAGCGTGTCGATCGCGATGCCGTAAGACGTCAATTTCGGAATGTTGACCTGAATCCGGTACGCTTTGCGGTTGCCGCCTGATAGCGTGACAAGACCGACGCCGGAAATCTGGCTGATCTTCTGTTCAAGCCGCGTGTTGACGTAATCTTCGACCTCAGGAAGCGGCAGGGTTTTTGACGTGATGCCCAGCGTCAGGACGGGGGTGTCTGCCGGATTGACCTTCGCATAAATTGGAGGGGCGGGCAGATCGCTGGGTAGCAGGGATGTGGCGTTGTTGATTGCGGCCTGCACTTCCTGCTCGGCCACATCCATCGACATGTCCAGCCCAAAACGCAGCGTCAGAACCGAAGCGCCTCCCGAAGACTGGGACGTCATCTGGTCCAGTCCGGCCATCTGGCCGAGCTGGGTTTCCAGAGGCGCGGTGACGGACGTGCTCATGACGTCCGGCCCGGCACCCGGATAGAACGTTGAGACCGTGATCGTCGGATATTCGACCTGCGGCAGCGCTGAGACGGCCAGAAAGTGGTAGCCGAGCAGGCCGCTCAGCAGGATGGCGAACATCAGAAGGCTGGTGGCAACCGGGCGCTCGATGAACAGGCGGGACGGATTCACGATCTTGCTGTTCCCTGTTTTGCTGTTCTGGACGGCGATCAGTGGTTGCCGGTGTCGGCGGGCGAGGACGGGTCGTTCTTCTGCTGGGGCGCATCGGAACTCTGTTGTCCGTCGCGATGGTGACGGTGCTGGCTGGCGCTTTTGTGCTCTGCTTCAGTAGTCTGCGCTGCTGCGGAAGACGTATCGGGGATGGAGACCTTCTGACCGGGACGCAGATGGCTGACACCATCCGTTACGATACGATCACCGTTGCTCAGACCCTTTTCGATCACGGCATTCGTGCCGTCGGTCGTGCCGACCGTAACGGGCACGACTTCCACGGTCATGTCAGGCTTGATGCGATAGACGAAGCGGCCGTCAGGGCCGGTTTGCAGGGCATTTGCAGGAACGAGCAGAGCATCATGTAGCGTCGTGACCAGCAGATGCGGATTGACGAACTGATTCGGGAAGAGATGCTCGTCTTCGTTCGCAAAGATGCCACGCATCCGGACCGTGCCGGTTGCCGTGTCGATCTGGCTGTCGAGCGCCTTGACGGTGCCGGTGGCGATTTTGTGAGTGTTGTCGCTGTCCCAGGCCTCGACGGACAGTTCGCCGGTCTGTCCCAGATATTTCATGACCTCCTGAAGCTGGTTCTGCGGAACCGTGAAGATCACGGAAATGGGCTGCATCATCGTCAGGATGGTCAGGCCGCCGGACTGGCCAGCCGTCACATAGTTGCCGACGTCGAGCACGCGAATACCGACGCGGCCTTCGACCGGCGCAATGATGTGACAGTACATCACGTTCAGTTCGGCATTGCGGACATTGGCCCGGTCGAATTCGACCTGACCTTCAAGCTGCTGCACCGTGAATTCCTGATCGCGCGCGGTCATGGCGGAGGTCGAGTTCTGCTTGATCAGGCGCTGGTAGCGGGCGTTGTCCACGCGGGCCTTTTCAAGCTGCGCCATATCGGCGGCCAGCGTGCCGCGATACTGAGAGAGCGTGGCTTCATACGGACGCGGATCGATCAGTTCGAGCTCATCACCCTTATGAACGTGCTGGCCTTCCTTGTAATAGACAGCCGAGATATGGCCGTTGACGCGCGGCGTGATCGTCACGTTCGTCACGGGGACGACAGTACCGAGTTCCTGAAAAATCACGGGCATATCGCCGCTATGGACCGTTGCGACGGCAACGGGCTGCACGTTTCCGTCAGCCGCAGCGCCACGACCATGTTTGTGGGTCGCACCATGCGGGCGGAAGATTGCGAACAGGATCAGAAGAGCAATCAGAAGAACAACGCCCCAGAGGACCCAGCGCCGACGTGACCGTGCGGGAGGGGGAGAGGACTGGGCGGTGTTGTTCGTAAGGCGGTCGCTGGAGCTGGCCGTCTGCTGATCCATGGTGGTTCTGTCTTTCCGCATAGCAGAGCGCAGGGCTCTCAGGCGACGATGTTATGTGTTTTCATGCTTATACGGCAGGAGGCCAGCGCCTGCCATGACGCGACCTTAAATCCTGTTCAGTTTTGGTAATGAAAATTAAAATGACCGAAAATGATACGTTTCGTTACTGTTCTGCCCGATAGTTTTTCCTGGGGCTTGTCTCTTCCCCAACCAGAGATCATATCGGACCGGAACCGGATGCCTCCGTCGTGCGTTTGAACTGAAGACAGGTTAATCCGGACAGAGGAGAATAAAATGGCTGATACAACTGAGACCAAAGTCGAAGGCCTCCTGGATGACGCCAAGGGCAAGATCAAGGACGGTTTTGGTGGCCTGACCGGCGACGCAAAGCTTCAGGCCGAAGGCAAGTTCGACCAGCTTTCCGGCATGGCGCAGCAGGATTTTGCCGATCTGTACGATGAAGGCGAAACCAAGCTCGAAGCTGCAACGGCGTTTGTGCAGGATCGCCCTCTGATTTCGCTCGTGATCGCGACGGTCGTGGGAATGATTGTGGGTGGACTGCTGTTCGGCCGCAAAAGCGATTGAAGCGCAACAGGCGTTTCGACCGGACGGACGTCTTTGTGCTAGAAGCCTTCCGGAGTGATCCGGGAGGCTTTTTTTATGGAATGGTTTTACGACAATAACGGGCAGCAGGCCGGTCCAGTCTCCCGTGAGGAAATCCTGCGCCTGATCATGCAGCGGCAGATCAAGCCCGAAACACTTGTCTGGACGTCGGAATTCGGGGAGACGTGGCGACCCGCCAGCGCAGCGGGACTTGTCTCTCCGCTGACAGGGCTTCTGCGGATGTCTTCAGGAAGTGCAGAACACTGGGCCTGGGTGCTTCTGGTTGGGCCATGGCTGATCCAGCGTCTGACGCTGTTGATCCTGGTCTGGCGCCATATCCCGGAACGTGATCGGATGGGACCCTTTTCGATCGTCGCGATGATGTCGCTGCTATTGTTTTTCATTTCCTTCATGCTGGACCGAAACTCGATCCGCGAAAGTGGAAAGACCCCGCCGGGCTTCTGGTGGTGGCTGTTTTTGCCGGGATATTTCTGGAAAAGGCGACAGATCGTCGGTCGGGGACTGTCGTTGTTGATTGTCAGTCTGCTTCTTCTCGCCGTCAATGTGACGGAGAAAATCTATCAATTCCCTCAGATAGAGAAAGAGCTTCAGATGCAGCATGGACAGACGGAACAGCCTGTTCCATCGCCGCCGCCAGTGGCCGGTCAGGAGAACCAGCAGGAAGACCTCTGACGCTTCAGGTGAAGAGTCTTTCCCACCACACTTGACATATTAAACTTAGAGACAATGCATTTTTAGGCTTCCCTTTCGAGTCGCCATGATTCAAAACCGATTCGGTCACCTGATTTCGCGGTGATCTGTCGGGGAGACGCTCATAAATGCCGGATTACGCCCTGGAAGCTGCCCATGGGGGGCTGGTCGTCGGGATCGACGAAGTCGGGCGTGGTCCTCTGGCCGGACCGGTCGTGGCATCTGCCGTGGCCTTTACGGCTCCGCCGTCTGCCACCCTGTCCGCTCTCCTTGATGATTCCAAGAAGCTGACGGCCCGACGCCGGTTGCTCGCCTATGAGGCCCTTATGGCCGACGATCAGGCATTGATCGGCATTGGCGCGGCATCCGTTCTGGAAATCGAGCAGATCAATATCGCCCAGGCTTGTTATCTGGCCATGCGCCGGGCGTTGTCCCGGCTCGGCCGGATGCCGGACCTTGCTCTCGTAGACGGCAAACATGCCCCGAAACTGCCCTGTCCCGTCAAAATGGTGATCGGTGGCGACGGGATAAGCCTGTCTATTGCCGCAGCCTCCATCATCGCCAAGGTAACGCGCGACCGCCTGATGGCGCGTCTGGCCATGCGTCACGATGCCTATGGTTGGGAGCGCAATGCCGGATATGGCACGGCCGCACACATGCAGGGGCTGAAACTCCGTGGGGTGACACCCCATCACAGGCGCGGGTTCGCGCCGATACGAAATATGATTGAAGCAGAGGTACACGCAGCATGAGCGGTGAATTTCCCGTCGACCAGATCCTGCGTGGAGAATGCATCGAAACGATGAAGACGCTGCCAGATGGGAGCGTGGACTGCATTTTCGCCGATCCGCCGTACAATCTTCAGTTGCGCGGTGAACTGCGCCGTCCGGACGAGACTGTCGTGGATGGTGTGGACGACGACTGGGACAAGTTCGCGGATTACGCGACCTATGACAATTTCACGCGCGACTGGCTCAGAGAAGCGCGCCGGATTTTGCACAAGGACGGCACGATCTGGGTCATTGGCTCCTATCACAATGTCTTCCGTCTGGGCGCGATCATGCAGGATCTGGGGTTCTGGATTCTGAATGATATCGTCTGGCGCAAGTCCAACCCGATGCCGAATTTCCGTGGGCGGCGCTTTACAAATGCGCATGAGACGCTGATCTGGGCCGCGCGTGGTCCGCAGAGCAAATATCGCTTCAATTATCAGGCCATGAAGGCTCTGAACGACGACCTTCAGATGCGCTCGGACTGGTATCTGCCGCTGTGCACGGGCAATGAGCGTCTGAAGAACGAACACGGCCTGAAGCTGCATCCGACACAGAAGCCGGAAAGTCTGCTGCATCGCGTTCTGGTAGCGTCAACCAACGCCAATGATGTGGTGCTGGACCCGTTCTGCGGAAGTGGCACGACCCCGGCAATGGCCAAGCGTCTGGGCCGTCATTACATCGCCATCGAACGGCACCCGGATTACGTCAAGGCCGCGCGCGAGCGTGTGGCGCGTGAAGAACGCCTGACCTCCGAACAACTGGCGACGACCCCCGCCCGGCGCGAAATGCCGCGTATTCCGTTCGGAAGTTTCGTAGAAACGGGTGTCTTGCCAGCAGGAACGGTGCTGTATGACCGGCAGAAGCGTCTGAAAGCGACCGTAACACCTGACGGCACCCTCGTATCGGGCAACCAGCGCGGCTCCATTCATAAACTCGGTGCAGGTCTAACCGGCGCGCCGTCCTGCAATGGCTGGACGTTCTGGTATTTCGAGCGCGATGGCCAGTTCGTTCAGATCGACATCCTGCGTCAGGAAAGTCAGGCGCTGCGTAACGTCGGCTGACGGAAGGCCATCGCCCATAAAAAAAGCCGGAGAACTTTCTCCGGCTTTTTTTTATGTCTGGATCACGAACGGTTAATGCCCTGCGAAGCCAAGGAAGCCAATTGAAGGATCTGCTTTACCGCCACTTGCATCGAAATGCGGGGAGGCGACGACGGCGGAACGTTTGGGTGTGACGGATTTTCCGCCGATCGTCAGATGGCCGCTGCCGTTCTTCATTTCCACGCCCTGATCGGACACGCTGTTCTCGATCTTTCCGTCCGGATTATAGGTCCGCATCGACAGCAGCAGGAACATGATGTCCTTGCGGTTCAGGTCGATGGCCATGTCCAGAGGCGTCTGGTCCAGAACGTTGTGTCCACCCATATCGGCACCGCGGTTGAGGGCTTCTTTGGCTGCATTGAGGGAGCCACGGTTAATGGCATCGAACAGGGCAACTGTCGGGTTCACGTCGGCGCGGGCATGACCGGCGTCGTCGTCGGATGCGTCTGCTCCAGGAAGGGCGGAAGGCGGCGCGGCACGCTGGGCGGCCTTGCGGGCTTCAGCTTTCTTCTGATTGGCTTCGGCTTCCTGTTCAGCCTCGGCGTCGTCGGCATCCTGAGCCTGGGCGTGATGCCAGGGTACGAGAATCGTCGGCGTCATTGCCAGAGCGGCAACGAGCAGCAGGCGGGGCAGGGTGGGGAGCAGTCGCATGATGCCAATATACTGTGATCGCTCGTCCTGCGCGAGTCTGCAGATGCCTCTCGGAGGTGCCGGATTATGACATTTTTTCAATGACCTTCCCGCCACCAGCCCATTGCGAGGAAAATCAGCGTCGCAAGCAGGGCTCCCCATGCCGGAACGAGGTCTGTTGTCCGTGTTTCGCCTGCGACGGCCGCCGTGGTGACAGGCAACCCCATCCAGTCCGAGCCGCTCATGGCTGAACCGACGGAAACCTGTTTCAGACGTGGCGTGTGCTCCGCGACCCACGCCACAGTCCCTCCCGATGCCTGAGCGCTAGCACCCATAACGGTTGCGGTGGCGCGCAGATCCTGCCGTTCGACCGGATCGTGGGAGACGGGACTGGCGAAAGCGACCAAGCCATCCTGCCGAACACTCCAGATGCCGGGTGTCGTGGCCGCCAGCGTGGCGTGCCAGACGCCGTCAGTCTGTTTCAGGGTAACGGGCGTGCGCTTTCCGTCCGGCGCAGTGACGAAAGCTTCAGGCGAAACAGTCTGTCCCGCCGCATGGCGTTCGACATCAAGTTGGCCGTTTTCGATCCGGGCAGTGAGGCGGTTTTCCTCAAGATCCGGCTCTTTCATGAGCCAGTGTGACAGGCGCCGCAGAAGCTCGGCCTGCGGGCCGCCACCGCCTTCACCCCGCGACCACAGCCAGAGCTGGTCCGACATGAGCATGGCCACGCGCCCGCGATTCACCCGGTCCAGAAGCAGAAGCGGCGCACCGTCCGGGCCATGCATCAGGTCTTCGCCATGCGACTGGTCTGGCCGGAGGGCACGATACCAAGGGCCCCAATCCTGCGTCAGACCTGCTGTGACAGGATGGGTTTTGCCCAGATCGGTCAGGGCTGGTCGAAAAGCGCGCGTGGCCACTCCGTCCGTCCCCACATGGGCCGGAAGAATCTGTGCGAGGCTCGTATCCTGAAGCGTGCCGTCCTGCGTGAATTCCGGTCCTGCCGTCACCAGCAGGCCGCCGCCGTTACGGACATAATCGGCGATATTGGTCAGGTATTCGTCCGGAAGGATGTTGCTGTTGCGAAAACCGTCCAGAATGATGAGATCGAAGCTGCGGATCTTTTCCTGAAACAGTTCCCGGATCGGAAACGGAATCAGCGCCAGATCCGATAGCGGCGTGCCATCATCGGTGTTGGGAGAGCGCAGAATGGTGAAGTGCACGAGATCCACGGACGGATCGGCCTTCAGCAACCTGCGCCAGACGCGCTCTCCCTGATTGGGAACGCCGGAGACCAGAAGCACCCGCAGCCGGTCGCGCACGCCCCGGATCCGTACAACGTCGCTGTTGTTTTCCGTAGAGGCTTCCCCGGCTAGCGGAGAAACAGACAGGCCGACAAGCGTTTCGCCGGGATGTTGTACGGGAACCGTGATGTCCTGCGGCGTACCGGTCCGGATCGGGCGGGTCTGCGACGGGGCATCGCCCGATCGGATCGTGAGAACGGCGTCGGCGGCATCCGGAGCACCGAGATCGTCCACCTGCACGCGGAGCGTGGCGTTCTGCCCAACGATGGCATAAGGCGGCGTGCTCAGGATGCGCAGACGACGGTCCTGTTCTTCCCCGCGAGCTGTCAGCAGAAGATGCAGAGGCAGTTTCTGCCCATCCGGTCCCTGAAAGCGCGCCGGGAGATGGGCTGGAACGTCATGATCCATACCGTCCGTCACGACGATGGCACCTGCAAAACGGCCCTGCGGCAGATCGGCGTGGTCCAGCGCTTCGAACAGGCGTGTGCCGTGGCCCATGCCACCCGGAACATCGACGCGATGGAGCGTCAGGCCCGGAAGATGGGCCGCGTCCTGCATGATCTGCCGTGCGGTCTGGTCCGCGATAGCCGTGCGGGGGCCGACCTGCATCGAGGCCGAGCGATCCACGACCAGCAGCGCATCCTGCGGCACCGGGCGGAGCACCGGATGAAGCGCACGCGGTCCGGACAGCCACCCCAGAAGGGCTAGAACAGCGAGAGCGCGCCAGATCATCCCGCGCGCTCCGCGCAGTGCGCCGTAAATTGCGCCTGCAACACTGAGTGCGGCCAGCGTTGCCAGCAGCCAGATGGGAAGCATCGGAGAAAGATCGAACATCATGGCGCGTCCCCCTCGTCGGCAGTGTCGGGGCTGGTTGTGGCAGGTGTCGCATCCGGGCTGCCGAGGCGGCGGAGCATTTCAGGATACTGGGCCTGATCGTTCTTGTAGTTTCCGGTCAGGGCGTAGAGCACCATATTCACGCCGAAACGATAGGCCTGCGTGCGCTGGTCTTCGCCCCCGGGAATGACGGCAAAAGGATGGTTGCCCGACCCGTCCACGGCCCAGGCATGTGCCCAGTCGCCATTGCCGATGATGACGGGGCTGACGTCATCATTCGCCTCGTCCCCGTTGCGTGCCACATAAACCGGCTGCCCGGCAACGCGACCGGGAAAGCCGCTATGCAATAGATAGAAGGTGTGGGCCAGAACGTGCTTGTCCGTCAGCTTGGCAAGCGGCGGCACGACGAGACCATCGGTCACGCGCTGCAACGCGGCCCGGGCGGCGGCGCTTGTGCCAGAATCGGTGTCGGTGCCAGCGCCCTGTTCGTCGATCAGCAGGATCCCGCCGTGTTCCATGAACGTATTGAGCGCTTTCGTGCGTTCGGGATCAGGCTGCATGTCCGGCGTAATTGGCCAGTACAGAAGCGGATAGAACGCCAGATCGTCCTTGCCCGGAACAACGCCGTCAGGGTGGCCGAGCGTCGCGGAACTGCGGGCGCTCGTATAGTCGGAAAGGCCCTGAAGCCCTTCGCGGGAGACGGCATCGATATCGTCATGACCCGTGAGAACATAAGCCAGCCGCGTTTCGAGCGCGGCCTGCGGCACGGTTGCCGGAAGAGGAGCGGGTGTCTGCGTCTGGGCGTGAGCCATCGGCAGAAGCAGCAGACCTGCGATCGCCAGAGCGCCAAGCAGACCGCGCCGTCGTAGGGACAGGATCAGATCCAGCAGCAGCAGCAGCAGACCCGCCGCCATCAGCGCAGGACCAACCGGACGATCCGCATGCGCGCCATCGGGCAGAATCCGGGTGCCGAGCAAAGGCTCCTCCACCATCGGCGAAGCAGCATCGCCGAGATTGAGCGCGCGCGTTCCACGGGCAGGACCATAGAGCCCGGCAGGATGCGTAACGGAAACATCCATATGTGCCAGATCCGAAGCGCGGATTGAGCGCGCAGCCTGTGGCGGCATGACGAGTCCACCATCGCTCCCGACAATACGCCACGGCGCCAGTTCCGAAGGGCCACCGCCCGCCACACCAGCGGACCGTTGGATCAGACGTTCCAGCATGTCGGGAAAAAGACCCGAAAGCGGCACATTGGACCAGTCGGGCGAGGGCGTGACATGGAACAGGACGATCTCTCCATTGCCTTCGGCGCGCGCGGTCACGAGAGGGGTGCCGTCGCTCAGGGCCGCCCAGACATGATCCGTCAATCCTGTCTCGGGCTTGGCCAGAACCTGTCGCGAGACGGTGACATCGGGCGGAATCGTCAGGTCCGAAAACGGCGAGGCTTCGGGGAAGGGTGCCAGCGTCTGGGGTTTCCCCCATGACATCGGGCCGCCTAACTGACGCATCCCGCTCATGAGATGGACGGGAAGAAGCGCATCGGAGGTCGCGTCGGACGTGGCGGTCTGATCGGCCGCGAGACCGGAGCCTGCGAAGCGGACGAGCATTCCGCCATGACGCACCCAGTCCAGAACGCGATGGCGCGTCTGCTCGCCCGAAAGCGCCCCATCCGTAGCAATCAGAACCGACAGGGGCGCGCCCAGCAGGGCCGTGGCATCGCCGCTATGCAGGTCCGCAATCGGTTGCAGGGCGCGATTGAGGAAGAACGCCGAGCCGACAAGAGGCGTGGCGTCGCCGGGCGTCTGGAGAATACCGACCGGACGGCGGTGGTCAGCTTGTCCCATCAGATGCACAGCAGCAGGACCGGTCGCGCCTTCAAGTGTCAGACGATCGAGCTGGTTCCGCAGCAGAGCCGGGAGGGAGAGCGTCTGGTCTTTTCCGGTCGTGAGGGGATAGGCCGCAAGCGTGCCGCCATTGGCGTTGACAGCATGCAGCGTCACGGTCCGGGTCGGGCAGGGCAGCGTGTCGACTGTCGCATGAAGCGCGCCGTCCTGACCTGTCGCGGCATCAAGGCGCAGGATGTCACAGCCGTTCCAGCGCATATCCTGAACGGACCGCGCCTTCGCAAGCGCGCCACGCAGCGCATCGTCTCCCGTCGCAGCCAGACCGTCCGAGAGCACCATCACGCGCTGGCCGGACAGATCCCGGCCCCCGAGCAGCGCGGCCAGCGCCTGACGGTCCGTCGGCCAGGGCTGCGGACGTAAATGTGAGAGATGCTCGGACAGCGCATGGGGGTCATGCGTCGTGAAGGCTTCGGGAATCGCGCCGTCCGGCGCGCGCGCGGCATGGAGGAACGTGACGTCCTGACCGTTGCGGATCGCGGTTTCGCCAAGTGCGAGCGCTGCGGAAATACGGTCAGTCCAGTGTGGAATGGCGGCCCAGCCATCATCGAGGATGAGGGTCAGCGGTCCGTTGCCGGTTTCGGTCTGATGCGGCGTCAGGATGGGGCGGGCCAGCCCGAAAATGACGAGGGCCACGGCCACCATGCGCAGAATCAGAAGCCAGAGCGGGGAACGGGCGGCGTCCTCCCGCCGGGCCGTGAGCCGGTTCAGGATGAGCAAGGACGGAAAAGACTGTTCCTGCGGAGCAGGCGGCGTCGCCCGCACCAGCCACCACAGCGCAGGCAGTGTAAGCAGACCGAGCAGTAGGAACGGGGCAAGAAGAATCATCGGCCGCCTCCGAGCGCCATGTGCAACGCCAGAAGGGCCGGAAGCGGATTCTGTGACGTGTCATGCACGATGCAGTCGGCATGGAGCGACGCCGCACTCTGTTTGAGGGCCGCGAGATGCGCGTTCATCGCCTGCTCATAGGCCGGACCAAGGCTTTCCATGGCGGGAAGGGTCAGAACACCCCCCTCAAGCCCTTCGAACCGGATACGCCCGGAGCGTTTCAGCTCTCGTTCGGCTGGGTCGAGAACACAGAGAAGATGGGTCCGCACCGGACGGCTGGCGCAGGCTTTGAGGAACGTGTCGATCCGGTCTTCGTCCCACAGGAAATCGCTGATCACCACCAGATCGGACCGTGGCGGAACTAAAGACATGCGGGGAAATTCGGGCTCATCTGCATCCTGACGCAGAAGGGATGCCGCCAGTCTCGGGAGAACTTGACGTCCGGCAAGGGCGCGTCCGGCCTCGATTCCGGTCAGCAGACCCGCGCGTTCGCCGCCGCGCAGGGATGCGGACGCCAGCGCCAGCGTGCAGAGTTGTGCGCGTTCCGCCTTGGTCGGCAAGGCATCGGACGAGCGCCACTGCATGGAGGGCGAGGGGTCACACCACAGCATCAGCGACTGGGCGTTCTCGCGCTCGCGCTCACGGACCCAGAACGTGTCTTCAACTGGCGAACGGGCAGACTGTCGCCAGTCGATGGATGTTGCGGGCTCGCCGACATGATAGGGCCGGAACTGCCAGAAATCCTCGCCCGGTCCTGAACGTCTGCGGCCATGAACACCGCTTTGCAGGCTGGCGGCGATCTTTTCGGCTTCAAGAACAAGCGCGGGCAGGGGTAGGCTTTCCGCCTGCGCGGTCGGAGCGCCGGAGCTGGCGCCCCGGTTGCGGCGGAAAAAACTGCGCAGGGTATCGGACGGACTTTTCACGGCGATCAGAGGAGGGCCTGAGCCTGCTTGCGGATCAGGACTTCGCTGTCCGTTCCTGCGGCGCGGGCGCCAAAGCCCAGCCCGATACGATGGGACAGGACCGGGCTTGCAAGCGCCACGACGTCATCAAGGCTCGGCACCAGACGGCCATCAAGCAGCGCGCGGGCGCGGGTCGCGATCATCAGTGCCTGAGCTGCGCGAGGGCCGGGGCCGAAGGACACGGCGTCCCGGACTTCCGGCGATGCGGACGGATCTTCCGGACGCAGCGAACGCGTCAGGCTCAGGATTGCATCCACGATCTGATCGCCGACCGGCAGACGCCGGACGAGGTTCTGGGCCGCGAGCAGACTTTCGGCATTCATCAGGGCGGAGACCGTCGGCGTCGTGGCGCCTGTCGTCTGAAGCAGCATCTGCCGTTCCGCGTCCCGGTTCGGAAAACCGAGGCTGATCTGAAGCATGAACCGGTCGAGCTGGGCTTCGGGCAGGGGATAGGTGCCTTCCTGCTCGATCGGATTCTGGGTCGCGAGAACATGGAAGGGGCGCGGCAGGGCATAATCCTTGCCCCCCTGTGTGACCCGACGTTCCGCCATGGCCTGCAACAGCGCGGACTGGGTGCGGGGGCTGGCGCGGTTGATTTCGTCAGCAAGGACCAACTGGCCGAAGATCGGGCCGGGCAGGAAGCGGAAGGCGCGTCGTCCGTCAGCATCCTGATCCAGAATTTCCGCCCCGGTGATGTCCGACGGCATCAGATCGGGCGTGAACTGGATGCGCGTGGCGTCCAGACCCAGAACCTGTGAGGCCGTGTTGACCAGCAGGGTCTTGCCCAGACCGGGCGCGCCCATCAGAAGTGCGTGACCACCTGACAGGATCGTGACAAGAACCTGTTCGATGACGCTGTCCTGGCCCAGAACAATGCTGCCGATGGCCTGACGGACATGATGGAGAACCGGAGCCAGACGATCGGCTTCAGCCACGTCCGCCTCGCCCCGCAGGGTGCCGGCGGAGATGCCGGAAGAATATTGCTGCTCGCTCATAACACCAGTCTGACAGGTGTGGGGGTTTCATCAAGGCTCGATTGCACCCAAGTTGGTGTGAGAAGAGAGTTTTTATGCAGTTGGAGGGAAAATTGAGCGATCATCAGTTCCGGCAGGCGGCCCGGCCTGACGTCTTCGCGGCTCCAGATCCGCTGGTGCCACCGTCTTCCTTTCCCGACTGCTCGTCCACGAGCCCTCGAAAGCTGCCCTTCCTGATCCAGCGCGACGGCACGTGGCTGTATCGTGGCTCGGCGGTGAAGCGCAAAGCCATGCTATGCATGTTCTCGTCCATGCTGACCCGCGACCCCGAAGGAATCTACTGGCTGAAAACCCCGATGGAGCAGGGGATCATTCAGGTCGAGGACGTCCCGTTCGTAGCGGTCGAACTGGATTTTCGTGGAACCTGCGGTCGCCAACAAAATCTCTGTTTCCGCACCAATATGGACGAATTGATCTGCATTGGCCCCGAACACCCCCTGTCGTGTGACTGGGACCGGCCTTCGGAAGAGTGTGCCGGTGTGCCTTACATCCATATGCGCGACGGCGAAGGCGCCTTTCCAATCCAGGCTCGGGTGACGCGCGCGGTCCATTATGAACTCGCGGCTCTCGCCGTTCCCGGTCATGTAAAAGGAAAGCCCTGTCTCGGTGTCTGGAGTCAGGATTGCTTTTTCCCGCTTTCGCGGCCTGTATGATACAGAGCTCTGGTCTGCTGGAGCGTCTGCCGGATCGGAAAGGTCTGGACCGGATCTGGAGTGTCCTGCCTGAAGCGCGTCTTGTCGGCGGTTCGGTCCGTGATTTGCTCGCAGGGGTTCCTGTCCATGATCTGGACCTTGCGACTCCGGAGCCTCCCGAGGAAGTTCAGCGTCGGCTGGAAGGTGCGGGAATCCGTGTGATCCCGACTGGCCTGTCCCATGGAACGGTAACAGCGGTGCTGGATAGTGTTACATATGAGATCACGACCCTGCGCCGGGATGAAGAAACGGATGGACGTCACGCGGTCGTAGTCTGGACGCAGGACTGGACGGAAGACGCGGCTCGACGCGATTTCACGATCAACGCCATGTCGTTGGATCGTCATGATCGTCTCCATGACTACTTTGGAGGACAAGAGGATCTGAGAAGCCGTCAGGTCCGTTTTGTCGGAGACGCATCCCGCCGGATTGCAGAAGACGCTTTGAGAGCACTGCGTTTTTTCCGGTTCGACGCGCGTTATGGAAGTGGACGTCCTGACACGGCAGCATGTGAAGCTGTGTCCGAACAACTTGGGTTGATTGGGACGCTTTCTGCCGAACGGGTCGCGTCTGAACTCTTTAGAATCCTATCGGGGCCGCGCCTTGCGGAAACAATCGCAGCAATGGCGGCGGTTGGACTGTTGCAGGTGATCCTGCCGAACCCGGACCCTGCTGCTTTGAATCGGTTGCTGAACTGCGGTGCTCCGGGAAAGCCTTTGCTCAGGTTATTCGCTCTTTGCCACGAGAGCAGCCGGGTGTTGTTCGGACGACTAAAACTTTCCAATGCGGATGCGGCAAGAATTGCAGTCTGGGCCTCAGACAAACCGGCCTTGTCTCCGGGCATGTCTGACGATGACCTGAGACGACTGCGCGCGGAGCAGGATCTGGACCCGCTTGTGGAACGGAGCTGGCTGCAACAGGCCCGTCTTACGGGCGGACCTGACAGAATTTGGGACGGTTTTCGCTCCAGATTGCAGGCGCTGCCACAGCCGCAGTTCCCATTATCGGGCAAGGATGCCCTTGCTCACGGCATTCTGCCGGGACCGGGCATAGGGCAGTGGTTAAAAAAAGGCCGGGACTGGTGGATGGCGCAGGGATGTCTGCCGGATCGGGCGCAGTGTCTGGCCTATCTTGTCGCGCATCCGTGAGATCGCGGTTTCGTCCTTTTCGCAAGGTTTGCTAAACCCCCGGACATGACGAAAACCACAGCCCTTGATACGGATAGCCGCGTCCTGATGAAACGCATCTGGCGCGAGGAAATGCGCCAGCATGTCGGACGGATCATTTCCGTTGTTGTCCTGACCGTTCTGATGGCAGCACTGACCGCGCTTTATCCTGCCGTCATCAAACGGGCTGTGGATATGTTCGCGGCGCATGATTCCCGAATTTTGTATCAAATTCCGGCGCTTGTTGTGATCGTGACCGGACTTAAGGCCGCTTCCCAGTATGGACAGACTATTGCCGTACAGGGGCTGGTTCTGACGGTGATTCGCGGGCTGCAATCCCGCATGTTCGCCCATTCGCTTCAGGCGGATGTCTCGACGATCGAAAAGGACGCGCCCGCTAAATGGGCGGCCCGCTTCACCACGGACGCTATTTCGATCCGCGAGGCCATGATCCGTGTGGTCAACGCGCTCGGAGACGCCGTAACGGTAGTGGGGCTGGTGATTTCCATGATCGTAACGGACTGGGAACTGAGCCTGATCGCGCTCGTGCTCTACCCTATCGCGGCTGTTCCTATCCAGAAGCTGGGCAAAAAAGTGCGTCGTGCTTCGGGCGGTATGCAGGAGCAGATTGGCGAGACCTCGGCGCTGCTAAACGAAAGTTTCGCTCTGGCCCGACAGATCCGTATCTACCGCATGGAAGACCGAGAAAGCACGCGGGTCGATCATTCTCTTGATCTGCTCCATTCTGCATTTCTGCGTATTGCCAAAGGTCGTGCTCGCGTTGATCCAGTGCTTGAAGTTCTGGGTGGTGCAGCGGTGGCTGCCGTGCTGGGGTTTGCGGGATGGCGGGCAGCGCAAGGCGGCGCAACACTCGGAGACTTTACGGCTTTTATCGCAGCCCTTTTGACTGCATCCCGACCCATCCGCGCGCTGGGTTCTCTTAACACGGCTCTTCAGGAAGGTTTGGCCGGACTATCGCGTGTTTTTGCTGTGATTGACGAACCCCCGGCCGTGATGGAGCGGGCGGGGGCGAAACCTCTTCCAGCAGGCAAGGGGCACTTGGTTTTCGAACAGGCGGGGTATCGTTATGAAGACGGCCGGGTCGCGTTGCGGGGCCTGACTTTCGACGTGCAACCCGGAAAAACCGTGGCGCTTGTCGGCCCCAGCGGGGCTGGAAAATCCACGGCACTGTCTCTGATCCCGCGCCTGCATGACGTGAGTGAAGGGAGTATCCGGCTGGAAGGCGTGGATCTGCGCGATCTGACACTCTCATCCCTTCGCGATGCCATCGCCTATGTCAGTCAGGATACGACCCTGTTTGATATGTCTTTGATCGAGAATATCTGGATCGGGCGTCCTTCTGCATCGCGGGATGACGTCGAAAAAGCATGCGCCATGGCGGCGGTCGATTTTCTCGATAATCTGCCTGCGGGACTGGAAACACGGGTGGGACCGGGTGGACGTCGACTGTCGGGCGGCCAGCGTCAGCGTGTGGCACTGGCCCGTGCCCTTTTGCGCAATCCGCGGGTGCTGCTTCTTGACGAAGCAACGAGTGCTCTGGATTCTGAAAGTGAGGCGCGGGTTCAGAAGGCCTTGGCCAATCTGCGTTCAGGCCGCACGACCGTGATTGTCGCACATCGGCTCTCCACGGTGCAGGCGGCAGATCTCATCGTCGTCATGGATCACGGCGCTGTCGCCGAAGCGGGGACACATGCGGAACTGCTCAGGCAAGATGGTCTTTATGCACGGCTGGTACGAACCCAGTCTTTGGCGGCGGCCTGAAACAGGGCCGTCAGTTCTGGGATTAATGCGGCATACAGGTCTTTCTTGAAGCCCAGATCGCGTTCCAGAACATCATTCGGCTCAACCCATTCCCAACAGTCGAATTCTGCTGGCTCATGAAGATCCAGCCGAATATCGGAATCCTGTCCTTCATATCCCATCACGAACCACTTCTGGGTCTGCCCCCGGAAGCGGCCACCCAGAGCCTTGCCGATCAGGGCAGATGGCAGATCATAGGACAGCCACCCCTCACGTTCGGCAAGAATGCGGGCGTTGCTTGTGCCGATTTCTTCACCCATCTCTCGTATGGCGGCTGTTTCGGGCGTCTCGCCCTCATCAATGCCGCCCTGTGGGCACTGCCAGACACGGCCCGGAAGATCCGTCCGGCAGGCGATGAACAGCTTGCCCTCCCGATTAAAGAGCGCAATTCCGACATTCGGACGATAGGGCAGGGTCATGCAATCGCTCATAAAGGGGCAACCGGGCTGGAAGACAGCAGATTGGTGGCCTGATCATTTCCAATGCCGCTATCGACGAAACTGGACGGCGGCACCAGAACAAAGCTGCCTGCTGCCGGGCCCTTGAGCCAGTTTGCAAGACGGTCGATCATGACGGGGGTGACAGGACCGACCATCAGCAGAATTTTCGTGGGCTTTCCGTCCTGGGGCAGTAGAGCGGCAAGGCGGCTGTCTACAGTGGCAGCATCCGCATCGCCATCAATCCAGGACGTCGCGGTCATGCCGCGCGTGCGGCGACCATCCTGTGCAGAGCCAGCCAGATAAAGAAGCCCTTTATTGCTAATGATGCTGGCAATCGGAGCAAAATCCGGCGAGGTCGCGTAACCGCCGCCCGGTTGATCGTCTCCGTTTTCAGAAGCATCCGTCAGGCCTTCCGCGCCTGTGGCCCGTGAAAGACACCATTCCAGTTCACGCTGATCATCGGCGGCGGAGTTGCCATATCCCAGTGCGTGCGAGCCCTCATCCACGCGTTCGGGATGCGCGCTCTGCATCGGAAGCGTGACATAGACTTCACGATGGCTGGCATGGGCGCGGGCAGCAATGTCGCCGATATTGCTCACATAAGGCGAAATCCCGACCGCGACCGGGGCTGGAATGCGCGAAAGAACATCGTAGGTCAGCGCGTCGGAATAGCCAAAACCCTGAAGTACGATTGCAATGGCGGTTTTGTCGGCTGGAACTGCGGGTGAAGGCGGTCTGACGACGGCTGCTGAACTGGCGGCGGCAGACGACGACACCGACGGCAGGGCCTGCTGCGTCACGGCAGTTGAAGGTGCTGTCGGTGTGGGCGGAACGGCTTTGGCGGGAATAACTGTCGGTGCCGCAACCGGCGTTGCAGGTTGCGGCACCTCAGATGGACTGACAGGGCGTGCCGCCTCTTTCGGCACCGGTGTGGAGACGATTGAGGAAGCGTTTTGTGCAGAGGGCACTTCCGGTCGCGCCGAGGGAGTAATTGTTGCCAGAACGACAGGTTTCTGATGATGGAACAGGAACGCCGCTGCTCCGGCCCCTCCTGCGAGAAGGACGGCCCAGAACGCGATCAGAAGGCGTCCGATAACGGGAAGTCGTTGCCAGAGCCCTGCACGGCTGGAGGCGGGACGGTTCTGCACGATCCGGGATGTCCTTGTCAGTGATGTGCTTCAGGCGGTTTGGGGGTAGCAGGAGTGGCAGCTTTGACTTCGGTTGCCGGTGCTGTCGCCGGAGCCGGATTTGAAATACCTGCCATGGCGTTGATGACCTTGATGGCCTGCTGAAGCTGGAAATCCGTCGCAGGCTTCGTCACGTCAAATGCGGGCCAGTTGGCATCCGGCATCTTGGGAATGGATTTCGCAATCGGCGGAATATCGGTGCGCGGCGTTTCGGTTGTCCGGTTGCCGCCGATATTCGTCAGAATGTGGGACAGATCCGCTTCACGATATCCGAAAGCGTCGTCATCCTTCGTTTCGGAGACGGGAATATCGGGAGTGATCCCAAGGCCCTGAATGGAACGCCCGGATGGCGTGTAGTAGCGGGCTGTCGTCAGGCGGACTGCGCCCTGATCTCCGATCGGGATCAGGGTCTGGACCGAACCCTTACCGAAAGTCTTTTCGCCGAGGATAATGGCGCGGTGATGGTCCTTCAGTGCGCCAGCCACGATTTCACTGGCCGAGGCTGAGCCGCCATTCGTCAAAACGACGATCGGAAGGCCGTTGGTAATGTCCGTGCCTTTCGCATCCCAGCGCTGGTTATTTTCCGCATGGCGACCACGAATGGAGACGATTTCTCCGTCCTTGATGAAGTCGTCCGCAACCGCGATGGCCTGATCGAGCTTGCCGCCCGGATTGGAGCGCAGATCGAGGATGATTCCGGTCAGCTTGCCGCCGGGAGTTTTGGCGGCTTCTGCCTTGAGTTTGTCGAACGCGGCATGCATGGCGCCTTCGAGATCGTCATCGAATTCGGTCAGACGAATATAGCCTGTGCTGCCATAAAGTGCCGACTTTACGATCTGAACATGGACGATTTCACGCGTCATGTCGAAGGTCAGCGTCTTGCCGGTCTTGGGGCGCACGACTGTCAGGCTGATTTTGGTGCCCGGATCGCCACGCATCTTGCGGACGGCCTGATCCAGCGTCAGGTCGTCGATGCTCTTGTGGTCGACCATCGTGATGAAATCGCCCGGCTGGATGCCAGCGCGCGCGGCCGGGGTGCCGTCGATCGGGGAGACGACGCGGACATGACCGGATTCGCCCTGAACCTGAAGGCCTAGACCGCCGAACTTGCCCGAAATCTCGGTCTGCATGTCGTGGAACTGGGCTGCGGTCATGTAGGAGGAATGGGGGTCGAGGTTGCCGACCATGCCATCCAGCGCGTTATTGATGAGGTCTTTGTCAGACACGGGGTGGACGTATTCCGCCTTCACCACGTCCATGACCGTTCCCAGCAACGTCAGCAGGCGGACGGTTTCCGCGCTGTTGTCATGAGAAATCTCACGGGCGAAGGCTGCGCCCGGAAAGTCGCTGGAGCCAGCAAGACGCAGGGCGCCCGGTCCGACAGCCAGTCCGGCCAGAAAGGCGGTGCCCAGCAACAGGCCACTGCGAAACTTCATGTGATCTCCATCCTCGGGCACGAAGGAACCTGCTGGCCGACGGTGCTCCGTGGGGAGACTAGGCCGGTTCAGGTTGCCAAATTACTAAGATATGATCCTACAAGGTCAGACGCGCTCGGCAAACCGGCTCAGAGGAAAGGAGCCGGGCTGACCACCTGTGCGCCGTGGCGGAGCTGGACAAAAAGCATTCCTTCCGCCGCAGGCATCTGGCCGAGTGTGGCAGCTTTCCTGATGCTTTGGCCACCCGAAACAGTCAGCTGGCCTAGCCCGGACAGCACGAAACGATAGTTGCGCCCGCAATCAAGGATCAGCATCTGTCCGAAAGAGCGGAAAGGACCGGCAAATTCGACTCGGCCTGTACACGGAGCTTGCACGGGAGCGGAGGAGAGGGCGGCGTAGGTGATGCCGGTGGCCGGACCGGCTTCTGTTGCCTGCCCCCAGCGGATCGCAACATGGCCCGGAACCGGGGCGTGGCCGCCGGTGCTGGAAACGCCCTGTCCGGCGGAGGAGAGAGACTGGGCCTGCGAGCGCGCATGACGGGCACGTTCGAACTCGTGCTGGCGGGCGAGGGCTGCGGCTTCTTTTTCAAGTTCGGCGCGGGCCTGTGCTTCCTGCCGTACCAGACTGGTGATTTCCGCAGACAGATCCGCTGCGGCCTGCATGGCATCGGCAACGGCTTTGCGGGCTTTTTGCGCGCCCTGATCTGCGACGGCTTCCTGATGCGCTGCAATTCGGGTCCGGGTGGCAGCGGTATTGCGTTCATGCGTCTGTTGCGTCAGCAGGGTCGAAAGCTCCTTCTGGTGCTGTTCCAGATCGTTGCCGATGGCATGGAGTTCGTCTTCGCGGGACTGAAGGGTCTGGGCGCGCTGCCGAGTGAGCTGGGAAAAGCCGCCGAGAATGGACAGGGCGGTGACGCTTTCAGATGCCGTTTCCGGCGATGCCAGCAAGGCGGCGTCAGGTGCGATGGACAGGCGCGCTGCGATGGGGAGCAGGGGTTGCAGGGCGGCATTCTGCTGACGGATGTCTGCCTGAACGGCCGTCCGTTTGTTTTGTAGTTCTGCAATAGTGTTTCGCAGGGTTTGGATGCGGCTCTGAGTGTTGTCCAGAGCAGACTGGGCCGTATGAGTCTGGGCGGTGTAGGCGAGCGTCCGGGCTGTGTCCTGCTTGGCTTTTGCTTCGGCCTGTGCCGACGCGATCTGCTTGGCCCGCAGGGTTGCGGCTTCAGAGGC
The DNA here is from genome assembly GCF_015244675.1 of Gluconobacter cerevisiae. Lineage (GTDB taxonomy): Bacteria > Pseudomonadota > Alphaproteobacteria > Acetobacterales > Acetobacteraceae > Gluconobacter > Gluconobacter cerevisiae. Next base: position 97,167 of record NZ_JABCQO010000004.1, on the reverse strand, counting down.
CTGTTGTTGTTCCAGCGCGCGACGCGCGGCCTGTGCGCGTGCGAGGGCTCTCTGCCCCGCGCTTGGTGCTGTCAGCGTTGATTTCGCGGCATGATGGTGTGCCGCATGATGCGCTGCCGCCCAGTGGGACGACAGGAGCAGGGCAAGCGGCAGAATGTGTCGTGAATCAGGGGCTTTCAAGCAGGGAGACACCCGTCATTGCGTCAGGCTGCCTGATGTTCATGAGGGCCAACATGGTTGGAGCGAGATCTGCCAGACGACCGTCATGAATGGTTTTGCCATGAGCATGGGCCAGAATGACTGGGACGACATTCAGTGTGTGGGACGTATGAGCGCCGCCCGTCACAGGGTCTCGCATGGTTTCGCAGTTACCATGATCCGCCGTGACGAGCAGGGCCCCGCCGGCTTCGGCAATGGCGGTATTGATGCGGCCCAGCCCCTGGTCGACCGTTTCGCAGGCCTTGATGGCGGCGGGCAGGGAGCCTGTGTGGCCGACCATGTCCGGATTGGCGAAATTCAGGACGATCATGTCGAATTTGCCGCTCTCGATGGCGGCAACAGCCTTGTCCGTCAGTTCGGGTGCGGACATTTCGGGCTGGAGATCGTAGGTCGCTACCTTGGGGGACGGGACCAGAATGCGCTCCTCACCCTCGAACTGGACTTCGCGGCCTCCGTTGAGGAAGTAGGTGACGTGCGGATATTTTTCTGTCTCCGCCATGCGAAGTTGCGTTCTGCCCGCTTTGGCTACCACATCCCCCAGTAGATCATCGAGCGGCACCTTGGAGAACAGCACACTCATGTAAGGGGCCAGATGGTCGGAATAGCGGGACATGCCGCAGACAGACGCGAACTTTATCTTCCGTCCGCTCTCATATTCTGCGAAATCCGGAAGGACCAGAACGTCCAGAAGCTGGCGGATACGGTCTGCGCGGAAGTTGCAGGAGAGGATGCCGTCTCCGTCCTTCATGCCAGCGTAGTCGCCCAGCACGGTGGGAAGCACGAACTCATCACCCTTATCGCTGTCGTAACTGGCCTGAAGCGCGGAGAGTGCATCCGTGGCGTGAGGCCCCTTCGCATCCCGAATGGCCGCGACGGCCAGCCCAACACGTTCCCAGCGGCGGTCCCGGTCCATGGCATAATAGCGGCCGCTGAGTGTGGCGATTTTTACGGTGGCTGGCAGATCCGTGAGGAATTTTCCGATGAACTGTTCACCGGAGCGCGGAGCCGTATCGCGGCCATCGCTAAAGATATGAACGGCGACGGGAACGCCTGCTGCGTTGACAATTTTGGCCAATGCAACGACATGGTCCTGATGGGCATGCACGCCGCCGGGCGAGATCAGACCCATGAGATGGCAGGTTCCGCCCGAGGCTTTCAGCGCTGCGATGTGCTCCAGCAGGACAGGGTTCTGAGCCAGGGAGCCATCCCGGGCGCTGCGGGAAATGCGAGGCAATTCCTGCATGACGACGCGACCGGCACCGATATTCAGATGTCCGACTTCGGAATTGCCCATCTGTCCGTCAGGAAGACCGACATCCTCGCCTGATGTTTTCAGAAACGCATGAGAGCTTGTGGCCCAGAGCGTGTCGAATGTTGGGGTATTGGCGAGGCGGACTGCGTTGTCTGATGCATCCTCGCGCCAGCCGAAGCCGTCGAGAATGACCAGCATGACGGGGCGGGGCGTTGAGGATGCAGACATGGCAGTCTCCTGAAGGGAAGGAAGGAGTGAACTGTCGTTCATCATGCCACCATTCCCCGCAAATGCGAACGCCCGCCGTGAAGGCGGGCGCTGCATTGTGATCGGGAGGCTGGCTTCAGAGTTTGTCGACGCCGCTCTTGACCGCATCCTTGGCGTCTCCGACGCCCTTCTGGACTTTGCCCTTGAGGTTCTGGGCAATGCCTTCAGCCTCAAGCTTCTCATCGTTCGTCACGTGGCCGACTTCTTCCTTGATCTTACCCGTCACCTGATTGGCAACGCCTTTGATCTTGTCTTCGATGGAACTCATGACCGGATCCTTCCGTCTTGATGTTGTGCAGATATTAACGGGTTTCGCCGTGCCGGGTTGCGTCGTGACAGTTTAAGATGCGTGACAAAATACGGCCGCGCTTTCATACATCCACCAAGATCCATTCCCAGAAGACGTCCCTCAGAGTTTCCGGAGAACCAGTATGACCCAGAGTTGCGACCCGAATGGGCAGACCGGCAGTGGTTGCGGCGTTGGCCTGACACCCGAGCAATGGCGTATTCTTCACGAGCACGGCACGGAACGCCCTGGTTCCAGCCCGCTCAATGACGAGAAACGCGCGGGAATCTATGCCTGTGCGGCCTGTGGACGCCCGTTGTTCTCCTCGGAGGCCAAATATGACAGCGGCAGTGGCTGGCCGTCATTTTTCCAGCCTCTCTCCGGCGGTGTCGAAACCACGCAGGACAGCCGCTATGGCATGGTCCGCACGGAAGTTCACTGTGCGAACTGCAAGGGTCATCTGGGGCATGTCTTTCCCGATGGGCCGCCGCCCACGGGGTTGCGTTATTGTATGAACGGTCTGGCGCTCGATTTCCGCCCGGCCGAAGGAGAAAAAGCATGAGCAAGGCGCTGCCGCCTATCGTTCTCGACCATCCGCTGGTGCGCCACAAGCTGACCCGTCTGCGTGACCACAACACATCCACGGCAGGTTTCCGTCGTCTGACGCGCGAACTCAGCCTGCTGCTGGCTTATGAAGCCACACGGAACCTGTCGCTGGCTCCGCGTCATATCGAAGCGCCGAGCGGACCGATGGAAGGCGAAGAGCTGGACGGCAAGAAGCTGTGTTTTGTCTCCATCCTGCGGGCAGGAAACGGTCTTTTGGACGGGATGCTGGATCTGGTTCCGTCCGCGCGTGTGGGGCATATCGGGTTGCGTCGGGATCATGAGACGCTTGAAGTGAGTGAATACTACTTCAATATGCCGAGCGATGTTCCAGGCCGGACCTGCATCGTGCTCGATCCGATGCTCGCGACAGGGCACTCTGCTGCGGCTGCGCTGACCCGCGTAAAGGCTGCCGGGGCAACGAACCCGATCTTTGCCTGCCTGCTGGCCGTTCCGGAAGGCATTGCCCATATGGCGGAACTGCATCCTGATGTGCAGATCGTGACCTGTTCGATCGACAGCCATCTGGATGAGCATGGCTATATTGTTCCGGGCCTTGGAGATGCGGGCGACCGTCTGTTCGGAACGCGCTAAAGCACGGGCACACGGTCTTGTGTGCTGAAATGTCAGGCGTTTTGTGGCGGGTATGGGGGCTCATCCTGTGGAGAGCATTTCATGCCTGCCTATGCCCTGTTCATTCGTGAAAAACTGGCCGATCCCGCTGAATTCAAGAAATATTCGGAGGTCGTGGCTGAAACCTTCAAAGGGTTTCCGGCCAAAATCCTCGCCGCCTATGGCAAGCAGGAAAAACTCGAAGGCACCGAGCCTGATGGTGTGGTGATTATCGAGTTCCCGGACGCGGCTTCGGCCCGCGCGTGGTACGAAAGCCCGGCCTACCAGAAGGCTGCAGAGCATCGCTGGAAGGCCGGGCCGTATAATGTCGTGATCGTGGACGGGGTCTGAGGATCAGTCCCGCCGGACGATGTAATGCCGCGCCAGATCGGTCTCGATCTGGTGGGCATGTTCGGTATCGCGAGCTTCTACCATCACTAGTAGTTCGGCCGTCTGAACAGACGGGGAGGCGAACAGGCGGTGATGAGAAACCTCGATGATGTTCCCGCCGTAATTGCCGATACGGGTGGAGATATCCGCCAGCATGCCCGGACGATCGGGGATCTGGAAGATCAGCCGCAGGATCCGTCCATCCCGAAGCAGGGAGCGAAGGATCGTATTGGCGAGAATGCGCGCGTTGATGTTACCGCCAGAAAGCGGCAGGGCGACGTGGCGGCCCCTGAACAGTTCAGGATAGGCCAGAACGGCAGCAAGGCCCGTGGCGCCTGCGCCTTCGCAGACCTGCTTGGCTTTTTCAGCCAGTGTCGTGACGGCGCTTTCGACCTGAAGCTCGCTGACGACGAGAACTTTGGAAATCCGGTTACGGAACGCACTCAGGCAGTGGTCGCCGAGTTTTGTAACTGCGATGCCTTCCGCAATGGTCGATCCGCCCAGTGTCGGGCCGTCTTCCTTGGGATAGCCGGACAGTGAGGCATAGGCCTCGACCTGCACGCCGATCACCTCAACGTCTGGGCGCAAGGCTGCCATGACCGTGGCAAACCCACCAATCAGGCCGCCACCACCCACGGGAACGACAACTGTGTCGATATCCGGTGCGTCCTGCAGGAGTTCAAGTGCCGCCGTACCCTGACCGGCAATGACGGCAGGGTCGTTGAACGGATGCACGAGAACGCGTCCGTCCTGCTTCTGAAGCTCGGCGGCTGTTTCGCTGGCCTGCGCGAAGTCGTCACCTGCGAGCACAACGTTCGCGCCCCAGGCCTGCGTTGCCGCGACCTTGGTGGCGGGCGTGAAGCGCGGCATGACGATGGTGGCATCAATACCGAGAAGACTGGCCTGACGGGCCACACCCTGTGCGTGATTGCCTGCCGAGACGGTAATCACGCCGCGTGCCCGCTCTTCCGGCGTCAGGAGGGCCATTTTATTGGCCGCTCCGCGCTCCTTGAAGGAACCGATCGCCTGAAGGTTTTCGAGCTTGAGCGTAATCTCCGCGCCTGTCAGTTTGGACAGGGCAGGGCAGGAAATCGTCGGTGTGCGGACCACCGTGGAGGCGATGCGCTCGTGGGCGCTCTCGATATCCGCAATGGTCACGACAGGGGTGGTGGACGTCAGGACGTCAGACATCAGCGATATGCGACCTTGAGGATTTCGTAAGTCCGGTCTCCGCCGGGAGCGGGGACAGACACGGTATCACCGACATCCTTGCCGATCAGTGCCTTGGCGAGCGGCGAGGAAATCGAAATCAGGCCCTGCTTGATGTCAGCTTCATGGACGCCGACGATCTGGTACAGGGCTTCCTTGTCGGTTTCTTCGTCCACGAGTTCGATATGTGCACCGAAACGGACGCGCGTTCCTGTCAGCGTGGACGGGTCGATGACTTCAGCACTGGAGACGATACTTTCCAGTTCCAGAACGCGCCCTTCGATGAAGGACTGGCGGTCCCGTGCTGAGTGGTATTCGGCATTTTCGGACAAATCGCCATGCTCGCGGGCTTCTGCGATGGCGCGGATGACAGCAGGGCGTTCAACGCTCTTGAGATTCCGCAGTTCGTCTTCGAGACGCTGCAGTCCCTTTGCGGTCATGGGGATTTTCTGCACTCTGCAATCCTTGGGAAAAATCATTGCGACTAAATGCGCATAAGTACCAAATAATAAGGTTTTTTAGCGATTTTTGCAAGAGTTGGAAAATTTGTTATTGAAAAGCGATAAATCTGTTATATGCGCAGAGCAGATATTCTCTTATTGAAAAACAATAATAATTTCACTTCCGCTTTTCAGCGCCGGGTTGGGATCGGACGTGATCTGGACGAAAGTCAAGAACTGGACGAGGTCCCCTGAATGCCCATTGCCATTAATCTGGACGCATTATTGCGTGAGCGCGGCATGACCCTGACGGAACTGTCGGAACGGGTTGGGCTGACACTGGCCAACCTGTCCATTCTTAAAACGGGGAAGGCCAAGGCCGTCCGGTTTTCAACGCTTGAAACGCTGTGTCGTGTGCTGGAGTGCCAGCCGGGGGATATTCTCGGATTTTCCGAAGAAGAATAGCCCCGTCGAAAGTCGCTCCGACGGGGCTGATACCGGGTTCTTCCTGTTAGAATGTGCCCTTGAAGTAGGACTGAAGCGGGGCAACACCCAGATCGTCTTCTTTGAGGACCGCAATCGCGTAGGTCGCCGCACGGGCACCTGCGATCGTGGTGTAGTGCGGGATCCCCATGGTCAGGGCGCTGCGACGGATCTCGTAGCTGTCCTGCGCGGCCTGACCACCCTGCGAGGTGTTGATGACCATCTGTACGTCGCCCGAGCGGATGGAATCCACGCAGTTCGGACGGCCCTGCATCACCTTGTTCACGCGCTTTACGGGAATGTCCGCGTCTTCCAGACGGGACGCCGTGCCGCTGGTGGCGAGGATCGTGAAGCCCATGGCGACCAGTTTGCGAGCCAGTGGCTGGACGTGCGCCTTGTCGCTGTCACGGACGGACAGGAACACCGTGCCTGCAAGCGGCAGTGTTACGCCAGCGGCAAGCTGGGACTTGGCAAAGGCGCGCTCGAAGCTGGAATCTAGACCCATGACTTCACCCGTGGACCGCATTTCCGGGCCGAGGATCGTGTCGGCATTGGCGAAGCGGTGGAACGGGAACACCGCTTCCTTGACAGCCACATGCGGCGAGACCGCACCTCCATCGAGCTTGAACTCGGTGAGTTTCGCACCTGCCATGACGCGTGCGCCGATCTTGGCGACCGGAACCCCGGTAGCCTTGGCGACGAACGGTACGGTTCGCGAGGCGCGCGGGTTTACTTCGAGAACGAAGACTTCCTGATCCTTGATGGCATATTGCACGTTCATCAGGCCGCGGATGCCCAGTTCGCGGGCCATGGCTTCGGTCTGCGAGCGCAATTCCGTCACCAGCGCGGGGGAGAGCGTGTAGGGCGGCAGGGAGCAGGCAGAGTCACCGGAATGGATGCCGGCTTCTTCGATGTGTTCCATGACGCCTGCGACATAGACGTTCTCGCCGTCGCAGATGCAGTCCACGTCCGCTTCGATGGCGTCGTTGAGGTAGTGATCGAGCAGGACCGGGCCGGTCGAGACTTCGGGACCGGCGGCGCGCAGGACGCCGTTGAGGTAGCGCTTGAGGCCTGGCTTGTCATAGACGATTTCCATCGCGCGACCGCCCAGAACGTAGGACGGGCGGGCGACGACCGGGTAGCCGACGTCTTCCGCGATGGCTTCGGCTTCCGCCGGGCTGCGGGCGATGCCGTTGCGCGGCTGGCGCAGGCCGAGCTTGCGGAGCATGGTCTGGAAGCGCTCGCGGTCTTCGGCGCGGTCGATCGCGTCCGCAGGGGTGCCGAGGAGCGGGATACCAGCTTCTTCAAGGGCGCGGGACAGCTTGAGCGGAGTCTGGCCGCCATACTGCACGATGCAGCCCAGAACCTTGCCGCCCTTGGCTTCGGTGCGGATCAGGGCGATCACGTCCTCAGCGGTCAGAGGCTCGAAATACAGGCGGTCCGAGGTGTCGTAGTCGGTTGAGACCGTCTCGGGGTTGCAGTTGACCATGACCGTCTCGAAACCGGCTTCGCGCAGGGCGTAGGCGGCGTGGACGCAGCAATAGTCGAACTCGATGCCCTGACCGATACGGTTCGGGCCGCCACCGAGGATGATGATCTTGTCGCGGTTCGTCGGGCGGCTTTCGCATTCAGGCGTGCCGAACCCGCCTTCATAGGTGGAATACAGATAGGGCGTGTCGGAAGCGAATTCGGCGGCGCAAGTGTCGATGCGGCGATAGACAGGCGTGACAGCCAGCTTCTCGCGCAGGTCTGCAACATCCGTGACGCTCTGGCCGGAGAGGCGGGCGAGCTGGACGTCGGAGAAGCCCTGGGCCTTGAGGCGGCGCAGATTGTAGGCGTCTGTGGGCAGGCCGTTCTTTTCGATCTCGCGCTCGGACACCACGATGTCTTCGAGCTGGCGGAGGAACCAGGGCTCGAACTTGCAGGCTGCGTTGATCTGTTCGACCGACAGTCCGGCGCGGAGGGCCTGCGCGGCCATCAGGATGCGCTCGGGGCGCGGTTCGGCCAGAGCGGCGAGATAGGCGTTGTGCGAACCGTCGCCGGGAGCTTCGACCGGATCGAGACCGGTGAGGCCCGTTTCCATAGAGCGCAGACCCTTCTGGATGGCTTCGGCGAAGGACCGGCCCACCGACATGGCTTCACCGACCGACTTCATGGACGTCGAGAGGAGCGCCGGGGAGCCGGGGAACTTCTCGAAGGTGAAGCGGGGGATCTTGGCGACGACATAGTCGATCGTCGGCTCGAAGGAGGCCGGGGTCGTTTTGGTGATGTCGTTCTTGAGTTCGTCCAGCGTGTAGCCCACAGCCAGCTTGGCGGCGATCTTGGCGATCGGGAAGCCGGTGGCCTTTGAGGCAAGCGCGGAGGAACGCGACACGCGCGGGTTCATCTCGATAACGACCAGACGGCCATCGGCGGGGTTGACGCCGAACTGCACGTTGGAGCCGCCGGTCTCGACGCCGATCTTGCGCAGGCACGCGATCGAGGCGTCCCGCATGCGCTGGTATTCCTTGTCGGTCAGCGTCAGGGCGGGGGCGACGGTGATGGAGTCACCGGTATGGACGCCCATCGGGTCGATGTTCTCGATGGAGCAGATGATGATGCAGTTATCCGCAGTGTCGCGGACCACTTCCATCTCGTATTCTTTCCAGCCGAGGACGGATTCTTCGATCAGGACTTCGGTCGTGGGCGAGGCATCGAGGCCACCTGCGACGATCTGGTCGAACTCTTCGCGGTTATAGGCAATGCCGCCGCCAGCGCCGCCCATTGTGAAGGACGGGCGGATGATGGCGGGCAGGCCGACATCGGCCAGGGCCGCGCGGGCTTCTTCGAGCGTATGGGCGATGGTGCTGCGGGGGCTTTCGATCCCGATCTCGTCCATGGCTTCGCGGAACTTCTGGCGATCTTCCGCGCGGTCGATAACCTCTGCGTCCGCGCCGATCAGCTCCACGTTGTGCTTTTTGAGGAAGCCGGACTTGTCGAGCGCCATGGCGGCGTTCAGGGCTGTCTGACCACCCATCGTCGGCAGGACGGCGTCGGGCTTTTCCTTGAGGATGATGCGCTCGACGAATTCCGGGGTGATCGGCTCGATATAGGTCGCATCCGCCAGACCGGGATCGGTCATGATGGTGGCGGGGTTCGAGTTGATCAGGATGACGCGATAGCCTTCCTCACGCAGGGCCTTGCAGGCCTGTGCGCCGGAATAGTCGAATTCGCAGGCCTGTCCGATAACGATCGGGCCAGCGCCGATGATCAGGATGGACGAAATGTCTGTCCGTTTTGGCATGGCTCAGGCTCCTGCTTTAGCGCGACGGTCCATGACCGCGACGAAACGCTCGAAAAGATAGAAACTGTCGGACGGGCCGGGGCTCGCCTCGGGATGGTACTGGACGGAGAAGGCGTCCTTCGTGGTGGAGGCGATGCCTTCGTTGGAGCCATCGAACAGGCTCACATGCGTCACCTTCACATCAGCCGGAAGGGACTTTTCGTCCACTGCGAAGCCGTGGTTCTGGCTGGTGATTTCCACGCGGCCGGTCTCGACGTCCTTGACCGGCTGGTTTGCGCCGCGATGGCCGCGCTCCAGCTTGTAGGTCTTGCCGCCCAAAGCCTGCGCGAGAAGCTGGTGACCGAGGCAGATGCCGAAGACGGGGACGTTCGCGTCCAGCACCGTGCGGATCGCGGGGACGGCATAGGTGCCGGTCGCGGCCGGATCGCCGGGGCCGTTAGAGAGGAACACGCCTTCGGGCTTGAGTTCCAGAATTTCTTCGGCGGTGGCCGTGGCGGGCAGGACGGTGACGTCACATCCGGCGGTCACGAGGCAGCGCAGGATGTTATCCTTGGCGCCGTAATCCATGGCGACAACGCGGCGGCGGTTTTCGGTCCGGGCCGGGCGGGTGGTTTCCCATACACCCTGTGTCCAGACGCGCTTGGGCTGCGTCACCTCTTTGGCGAGGTCCATGCCTTCGAGGCCGGGCCACTGGCGGGCGCGGTTCAGCAGGCTGTCCGTGTCGATGCGACCATTTTCCGGAAAAGCGAGGATGGCGGTCTGCGGGCCGTTGTCGCGCAGGGTGCGGGTGATGGCGCGGGTATCGACGCCGCTGATGCCCGCACGATTGTGCTGCTTCAGCCATGCCGCGAGGGGCTCGTTGGAGCGCCAGCTTGCGGGGGCGGTGATGTCTTCCTTCACAACGGCACCGAGGGCGGCCATTTTCGGGGCCTCGTTGTCATCGACGTTCGTGCCGACATTGCCGATATGCGGGAAGGTGAAGGTCACGATCTGTCCGGCGAAGGACGGGTCTGTCAGGGTTTCCTGATAGCCGGTCATGCCGGTGGAGAAGCACAGTTCACCGACGGCGCCTTCCGTATGGGCGCCGAAGCCGCGGCCCCACAGGACTGTCCCGTCTGCAAGGACAAGGGCGGCGTTGGCGCCGGGAGGGCAGGGATTGGACACGTCCGTCTCTCTTTCTTGTTCTTGCGGGGCTTGTTCTTGTGGGGTTTGAGGTGCGGTGAGATCCGCTGTCAGATCCTGAAGGGCGATTCCCGGCACGCGCAGCAGGGCTGGCCAGTGTTTGGTAGGGACCATGCGGGACTGGCGCCATTTGCGCACGGCCTCCAGCCCAACGCCGGCGAGAGCGGCGATTTCGTCCGCGCCTCCGGCTTTTTCAATGATTCTGTCGATGTCCATGGTCGCCCCGTTGCTGACTGTCGGATAGGCTCTGGAGCCTCTGAATACGGGATCGGAAACGGAATGGGAAGTTTTTTCCCACTGCCCGTTTTGCGTCATCGGAAAGGGTGGGAAGTTTTTTCCGAATGGCTTGTTTTGGAGCCACAGGGCCTGCCGGATTGTTGCAAACCGGCTTTTGTGCGATTTTGCCGCCATTCACGGAATGAGGGACGGCTTCATGCGGGCTGTCCGATGAAGGAGAACGGCGATGTCGCTTCGCAAGCAGATCATGGATGACCTCAAGACGGCGATGAAGGCCGGTCAGTCCGAGACGGTGGCACAGATCCGCGGGATTACGGCCAAGATCAAGGATCTGGATGTCGCTGCCCGTGCCAAGACGGGCGAAGTGACGGATAAGGACATCATTTCCGCCCTGCGCTCCATGATCAAGTCCCGCACGGAATCCGCCACGATGTATCGTGAGGGTGGCCGTCCGGAACTGGCGGAAAAGGAAGAGGGCGAGATCGCCACGATCAAGTCCTACCTGCCGCCGGAACTTGATGAGTCCGCGCTGAAGGCCGGGATTGCCGAAGCAGTTCAGAAGACCGAAGCGGCGGGCATGAAGGATATGGGTAAGGTCATGGCGGCTCTGAAAGAGCGCTTCGGCGCGGATCTGGACCCGGCGAAGGCCAGTGCGCTGGTGAAGGCGCATCTTTCGGCCTGATTCGTCGATCAGAATACGATGATGCAAAAAGCCGCTCCTTCAGGGGCGGCTTTTTTGTTGGGCGGACGTTTGACAGCAGGGCGTCGAGGTCATCAGTCTGATCTCTGGATTTTACGAATGAGGCCAGAATGTCCGCAGGTGGTTCAGCGAAGGTCGTTTTTATTGCCCTGGGGGTGAATTTCGGGATTGCCTGCGTGAAGGGGGCTGCCGCGCTGCTGACCGGTTCGGCGGCCATGCTGGCGGAAACGGTTCATTCGTTTGTGGATTGCGGCAACCAGATCCTGTTGCTGGTGGGGATGAAGCGGGCAGCGGCTCCGGCGACGAAAGAGCATCCTCTGGGGCATCACCGGGAGCTTTATTTCTGGACGCTGGTTGTGGCAGGCGCGCTGTTTGTCGGCGGTGGTGTCGCCTCCCTGCATGAGGGCTGGGAAAAGGTGTGGCATCCGACCGCGATGGAGCCTGTTCACATTCTGGGACATGTCCTGCCCGGCTGGTGGCTGAATGTCACCATTCTCGGGATTTCGGGATGTCTGGAAGGGTATGGTTTTCTGGCGGCCATGAAGTCCATGCCATCGGGCAAGGGATCGCTGTGGACCATGATCCGGCGCAGTACCGACCCGGGGTTGTTTGTCGTGCTGTTCGAAGACGGCGCGGCGCTGGTCAGTCTTGTGATCGCGCTGGTCTTTACCGTGCTTTCCGTCGTGACGGGATGGCATGTGTTGGATGGAGTGGCGTCGCTGCTGATCGGAATGGTTCTGGTGATCGTGGCGGTGCTGCTGACGAACGAGACGCGCTCTCTGCTGGTCGGGGAGAGCAATCCGGAAATTGACGCATATGTGCGTGTGGAGGCGATGAAGCTGCCGGGCGTGGTCGGGGTGAACGAGGTTGTGACCGAAACGCGGGGGCCGGGGAGCATCATCGTTTTGCTGTCGCTGGACTGGGACGATACGCTGACGGCCGGGCAGGTCGAGCAGGGGGTTTCGGCGCTGGAGCGGGTGACGCGGGCGCGGTATCCGTCGGTCATGCGGATGTATGTCGAGGCACAGGACCACAAGGATGGTGTGCCGGTTCCGATTTAATCAAAGCAGGCCGGCCTTCCGCTAAGGAAAGGCCGGTGCAGGATATTTTACTCGGGCTGTGCGGGAGCTGTCGCGTTCGGTGCAGAGGTTGCAGGTGCTGTGCTGTGCATCTGGCCGGGGCTTGTGGAGTGTTCCACGTCGTAGGCCGTGGCTTTCTGTTCGTAAGAGCCCTTGGCGCCCGGATGTTCTTGATCGTACAGGGCAGCCTTGGCCCGGGCTTCCTTACGGTAACGGTGACGCACATACATGCCGGTCACGCAGCCGCCCATGGCGCCCAGAACGCCGTGGTGGTTGGCAACATGGCCGCCGACGGCGCCAGCGGCCCCATATTTGAGGCATCCGCCCGGTTCGGCCTGTGCTGTCGTGAGTGACGTCGCCAGCAGGCCGGTTGCGGCTGCAAGCATCAGATACTTTTTCATGAACACTTCCTGTTTTTCAAAGCTGTCGGAGTACCCGGCAGCAGAGAGATGGCTTTAAGCATGCCTTAACCTCGCATCTGGAACAATGGGAACAGCGGTCCGATGTGACGGGTGTGGATTTCGGTGGAAAGTTTCCTTTAAACAAGAGCGCTGGCGCTGTATGCGCTCGTGGATCTTTTCTCTCTGACGCGCATGAAAGGCTCTTTCTGCCCATGGCAATTGATGCGGCCTTTCTGGATGAATTACGGAACCGGACGCCGCTTCCGTCGCTGATCGGGCGGCGCAACAAGCTGGTGAGGTCCGGGCGGAACTGGAAAACCTGCTGCCCGTTTCACGGCGAAAAAACGCCGTCCTTCTATATTTACGACGACCATTTCCATTGTTTCGGCTGCGGTGTGCATGGAGATGCGATCTCGTATGTGATGCAGAGCGAGGGGCGCAGCTTTCCAGAAGCTGTCGAGCAGCTTGCCTCCGAAGCCGGGCTTGAGGTTCCGAAGGCGGACCCTCGAACCGAGGCACGTGCGCGGGAAGCGCAGTCTCTCGGGGATGTGCTGAATCTTGTGCAGGAGAGCTATCGGCGTCGTCTGTATCGTCCGGAAGGACGGGAGGGGCTGGCCTATCTGCGTGGACGGGGCCTGACGGACCAGACAATCGAACGGTTTGGTCTGGGATGGTCCGGGGACGGGCGGCAGTTGCTGGACGAACTGCGCCCGCATGGCGTGAACGTCGAAATGCTGATGCGTGCGGGTGTCATGCGGGTGGACGAGCAGGGTGCGCCGAAGGGGGAACTGTTCTTCAACCGTGTGACGTTCCCGATCCGGGACCGGCGGGGGCGGATGATGTCCTTTGGTGCGCGGACGCTGGGAGACGGGCAGCCCAAATATCTCAACGGACCGGAGACGGCGCTGTTCTCCAAGCGGCGGACATTGTTCAATCTCGATCTGGCGCGGGAGGGGGTGCATCGCGGGGCGGATCTCGTGGTGGTCGAGGGGTATATGGACGTGATCGCCCTCGATCAGGCCGGATTTGGCGGGGCGGTCGCGCCGCTGGGCACGGCGATGGGCGAGGAGCAGCTTGAACTACTGTGGCGTATGTCGCCCTCGCCGATCCTGTGTCTGGATGGCGATGCGGCAGGGGCCCGGGCGGCGCTTCGGGTGTGTGAAGTTTCGCTGCCGTTGCTTTCGCCGGAACGGACGATCCGCTTCTGCCGACTGGATGCGAAGGACGATCCGGACAGCCTGATCCGCAGTCGTGGCCCCCGAGCCATGAAGGAGGCTCTGGCAGGCGCGACGTCCATGGCGGAGGAACTGTTCGGACTTCTGACTGCGGGGTTGGTTGATCCGGGGCCGGACCAGCGGGCGGCGCTGCGGGAAAAGCTGGTGGCGCTGTCGAAGCTGATCCCAGACCGTTCTCTGGCCTCGGAATATCGCAGTACCCTGCTGGACATGTTCTTCGAGCGTTTCAGGCGGAAGAAAACTTTCCAGCGTAAGGCCGGAGAGAGTCTGAAGCTGTCCACGCAGGCCCCCGGCGCGATGCGCGATGTGGAGTCGGGGAATGGGGAGCGGCTCAACATCATGACGACGATGCTGCTACTGCATCCCGATATCCTTCCGGAAGTGGAACAGGCTTATGCGGGGCTTTCTCTCCCGTCGGATCTGGATCGTTTGCGGGCAGCGCTTCTGGACTGGTCCTGTCAGGAAGATGGGCGCGATGCCCTGACGGAAGAAAGCTGCATGGCGTGGCTCGAAGAGCATGGGCTGGCGGATCTGGCTGGTGCGCTGAAGAGCGGACCGCTGCCGCGCGGCGTGGGAGACGGGAAGGTCCGGGATGAGATCCTGAAGGTGGATGTCATTGAAAGCTGGTGGCATTTTTATGCTTTGGTCAATTTCCGGGCGTTCGAGCGGGCTCTTGAAGAAGATGTGACCAAAGCTGTTGTGAATGGTGACATGGAGTCTTTTGTGGACGAGACTGGTCAGAGTGGGTTGCGCTTTCCCAGTGCGCTCATGACCCGTCTGCGTGTTCGTGGTGCCCTGAAAAGTGGAGAGAAGGTCGGCGAGTGAATGTGAGGGCGTAACTGTTCGGTCTGTCATAAAGAAACGAAATCGGAATGACTTTTATTCCCGAAAGGTTGCATTCTTTGGGGTGTTAATCTTGACTTCGGGCGAAGGATCGACCACCTGCACGCTGCCGGATTGCTAACTCGCGGCGGAGTTGACGGAGAGACGAATGGCGACGAAAACAGCCTCTGGAACGGATCGGAACGCGCAGGAACAGGAGGGGGATACCACTCTCCTCGACACGCAGTCCGCTGCCGTCAAGCGGCTGATCGCCAAAGGGCGTGAACGCGGGCACATCACTTTTGATGAACTGAATGCGGTCCTGCCGCAGGACCAGATGTCTTCCGAGCAGATCGAAGATGTCATGGCGGCCCTGTCGGAAATGGGCATTCAGGTTCTCGAAAACGAGGATCAGGACGAAGCCGAGGGGCCGGCTGAAAAGGAAAGCGAAGCCGAGACTGAGGAGGCCGAAGGTCCTCAGGGCGGTAACGTTGACGCCGAGGCTGCCAGCCGCACGGATGATCCGGTCCGGATGTATCTGCGCGAAATGGGCTCGGTCGAGCTGCTGTCGCGTGAAGGCGAAATCGCAATTGCCAAGCGCATCGAGGCTGGTCGCGACGAGATGATCGGCGGTCTGTGCGAGAGCCCGCTGACGATTCGCGCCATCATTTCCTGGCATGAGCGCCTCAAGGACGGCGAGATGCTTCTGCGCGACATCGTCGATCTGGAGGCTAGTCAGGGCGGTGGTCCCGATCCGGATGCGGTCGAAGGCGAAGAAGGCGATGAAGCGTCCGAAGAGGACGACAAGGCCGAGGACGAGAGCGAAGAAGGTGACGGCGAGCAGCAGGAAGGCAGTGGCCTGTCCCTGTCCGCGCTGGAAGAAAAGCTGAAGCCCGAAATTCTCGCCCGTTTCGAAGCCATCGAGCCGCTGTACCACAAGCTGCGCAAGATCCAGATCAAGCGTATTGAGGCCCTGACGGGTGGCGAGGATCACTCGGACAAGTCCGAGCAGACCTATGAGAAGCTGCGTCACGAACTGGTCAGTCTGGTTGAGCAGGTTCATCTGCACAATAACCGGATCGAGGAACTGGTCGCGCAGATCAAGATGCAGGTCCAGAAGCTGAACGGCGTTGAAGGCCGGATGATGCGTCTGGCTGAGAGCTGCAAGATTTCGCGTGATGACTTTCTCATCAAGTATCGCAGCCGCGAACTGGACCCGACCTGGCTGGAGAGTATTTCCGCGCTGCCTGGCAAGGGCTGGAAGAACCTGACGACCAAGCACATGGACCAGCTGCGCAACCTGCGTGGCGAGATTGCGGCTCTGTCGCATGAGACGGGTCTGCCGGTTGGTGAGTTCCGTCGCGTTTATGCGACCGTTTCCCGTGGTGAGCGTGATTCTACGCGCGCCAAGAAGGAAATGATCGAAGCGAACCTGCGTCTGGTGATCTCGATTGCCAAGAAATACACGAACCGTGGGTTGCAGTTTCTGGATCTGATTCAGGAAGGCAATATCGGCCTGATGAAGGCTGTGGACAAGTTCGAGTATCGTCGTGGCTACAAGTTCTCGACCTATGCGACCTGGTGGATCCGTCAGGCGATCACGCGCTCCATCGCGGATCAGGCCAAGACGATCCGTATTCCGGTCCACATGATCGAGACGATCAACAAGCTGGTCCGGACGTCGCGCCAGATGCTGCATGAGATCGGGCGTGAGCCTGCTCCGGAAGAGCTGGCTGAGAAGCTCGGTATGCCGCTGGAGAAGGTCCGCAAGGTCCTGAAGATCGCCAAGGAGCCGATCTCGCTTGAGACGCCGATCGGTGATGAAGAAGACAGCCATCTCGGTGACTTCATCGAGGATAAGACGGCTGTTATTCCGTTGGATGCAGCGATCCAGACCAACCTGCGTGAAGCCACGACCCGCGTTCTGGCGTCCCTGACGCCGCGTGAAGAGCGCGTGTTGCGGATGCGCTTCGGCATTGGCATGAACACGGACCACACCCTTGAGGAAGTGGGCCAGCAGTTCAACGTGACACGTGAGCGTATCCGTCAGATCGAGGCGAAGGCGCTGCGCAAGCTCAAGCACCCGAGCCGTTCGCGCAAACTGCGCTCCTTCCTCGACGACAACTGAGCCGTCTGAGAGCGCGTGGCAATGTTGCCCGACTGGCTCAGGCCGAAAGGGGCATCCACCCGTCTTGCGGTGGATGTTACCTTTTTGGAGACGTCTTTTTCCCGTCCGTCTCCAGTTTTGCCGGAAGGATTTTCCCTGTCTCGTGTGACGGGGGACGAAGCTCTTTCGCTTTACCGTTTTCTGTATTTGACAGTCGGGCAGGAGTACTGCTGGTGGATGCGCCGGTCGATGCCGGATGCTGAACTGGGAGAAATCCTCCACGATCCTGCTGTTCACTTCATGGTTCTGCGTGACAGCAGCGGCGAGCCAGCGGGTTTCTATGAGCTGGATCTGCGGCAGGGGGGGGATGCCAATCTGGCCTATTTCGGTCTTCTGCCGCAGGCGATGGGGCGCGGGCTGGGGCGGGCGCTTCTGGACCATGCCGTTGCGCGGGCGTTCGGGGCGGGAAGCTGGCGGCTGCGGGTCAATACCTGCACACTGGACCATCCCAATGCGCTGCCGAATTATCGGAAGGCGGGGTTTGCAGTCCGGCATGTCGTGTCTGAAACCTGGGACGTTCCGGACGAATATGTGCCGGAAAGGCTGAGACGACTCTGAGTTAAGGCTTGCTTTTGGGGGCGGTGCGTGATTAATGCCGCCTTTCCCTGCCGGGCGATGTGGCATCGCGCCGGCTATACCCGCGCCCTGAAACATGGGCCCTGTTTCCGGCATGGGTCGGAGCCAGTTGCGGGTTGACCCAATCCGAAGGGAGTCTTCATGCCATTGTATGAAAGCGTGCTCATTGCACGTAATGATGTGTCGCAGGCTCAGGTGGAAACCCTGGTCGAGACCATCGAAACCCTGCTCAAGGACAACGGCGGTTCTATCCAGAAGCGCGAGTTCTGGGGCCTGCGTTCCCTCGCATACCGCATCAAGAAGAACCGCAAGGGCCATTACGTCCTGCTGGGTCTTGACTGCACCCCCGACACGCTGCGTGAAGTAGAGCGTCAGCTCGGCCTGAACGAAGACGTGCTGCGCGTTCTCACGCTGCGCGTTGACGAAATCGACGAGAACCCCTCTCCGGTTCTGGCGCGCAAGAGCGACGATCGTGGCGATCGCGGCAACTTCCGTGGCGGCTCCAAGCCGGCTGGTCGTTTCGAGAGCGGCCGTGGCGGTCCCCGTCGCAGCAGCGAAGACCGTGAAGAATATCGTGCACGCGGCGAGCATGACGATGTTCGCGAGACGGCTGGAGCGGAGTAAGAATCATGTCCGAGACAAACACTCCTGACGTCGGCGAAGTGAACCCGGCTGCCCGTCGTACGGCAGTTGGCGCACGTCGTCCGTTCTACCGTCGTCGCAAGTCCTGCCCGTTCTCCGGTGCCAATGCGCCGAAGATCGACTACAAGGACGTGCGCCTTCTGAGCCGCTTCCTTTCGGAGCGCGGTAAGATCGTGCCGAGCCGCATCACGGCCGTTTCGGCCAAGAAGCAGCGTGAGCTGGCACAGGCGATCAAGCGCGCCCGTTTCCTCGCCCTGCTCCCCTACGTTGTGAACTGAGGAGAGCATCATGTCCCAGACCGCACTGATCCTGCTGCAGCGGGTCGAGCATCTCGGCCAGATGGGCGACCTGGTGCACGTGAAGCCGGGTTATGCCCGTAACTTCCTGCTGCCCCAAGCCAAGGCCATGCGCGCCACGGTTGCCAACAAAAAGCGTTTCGAGACCGAGCGCGCGCAGCTTGAGGCTCAGAACCTCAAGAAGCGTGAAGAGGCCGAGCGCCTTGCCGAGCGCATGCATGAGCTGTCCGTTGTTGTCATCCGTCAGGCTGGCGACAGTGGCAGCCTGTATGGTTCCGTCAGCACCCGCGACATCGCAGTTGCTGCTACGGATGCCGGCCTGACGATTTCGCGTCAGCAGGTTGTTCTGGCACACCCGATCAAGCAGCTTGGCCTGACGGAAGCGCGCGTTGTGCTGCATCCGGAAGTGTCCATTCCGCTGACGGTTAACGTTGCCCGTTCTGCTGAAGAAGCCGAGCGTCAGGCTCGTGGCGAAGAGATTGGCGTGCAGGACGAGGATGAGAACATCCTTGGTGACCTGCAGGCTGAGAACGCCGCCGAAGAGGCTGCTGCCGAAGCTGCCGAGGTATCGGAAGAAGCGTAAGGCTTCTAGCGCTGACCTCGTTCTAAAGAACCCGGCCGGGATTATTCCCGAGCCGGGTTCTTTTATGTCCATTTGACTGGCAGGATACAACTACAGGCCCGTTGAGGGTTTTTCCCGGTATTGGAAACAGGAGATCGGAATGAAGCGGATTCTGGATTTTGTCTTGCGGAAATTCATTCAGACGGGACGCCTGCGGGTCACATTCAGTGATGGTATTGTCCGGACGTATCGCGGATCGAAACCGGGACTTGAAGCAGGCTTGCATCTTCGGACGAAGCAGGCCGAGCGGGCCCTGATCGTCAATTCCGGCCTTGCCTTTGGCGAAGAGTACATGGCGGGCAGTATTGTGCCCGACGGATGTACGCTTGAGACGCTGCTGACGGTGTTGATGGAAAACATTAACAGTCATGGGCATGTCTTTGAGGAAATCGAGGACCGTCTGCGTTATGTCACTCGCGCCTGGAAGACGCTGAATTCTCTCAAGACATCCCGAAACAACGTGGCGCATCATTATGATCTGAACGGCACGCTTTACGATCTGTTTCTCGACAAAGACCGGCAGTATTCCTGCGCGTATTTCGAGCGTGAGAACATGACGCTGGAGGAGGCGCAGATTGCCAAGAAACGCCACATCGCGGCCAAGCTCAATCTGGATCGCCCGGGGCTGGACGTGTTGGATATCGGCTGTGGCTGGGGCGGAATGGCGCTAACGCTGGCGAAAGATTACGGCGCACGGGTTCTGGGTATCACGCTGTCACGCGAGCAGCTTGCTGTGGCGCGGCAGCGGGCGAAGGATGAAGGGCTTGACGGGCAGGTCCGGTTTGAACTGATTGATTATCGTAATCTGCATCAGCAGTTTGACCGGATTGTTTCGGTAGGCATGTTCGAACATGTGGGGCCGCCGCAGTTCGAAGCTTTTTTCCAGAAGGTCAAGGCCTGTCTCAAGCCGGATGGCGTGGCTTTGATCCATTCGATTGGGCGGATGGACGGGCCGGGAACGACCAATCCCTGGATCCAGAAATACATTTTTCCGGGCGGGTATTCACCTGCTTTGAGCGAGACGATGGCAGCGATCGAGCGGTCGGGGCTGTGGATGACCGACTGTGAGGTGCTGCGTCTGCATTATGCGCGCACTCTGGCGGAATGGCGCAAGCGTTTTGATGCCAACCGTGAGAAGATCCGCGCGCTGTATGACGAGCGGTTTGTCCGGATGTTCGAGTTCTATCTTGTGGGGGCCGAGCTGTCGTTCCGGGTTCAGGGGCACATGAATTTTCAGCTTCAGCTGACCCGGTCGATTGATGCTGTGCCGTTCACGCGGGATTACATGCTCGCGCGTGAACGGGAAGGCGTAGCCTAGTAAGGGCTTTTAGCGGCTGGCGAGATTAAGTTCCGCCAGTCGTGCGAATTCGGCGACTGAGAGGGTCTCCGCCCTGCGGGTCGGCTCGATTTCGGCTTTTTCCAGAAGCCGTTCGCCGCCAATGGATTTCAGCGACGAACGAAGCATTTTGCGGCGCTGCCCGAAAGCGGCGGCTGTGACCTGCTCCATGGCGCGGAACAGTTGCGGAGACGGCTGCTCGGCATGTGGGATGATGACAGCTACCGCGGAATGGACTTTGGGTGGCGGAAAGAAGGCTTCCGGCGGGATACGCAGGGCGACCGAGCATGTGGCGCACCACTGGGCCAGTACGCCGAGGCGACCATAAGCCGAGCTTCCCGGCGTCGCGCAGATCCGCTCGGCAACTTCGAGCTGGAACATCAGGGACAGACGTTCCCACTGTGCCGCCTGCCGTAGCCAGCCCACGAGGAGAGGCGTGGCAACGTTGTAAGGCAGATTGGCGACGATCTGTCGTGGCGCGGGAGCGAGGGTTGCGGCGTCCAGCTTCAGGGCATCTTCACGGACGACGTGAAGGCGGCCTGGATAGTGAGTCGCCAGTTCGTCCAGCAGGGGCCAGGCGCGTTCGTCGATTTCCACGACATCGACGCGGCTGGCGGGCGTGTCGAGTAACGCGCGGGTCAGGCCGCCAGGGCCGGGGCCGATTTCGACGACGCTGCGTCCGGTCAGATCGCCGCCGAGGGCTGCGATCCGGGCGCAGATGCCCGGATCGAGAAGGAAGTGCTGACCGAGGGATTTCTTGGCATCCAGACCATGGGCCTGGATGGTGTCGCGCAGTGAGGGGAGGGACACGTCAGTTGGTGGCCTTGGCGGCAGGGCGCATCTCGATGATGGCACGGCGCTGGAGGTCGCGCTGAAGCTGGCGTGAAGCCTGCTCGACATGCTCGTTCATGAGCTGGTCGGCGATTTCGCTTGGGCTCTGCTGTGCCAGATTTTTCTGCTGCCGATCGCAGACCATGAGCAGGGCGATGCCGTCCATCGAGACCAGCGGGCGGCTGACCTGGTTGGGCGGGAGTGATTCGAGAACTGACTTCATCTGCGGCATCAGGCGTTCCAGAATCTGCGAGCCGGGATTGCTGGGGCGTTTTTCACCCAGAGACTTGTTGAGCGCTTCCATGGCATCGCAGCTATGGATCGTCTGAACTGCGGTTGTAGCTTTTTGCAGGGCCGCACGTTGCTGTTCGGTCGGGTTCTGCGGGTTCAGAGGGGCGTCGAACGGGAAAAACGCCTGTCTAAGTTCAAGCATCGTGCCCATCTGCTTGCCGACCACGCGCTTGGCCTGAACGGTGGCGATTACGAAACCGCCCGCGACCTGGATGGGGTTGGAGATGGCACCGATTGGCATCTGGCGCACGATGTTGACGACCTGCGGATCGAGGTTGTCTTCCTGCACCCAGCCCATGGAGCCACCATCAAGGGCGGACTGGGCCTGCGAGAACTGCGCTGCCACGATCGGGAACGGCGCGCCTTCGCGGAGCTGGGAAATGATTGTTTTGGTGAAGGCGAGTTCGGCTTCGTCATGGCGCGGGTCGGCCACGGGAACGAAAATTTCGCTCATGAAATACTGCGCACGTCCCTGTTCTGCCTGAAGCGCCTGTTCGCGCTGGCTGATCTGGGTTGCGGTGATTCGTCCTTCTTCACCGAGTTTTTCACGCAGAACCTGCATCCAGCCGATCTGGACGCGGATCTGATCGATCAGCGTTGTCAGCGAGACGCCGTCCGAAGCCAGGCGGTTGCGCAGGGCGTTCTTGGGCATCCCGTTGCGCTGTTCGATATTGGCGATGGCGCCTGCGATCTGATCCGGTTCCACGTTGATGTGACGCTTGAGGATTTCCTGCGTTTTCAGGCGCTCATCGATCAGCTGATGGATGATCTGGCCACGCATGCGTCCCATGATTTCCGGGCTGATGGGCAGGCCGGTCGAAAGCACGAAGAGCTTTGCCCGGTTGTCCACGTCACGCTGCGTGAGAACCTGTCCGTTGATGACGGCCAGAATCTGGTCTTCGGGGGGCTTGACCGGGGCTGCAGCCTCTTTGGTGGCGGCAGGTTTCGCGGCCGCCTTGTGATGCGGTGCGGCCATGGCCGGGACAGTGGCCGAGAAAGCCAGAAGGACAGCCAGGGCCGTGGATGCGGTGCAATGGGTCTTGGACATGCTCAACCGTTGATTCCGAAGGTGCCGATCGTCTTGAACGTGAAGTTGAAGAGGATCGTCTCGTTACGCTGTTCGCCGCCGATACGGGTGTATTGTTTGATATACATGATATCCAGCCCGAAACAGTCATTGGAATAGCCGATTGTGCCGCCGTTGGCGACGAACTGTTTCCGGGACAGGCTGCGGCGGAAGAAACCCGATGCATGGTAATTGCGCCAGTGGGTTGAAAAACCGCCTGTCACTTCGCTGGTTTTGACCATGTAGGGAGCGTTGGGGCCTGATTCGCGAAAGTCCGTCGCGTAATAATAATACGGCGTCACGGGAGCATAGACGTAGCCGCCTGTCAGGCGGAACATCGGAACGCCTGTGCTGATCAGGCCTTCGCCGTAATCGAACTGGTGAGTCCAGGGGTTGTAACGGCCACGGGCTGTGACATCGACATACTGGTTCGGGCTGACGCGCAGGCGGGCCACCGGGTCTGACAGGTGATGGTCGAGGCCGGAATAGGGCAGGCGGTTACGGGTGATGTGTTCCTGAAAGCTCTCGCCGACGAGCATGTCGATCGCATGGCCGTTCCATGACCAGTTCTGATGGATGCCCACGTTGGCGCGCAGGCCGCCATCAAGGCGATCGGTCCCGAGATAGCGGTTGAGGGAAAACAGCGTCGTGTCCGTGAATTCGTAGGACAGACTGTCTTCGTTAGGCAGGTGGCGGTTCTGCGAGTTGCCGGTATTGGGTGAGGCGATGATCTGGGCGATGGGTTCCAGGATCTGCGAGCCGTGGCCCTTGGCGAAGCTGCGCAGGAACGGCCAGTTCATGCGGAGGGCAATGGTCGGCTGGACCTGCCCCACGAGGTGGTTGCCGCCGGCGTTCATGTAATAGGTCGGCTGCTGGTAGGCCTGCGTGGCGTGATAGACCATCGAATCGATCCGCGCCGTCAGCAGGAACTGCTGGCCAAGCTTGTTGTGGAACGGACGATCCCACTGGATGGCGGCCTGACCACGCTGATCGTTGATGCCGTTCTTTCGATACAGGTTGAAGTTGGTCGTCTTCACACTGAGACGGCCGCCGAACATGTCCGGCTGTCCCTGAAACGCGTAGGTCAGTCGTGGCAGTGCCCAAGGCAGATCCGAATTGCGGATGACGCCCTGGTTCAGGCCCTGATAGGCCTGTCCGTCAAAGCGCAGGTAGGAGCCAACGCCATAGCCTTCGAGGTACAGGTTGGAGTTCAGCATTTCCTGACCGTAGCCGGGAACGCGGTAGTCACGCATGTAGTTGGCGGAACTGGCGACGTTGATATTGGCGCCGAGCTGCCAGTTGCGGTTGAGGGCGAAATTGCCGCGGCCGAACACATAGCCCTGAATACCGTATTCGTTGGACGAACCGACATTGTTGCCAAAGGTGTTGGTGTAGCGGTTTTCGTTATGGGTGTCGTAAGCGACACCGCCCGTCACGTCGATGGAGCCGAAGTTGAGGCGGTTGCGGTACTGCGCAGTCAACTCGGGGCCGGTTTTTGTGGAGACCAGGCCACGGACCGTCAGATCCTGCTGTTCGTCGATCGCCCAGAAATAGGGAAGTGTGAAATAGGTTCCGAGATAGCGGTCATGCGGGCTGATGCCCGGCATCAGGAAGCCGCTCTGACGTTTCACGGACGGATCGGTCATGGAGAAGAACGGGAAATAGAAGACCGGCAGGCCGAGCATCTTGAGCCAGGCGTGATCGAATTCGAGCCGCTTATGCTGCACGTCCTGTGTCGCGTCGAAAGCCTGAAACTGCCAGAACGGCGGTAGATCCGGGTTCTTTTCGCAGATTTTGCAGGCCGTATAGACGGCATGCGTCAGGTCGTTCAGCATTCCGTTCGTGCGGCGCATGCCGTTGCCGGCGAGCTTGGCGTTGTCTTCCATGCGGATGTAGATGCCGCTGCCAATACCGTCATGCATGCCATGGCTGAACTCGACATAATCGGCATAGGTCGTGCTGCCGTCGGGCTCCACGACTGCGACATTGCCTTTCGCTGACAGGATGCCGGTGCTGCGGTCATAGGTCACGCGGTCCGCGCGCAGGGCGTGATCCCCCTGCCAGACGCGGACATTGCCGTCCCATGTGACCAGGCCGTTTTTCGCGTAGCTTTCGCTATCGGCGAGATAGGTCAGGGGATCGGTCTGTGACGTAGGTTTTCCGATGACGATGACATGGGAGTTGTCGCGCTGCATCGTGTTGGCAGACATCTTCTGCGGCGCCACGAGCGCGGTTCCAGCCATCAGCGTGGCACCGACGAACGAAGCGCGTCTGCGGGCGCGCGTTGGGAGCCACAGGGGCACCGTCATCAACCATCCTCCATGTGCAGCAGAAGCGCCACGGCGAGGCAGAGCCCCGCACCCGTCGGCGCCCATGCCGCAAGAACCGGTGGCAAGGCACCGGATTCACCAAACTGTTCGGCCACTTTCGAGATGGTGAACAGCGCAAAGCCTGCGGCAATTCCCGATCCCAGCATCCGGGCTACGCCGCCGCGCCGTGTCGGACGCATCGAGAAGCCTGCGGATACCAATGCCATGGTCCCGGCCAGAATGGGAAGGGCCAGCAGCGACTGGAAATGAAGTCTGTGTCGGATCGAAG
This sequence comes from Gluconobacter cerevisiae, assembly GCF_015244675.1. Taxonomy (GTDB): domain Bacteria; phylum Pseudomonadota; class Alphaproteobacteria; order Acetobacterales; family Acetobacteraceae; genus Gluconobacter; species Gluconobacter cerevisiae. The sequence continues at coordinate 72,042 of NZ_JABCQO010000004.1, read as the reverse complement.
GAAATCCCGAGCGTTCAAGAAGGTTGATGAACCCCGGAAGCGCGAAGACCGACAGCGTGTCGGGCGATGCGAAACTTTCCTGCACACGGCCGACTGTCAGGTCGGAGGGGAGGGTCATGTCGCCGACCCGCTCGGGCAGATGATCGGGATGCAGCACGGATGTGTCGTGCAGGAGCCACTGATGATCACCCAAAGCGCCATTGGGAGATTCGACACGGAGGATCAGGCGGTCCCGGTCGTCGAGGCGGAAGATCGAGACGCCGGAAACTTTCAGCGCGCCGTCAATGAGATGGACGTCCTGGGCGTGCAGGATGGCAACGCCGTGAGGGACCAGCCCGTCATCGGACTGCCTGAGCCACAGGGCGCCCCCGTTGAGCGTCAGGGGGCCTCCGCCGGTGCGCAGATAGGTCTGATCCAGCATTTCCGCACTGCGGAACATGCTCGACGACAGGGAGGAAATGCCGGTTGTGGTCAGCAGGCCTGTGAGCAGGGCGCAGGCCAGGGGGCTGGCAAGGAACTGCCAGGCGGAAATGCCGGCGGCGCGGGCGACGATGAGTTCGGACGAGCGTGTCAGGCGCGAAAAACAGACGATTCCGCCCAGCAGGATGCCGAAGGGCAGGACGTAAATGATGTAGTACGGCACATGCAACGCTGCGATTTTGACGACGAGACTGGCCGGAACATTGGGCCGTGTCGCCGCGCGACGCAGGAGATCGATGAAATCGAACAGCGAGACCAGTCCGGTCAGGGCCAGCACCATTGACAGGGTACTGAGCATGAACTGGCGGGCGATATAGATGGCCAGCGTCGTGGAGAACCCGGCATGATCATCACGGGTGCTGAAGATCTGAAACAGCGAGGTGAGCCACGAACCCGGTCGCGGAGAGGTGGCGGTTCTCATCGGGAGGCCTCCGGCGACGGCGTCATGGGGACGGGCTGCTTCACGCTTCCGGTCCATTGTTCAAGGAACAGTAGGACAGCGCAGACGACTGCGGGCAGGAGGGCTTCAAGCCAGATGAGCGGCACCAGCGCTAGATGCCGTCCGGCGAGGTTCTGGAGCATGAGCGAGAGGGCCAGCAGTCCGACGACCGTGAGGATCGCGGTCAATGGGCGGGTAATGTTTCCATGACGGGAGAAAGCGCCGCGCAGCACCGTGACCAATCCGATCATGGCAAAGGACAGGGCGGTCAGTGGAGAGGTGAGCCGTCGCCAGCCCACGACGATGTTCTTGCCGCGATCGCGTTCGGAGACTTCATGAGGGTCGGGATGGAACAGTTCATGAAGCGACATTTCGTCCGGGTCGCGGTCTTCGTGGCTGTTGCGTCGTCCTGATGTCAGGTCGATGGTGTTGCGTCCGAAGGTCAGGACGTTCAGCCGTCCGGTATGGCGGTCGATTTCTTCGCGCGAGCCGTCGTAGAGAACAACGCGGGGCTGGTCGTTCACCACGACCATGGTGCCGCGCTCGGCGAGGATCGTGGTGTGGGAATCGGGGTTGCGGTCGTCTTCGACCAGAACGCCGTGAAGCTGGCCGTCACTGGTGCGTCCGCGGACATAGACGGTCATGTCTCCCGAAAGACTGGTGAAGACGCCGTCCTGAAGCAGGAAGGCTGCCATGCGGTTGCGGATCTGGAACTCGTAGCGGTGAAACGCATGATAGGACACGGGCGCAAGCCACAGTGTCAGAGTATAGCACAGCGCCACGGAGAAAAACGCGCAGAGCAGCCCCGGTCGGGCCAGTTCCAGCGGGGAACGCCCAGCGGCGCGCATGACCGTCAGTTCCCGGTCGCCGACCATCCGCTGATAGGTGAACAGCACGACGAGGAATGTCGTGATGGGAAGAATGACGGCAATGAAAGTCGGCAGCATCAGCGAGGTGAGCTGGATGAACACGCGCAGGGACAGGCCGTGCTGGACCACCATCGAGACGAAATGCAGCGACTGGGTCAGCCAGATCAGGGCTGTTGCACCTCCGGTCAGCGCCAGCAGGGCGATGAGGAGCTGACGGAGGATGTAGCGGTCGAGCAGAGGCAGGATCTGCCGCCCAGAAGTACCGGAGGATGAGGCCATAACCCTTCATCTATCCCTAGCGCGTGGCGGGAGGAAGGCGAAAAAACGAAACAGTTTTCTATCGCAGATAGGCAGCCCGGTCGACGACTGCCTCTGGGGGCGACAGGCTGTGATAGAATTGGGTTCCGGCAATGCCGACCAGAAGACCCGCGCCTGTTGCAAAGGCCACGGCTGCATAACGCCAGGGTTTCTGCATGCGGAACGTGGCCACTTCCATCTGGAGCAGCCCCATGTCCATCTGGCATCGCCCCAGCCGTGACTGGGCTGTGCGGGTATCGCTTTCGCTCTGGCTGAGGCGGCGTTCCAGATCGCGGACGCGATCACGCAGTGCTTTTTCTCGGGCGATGACGTTTTGTGAGGAGACTGTTCCGATGCGCGTGATGAACAGGTTTTTCAGCGCACCACCTGTGACGACGTCACGCCGGGCCATCTGGCGGATCCGTTCCAGCGCCGTGGCGGCGTGGCCGGGCTGCTCATCCAGCACAAGAGCCAGAATATCGGAAAGAATCTTGATTTCCTTGGGGTCTACGTCCCTTGGGTCCGGCGTGCGTCCCATACTCAGGACGCTGCCATCGTGTCTGTGCGGGGTTCGGCCGCGCGGCGCAGGCGGTCACGGATCGCGAGGCCAAGCCCATGACGGGGGATTGTCTGGGCCGCAATGGTTTTAAGGCCGCGCCGTGTGCCTTCCGCGTCCAGAAAGCGCAGTCCGGCGAAAAGACGGGCGGCTGCTTCTTCAAGATTGCCGCTTTCGCTCAGGTTCCATGTCAGGCCCGCGCCGGGGAATGGACGGCCGAAAGCAAGCTGCGCCTCGTCGGGCGCAATGGAGGTGACGTCCAGCCTGACGGGCAGGCTAGGGGCATAATGTGAGGCCAGTCTGCCGGGGGAGGCGGGCGCGATTTCAGCGAAATCGTCCGGATGGCGGATCGGGCCGCAGAGATCGTTCAGTTCTTCGAGCGTAACCCCTCCCGGACGCAGAAGAACGGGCACGTTTCGGGTCAGATCCAGAACCGTGCTTTCCACGCCGATGGAGCAGGGGCCAGAATCCAGAACCGCGTCGATCCGGCCATCAAGCGAGCGCAGGACGTGGAACGCATCGGAGGGGCTGACGGTGCCCGAGACATTCGCTGATGGTGCGGCGACCGGCGCGCCCACTTCGCGCAGGAGGGCCAGTGCCGTTCGTCCGCGGGGTACGCGCAGGGCGAGCGTGGAAAGCCCGGCGGCGGCGAGGTCCGAGACGGTCGAATTTGGAGAACGGGGGAGCACCATCGTTAGCGGGCCGGGCCAGAACCGCTCGGCCAGCGTATGGGCGATTTCTTTCATCCTGCCGCTGAGGGACGCTTGTGCGAAAGCGCTTTCGGCATCGGGGAGATGACTGATGAGGGGATTAAAACGCGGGCGCCCCTTGGCGGCGAAAATCCGGGCGACGGCGGTGTCGGACGAAGCGATGGCCCCAAGGCCGTAAACAGTCTCGGTACCGAAGGCGACCAGCTTTCCGGCTTTCAGAAGCTCCGCCGCGCGGCGGATGCCTTCGGGCGTGGCAGTCAGGCGTTCGGTATGTGGCGTGTCGCTCAAGATGCACCTCCCGTGCAGTAAAAGGACGAATTCAGTCGGCCCGGCTTGCCATAGCACAGGGGCTGGCTGTCCGCGTCCAGAAGGGCGCCGCCTGCCGCTTCGAGAATGGCTTGCGGGGCGGCGGTGTCCCATTCCATGGTGGGGCCAAAGCGCGGGTAGAAATCCGCCGATCCCTCTGCAATGCGCATGAATTTGACCGAAGAGGATAGTTTGTCGATGGACACGACTTTTCGTCCCGCCAGCCAGCGTTCTAGCAGTTCCGGGTCGCCATGATGGCTGGAGGCCAGCACGCGCAGGCCTTCGGCGGACGGCATTGCGGTCTGGATCGGGGTGTTGTGGGTGCCGTCCCAGCGATGGGCGCCAAGGCCCTGACCACCGCTATAAATCAGTCCGTAGCCGGGAAGCGCGACAACGCCCAGAACCGGTCGGTCATGGCGGACGAGGCCGATATTGACCGTGAAATCCCTGCCACCCGATGCAAACCCCCGCGTGCCGTCCAGCGGATCGACCAGCCAGTAGGCGTCTCCTGCGGTGACCCTGATCCCAGCCGACATTTCTTCCTCGCCGATCGCGGGAATGGACGAGCAGGCGGCGCGCAGGCCGGAGAGGATATGATGTTCGGAGGCATGGTCCGCTTCCGTGACGGGGGAGGCGTCGTCCTTGATGTCCGTGCGAAAGCCGCGCGCGCGGATGGCGTTAATGATGTCCGAGGCTTCGGAAGCAAGCCGGAACGCCAGATCCAGCAGGGCACGGTCATCGCTCGCGGAGACGGTAAAGGGGAAAGCGGAAGTCATTCGGTCAGACTACTCCAAGATGGCTTTTGCGTCATGTGCTGATACGGGCGGTCTCACTGCGGACAGGTCGGCACAGGTTCATGAGGGCCGTTCCATGTTGCGAACGGGATTTTCGTTGCGGCGCTGAGGCCGATGTCCGCATGGCAGGTCGTGACCGGGGAGGCGATTGTGGACAGGAGCCTGAAGGTGAACGCCGTTGTGCCGGGCTCGCCGTCTTCCTGTGTCAACTGATAGATCCGGACATGCGCCGCGCTAGGCTGTGGGACGGGCTGGGGACCCATGTCGCGTGTTGCGATGAACAGCAGAAAACCGGGTTTTCCGTTCACGCGGGCCGTGGCGAAATGGACGGTCTGGATTGCGTCTTCGCCGGTGTGGGGACTGTCCGCAAGCATATCGGTGAGTGGACCGTTAGGGGTTGCGTTCTGCGTATCCACAAGGTCGGCCTGATCGGGCTGTTCGACGTCGGGTGTGGTGACGGCATACAGATGATAGCCCCATGCGTTTCCGTTCCCGCGCCAGAATGGCGTGATCGTTACAGTGGGAAAGCCGGTTGGGTGCAGGGTGACGGGGCTGTTGCCGATCAGAATGGGCGCGATGTCTGTGATCCGAGGCGCTGTGGGAGCGGCATGTCCTTTCGGGAGGCCGAGCATGACGGCGGAGCAGAGCAGGATCTTCAGGGCGATGCGGCGCATGGAAGGTCTTTCTCGGGGGAGGGCTTGTATGCCGGGGCGGTGTTTCCGATAACGGAGCTGACGATTTCATGTTCCAGACGACAGGCCCATCATGCTTTCAGTGATTTTCGATTCCCTTCCTGCTTTTTCCGCGGATGCGCCCAAGGCGGTCGTGCTGCTGTGCGAGACTGCGGGTGGCGAGGCGTTCTCGACGTTAGACAAGGCGACGGCAGGTGCGGTGTCGCGCGCTGTTGCTCTGAAGGGGTTCAAAGGAGAGGCCGGACAGAGCGTGGTGCTGCCCGCTCCGGCTGAAGGGCTGTCGCAGATCGTTCTCGCCGGGGTGACGCCGAAGGGCGGCGCGGCTGTGGATGCTGTGGCGGTTGAGAATGCTGCGGGTCGGGCTGTGCGACTGCTGGATGGCGTTGAAAGCGCGGTTCTGGTCGTGTCCGGGGCACTGGAGCAGTTTGCTCCAGAAGCGGGGCTGGGTGCGCGTCTGGCGTCTTATGATTTCGATCTGTATCGCAGCAAGAAGCCCGGTGCGCGTCCGGTTCTGAAGTCGCTGACTGTTGCAGTCTCGGACGTGGCGGCAGCCCAGGCGCGCTGGACAGCTCTGGATGCGGTGTCCCAAGGTGTGATCCTGACGCGGAACCTCGTGAGCGAGCCGCCGAATGTGCTTTATCCTCAGAGCTTTACGCAGCGGATCGAAGACCTTCGTGAGCTTGGCCTGACGGTTGAGGTTCTTGACGAAAAAGCCATGACAGAGCTTGGGTTCGGTGCGCTTCTGGGCGTGGCGCAGGGCAGTGTGCACAAGCCACGGACGGTGATTGTCCGTCACAATGGCAGTGGCAGTGAGGCGCCTCTGGCGTTCATCGGCAAGGGTGTGACGTTCGACAGTGGTGGCATCTCCATCAAGCCTGCGGCTGGCATGGACGAGATGAAGACTGACATGGGAGGGGCCGCGACCGTGATTGGTCTCATGAGTGCGCTGGCCCGTCGCAAGGCGCCGGTTAATGCGATCGGTGTGGTCGGGCTGGTTGAGAACATGGTGTCGGGCGGGGCGCAGCGTCCGGGCGATATCGTGCGGGCCTATGACGGGCAGACGATCGAAGTCCTCAATACCGATGCGGAAGGGCGTCTCGTTCTGGCGGATGTGCTGTCCTACACGCGCAAGCGGTTCAGCCCGAAGCTCATGGTCAATCTGGCCACGCTGACGGGCGCGATCGTGGTCAGCCTGGGCTATGAAAACGCCGGTCTGTTCAGCAACAGCGATGCGCTGGCCAAAGGGCTTTCGGAAGCTGGAACGCAGGTCGGCGAGGGGCTGTGGCGGATGCCGATGGGCGAGGCTTATAACCGCGAAATTGATTCCGATATTGCCGACATGAAGAATATCGGCGGCCGTCCGGGCAGTGCGATCCTGGCTGCGGAGTTCCTCAAGCGCTTTGTGGGCGACACGGACTGGGCGCATCTCGATATCGCCGGGACGGCTTGGAAGACCAAGGCGTCTGCCATTGCGCCGAAGGGTGCAACGGGTTTCGGTGTGCGTCTGTTGGACCGGTTTGTGAAGGCGCATGAAGCCAGCGTCTGAAGATCGGGATCACGCTGTGGATGTCGGGTTCTATCATCTGACGCGCACGCCGCTTGAAGAAGCGCTTCCGGCCCTTCTGGGCCGGACGCTGGATGCGGGAGAGCGCGCGCTTGTGCGTTGTCCCGATGCGGCGGCGGTTATGGCGCTGGATACGGCGCTCTGGGCGTGCCGGGACCCGGTTTGGCTTCCTCACGGGAGTGCAAAGAGCGGTCATGCAGTCCGCCAGCCGATCTGGCTGACGGAAAGCGGAGACGTGCCGAATGGGGCGCGTTTCCTGTTTCGGGTCGATGGCGCGGGGGATGATGATTTCGCGCCGTTCACCCGGATTTTCGACCTGTTCGACGGCGGCAATCCGCAATCCGTACAGCGGGCAAGAGAGCGCTGGGTTGCGATGAAATCCTCGGGTCACAATCTCGTGTATTGGAAACAGGAAGAGCGGGGCTGGAAAAAGGCCGGGTAAGGTTTCAAAGTATGTCTGAAGCCATTGGTGGAAGACGCTCGATAACGGGGGCGCCTTTCATGTCACTGGAGAGGACGCCTGACTGTGCCGGACCCCACGAATTCTTCCCCTGATCCTCTGAAAACCGATCTGCGTCGCGTCGATATTAATCCGGACTTCTGGTATCCGCTGGCGTGGTCGAAGGATCTCAAACGTGGAAAGACGATCGGGCGTCGGTTCGGACGCCATCCGATAGCATTGGTCCGCCCTGAGGAGGGCAGCGTTTTTGCGCTGGAGGATCGCTGCGCCCATCGTCAGGTCCCGCTCAGTTTGGGCAAGGTCAGCGGTGAGGCTGTGCAGTGCTGTTATCACGGCTGGGCGTATGGCCGCTCGGGGCGGTGCATTGACGTGCCATATCTCGGCAAAGGCAAACTGCCGAACGGTGTGAGAACCTATCCCTGTCGTGAAGCAGGCGGGATGATTTTCATTTTTCCCGGTGATGCTGCGAAAGCGGAAAGCGTGCCCCTGCCGCCACTGGCGCAGGTGGACAATCCGGCATTCAAGACGCGGCATTTCAGCCCTGTCGTGAAATGCCATTACACGTTCATGCATGAGAACCTGATGGATATGAACCATCAGTTTCTGCACCGTCGCCAGATGGGGCAGATCAAGGCGCGTTTTCTGGGGCAGGATGAGGGCGAAGGCTTTATTGAGGCGCGCTACAGTTTCGCACGAAGCGGGAGCCAGCAGCCACTGGCGGAGCGGCTGATTTTCGGCAAGCACCACGATGATCCGGGTCGGGAGCAGCCGGTTGAGGAAATCGTCAGTATCCGTACGACTTACCCGTATCAGAGCCTGAAAATCCATGACAAGGACGGTGATCTGATTATGGAGCTGTTCAGTGTTTATGTCCCCAACAGTGCTGATGGCGCGAGTACGCAGACATTCGGTCTGCTTTCAGTGCTGCGTCCGAAAACGCCATTCCTGATTGATGTGATCTGGCCTGCGCTGGGCATTTTCACGAACCGGATCTTTGAGGAGGATCGCGAGATCATGGAATTGGAACAGGCTGCGTGGCGCGAACTGGGTGGCGATCATAACATCGAAGTTTTCCCCATCGTGCGGAAGTTGCGAGACCTTCTGAAGGTCAATGGCATTGTGAAGGAACAGACTGCCGATCCTGTCGTTGTTTGAGGACATGGGTCTGAAAAAACGGGTCTGAGGACAGGAGACGGTCATGAAAACAGTCACGCTCAGGAATGGTGTTACGGTTCCTGCACTGGGAATGGGAACTTGGAGTATTGGCGATAGTGCCTCACGGCGCAGCAGCGAAATCGAGAGCCTGCGCAAGGGGCTGGAGGCCGGTCTGCGGGTTATTGATACCGCTGAGATGTATGGAAACGGGCGTTCGGAAGATCTGGTGGGTGAGGCGATCACGGATGTGCGAGAGGATGTTTATCTCGTCAGCAAGATCGTGCCGTCCAATGCGTCTTATGACGGGGTTCACAAGGCGTGCCGGCGTTCTCTGAAGCATCTGGGAACGGAGTGGCTGGATCTGTATCTGCTGCACTGGCACGGGGGGACGCAACTTGAGGAAACGATCCGCGCCTTTGAAGATCTGAAGGACGACGGTCTGATCCGGGGCTGGGGGGTGTCGAACTTCGATGTCGATGACATGGAAGAGATCGAAAGCCTGTCCGAAAACTGTCTGGTTAATCAGGTTCTGTACAATCTGGAGCACCGGGGGACGGAGTTCGATCTTCTGGACCATGATCTGAAATCCGGGACGGTGACGATGGCTTATTCGCCGCTTGGGCAGGGTGGGGAGCTTCTGGAGCATCCGGCACTAAAAGAGGTGGCATCACGGCATGAAACGTCGCTTGGGCCTGCCGATCCGGCCCAGATTGCTCTGGCCTGGGTGTTGCGTCGGCCAAATGTTCTGGCCATTCCGAAGGCCGCGTCTGAGAAGCATGTGGCGGGAAATCTGGCCAGTCTGGAGATCAGCCTGACGGATGCGGATCTCAAAACGCTTGACGGCGCTTTCCCTTCTCCGAAACGCAAGCTATCTCTCGCCATGATCTGACGGTCGTGATGGTTGCGGTCCGTTTTTCCTAACCTGCGGACCGCGCCCTGCATATTTTCACGTCCCTGTTCCATACTGATCCGGTTTCCCTCTGCCTTGCGGTTCTGGTGGTGCCCGCCTGTGTGCTGGCGATCCAGCCGGGGCGGCTCGGGAAGGCCGTAGTCGTGTGTCTGGCGGCTCTGGCTGCGGTACTGGCGCTTTCGCCTGCCGTGCTGGCTGTGGCGCTGGGTGTGATTGCGGCGCAGGAGCGGGATGGCTGTCCGGCGGTGTGGAGCGTTCCGGTTCTGCTGCTGAGCGTTCTGTTTCCCGCCCAGACGCCTGTTCTGCTGGGGCTGCTGCCTGTTCTGTTCTGGCCTGCGCTCGTGCGTCGCAGAGACGGGGGCTGGTCCGCCGTTATGAGCATTCTGGGCGTGTCGCTGGTGTGGCATGCTCCGGGGGCGGTATCGGTGGAGCTGGTTGCGGGTCTGGGCGTGTGTGTGCTCGGGTTGATCGGATGGTCCGTTCTGGGAGCGCATCGGCCGGGAAATCTGGGGCTTTTGCGTCCCGTTCTGTTGATGGTTCTCGTGGTGGCCGCGCAGAATGAGGGGCTTGCGGTCTGTGCCCGGATTGCGCTGGAAGCCGCGCTTCTTGATCTCGCAACGCTGGTTTTGATGGCATCACTGGAGCCTCGGTTTCCGGCACTGACCGTATTGCGGCTGCCGTTTCCGCCTTTGCCCGGACTGGTTGTGTTGTGGCTTGGGATTCATGCGGCCTTGGGTATGGCGGCGGGTGTCGAGGGCTGGAGCGTGCTCGGCGTGATTGTGGCGTTGCTTCTGGGCGTTCTGGCGCTGTCCGATCTGCTTGTTGTTGGGCGGCAGATGTCTGGAGGACAGGCTGCCATATCCGGCGTTTCCGTATTGCTGGTGGGTGCTGGGAGTCTGCTGCTGCCCGTGCTGGTGTTCGGGCTGACAAGCCCTGCGCTGCATGGTGTGGGAGGGGAATGGGTCTGGCCCGTCTGGAGTATAGGTGCAGGCGATGGCTCCCATTTCCGGCTGATGGCCTTTGTGATGGTTGGAGCCCTGATCTGGATTGTTCTCGTGCGTCCCTGGCGCATTATGGGGGGGATCGTTCACGCAGCCTCCACGCTGGCTCCGGCATTGATGACACTGCTGGCATCAGGCGATGCCCTGTTTGAAGAGGCGCCGTCTCTGGGCTGGAGCCTGCGCCGTTTTGTCGTGTCGGGGCGAGTTCGCTTGAGGGGGCTGAAGGGGATGAAAGCACCAGTTCTGCCCGACCTGCGTCATGGGGCCGTGGGGCTCTGGCTTGTTCTTCTCGGCCTCGTTCTCGCGGTGCTGGGAGTGATGACGTAATGGCGCATGACGCGGGGCTGATTGCGTTGTCTGTGCTGGAAGCGCTGTTCCAACTGGGGCTGCTGTTGGTTCTGGCACCTGTGCTGGGATGGTGTTTGGACAGTCTGCCGTTCTGGCTGGCGGGCCGCGCGGGGGGGGCAGTGCGGTTTCGTCTTTTTGGTGCGGGTCGTTTCTGGAAAAACCTGTTTCAAAAACCGCTTCCAGGGCGTCCTGCGCTTGCGTTGACGGTGGGTGTGCTGACGCTTGTGTGTCTGCCTGCGGTGACGACGGGGTCGGTGTTGTCCTCGCAGGCGGACCCGCTCGTCATGGGCCTGATGCTGTTGATGGGACGTGGATTTCTGGGGCTGTGCGCTCTGTCAGGAGAGGCTTTGCGTCTGGTGCCGGCGATTCTGCTGTTGTGTTTGACGGAAGCACTGATTGCGCTGGCCGCTCCGGGGACGGATGGCCTTGGGGGCTTGTGTGCGATGTTGCATATCGAGCCTGAGCCGGGTCTGGAAGGTGCGCTTGCGGCCTGTGCGCTGGCTCTGGGAATTGCATGTCCGCCGCTTCGTTCCGAGGATGTGACGGGTATGTTGTCCGGGGTGCGGGACCGGCAGGAGCGTGAGGCGGCGCGCAGTATTGCGGATGTGCTGAATTGTGGCTGGCTGCTGCTGCTGGCTGATCTGGCATGGCCGGTGAGTGTGGGGCTCGCGCAGGGAGGCGTTCAGGGCTGGTGGCTCGGGTTGGTTGCGCTTGTCGCACGGCTGGCGCTGGCTGTGGGCGTGGCGGTCGGGCTGAGACTGATGGCGCAGGAACGGAGCGCGCGGCTGACGGCGCTGTTTGCGGGTGTGGCGCTTCTTCTGGCTCTGGCGGGGAGGTTTGGCACATGATTGTAGGGTTCGGACTGCTTCTGCTGCTGGCCCTTGCAGGGTTGGGGAAAGATGGGCGGGGGTTGCCGCTTTATGGGGCCGTTTGCGCTTTTGCCGGGGCGACGGTTTGTTCGGGGTTGATGGCGCTGCTGACGTCCGTGGCGCTGATCGGGCTGAACGTTCTGGCATGGATCTGGCTGCGACGGTTTGCGCCGGAAGCGCCGGACAAGGCGGCTGTTCTGCCGGTTGTGGGTACGCTTGTTCTGCTTCTGGCACTTGGTTTGTCGGGGGCTGGTCTGGGACTTGCGCCGGTTCTGGGCGCGGGGGCGGTTTTGGCCGGGTTATGTGGTGCGGCGTGGGGAACGCCGCTGGTTCAGTTTACTGGGCTGATCCGGGCGGCGGACGGGCTGGTTGTTGTGGCGTGTGTTCTGAATTCATGGCCGCTTTTTGTCGCGGCTCTGAGCCTGTGGGGCGTTCTGGCGGCACTTGGCGTCACGCTGCTGCCCCGTCTGGCGTGGCGACGGGTGGAGGACGTCTGATGCATCCGCTCGCACCCGTCGGTACGCTGTTTGCCGTTACTGTCTGGCCGCTTCTGGCAGCATTTCTGCTGTTCCTGACGCCTGAAAACCGGCAGTCCGCCAGTAGCCGGACGTTTGCCGTGGCCGGGCTTGTCATCACTCCGCTGGCTGTGTGGCTGATGCCGGGGACGGATGCGCTGGCTGCGGCGTGTTCCTGCATCGTGACGGCCATTCCGTTGCTGCTGCCGCAGGCCCGGGACCGGACGGGGCGGATTTTGCCGTTTCTGGTGACGGGGTGTGCGCTGCTGGCGCTGAACGTCCATTCGGCCTTTGCAGTGACGATCCTGTGTGGCGCGGGAACGGTGCTTCTGGCGTGGCGCGAGGGGCGTGGCCCCCGTCAGGCTGCGATTGTGTGGGACATCGCACGCAGTCGGCTTGGAGGTGTTGTTCTGGGGCTTCTGGGCGCATCGCTTCTGCCGATGCAGCAGTCATCGCTGGGGGCAGTTCTGCTTACGGTCGGGCTGTGCATGGTGGCGGGTCTGGGACCATCACCAGCACCTGCGCCGGAGGCGGCGCTTCTGGATACGGGCCTGCGGTTTGCAGCGCTGATGCTGATGTTCCGCCTGAGTGCGTATCCGCTGGTCCATCTGCTGATGCTGATTGCGGGTTTTGGAACACTCCTCATGCTGGTGTTGTCACGTTCGACGGGACGGACAATCTCCTTGCCGATGCTGTCGGCGCTGGGTGCTGTTGCGGCCGCGACCGGTGAAGGTCCGGCGATCGTTCTGTTGCTTCTGGGGGCGTTGGGACTGGCCGTTCTGGATCTGCACGAGGCTGAGGGAGCGGAGGTCATCGGGGCAGGAGCCGCACCATGGCCGGTGTTCTGCGCGCTGGTCGGGATTGGGCGGTCGCTTGATGCCGCACAACTCGTTCTGCTGGTGCTGTGTCTGCTGCCTGCTTTGTGGTCCGTACGCCCTATGACGCTGCTGCCAGCCTTCGGAAGGGGAGAGCGGGGTATCGTCGCTGTGACGCAGGCCGTTCTTCTGCTGGGCGGTTTGTGTGGCCCGCTGTTTCTTGCATGGCATCCGGCGACGGGGTGGCGACCATGAGAAGTATGGGGCGGATCATCCGCAGTGGCGAGCGTGTGGCGCTGTCGCATTATCATCTCGATCCTATGCAGTGGAGCGATATGCTCTGTGTTCCGGGCGCGACGCTGCCGCTGATCTCGTGTTGGGCTGATGATGCGCGCGCCTATGTCCTGTTGCTGGAGGGGGATCGCCCGCTTCTGGCGAGTACGGTTGTGGAAGAGCGTCGGTATCTGGCGCCGTCGTCGCGGTTTGCCGGGGCGGAATGGGGCGAGCGCGTGTCGTATGATCTGTATGGCGTGGAGGCGATGGAAGCGCGCGAGAATGGCACGCCTGCGCTGGATGAAGGCGGCTGGACGTCCACATGGCCATTGTCGTCCCGTCCGGGACCGGCTTCGGGGGGGCTGCGTCCGCTCGGGGGGAGCCGCTTTCTGCGTCCGGAGCAGACGGGGCTGAGTGGTCCTCTGGACCTGTCTTTCGAGGTTCTGAAAGGGAAAGTCCGCACTGTGGATGTCTGTGCGGGCGGGGCGCATCGGGGTGTGGTGTCGCGTCTTTTGGGGAAGACGCCGGAGGAGGCCATGTTCCTCGTAGCACGGATGACGGCGGGCGGTTTCGTGGCGCATCCTCTGGCATTTGCGCGTGCTGTGGCGCAGGCGCGCGGGCAGGTTCCGGGGCCGGGAATTCGGGATGTGTGGATGATCCTTCTGGAGATCGAGCGGATATCGCTCCATCTGTTTGATATGGCGCGGACGGCCCGAGGTGTGGATGCGGAGCTTCTGGCGACGCACTGCGATCATGCACGCGAAGCGATTGCGCAGGCCTGTGCGGAGCAGGGTGTGTCGCGCCGTCTGATGGACACGGTGAACTGTGGCGGCTTTCGCGAGGGGCTGGAAATCGTCCCGCTGGCGCAGGCGGTTCATGCGACGATGCAGCCACGTCTTGCGGCGCTGGAGGAGCTTCATCGGGTCTTTGCGTCCCGTCTGAACGGTTTTGCGGTTCTGGATGTACGACTGGCGGAGCGTTTCGCTGTTGGGGGCGTGGCGGGGCGGGCGAGCGGTCGCAGCATGGACATGCGGCGGCGGGAATCCGGAATGCGGCTGGAGGCGCTGCGGGCGACGGGATCGAGCCGTGGCGATGCCCGGGCGCGTGACGGGCTGCGGCTTGCGGAAATCAGGGATTCGCTGAAGCTGATGGAACGGATTTTGGGGAGCATCGGTCTGGATGATGACGAACCCGCGCCGGACCGCACGGATGAGGGCATTGGCGTGGCCGAGGGGGCGCGCGGAGACGTGTGGTACTGGGTGCGGCTGAAAAACGGACGGATCGAAAGCATGCATGTCCGTGATTCGGGTGTGTCGGTTCTGCCGGTTCTGGGGGCGATGCTGCGGGACTGTCCCGTGGAGCGTGTGCCTGCGGCTCTGGGGTCGATCGGCCTGTCTCCGGCGGGGATTGCGTTGTGAAGGGGTTGCAACGGACAGGGCCTCTGAGCCTGCTTTATGCGTTCATGGATGCGCGGCGCTGGTGTCCGTCCTCGGAGGAATTGCGTCCGCGTCGTGAGCGTCCCATCGGGCTTTATGTGCTGGAGACGGGCGGATGCGAGGGCTGCTTCATGGAGATCGAGTCCCTGAAAGGCAGTGCTTTCGCTCTGGAGCAGGCGGGGTTTGTCTGTGTGAACGATCCGGCGGATGCGGACTGGCTGCTGCTGACCGGTGCGGTGACGCGGGTCTGTGCCGAGATGGTAGACCGGGTCTGGCGGGCGATGCCGCCGGGCCGGAGTCTGATTGCGGTCGGGGTCTGTGCGGTCGACGGAGGGCCGTTTCCGGCCAGTTATGCGACGCTGGGTGGGTTGCAGGCCCTGACGCCGGTGCGGCGTGCGATTCCGGGCTGTCCACCCGCGCCGCAGGAGATCCTCCAGGCCCTTCAGGAGCTGGCGCGGGTCTGATCGCGATATTCTGAAACTGGAAATTGCCTGAAACAACGAAGTTTTGTCTTCGGACGGCTTGTCGTGACACGGTTTCGCGTTAAAGCAGACGGACGCACTGGATGCGTTTTCCCATGAGGTCCGGCCACCTGTCGTTCAGGTCGCCGCACAGAGCACAGGGCTTGAGATGGCTGATTATCGCCTTGGAATTGATCTTGGTGGCACGAAGATCGAAATCGCAGTTCTGAATCGTTCGGGCGATCTCGTCCTGCGTGAACGAATTGCCAATCCCGGTATTTATAACGAGGCCGTTCTGGCGATCCGGGATCTGGTGGCGGATGTGGATCATCGTCTGGGTGCGGTGCCGAGCCATCGCGTTTCGGCAGGGCAGCATACCTCCACGCTGGGTATCGGGATTCCGGGATCAATCTCGCCAGAGAGCGGGCTGATCAAGAATGCCAATGCAACCTGGCTGAACAACCAGCCTTTCGGGCACGATCTGGAAGCCGCGCTGGCCCGTCCGGTCCGGACGGAGAACGACGCCAACTGCTTTGCGCTGTCTGAAGCTGCCGATGGTGCGGCCAAGGGCATGCTGACCGTTTTCGGTGTCATTATCGGGACGGGCATGGGCGCGGGCATCGTCAATAATGGCCGCGTTCTTGAGGGGCGTCATCATATTGCTGGTGAATGGGGGCATCTGCCTCTGCCCTGGCCGACGGAAGAAGATGCGCCGCCGCGCGAGTGCTTCTGTGGAAATAAGGGCTGCATGGAGCGCTATCTTTCGGGCCCGGCACTTGCCGCGGACTGGAAAGGACCGGGGCATCGCAATACGGCCGGAATCGAAGAGGCTGCGGCCAATGGCGATCAGGCTGCGATTGCAGCACTCGGCCGTTACACCGAGCGTTTCGCGCGGGCCTGCGCCATGGTCATCAACTTCCTCGATCCGGATGTGATCGTTCTCGGTGGCGGCGTCTCCAACCTTCACACGCTCTATGAGCGCGTGCCGCCGCTTCTGGCCAAGCATGTCATCACGCCGGTCTGCACGACGCCGATCGTGAAGAATAAGCATGGTGACAGCTCTGGCGTGCGTGGTGCGGCATGGCTGTGGGACGTGACGGAATAAAACCAGCCGTTTGCTGGATATGAAAAAGGCCGCCCGGAGAACCGGGCGGCCTTTTTTGTTGGCGTTTTCTGTATTCAGGCAGGTTCTTCTTCTACCGTTTCCGACATCTCTTCCGCCGCCAGTTTCAGGCGATGGTAGGAGCGGCGGGAGAAGGGCAGGATCGCGATATAGAGCAGTCCCGCACCGGCGAGGGCGCCCCAGGGGTCTGCGACCAGAAGGGCCGCATACAGGCCGGTTCCGAGCATCAGGGGCAGGACGTAGCGGGCCGGAACCTTGAAGTTCTTGAAGGACCAGACCGGAAGCGTCGAGACCAGCAACAGCCCTGTGACGATCAGACAGACGGCCGAGACGAGGGGCAGGCGGGCGAATGCGGCCAGACCTTCAGCATGCAGGCGGTCGGCTTCAAGGCCGAGGAAGACCGGGAACAGGACCAGTCCGGCTCCGGCAGGAGCCGGAACGCCTGTGAAGAAGCTGTAGGAATAGTCCGGCTTGTCGTCGTCATCGAGGCTGGCGTTGAAGCGGGCCAGACGCAGCGCCATGCAGACCGTGAACAGGATGCACGGGACGAAAGAATAGCGTCCGGCATGTTCGAGCGACCACATCAGCAGCACGAAGGACGGTGCGACGCCGAAGCAGACGAAGTCTGACAGACTGTCGAATTCCGCGCCGAAGCGGGTGGCGCCCTTGAGGAGGCGCGCGATGCGTCCGTCCAGTCCGTCAATGCAGGCTGCGATCAGGAGCGCTACGGCAGCGGGTTCAAACTGGTGTTCGAGCGCAAACCGCATGCCGCTGAGCCCAGCGCAGAGGCCGAGCATTGTCATGATGTTGGGGATGAGGCGGTTGAACGACGGCCCGCGCACACGGGTGCGGGGGTTGCGGCCCATGCGGCGGAGTCTGCGTCGGATGCGGCGCTTTCGTCCAGAGGCGTTCACAGAGGCGCCAACAGATTGGGCGGGTTCGCGGGTGGGTTCAACCGTCGGAGGCGTGGTCATGTATGGCGTCTGGCTCAGAGCGTCGCCAGGACAGTTTCGCCACCAACCATGGTCTGCCCCTCCACAACCAGAGGTTCGACACCTGGCGGCAGATAGACGTCGGTGCGGGAGCCGAAGCGGATCAGGCCGAAGCGCTCGCCTGCTTCCATGCGGTCGCCTTCTTCAACGAAGCACAGGATGCGGCGTGCGATCAGACCGGCGATCTGGACGACGCCGATATTGCGGCCATCCGGCAACGTCAGGCACAGTTCGTTGCGTTCGTTGTGTTCGGAAGCCTTGTCGAGGCTGGCATTGAGGAATTTGCCTGCGTGATAGGCGATCTTCGTCACTTCACCGGCTGCGGGCATCCGGTTGATATGGACGTTCAGCACAGAGAGGAACGTCGAGACGCGCCAGACCGGCGTGTGTCCCATTTCCAGCGCGGGCGGCGGCGTGACGAGGGCGACGGATGTGACGCGGCCATCGGCGGAGGCCAGCACCAGATCGGCGCGTGGCGGCGGGGTGCGCTTGGGATCGCGGAAGAAGTACAGGCAGAACGCCGTGAAGGCGATGCCCGCATTGCCCAGCAGGCGCGTGGCGCGCCAAGGCGTGGCCCGTCCGATCAGTCCGACGAGCGAACCTGCGAGGAGGAAGGGAGTCGCGGCGCGGTGCGGCGGCGACAGGACAAGCTTGAAGGACTGGATCAGCGACATGGAACGCACTCTTACGGCACACGGCGGGAGGGTCAAGAATTCGCCACAAAGAAGGCGTTTTTCGGGCAGGTTTTCTGCTTCAGGCGGGTCTGGGCACCTGTTGGGGGATCGGAGGAGCCAGTTTGTCGCCGATCATGGGTATTCCAGCATAGGCGTTTTTGCGAGCCGTGACGAGGTGAACACCTCCACAGGGCAGGCGTAGTCCGCGTCCGATCCGCTCCACGAAGCGTCCATGTGTGGCGGAAAGAGCAGCGGGTGGCGCCATCAGCGCCCCTGAGTGATGCTCGATCCGGAACAGTGTCTGGTCGAGCAGGCGGGTCAACTGGCGGCTGCTGTAGGGGATGCCGTGGCCGAAGGGGGTGGCATCGGTATGCGCCCAGTAGCCTGAACGATTGGGAACGATCAGGATCAGAACGCCGTCATCGGTGAGAGTACGCCAGATAGCCCGTAGGAAATCCGGCGCGATGCGCGTGAATTCGAGGCCGTGAACCACAAGCACCGCATCCATTGAAAGGTCGTCGAAAGGGAGGCGGGCGCTGTCGACGATGCAGTCTCTTGGAGAGGGGCGAAGTGTTTTTTGCGTTTGGGCGTGAAGCAGGCGCGCGGAGACTGCGAATTCGGCACTTTCGGGAAGATAGGGGGCTGTGTAGCCTACGCCGAGAATGCGTCGCCCCCGCATGGGGGGCATGAGACGTCTCAGACGCTCGTTGAGGAGCAGGGCTGTGCGCTGTCCCTGTCGGCTTTCATAGAAAGTGGCGGCATCATCGGAACGGAGGCGGGCCAGAGACGTCAGCATGCAGCTACCTCATCAGCGGGACAGTCCAAGGGGAACAGTCATGCCACTTGATATCAAGCCGATTCCGGTTCTGTCGGACAATTATGCTTGGATGCTGACCACGCCGAAGGGAATGCGCGCCATCGTGGACCCCGGTGAGGCCAGGCCAATATGTGATGAAATCGGGGACGGGCGGCTCGATATGATCCTGCTGACCCATCATCACGCCGATCATACGGCTGGGACGGAAGCATTGCGGGAACGCTATGGCGCGCAGGTTTATGGGCCGCGTCAGAAGCAGGACTGGCTGCCCCGGCTGGATCATGCTGTTGAGGATGGGGACGTCGTTTCTCTGGGGAGTACACAGATTCAGGTCCTGTCCACTCCGGGTCATGCGGTTGGGCATGTGTCATATGTCGTGGCCGAGGTTCCGGCGCTGTTCTGCGGGGATGTGCTGTTCAGTCTGGGGTGTGGGCGGTTGCTGGAAGGTACGGCGCAGGAGCTGTTCGACAGCCTGCACCGGTATGACAGTCTGCCGGACAGCACGCTTGTCTGTGCGGGGCATGAATATACGCGCTCTAACCTTGCTTTCGCATTGCATGTTGATCCGGAGAACGCCGCCCTGAAGGCTCGGGCCGGGGAAGTCGAGCGTTTGCTGGAAGCCGGGCGGCCGACGCTTCCGGTCACGCTGGGCGTGGAGCGCAGGACCAATCCGTTTCTGCTCGCACCGGATGTCGCGACTTTTGCGCGGCTGCGCAGGGAAAAGGACACGTTCTGAAGGCACAAAAAAGCCCCGCTCGAAAGAGGCGGGGCTTTTTTGTGTGAGCAATCGTCAGGCCATTACCAGCCGAAGATAACCTTCTTGAGCAGTTCGGCGCCGAGGCCCACGACGATAACGCCGCCAGCCCAGATCGCCACGAACCAGCCCACACGCTTCATCCAATTCAGGAAGCCCGGTTTCTCGTCCGGCTGACCGTATTCGATGCGCATGGGGTCTGGTCCTTCGCCGTTAGTGGTAGTGATGTCCGGCGGACATTTTTCCGCGGAACACATAGTACGAATAGGCGGTGTAGGAGAGGATCAGCGGCAAGAGGAACATCGTACCGACCAGCAGGAAGGTCTGGCTCTCCGGTGGAGAGGAGGCCTGCCAGATGGTGATGGTCGGCGGCACGATATAGGGCCACACATTGATACCCAGACCGCTGAAGCACAGGAAGAACAGGCCCAGTGTCGCGATGAACGGCAGCAGATGCGAGCGCGGGTTGCGCAGTCCGAAGAAGAGCGCTCCGGCAAGAACGACCACTGCAACCGGGACCGGCGCCACCAGAGCGAGCTGCGGCATGTCCAGCCAGTGCTGCATGTAGGTGGTGTGGAGCATGGGCGTCCAGATCGAGACGAGCGCGATCGTCACCAGCATAAGGCCGCCGAGGACGAAGGAAATCCGGCGCATCGCATCGTGCAGTTCACCTTCGCAGCGCCACAGAAGCCAGGTCGCGCCGAGCAGCGCATAGCCGATGACGACCGCAAGGCCGCAGAACAGGGCGAAGGGGGTGAACCAGTCAAAGCTGGACCCGACGAACACATTATTTTCGACTTTGATGCCCTGAACGAGCGTTCCGAGAATAACACCCTGCATGAAAGCCGCCACGAGGGAGCCGCCGCAGAACGACGTATCCCAGAAGAACTGGCTCATGGGCGATTCCGACTTGAAGCGGAACTCGAAGGAAACGCCGCGCAGAATCAGGGCCAGCAGCATGAACAGGATCGGCAGGTAAAGAGCCGGAAGGATCGTGCCATAGGCAACGGGGAAGACGCCGTAGAGCGCGGCTCCACCGAAGATCATCCAGGTTTCGTTACCGTCCCAGACGGGGGCGACGGTGTTGACCATGAGGTTGCGGTGATCGTGGTCCTTTTCCTTGAGGAAAAGGATGCCGATCCCGAGGTCGAAACCATCAAGACAGACATAGAGGAAGATGGCGGTTGCTGCGAGCAGCGCCCAGACCACCGGGAGCCAGAAGCCGGCTGTTTCTGTCATGGTTCTTACTCCGCCATGCCAGCGCCAGCTGTGGAGCTGGACGGGGACTGATGGGAGACCTGTGTTGTACCTGCGGCACGCTGGGGCTGATCCTCGGCCGGGCCGTGTTCGCCCGAATGGGGTTCTTCGGCGAAGGTCCGCAGCAGGATAGTGATGCCGCCCATGAACACGATGAAATAAACGATGATGAAGGCAATCATCGACGTTGCGATGCTCGGCAGGGCGATCGGAGACACGCTGTCGGCGGTCCGCATCAGGCCATAGACTGTGAAGGGCTGACGGCCCACCTCAGTCGTGACCCAGCCACAAAGCAGGGCCAGAAATCCTGCCGGCGACATGAACAGCGCAACACGATGCAGGAGCGGCGTGTCGTACAGTTTGCCTTTCCAGCGCAGATACAGCGACCACAGACCGACCAGCACCATCAGCATGCCAAGAGCAACCATGATGCGGAAGGAGAAGAACAGCAGCGGAGAATAGGCGCGGTCTTCCTTCGGGAAGTCCTTCAGACCCGGGACCTTGCCGTCGAGGCTGTGCGTCAGGATCAGCGAGCCCAGATAGGGGATGGCAATCTTATAGTGGGTCGTCTCGTTTTCCATGTCGGGAATGCCGAACAGAATTTCCGGGGCGCGGCTTTCGGATTCCCAGTCGCCTTCGAGGGCGGCGATCTTGGCGGGCTGATATTCCAGCGTGTTCAGGCCCTGCGTATCACCGGCCAGAACCTGAATCGGGGAGACGATGGCGGCCATCCACATGGCCATGGAGAACATCAGGCGGACCTGTTCAGACGCCTGACGGCCTTCACGACGCGCCTTGAGCAGATGCCATCCGGCCACGCCTGCCACGATGAAGGCCACGCACAGGAAAGCTGCGAGGCCCATATGGACGATGCGATACGGGAAAGACGGGTTGAAAACGATCTGCCACCAGTCGACAGGCAGGAAACGTCCGGTGGCTTCGTCAATGCGATAGCCTCGGGGCGTCTGCATCCAGGAATTGGAGGACAGGATCCAGCTCATGGAAATCAGCGTACCGATCGAGACCATGCAGGTGGCTGCGAAATGCAGGCCCTTGCCGACGCGATTGAGGCCGAACATCATGACGCCGAGGAACCCGGCTTCAAGGAAGAACGCCGTCATGACCTCATAGGCCAGCATCGGGCCGAGGATCGGTCCGGCTTTCTGCGAGAAGGCCGACCAGTTCGTTCCGAATTCGTAGGACATGACGAGGCCGGAGACCACACCCATGCCGAAGACGACGGAAAAGACCTTCAGCCAGTATTTGAAGAGGTCCAGATAGGCGCTGCGGCCTGTCTTGAGCCATAGCCCTTCCAGAACAGCCAGATACGCTGCAAGACCGATTGAAAACGCCGGGAACACGATGTGAAACCCGACCGTAAACGCGAACTGGAACCGCGCCAGGAATAAAGCCGAGAGGCCAAACATTTCGGTTGCCTTCTGCATAGATGGCGAGTGGCAGATACCGTCAGAAGCAAGTCCGCTCCCTGAGGAATCTGACGCACGCAGAACGAGAATAACGAAGTTGTGATCGTTTCGTGTGTCGCCGTCTTTTGAACCCCTAGAACGTGTTTGGCTAGAGAAAGTTCTGTGTCCGGGCGGGGTTTTTGACAGAAATCAACTGGGATTTTCTGGCTTTGACAGCTTTTAGGGGGGAGAGAATTTTCCGCTGAAAAGCGCAGAAATCGCCTGTGTATCCGGGAGGATCTGCCCGTTGGTGACGGGGAGTGCCACCGAAAGAGGGTGCCCGCTTCCATGCTGTGAGGTGGAAACTTTTTCCAGCGCCTTACGAAGAGCGGCCTGAAAGTCTGGTGCGAGGTGCGACTCTATTTCCGGATGGTCCAGAAGGCGGGTTGCGAGTTCCTGCCAGTGGATCAGAGTGAGGGTGAGCGTTCCGGTTTGATTGGGGAGGGTGATGCTCCCTGACAGCGTGATGTGACTGTCTGTGGACGCTGGTGAGGCTGAGGCGTCCTGAAGCAGGAGCCGTTCGTATGAGGCCGGGTCGAGAAATGAGCGGTCTGTGGAAGATCCGGATGCTGTCAGAGCGAGCGCAAGATGCGTCTGATGCAGGTCGGTGGAGGTCCCGTAGGGTAGTGGAAACCCGGACAGTTTTGCGGCCTTTGCCTCTACGCCAAGCCGTGTCGCACCGGCGGGAGCTTCAGGAGAGCGGATGAGGCGTCCGGAGAGGTTTTTCGCGAAAATATGCCTGTCTGGCCAACGCCCGGAAAAAGCAAGTTGAAGCTGTGACGCTGAAAATCGCAGATCTTCGGGACTTCTGAAGCGGATCTGAACACCCGACGTCAGAACAGTCAGGATTCTATCATTCAGGACAAGCCGTGCAGCCTGATGTCCCTTCAGGGAAACGAGAAGTCCCGCGTGAAGCAGGGAGGCCCAGGATCCCCCAAGGCGAAGATGCTCTCCGGCCCAGCCGGCATCATAGGGCGCGTCGGAGAACGTCGGGTGCGTGGCGTCCAGATGGTCCAGCTCTACCCATGCGCCGAACGGCCAGCCTCCTCTGTGGAACGGAGTCGCATGAACGGACCAGCCGTTTTCGCGTGCGGTGGTGATGGCAGTTTGAGCGGTGGCTTCCAGCCTGTGGATCGTGTGATGCCAGCAGAGTGTATCGAGTAAGGCCGATATTGCGAGAATGGCAATCAATACCACAGCATATCTGCTGTAACGGACAGTAAAGAACGGACGATCCATTGAGCATCTCTTTTCGGGAGTGGCTGCGGGATTGGTCAACCCCTGTCTGTTTTATCCCCAGCCGTAGAGAGTGCTTCGGGAATGCCGGAAAATGCGTCCACGGGCCGGTTTGTGAGAAAAGCTACGGAGGTTATGAGGTAATGAAAACCGCAGAAAATCAAAGAATCTGGAGATCTTGTTAATGGTCGAATGCTGGAAGCGCGCAGTTTTTGGAAGGCTATTGAAAGATTTCAGTTTTTTGCAGCCAGATTATACGTTTTCCGGGTCCACAGAGTTATCCACAGGATCTCTGGGTAAGGCGTGGGTTGTGCACATTTCGTCCCACGCGCTTTCCAGTGCCTCGGTAAAGGCTCTGCGTTCCTGTTGGGGCGGGAGGGGCTGACCGATCACGACGTTAAGAGTTCCAGGGCGTTTGAACCAGGGGTTTCGGTCCCAGAAGAGCCCTGAGTCGGTTGCGACAGGCACGACGGGGACGTTGGTCTGCCGGGCCAGAGCGATGATACCGGGCTGGATCGGCTGGCGTTCACCGGGCAGCGTGCGGGTGCCTTCGGGGAAGATGATGATCTGGCGACCCGCGTCATGAGCTGATTTTGCATCCTGCATCATGGTGCGCAGGGCTTTTGAACCGGCTTTCCGGTCAACGGAGATCATGCCGGTCAGGAGCAGCATCGGGCCTACGACGGGAATGCGCGTCAGTTCCGTTTTGATGATGTAGTCGGGGCGGTCAACGAGGGTCATCCAGATGAAGCCATCGAAGAAGGACTGATGCTGCGATGCGATCAGCAACGCTCCGGGCGGCAGGTTCTCCTGGCCGGTGATCTCGATGTGGACCGAAGAGATCCGGGTGAAGCCGAACAGAACGGCGCGTGCCCAGAGTTTTGCGTAGAACAGGGCCAGGTCCTGATTTTTCATCAGGCGGATCGGGATGGTCCCGAGGCCCATGAACAGGGTGATCCAGAAGAGATAGAGGTTGAACAGGACGCCGCGCAGAATGCTCATCATGGTGTTCTGCACACCAGAAAATCCTGTCCGGCACAAGGGCTGTCAGGCGCCATCCAGTCCTTCACGGCCATCTGGAAGACCTGTCAGGACGCCGATCTCGGCTCCGAGGAGCTTGTTGTATTCCCGAAACATCAGGAAGAGCGTTCTGCGCGAAAGGGGGCCTTGCAGGGCGAGAGGCACTACCGGATAGGCGATGAGGTCCAGATCGGGGGCGGTGCGGTGGATTTCGAGAATAGCCCGGCGGATATGATAACCGGAGGTGACGACGAGAAGGCGGTGGAGCCGGTTGTCTCTGGCCCACTCGGCCGTCTCGTGGGCGTTACCAATTGTGCTGGTAGCGCGGCGGCCCAGCGTGATGCGTGCTGCCAGAGGTGAGGATAGGGTTTCCTGCTGAAGGTGCAGGATGTGTTGCAGCGTGACATGGGGGCCGACCCCCGAAATCAGTAGCAGAGGTCCGTATCCGCCCCGCAGAAGCGTAATAGCCGTATCGACGCGCTGTTCTCCACCGGTCAGCGCGACGATGCCATCGCAGACAGTGGCGGTGACGGGAGGGCTGATGGCGTCCTGAACAAACCATGCGAATCCTGCCAGCCAGAGACCTCCCAGCGCCACACATGCCTGCAAGAGGCGTGTCATGGCAGACGCCGGAGCCAGACGAGCACGACGGTCTGTGCGGTGAGCCAGCCCAGACAGGCGGCGATCAGGGGCAGGGCGCCGAGTTCTTCAAGGAGCATGCGAGGCAGGACGTGCAGGGTGCCACACCATGTTGCGAACAGGGCGTCCCATGTGTTGGTGGGAGAGGCGGCTGGAGGTGTGCCATGTGAAAAAGGTGTGAGCCTCTGGGCCAGCATGGTGATGACCGGGCTCAGGAGCAGCAGGCCGACGAGCCCTCCGGCGAGACTGAGCAGCGCTGCCCGTCCTGCGATCCTGCTGGAGATGGTCAGGTCTCCTGCTCCAAGGAAATGGACGATTTCGACAGCCTTGCGCTGGGCCATAACGGAACGGCGCACGGTCATGCCGACTGAAAGAACCGCAATGGCCGCGATGAGGCTTACGGCCAGCCATGCACAGGCGATCAGGCTGTTTCCCAGGCCGTTGAGGCGTTCCCCCCAGCGGCGGTCTTCTTCCACAACGGCTTCAGGCAGCACGCTGTGTACGATCGCACCCAGATCAGGGGTACCGGTATGGGCAACGATCAGAACAACAGGCAGTGAGAGGCCGGGAAGACCTGCGCTGTCAGAGACCTGTCCCAACCACGGTGCGAGAAGAGTCTGGACCTCCTTAGCGGAGAGTTCGCGGACTGTCGTGACATCGGGCGTTTTGTTCAGGGTCTGGACTAAGGAGTGGGTGCGGTCTTCAAGCTGGGGCGTGTCGGCCGGGATCTCGATTGTGGTTGCGTTGCGGGCGGCGCCGGACCAGCTTTCGGCCAGGGTCTGCACGCCGGAAAGTCCGGCAAGGGCGAGGCCTGCGAGCAGGGTCATGAGCGCCACGAGAAGCGGTAGGCTGCCTGAACGCAGTCCGGGGGAGACCGGGGCACTCATGAGTGTTCTGTCCGTCGGGTGGAAGTTCCGTTCTGAGCGTCAGTATTTGCGATCGTGCCGTCCTGAAGGACGATCGAGGCTGCCGGAGCTTCGCGGACCAAGGCCTCGTTATGGGTGGCGACGATGACGGTCGTGCCCATTTCGATCAGTTCCTGAAATGTCATCAGAAGCCGTCGGGCTTGTGCGTCTTCGAGCGCATTGGTCGGTTCATCGGCGAGCAGGAGTTCGGGACGACCGATCAGGGCGCGGGCAATGGCCGTGCGCTGCTGCTCACCGCCGGACAGGGTGCCGGGGCGCTTATCAGCGAGATGTGCGACATCCAGCCACTCCAGTACGGCGAAAGCCTCGCGTCTGGTGTCGCGTTCGGAGGCCCCCCGCAGTCTGAGTGGGAGAGCCACATTGTCGAACACCGTCCATTCCCCGATCAGCCGATAGTCCTGAGGAACAAACCCGATTCTTCGACGCAGGTTTCGCAGCGTTGCGCGGCTGGCGTGGCTGACGGACACACCGAGCATGTCCATCTGGCCGGCAGATGGGCGTGTTTCCAGCGTCAGGAGGCGCAGAAGACTCGACTTGCCAGCTCCTGATGGTCCGAGCAGCCAGCGAAACTCTCCCTGCGGCACGGAAAGAGTCAGGTTCCGCAAGACCGGCTGTCCTACGCCGGGGGGCATCATCGAGACATTCAGGAGGCGAATCATGACGCTTTCATTGAAAACTGGAGCAATTTATTAACCATTTAATAACGATCATTTCGTCATAACAGGCAAGTACATCGATCAGGCTAGGCCGGATCGGAGCTGGCTGTCGAAGGGATTGATTGAATGCGCATTGAATGCCCCCACTGTCATGCGGTCTTTGAAGTACCGGAGGCGATGGCAAAAGGGGTTAAGCGTCTGCGCTGCGCCAATTGTGGAGACAGTTGGGAAATGACTGGCTCTGCGGCGGCTCAGGAGTCTGTCCCCGAGGTCGCGCCGACTGTCTTTGAAGTTTCGGAGGAGGAGAACGACAGCAAACCTGCTGTGGTGGAGGTTTCTTCGACTGGTTCCGAGGGAGCTTTCCTGGCGACCGGGGCGATGGCGGGGCGAAACGCTGAGCGCCGTTCGGCTGTCCTGCATTCCCGCTCAGCCGGTGACGTGCAGGCGCGGGCTGAACTGGAAGGGCCGTCGATGATCGGGTCTGCCGGTCTCTGGGTTGCGGCTTGGGGGGCCAGTCTTGTCTTGGCAGGCTCCGGAGTGGCTGCGTTGTGGTACTGGAAGGGAGCGGGCGTGTTCGGTTTTCTTCCGGGGATCGGACATTTTTCCTGAACCCCGTTTCGGTCGGCCCCCGCGGGTCTTACATGTTGCGGGCGGCGAGTGCCGAGAATGTGGCACCGATGGCGGCTATGGCCATAAGCACGATGCCGTCGAAGATGAGGGAGCCCGGTGTGATGAGGTGGCTGCCGATCTGAAGATGGTTCGGAAGGGTTCCGGCGACATGATTCATGATGTCGCGTGCCTGTGGGTCGGCACTGGCTGCGCTGGTTGTGATCGCATTGACGATATGCGGAAGAATATACCAGCCTAGGCCCAGAATCAGCAGGAGAGGTGCCATGAGTTCGGCAATCTGCTGGGCCAGATAGAAGGCAAAATAGCAGACGGACCACACGCCCATCCGGATCATCGACGATGTTGTGAGCGATGACTCGCTTCGGTTTCTGTTACCGAGGAGGCGGTCCGTGATATGGGGCGGGGGCTGCATGTCCATGAGATATGGCTTCCAGTGGTCCGGCAACGGGAGTTAGTGTTCGTCCCCGAAAGCGGACGAATGGTTCACTTCGGACTAGCTGCAAGAGATCGCCAATGCAAACTTTCCCGTGCCGTCATGCCTTTTCCTGAATTTGAGATGCCGATGGTGACGTCGAATATGCCCCGGGTCGTTCTGGTGGAGCCTGATTGCGACCATGCCCGGCAGATTGCCCGGATTCTGGTCAATGAAGGGTTTGCGCTCACCTGCGCGACGAGTGGTGAGGAAGGTTTGGGCACGATCGAGGATACGATGCCCGATCTGGTGGTGGCTTGTACCGAACTGCCGGGAATGAGCGGTGGCCAGCTTGCGCGGCGGCTGCGGCTGGATGCGCTGACCCGCAATATTCCGATCCTGATGCTGACGGAAGATGCGTCGCCGGGCGTGGAGCGTGAAGGGCTGGAGAGCGGGGCTGACGCCTATATTTCCAAATCGGCTCATCCTGACCTGATGGTTCTGCGGATGCGGGCGTTGTTGCGGGAGGGGCCGGAGCTTCTTCAGGTCGATGAGGCGTCTCGCTTGCGTCGGGCACGGATCGTGATCGTCAATTCTCCACGTGAGGAGGAAGACGAAGACGATACGGTCGAGGAGGCGCCCGAAACGACGTTGGGGGAGTTGCTCTGGCGTGACGGGCATACCGTGACATCCATTGAACGTTCGGACGATCTGATCGAGGGTGGGTGGCTGCGCGGGGCCGACAGTCCAGATTGTCTGGTGCTGGAACTTGGGAGCGGAGACGAGGATCTGAAATTCTGCCGTCTTCTGGATGCGCGGCGGCAGGCTGTGCTGGAGGCTGGCGGAATTCCGTTTCGGACACTGGGGATCGTGGAGGCGTCACGGTTCAGGCGGCAGTCTTCCGGGGAGTTTTTCGAGGCCGGAATTGATGATTTGGTGCCGAGCGATATCGCGCTTGAGGCTCTTGCGATGCGAATCCGGACACTGGCCCAGCGCAGGATGGCGCAGGATGAGTTTCGCCAGCAGGAGATCGAACGTCAGCAGAACGCTCTGACTCTGGAGGCAGCGCGGGCCAAGGCGGAAATGGCGGAAGCGCTTGCACAGGCCAATATGGAGCTGGCGCGCACGAACGAAAGGCTTCTTCAGGCGCAGTCCAAGCTCGTGCAGACGGCAAAAATGGCCTCGCTGGGCGAACTGGTGGCGGGGATCGCACATGAGATCAACAATCCGCTGGCCTTCACGATCGCGCATGCCGATACGGTGGCGCGGACGCTCAAGCGCCTGCAAGGCGTTAATGCGACCGACGAAGCAACGTCGCTTACTAAAAAAGGCCTGTCGCGGCTGGAATCCATGAAGCTCGGATTGCAGCGTATTCAAAATCTGGTGCTGAGCCTGAGGCGGTTTTCACGCTTAGACGAAAGCTCGTTCCAGAAAGTCGATGTTCCGGCCGCTCTGGAAACGGCGCTTGCCCTGCTGGCGCATAAGCTGGGGCCGGGGATCGTTGTACGGAAGGATCTTCAGGCTCCGGCCGAGCTGGTCTGTCAGCCGGCTTTTCTTAATCAGGTTGTCATGAACATCATTTCCAATGCGGCGGATGCGCTCGCGGATCTGTCGGTGGATAGTGATGTGGTGCGCGGTACGATCGTCATTGCTTCCCGGCTGGAGAATGGTCGCTATGAAATGAGTGTGAGCGATGACGGACCGGGTCTGCCACATGATTTGCGAACACGGATCTTTGACCCGTTTTTTACGACTAAACCCGTGGGAACCGGCACGGGGCTGGGGCTGGCCATTGCCTATAGTGTCATGGAAGCGCATGACGGGACGATTGAAGTAATGGACGCCAATCTGCCGGGTGGGCATGGCATCGGGGCCTGTTTCCGGCTGAGTCTGCCCATTCGCATGACCGAGGAGGGGCCGGTGGCGACCGGCCGCGCAGCATGACTTTCTGGAGCGCAAAAGGGCCCTCGCGCCCTCTGATACTGCTGGTTGATGATGAGGAGGAAATCCTCGTTGCCTTGACGGATCTGCTGGAAGACCAGTACGAAATCCTGTCCACGACGGACCCGCTACGAGCGCTGGATCTGTTGCGGGAACATCGGGATGTTGCGACCATTATTTCCGACCAGCGGATGCCGGGCCTGACCGGAGATCAGTTGTTGATGCAGGCGCGTGCGTTTTCAGACGCACGAAGCATCCTGTTGACGGGATACGCAGATCTGGAAGCTGTTGTGTCGGCGCTTAATCAGGGGCAGGTGCAGGCTTATGTGCATAAACCCTGGGATTCGGATGCGCTGCGGTCTCTGGTTGGGGAAGTCACACAGCATTGTCTGGCACAGCGGGCGTTAAGAACTGAACAGGCGCTGTTGCGTGGTTTGATGGAAGCGCTTCCGATCGGACTGGTCTTTTCTGATCGGGACGGGCGGTGCATCCGGAGCAATGTGCGGGATGAATCCGAGAGCGGTGCCGAGATCGAGCAGGCTCATTTCCCGGAAAGTCTGTGGCCGGATGTCGTGGCCATGCGAGAGAGCGTTCGCAGGTCCGGGCAGGAAGAACGTCTGGTTGGGGAAGTTCTTGCGGAAGAGGGCGGCAAGACGTCCATGCGCTGGCATGAACTGACGCGACTGGCGCTGGCGTGGCCGGAAGGTGCGTCTTCGGAAGACGCCTGGCAGGTCAGCATGGACCGGGATGTGACATCGCGCGTTGCTATGGAATCGCGGCTGCGACAGGCGGAAAAGCTTCAGTCCCTTGGGACGTTGGCAGGAGGAATCGCCCATGATTTCAATAATCTGCTCGCGGCGATTTCAGGATCTCTCGAGTTGCTGGAAGATATTGCCGATCTTGATGAGGCGTCTGTAACGCTGCTGCGCAATGCGGCTGATTCAGCGCAGCGTGGGGCAGTTCTGACGCGACGGCTGCTTCAGTTCGGACGTCCGCGCGAGGCGCGTCTGTCGGCGGTGTCGCTGGAGCAGCTCCTGCCCGGTTTGACGGATCTTCTCCGCCAAAGTCTCAAGAAGCGTGGTGCGCCGGCGGTGGCCTCACCCTGTGCGCTGTGTGTCGAGGACTTTTCACAGGATCTGCCGCTGGTCTGGTCGGATGCCGACCAGCTTGAAATGGCGCTTCTGAATTTGTGTGTGAATGCACGCGATGCCATGGCGGATGGTGGAACGGTGCGGATCAGCGCGCGGGTTGTGACACAAAAGCGGACGGATCTGCCTGCGGAGTGTTGTCCTGACCGGGCGGTGGCGCTGGACGTCGTGGATGAAGGCGCTGGTATGACACCCGAAATTGCGGCGAGAATTTTTGATCCGTTCTTCACGACCAAGGATGTCGGCCGCGGAACGGGACTGGGGCTGTCGAGCGTTTATGGATTTCTCAGTCGTAGTTACGGGGAGATCGTTGTCGAGAGTGTCGTGGGTAAGGGAACGCGCATGACGCTGATTCTGCCGGTAGCGCAGAGCGGACAGCAGCGGGTTAGTCAGCCGGAAAGACCTGATAGGAAAGTTGAACGGTCGCTGAAAGTTCTGGTGCTGGACGATGAAGCGCCAGTACGGATGGTGACGGCAGGTTTCCTCACGCAGGAGGGACATAAGGTGACGGCTGTTTCTTCGCTAGAGGAAGCGCTGAACTCTGTCGATCCGGCATCTCCGTTTGATCTGGCGATCGTCGATATGCGAATGCCTGAATATGATGGTCTGACCTGTGCGACAGCATTACTGAAAGTGGTGTCGGGAATGAAGGTCCTGTTTATCAGCGGCCATACAGATGATATGCCGACGCCTGAAAACGGTCTGCTTCTGCCAAAGCCTTTTACGCAGGACGCCTTGCGCAGAGCCGTTGCCGAAACCATGCGTCATGGCAGGGGGAGCACGGACTGAAGCCTGTAACGGAGATTATGACGCGTGAGTGATGCCTATCTTGTTCCCCCGGAAGACACGGCTGCTGCTGCCATTGAGGAGATCGAGGCTGAGTTGGGTCTGTTTGATGACTGGATGGAGCGGTATCAGTACATCATCGAGATGGGACGCAAGCTGCCGCCCTTTCCGGAGGCTTGGCAGGATGATGCTCATCGTGTGCCGGGCTGTCAGAGTCAGGTCTGGCTTGAGGCGGCTGAGCGCGACGGGAAGCTGTTTTTTGCCGGCGCGTCCGATGCTGCGATCGTCCAAGGGCTCGTGGCGCTGTTGCTGAGGGTTTACTCTGGCCGACCCAGTGCGGAAATCTTGGGGACAAGTCCGGTGTTTTTGCACGACATGGGGCTGGTCAAGGCGCTTTCGACCAATCGTGGCAACGGGGTCGAGGCCATGGCGCAGGCCATTCAGAAGCGGGCCGCCCTTCAGGCGTGAAAAACCCCCGTTGGCTGAGGCCTTCGGGGGTATGACGTGTTACTTCGGTGCTGTTGCAGGAGCTGGGCTGCTGGCAGGTGTGGGGCACTTGGTGAACTTGCCTTTTGCGTCCCGGCAAGGCTTCGGCTTCTGCGGTGCTTCGCATTTGACGAACTTGCCCTTGTCATCACGGCAGGGCTTGGCATGGGCCATCTGGGCACCCAGGGCCATAATGGCAAAGGCGGCAACGGACAGGCGGCGGAATGACATGATGCTGGTCTCCAGAGCGGGGCCGGGTCGTGGATGCCGCGCCCCGGATTGGCGGAAATCATGCAATATGTTGCATGCGGGACGCAAGTTGCGTCATTTCCCACAAAATTAGCGGAATCCCTTTTGGTCCACAGGATGAGACGCATCCCAGTCGATATTGCCATGATACTGCGCAGACACAGGCTGTCCGTCCTTTAGAGCGGGATAGTATCTTGCGAGACTAAAATAGGCGAGCGAGGCGCGTTGCAGGATGGTGGGGCCGTCGCTGGCAGTGCAGTCATGGGCGGTCCCGATCTGATCGATCTGGCAGATGACAGTGATACGCGCGCCGATAGAATCAGCATCCGCTGCTTCTGGATAATGAGGGGGGGCAGAGTGCATTTTATCGAGTAGCGGATGCATCAAGTCGGCGGAGGTGTGGAAAGTGTACGTGTACTCCCACGTGCTTTGGACGGCTTTGCCATTCTCGTAAGCTGGAAGGAATTTTGAGCTATAGGCCAGATTTTCGGCGGCGATTGCGAAGTCCGGCTGTGATGCGGTTGTCTCACACTCTGTAGGAAAACCCGTGGGACTGATGGTGCAGCGGATATGCGCCGTTCCGTTTTTGCGTTGTTCGAGTTCCGCCGGGGGGTAGATAAGCTGGCTATAATGGTGCGGGTCCAGCATGGCGCCGAGGGGATGGTCTTCGGCACGGGCTGCCGTCATCATACTGAGAACTGCAGCCGTTATGGCGAGTGCGGGACGAATGGCGGGCAATGTCATGGCATGTCTCTACGTCTGCGACCGAAGTATTACCATATGTAACGAACGCTTCTCTGGCCAGTCAGCTGCCACCAAAAAAGGGGAGATGCCGGATGGCACCTCCCCTTTTTTATAACCCGTGTAGTCCTGTCAGATCATTTCTGATCGGGCAGAGCGTAGGCGATGATGTCGTCGCCCATGCGGGTCGGGAACGAGTTGTGTCCGCCAGCATAGGTTACGATGTACTGCTTGCCGTTGATGGCATACGTCATCGGAGTGTTTTGGGCACCAGCCGGCAGACGATCCTGCCAGAGGACCTTGCCCGTGGTCAGGTTGTAAGCCCGGATGTAGTAATCCATGGACGACGTCAGGATGCCGATGTTGCCAGCTGTGGAGAGCGGGCCGCCAAGGCTCGGAACACCGATCTTGATCGGCGGCAGCGGGATCGGCAGGGAGCTTCCGTACATGGAATCCCGCAGAGTGCCGTTACGGTGCTGCCAGACGACCTTGTTGGTCTTCAGGTCAATACCCGCGACATAGCCCCAGGGCGGTGTGCGGCAGGGCATCTTGATGCCGAGCGGCAGCAGCACCGGATCCAGGAACGGATGCAGGTTGACGGCGTACGGAATGCCATAATTGTGCTGCAGGCCGGTTTCGCCGCCCGTGCCCTTGGCGTTTTCGTCAGGCCAGAGCGGGTTGCCCGGTCCGCGAGGAACCAGCTGGGAGACGAACGGCAGGGAGATCGGATTGGCGAAAGCGACCTGACGCTGCGGATCGACGGCCAGGCCGCCCCATTCGAACATACCCAGATCGCCCGGGAAGATGAGCGAGCCCTGAAGCGACGGCGGCGTGAAGGGACCTTCGTAGCGCAGGCTGTGGAAATAGATGCTGCAGAACATCTGATCGAAGATCGTGCCGCCCCAGATATCGGAGTCGTTCAGCGGGTTCTTCGGACGCAGCGTCAGCTTGGACATCCGCTGTGTCGGGTTGGTGTAATCGCCAGGAGCAGCGCCGCCGGGGACCGGTGTTTCCGGAGCTGCGACAATTTCCTTGCCGGTGCGACGGTCGAGGACAAAGATATCGCCGGTCTTGGTCGGGATATACATGGCCGGAACAAGTGTGCCGTCCTTTTGCGTAATATCCACGAGGCTCGGCTGGGACGGAACGTCCATGTCCCACAGATCGTGATGAACCGTCTGGTAGAACCAGGCGAGCTTACCCGTGTCTGCGTTCAGTGCGACGATGCCCGGAGCAAAACGCTCGGAATCCTTCGTGCGATATCCGCCCCACTGATCGGGAGTGCCCACGCCCATCGGAATGTAAACGAGGTTCAGGGCCTTGTCGTAGGACGACACGATCCAGGAGTTTGGGGAGTTCGGATGGAAGACAGGATGGTTTTCATCCGGAAGCTGGTTCGGGTCGGAGTTCGAGGCATCGAAGACCCAGACGCGCTTGCCGGTATAGACGTCGAATGCCTGCGTGGCGCCTGAAGCCTGCTTGACCGAACCGTTATCGGTGATCGCGCTGTTAGCGATGATCAGCTTGTCCGTGATGACCGGCGGGGACGTCGGCTCGTACTGGCCGGGCGTCGTGTAGGGCTGGTTCGGAACGCGCAGATCGATTTCGCCATTGGTGCCGAAGCCCGAGCAGG
Organism: Gluconobacter cerevisiae; assembly: GCF_015244675.1. Classification (GTDB taxonomy): domain Bacteria; phylum Pseudomonadota; class Alphaproteobacteria; order Acetobacterales; family Acetobacteraceae; genus Gluconobacter; species Gluconobacter cerevisiae. The sequence goes on along the minus strand of NZ_JABCQO010000004.1, from coordinate 37,506 downwards.
TCTTGCCCGTGTCTGCATCGACTTCAACCAGACGGCCATCGTTGACCGGCAGGATGATGCGCTTGGCGCAGTCCGTCGGAGCGAGGTTGCCATCGGAATCGGTCGCATTGACCGGCGTTTCGTGGAAGCTGACGCCACGGCAGGTCAGATGTTGGAAGCCCGGGTTGATCTGGAGTTTCGGATCATAGACCCATTTGACGTTGCCGGTCGCGCCGTCGATCGCAAACAGCTTCTGGTGCAGGGAGCACATGTAAAGCGTGTTGTTGAATTCGATCGGGGTGGCTTCGTTCGTCGCTTCACCCGGATCGTTCGGCGTCATCATATCCCCGGTGTGGATATGCCATGCGACCTTGAGGTTGCTGACGTTCGATGCGTTGACCTGATTCAGCGGGGACCAGCGGTCACCGGCCTGCGTGCGACCGTAAGCGTGCCATTCGCTGGCCGGGACGTTGTCCGGGTCGGCGGGGGAGGCGTTTGCGATCTGCGTCGGCAGTTCGCCGCTGATGTCGTGCGGGTCCGTGAAGAGGCTGGCGAACAGGGCCAGAACCGCAACGCCAACGGCCCCTGCGAGCGGCAGAATGGTCGTGCGTGTTCCGCCGATCTGGCGGGAGACGAACGGTAGCAGCAGCCAGATGCCGAGGATGATGACGATGTCCGAACGCGGGATCAGGGCCCAGATGTCGAGACCGACAACCGTAAGTTCCCAGATGACCGTTGCGAAAACGACGACTGCAAAGAGATAAAGTGCAGCGGGATTGCGCCGGAATGAGAGGAAAGCCGTGGCAAGGAGCGCCAGGCCAAGGATGACGTAATACAGTGGGCCGCCGATAGCGGCGACCCATGCGCCGCCTACGGTAAGGATCGCGCCGCAAAGCGCGAAGACCGCGGCCGTTATCAGGGCCCAAAGCCCTGGCCGGGATGATGTGCTCATGATGTTCCTGAAGATGTTGTTCTGGTGCAGCACGGTGACTTCCGGACAAAGCACATGGAAGGATATCAAGGGTCAAGATGTCAGAAGGTTCACTTTGCTCACGTCACTGTGAGGGCATTCACGTCGTCGTGACTTGAGGAAAGGAGACACTTATGATTGAGCGTTCAAGAAAATAATGCGCTTGCAGAATACTTTGGCCTCCGATAAGGACACCGCTTCCGCGCACGCGTCCGGGCCACGAGTGGCATGCCCGGCCGTGCAGAGTCCCTACTGTGTGAGGGACCAATCGTTTACGGCGAGGGAGACCGAAATGCCCAAGATGAAGACCAAATCGTCGGTCAAGAAGCGGTTCAAGATCACCGCGACCGGCAAAGTGATGTGCGGCCCGGGCAACAAGCGCCATGGCCTTATCAACCGTCCGCAGAAGATGAAGCGCACCAACCGTGGTCCCCAGACCATGACGGACATGGATGCGAAGACAATCAAGCAGTGGGCGCCCTACGGGCTCTGAGGAGATAAGGTACTATGGCACGTGTCAAGCGGGGCGTAACGTCGCACGCCCGTCACAAGAAGGTTCTCGGGCTCGCCAAGGGCTATCGCGGCCGTTCGTCCACGAACTATCGCATTGCTCTCGAGCGCGTCGAGAAGGCGCTGCGTTATGCGTATCGTGACCGTCGCAACAAGAAGCGTGATTTCCGTGCCCTGTGGATCCAGCGTATCAACGCTGCTGTCCGCGAGCATGGTCTGACGTATAGCCGCTTCATCAACGGTCTGGACAAGGCTGGTATCGAGATCGACCGTAAGGTTCTCGCCGCCATTGCTTTTGACGATAGCGCCGCTTTCGGTGAAATCGTGAAGAAGGCCCAGGCCGCTCTCGGCTGAGCTTTTCCGGCTTGACCCCTTTCTTGGGGTCTGGTGACTGGCGGGCCGTCCTGTTATCAGGACGGCCCGTTTTGTTTTGTGCTGCAGGAGATGGGCGGTATGGCTGACGATCTCGATATACTCAGGAATGACACGCTGGCGGCGCTGGCCGGAGCGCAGGATCGTGCGCAGTGGGACGCGATCCGCGTCGGAACACTGGGCAAATCCGGTGCGCTGACCGGTCTGCTCAAGCAACTCGGCAAGCTGGAGCCTGAGGAACGCAAGGAGCGTGGTCAGGCGCTGAACCGTCTTCGGGACGAACTGACGGCGGCTGTCGAGGCACGTGGTCGCGACCTTGAGGAAGAGGCACTTCAGGCCCGTCTGCGTTCCGAACGCGTCGATGTGACGATGCCCGCGCCTGCGGTTGTGACCGGCACCATCCATCCTATCAGCCGTACCATTGAAGAAATGACGGCCATTTTCGGCGCGATGGGTTTTTCCGTTGCCGAAGGGCCGGATATCGAAAGCCAGTGGCACAATTTCTCCGCACTTAACACGCCGGACCATCATCCCGCGCGGACTGAGCACGACACGTTCTATCTTCCGCCGGAAACGGAAGGCGGGGAGCCGCGGGTGCTGCGGACGCAGACATCCGGCGTGCAGATCCGCACGATGCTCGGCTCACAGCCGCCTATCCGTATTATTGCACCCGGCCGGACGTATCGTGCCGATCATGATGCAACGCATTCGCCGATGTTCCATCAGTGCGAAGGTCTGGTGGTGGATCGCAATATTACGCTGGGCCATCTCAAGGGCTGCCTGATCGAATTCCTGCGCGTCTATTTCGACAAGCCAAACCTGCCGGTCCGTTTTCGTGCCTCTTACTTTCCGTTTACCGAGCCTTCTATGGAAGTTGATATCGGATGGTCGAAGGCGACGGGCGAGATCGGTGGCGGGTCTGACTGGCTTGAGGTTCTGGGTTCGGGGATGATCCATCCGCGGGTTCTGGCGAATTGTGGACTGGACCCGGCTGAATGGCAGGGCTTTGCGTTCGGAATGGGAATCGAGCGTCTGGCGATGCTGAAGAATGGCATCCCCGATCTGCGCTCTTTCTATGAAAGCGACCTGCGCTGGCTGCGTCATTATGGATTTTCGGCGTTTTCGCCTGCCACGCTGACGGAGGGCGTGTGACATGAAGTTCTCTCTCTCATGGCTGTGTGAACATCTTGATTTTACGGCTTCTGTTGAAGACATCTGCGCCCGGCTGAATGTCATCGGGCTTGAGGTCGAGGGTGTTGAGAATCCTGCCGACCGTCTGGTGGGTTTCCGGACCGCTAAGATTGTCGAAGCGCACCGTCATCCTGATGCAGATCGCCTTCAGGTCTGTCGTGTGGCGGCTGGCGGTGGTTTTGAAGACGTGCAGGTCGTGTGTGGTGCGCCGAATGCGCGCGCGGGTCTGCATGTGATTTTCGCGACGCCGGGGACATATGTTCCGGGGCTCGACATCACCATCAAGAAGGGCAAGATCCGGGGGCAGGACAGCAACGGAATGCTGTGCTCCCTGAAGGAACTGGGGCTGGGCGAGGAAAGCAACGGGATTGCCGAACTTTCCGAAGCGGCTCCGATCGGAGAGTCTTACGCGGCCTATGCGGAACTGGATGATCCGGTTATCGAGATCGCGATTACGCCCAACCGCGGCGATGCGCTGAGCATTCGTGGCATTGCGCGCGATCTGGCGGCGGGGGGCATCGGACGTCTCAAGCCCTGGCTCACGGAAGCCGTGGAAGGAGATTTTCCGTCTCCGTTGTCGTGGAAGACCGAGCATCCGGCCTGTCCGTATATTGTCGGTCGGGTCATCCGGGGTGTGAAGAACGGCCCGAGCCCGGACTGGCTGCGGCGCCGTCTGGAAGCTGTTGGGGTCAAGCCGATTTCGGCCCTCGTCGATGTGACGAATTACCTCACATACGATCTTGGTCGACCGCTGCATGTCTTTGATCTTGCGAAACTTAAAGGCGACACGCTGACGGTGACGCATGCCGCCCGTGAGACCTTTACCGGCCTTGACGGGCGCGAATATGTGCTCGGAACAGAGGACATGGTCATTGTCGATGAGGCCGGGGTGCAGTCGCTTGCCGGTCTGATTGGCGGCGAGAGCAGCGGCGTTGATGAGAACACGACGGATGTGTTCGTGGAATCCGCCTTGTTCGATCCGGTGCGGATTGCCCTGACCGGGCGCCGTCTGGCTATTCACACCGATGCGCGCCAGCGTTTCGAGCGTGGGATTGATCCGGCACAGGTTCTTAACGGGCTTGAAGCCGCCACGGTCATGATCCGCGATCTGTGTGGCGGTGAGGTCAGCGAGATTACCGAAGGGGGCACTCTGCCGGACTGGAAGCGGACCGCGACGCTGCGTTTCGAGCGTCTGAAGACGTTGGGTGGCGTAGATATCGCGTCTGCAGATGCCGTACGCGCTCTGGAACATCTCGGCTTTGAGGTGACGGAGCAGACGGCAGACGCTGCGACCTTCCTGGTGCCGTCCTGGCGGAATGATGTCGCTTCGGGGCAGGTTCTGGCGCAGGCACCGACGTTGGATGAGGCTGTGGCGGCGAAAGCTGCCGATCATGTTCGGGCCATGGAGGCGGAGTGCGATCTTCTTGAAGAAGTGCTGCGTCTTTACGGGCTGGACAATGTCCAGGCGGTCGCGTTGCCGCAGGCGACGGTGGTTCCGGCTCCGGCCGTGACGGCTCTTCAGGCCCGTGCGGCTCTGTTGCGGCGGATCTGTGCGGCGCGAGGACTGACCGAGACAGTCGGCTTTTCCTTCGTGGCGCAGGACGATGCCGCACTGTTCGGAGATCTGCCAGAGACCCAGCATCTTCTGAACCCGATCGCCACGGATCTGGATCAGCTTCGCCCGACCCCATTGGTCAATCTGGCGCGGGCGCTGTCCCGTAATCTGGCGCGTGGCCTCGGCGTTTCGGGAGAAGGCGCGCTGTTCGAAGTCGGGCCGTGCTTTGATGCCGCGGGGCAGCATCTGCGTCTTGCCGGGCTTCGGGCCGGGCAGACGGCTCGTGAGCCGGGTGTGGCTGCGCGTGACGCGACATTGTGGGATGCGAAGGCGGATCTGTCGGCGGCTCTGGTGGCGCTTGGCGTGCCAGAAGTCGCACTCTCCGTGACGGCGGATGCACCGGGCTTCTATCATCCGGGTCGGTCGGGGCAGGTGCGGCAGGGGCCGAAGACGGTTCTGGGCAGTTTTGGTGAACTGCATCCGCGTGTTGCGCGGGCATTGGGCCTGAGCGGAACTGTGGTGGCCTTTGAAGTCTATCTGGATCAGGTGCCGCAGCCGAAGGCCAAACGGAAATCCGTCCCTGTCCTGTCGGCGTTGCAGCCTGTCCGGCGTGACTTTGCTTTCGTCGCGGGACCGGATGTCGAAATCCAGGCCGTTCTGAAAGCAGTGCGGATGGCGGATCGCAATCTGGTGCAGGATGTGCGCCTGTTCGATGTGTTCGAAGGAGGCAGTCTGCCGGAGGGACATCGCTCGCTCGGTGTGGAAGTGGTCTTGCAGCCACAGAGCGAGAGTCTTACGGATACGCAGCTTGAAGCGGTTTCCAAATCGGTGGAAGCTGCGGTTCTCAAGGCAACAGGGGCAGTATTGCGTCGATGAACTCTCTTCCAGAATCCGGATCTGACGGACAGTCCACAGCGGACCCTTCCCAAAAGACCACGCCTTTGCCCCGGTATGGGCGGGTGATCTGGATTCTGGCCGGTGAGGCCAGTGGAGACGTGATTGGAGCGCGCCTAATGCAGGCGCTCCATGCGCAGGACCCGTCGTTGGTTTTCGCAGGCGTCGGCGGAGGGCGCATGGAAGCGCTGGGGCTTCACAGCCTGTTTCCGATGAGTGATCTGGCGGTGATGGGGCTTGTCGAAGTGCTGCCTCGTCTGCGGCATCTGTCGCAGCGGCTTCTAGAAGCCGTGCAGGATATCGAACTACGCAAACCCGATCTTGTCGTGACGATCGACAGTCCGGGTTTTGCGCTGCGCCTATTGCAGAAAATCGAGCGTTCCGGGATCAAGCGCGTTCATTACGTGGCACCGCAGGTCTGGGCCTGGCGGGAAAGCCGGGTCAAGGAATTCCCCGGTCTGTGGGACAGGCTCCTGTGCCTGCTGCCGTTCGAACCGGAATGGTTTGCAAAACGGGGTCTGGAAGGTCGGTTTGTCGGGCATCCGGTGCTTCAGTCCGGCGTACGGCAAGGTAATGCCCAGCGGTTCCGGCTGAGACATAACATTCCAGCCGATGCGCCGGTCGTGATCCTAATGCCCGGCAGTCGACGTTCGGAAGCCCCTCGGCTGTTGCCAGTTTTTCGTAAAATGCTGGATATTCTGCGAGTACAGTATCCGGATATCTGTCCTGTCATTCCGGTTGCACCCGTCATTGCGCCGACGATCCGTCAGTTGATCCGTAAATGGCCGATCCAGCCCCATATCGTCACGGATATCCATGACAAGCACGACGCCTTTGCGGCAGCGCAGTGCGCCCTGACCAAGTCAGGGACATCCACGCTGGAACTTGCGATGGGCAATGTGCCTATGGCGGTGACGTATCGGGTCAATCCGGTGACGGCGACGATTGCGCGGCGTCTGATCAAGGTGCCTCATGTGGCGATGGTCAATCTGCTGGCAGGGCGCGAGGTTGTGCCCGAACTGCTTCAGGAAGACTGCACGCCACAGAAGCTGGCCGAGATGGTCTCAAGGCTGTTGAGTGATCCGCAAATGGCGGAAAAACAGCGTATGGCGTTTGCCGAAGTGCTTGAGATGCTCGCCCCACCTGTGGGGACGCCTGCCGATGCGGCAGCGGCCGAGATCATGGATCTGCTGAACGAGCCGGTTTCCCGGTCGTCCAGCCACTGAAATTTTAGCGCAGGAAGCCAACGAGCCGTTCGGTTTCCTGAACGATCGGTTCCGAAACACTGTTGGCGCGTTCGGCACCTGCATGCAGGACCGAGAGCAGATGCGCTTCGTCCTGAAGCAGGCGCTGCGTTTCGCTGGCGACCGGAGCGAGACGTTCCACCAGAAGGTCTGCGAGCGCGTTCTTGAACGGGCCAAATCCCTGACCGCTGAAACGGCTGAGAATGTCTGCCGGTGTTTCGTCCGACATGGCGGCATAGATGGAGACGAGGTTCCGGGCTTCAGGACGTTCGCTCAGACCGTCCATTTCGCTGGGAAGGGGTTCAGAATCGGTCTTGGCGCGGCGGATCTTCAGAGCGATATCGTCTGCGGTATCGGTCAGGACGATGCGGCTCTGCTCTGACGGGTCGGACTTGGACATTTTCTTGCTGCCGTCGCGCAGGCTCATGACGCGGGCTGCGGCGGGGGGGATAAAGGCTTCCACCTGCGGGAAGAACTCCACGCCCATGTCGTGATTGAATTTCTGGCCGATATCGTTGGTGAGTTCGATATGCTGGCGCTGGTCTTCGCCGACGGGAACGCGCGTGGCATGGAAAGCCAGAATGTCGGCTGCCATCAGGTTCGGATAGACGTAAAGTCCCGCCGAATGGTTCTCGCGGTTTTTGCCGGCCTTGTCTTTGAACTGGGTCATGCGGTTGAGCCAGCCGAGGCGTGAGACGCAGTTGAAGATCCAGCCAAGACGGGCATGCGCGCTAACGGCTGACTGGTTGTACAGGCGTGTGGGTTCGATCCCGGCTGCAAGAAGACACGCTGTCGAGCCGAGCGTCTGTTCACGTAAGGTCTGCGGGTCCCAGGGCATCGTGATGGAATGCAGGTCCACCAGGCAAAAGACGCAGTCATGGTCTTTCTGCAGCGTAACCCAGTTGCGGATCGCACCGAGATAATTGCCCAGATGGGGAATGCCGGTTGGCTGAATGCCGGAAAATACGCGCTGCATGGGTTCTGTCTTCATTTGCTGAGAAAGGGGAAGCGAACGGCTTCAATGAACGGGTGTTTGCAGGTCCAGCCTCTGGCGTTCCTGCAGGACATCCGCCGCCGACATCGGATGGGCCCGTGCGGCTGCGATTTCGGCGGCGGTGAATCTGGGTGAGTCTGTGGGCATTTCCTGACTTGCGACGAATGTCAGGATGCGGGCGATCTCGTCGTTAGAGAGGCGATGAAAAGACGGCATGGAGCTGTTGTAATGGCCGTCTCCCGCCATGATGGGGCCGTTTAGTCCGTAAAGCAGGACATCCACCAGATAGTGATGACCTGCAGGAGTCTGTGCGATCGGGCCGACGCGACCGAAAATGGGGGCGACTTCAGAAACCTGACCATGACCGCCATGGTGGCAGGTGCTGCATTCATTGGCGTATTCGCGCGGGGCCTGAGCACGATTTTCCCAAGCGTGACCGACAACGAAGACCGCCACCATGAAAATGGCGAGAAACAGAGGCAGTCGGACGGCTGGGTCAATTCTGATCACAGTGTCGTTGTCGCATTTTCAGAGCCGTTTCAGCAAGTCCGGGGCTTGGCAAATCGGCTGTAATAGGGCTCATGGCGCTATCGAAAGGAGAAGCCATGACCGTCAGAGGCCGTCTTGTAGTGTATGTGGGGCCGATGTTTGCCGGAAAATCCGCGCATCTGATTGCTGCCGCGAAAAAGCAGATGGATGTTCTGGCTCTCAAGCCCGGCTTTGATACGCGCGATGGCGCAGAGCTTGTCAGTCGGGATGGATCTCATCTTGCTGCGATATCGGTGAACACATGGCCCGAACATGCGGACCGGTACGGCCATATCGTTCTGGATGAAGGGCAGTTCTGGGTCGCACCACATTACCAGGGCGATATCGTTGAAGATATCCGGGACGTTCGGGCACAGGGTGTGGATGTGACTGTCGGAGGGCTGGATACCGATTACCGGCGCGTTCCGTTCGACGTCATGGAGCGGCTGAGGGAAGAGGCAGACGAGGTTATTGTCCTGACGGCGCGCTGTCATGTCTGTGGTGCGCCCGCCGCATGGACCGCGAAAACCCATGATACCGGTCATCTTCTGGAGACGGGCGATCAGGAGCTTTATGAAGCGCGCTGCCAAGCGCACTGGACTCTACCGGAACGACCCTGAGGGTGGCTCCGGCAGGGGTGACGGCTCTTATTGCTGGCCGCCGCCGCCATTATTAACGCCCAGAAGGCGGATCTTGAAAATCAGCGGGCTGTTGGGCGGGATGATGCCCATGGAGCGCTTGCCGTAGCCGAGATTTGGAGGCAGGTAGAGCATCCATTCATCGCCCACATGCATCATGGGAAGGGCTTCAAGCCAACCCTGCACAAGGCCGTCGAGCGGCATTTCCATGTAGGCGCCATTGCCGTGCTGGTCGGAGCTGTCGAAAATGCCACCATCGGGAAGGCGACCCTCGTAGATGACCATGATGGTGGAGCCATGATGCGGGCTATCACCATCCTTAGGGCCTGACTGGAGAACCTTGTAGGCCAGGCCGTCCGGCAGGGTCTTGACGCCGGGCTGGGCATGGATTTTCGCCATGAACTGCGCCGGTGTCAGGTCGGAATCATCCACCGGCTTGGGAGCGCCCGAGCAGCCCGCGAGGGCAAAGGCGCCGCACAGGGCGAAAGCGGATGTAAGACGGATCAGACTGGTCATGGTCCCCCGGGGAGTCAGTTGAGAAGTCAGAGCGTGCCACCGCGACGGCCGATCTGACCGCCGAGCCGCAGGCGCAGGGCATTGAGCTTGATGAAGCCCTGTGCATCCTGCTGATTATAGGCGCCTTCGTCGTCCTCGAAAGTCACGACGCGGGTATCATACAGGCTGTTCGGGCTTTCGCGTCCGACGCAGGTCACATTGCCCTTGTACAGACGCATGCGGACACGCCCGGTAACAGAATGCTGGCTGGTGTCGATGAGGGCCTGAAGCATCCGGCGCTCGGGCGAGAACCAGAAGCCGTTATAGATGATTTCGGCATAGCGCGGCATGATGCTGTCTTTGAGATGGGCAGCTTCGCGGTCGAGCGTGATGCTTTCGATGGAGCGGTGCGCGGCCAGCAGGATCGTGCCACCCGGCGTTTCGTAGATGCCGCGGGACTTCATGCCGACGAAACGGTTTTCCACGATGTCGAGACGGCCGATGCCGTTGTCGCGGCCCAGTTCGTTCAGACGGGTCAGCAGGGTGGCCGGGGTCATTTCGACGCCGTTGATGGCGACCGGGTCACCGCTGACGAAATCGATGGCAATTTCCGTTGCGACGTCAGGAGCAGCTTCCGGCGAGATCGTGCGCTGGAAAACGATTTCTTCGGCTGCGATCGACGGATCTTCGAGCAGCTTGCCTTCGGATGAAGAGTGCAGAAGGTTTGCGTCCACGGAGAACGGGGCTTCGCCGCGCTTGTCCTTCGTGACGGGGATCTGGTTCTCTTCAGCGAAGGCGAGGAGCTTTGTGCGCGACGTCAGATCCCACTCGCGCCAGGGTGCAATGACCTTCACGTCCGGCTTGAGCGAATAATAACCCAGTTCGAAACGGACCTGATCGTTGCCCTTGCCGGTCGCACCATGCGCCACGGCATCGGCACCGACGGCTTCGGCGATTTCGATCTGGCGCTGTGCGATCAGCGGACGGGCGATAGACGTGCCCAGCAGGTACTGGCCTTCATAGAGCGTGTTGGCCCGGAACATCGGGAACACGAAATCCTTGACGAAGGTTTCGCGCAGATCCTCGACGAAGATTTCCTTGACGCCGAACATCTCGGCCTTTTTGCGGGCCGGCTCCAGTTCTTCACCCTGTCCGAGATCGGCAGTGAAGGTGACAACCTCACAGTTATAGGTTTTCTGAAGCCAGCGAAGAATAACCGAAGTGTCCAGGCCGCCAGAATAGGCGAGCACAACTTTCTTGACGTCCTGGTGGGCACTCATAACGGTGTGGTCCTTGGTGTGTTTCGTTTGAGAAGCGTTTCTAGCAGTTCAGCCGACAGAGGGAAACCGGGCGCGTGTCAGGTATCCGATGCGGCTGTACGGCGCTGGCGTTCGCTTTCGGTTTTCAACTGACCGCAGGCTGCGAGGATGTCCTGTCCGCGTGCTGCGCGGATGGGAGAGGCGAACCCTGCGTCCATCACGATATTGGCGAATTTGGCGATCTGGGCGCGGCTGGACGGCTGGAAATCCGAGCCGGGCCAGGGATTGAACGGGATCAGGTTCACCTTGGCCGGCAGATCGCGGATCAGACGGACCAGTTCGCGGGCATCGGCTTCGCTGTCGTTCACGCCGCGGAGCATGATGTATTCGAAGGTGATGCGCCGCGCGTTGGACGCAGCCGGATAGCGGCGGCATGCGGCGATCAGCTCTTCGATCGGGTATTTGCGGTTCAGCGGGACGATCTGGTCGCGCAGTTCGTTCGTCACGGCGTGTAGGGAGATGGCTAGATTGATGCCAAGTTCCTCGCCGCAGCGATCCATCATCGGGACGACGCCGGATGTTGAGAGCGTGATGCGGCGGCGGGAGAGGGCGATGCCTTCACCATCCATGATGATCCGCATGGCTTTTGCGACATTTTCGTAATTATAGAGCGGCTCACCCATGCCCATCAGCACGATCGTGGACAGGTAGCGTGGCATGTCCGCGCTGGGGCTGGGCCATTCGCCGTAGCTGTCACGGGCGGCCATGAACTGACCGACGATCTCGGCAGGGCCGAGGTTACGGACCAGCTTCTGGGTGCCCGTGTGGCAGAAGGTGCAGGACAGGGTGCAACCGACCTGCGAGGAAATGCAGACAGCACCTCGGTCTTCCCGACGATCCGGAATGTAGACGGTTTCGGCTTCCTGACCGTCGCGGAAGCGGAAGAGGAACTTGCGTGTCTCGTCTACGGAGGTCTGTTCGGTTGCGGTCTCGGGGCGGCTTACGACGAAATGTTCGGCAAGTTTGGCCTGCATCGGCTTGGCGATGGTGGTCATCGCCGAGAAATCGGTGGCGCCCTGGTGATAGATCCAATGCCAGAGCTGCTTGGCGCGGAACGGCTTCTCGCCGATATCCGTCATGAGTGCTGCCAGTTCCTCGCGTGATAGGCCCACCAGATCGCGCCGCCCGTCTGCGAGACGCGCCTCGGGCGGCGCGAACAGGGCGGATTTCGCGTGAATGCGCTCGCGCTCGGCAGCGTTCAGGTCGTCGGAAGCGACGGAATTGATTCGGGGGCGGATGTCGGGATGGATTACGGCTGTCATGACGGCGGAGCCATAGCACGGAGAAGACCCGCAGTTCCAAAGGAAAAGCGCGGTCTTTCCGGTAAAACTGTTTTGGAAAACTATTCTGCTTCTGGCTGGGCCTGCGCCGTTTTTCTGGCAGCGATCAGGAACTCGCGATTGCCTTCGGGGCCGGTGATGGGGCTGGCTTCGATCCCGAGGACGTCCCAACCGGGGAGGGCTGCGAACCATTCTCGGATTTCTTCGCAGACGCGTTCATGGACCGCCGGGTCGCGGACGACACCTTTCGCACCAACTTCGCCGCGCCCGGCTTCGAACTGTGGCTTGATGAGCGCGACGGCCCAGGCATCCGGGGTGGTGAGTTCAAGCGCTGCGGGCAGGACGGTGCGCAGGCCGATGAAGCTCGCATCGCAGACGACAATTCCGGCGGGTTCGGGAATCTGTTCGACCGTCAGGGCGCGGGCGTTCGTCTTTTCCATGACGACGACGCGTTCGTCAGAGCGGATTTTCCAGGCGAGCTGTCCGTGTCCAACATCCACGGCATAGACCTTTTCGGCGCCATGGGTCAGCAGGACGTCCGTGAAGCCGCCAGTCGAAGCGCCAACATCGATGGCGATACGGTCTTTCGGGTCCAGGCCGAAATGCTCGATGGCGTGAATCAGTTTGAGGCCGCCGCGCGACACCCAGGGATGGTCCTGCCCCTTGAGGGCAAGGGGAGCATCCTCGGGAAGCTGGTCGCCAGCCTTCGCGATCCGGCGGTCACTGGTATAGACGAGGCCAGCCATGATCAGGGCCTGAGCCCGTGTCCGGCTTTCGACCAGTCCCCGGTCAACGAGGAACTGGTCGGCGCGGCGTTTGGCCATCAGTCGCTCAGGCGGACTGCTGGGCGACGTCGACGCCCAGAGCAGCGGCTGCGACATGCACGATGTTCGGCGCTGTCAGACCTGCTTCTTCGTACTGGGCGTCCTGCGTGTTGTGGTCGATGTAACGATCCGGCAGGGCCAGCGGGCGGAACTTGACCTTATCCAGCAGGCCGGTCTCGGCAAGGTGCTGCACGACGAGGCTGCTGAAGCCGCCAATGGCACCTTCTTCAAGCGTGATGAAGACTTCGTGCTGGTTGGCCAGATCTTCGACAAGCGCCTTGTCGATCGGTTTGGCGAAACGGGCATCGGCGACCGTGACCGGAACGCCCTGTGCGGCCAGAAGGTCGGCCGCGCGCAGGGCCTCGTGGATACGGGGGCCAAGCGACAGGATGGCGACGCCACCACGGGCATTCGGCGCACGACGGGCTTCGCGGACGATCCGGCCCTTGCCGATTTCCAGAACTTCGCCCTTTTCAGGCAGATCAAGGCCGATGCCATTGCCACGCGGATAGCGGAAGGCGATCGGGCCAGCGTCATATTCACAGGCCGTGGCCGTGGCGTGCAGCAGTTCGATCTCGTCGCACGGCGCCATCACGACCATGTTCGGTAGGCAGCACAGGTAGTTGAGATCGAACGATCCGGCATGAGTGGCGCCATCGGCACCGACCAGACCGGCGCGATCGATGGCGAAGCGGACCGGGAGGTTCTGGAGCGCAACGTCATGAACGACCTGATCGTAGGCGCGCTGCAGGAAGGTTGAATAGATCGCGCAAAACGGGCGCAGGCCTTCGGACGCAATACCGGCTGCGAAAGTGACGGCATGCTGTTCGGCAATACCAACGTCGAAGAAGCGGTCCGGATAAGCTTTGGCAAACGCGTTCAGTCCCGTGCCTGACGGCATGGCGGCCGTGATCGTCACGAGCTTGTCGTCAGTTTTGGCGCGGCGCATCAGTTCGCGGCTGAAGATGGACGTGTAGCTCGGCGGACCGGCCGGAGCCTTCTTCTGCTCACCCGTAACGACGTTGAACTTGCTGACAGCGTGATACTTGTCACCGGCGGCCTCAGCGGGTTTGTAGCCGCGGCCCTTCTCGGTGATGATGTGCAGCAGGATCGGGCCCTGATCATCGGCATCGCGCAGGTTGCGCAGGATCGGCACAAGCTGGCTCATGTCATGGCCGTTGACGGGGCCGACATAATAGAAGCCGAGTTCTTCGAACAGGGTGCCACCGGTGATCAGGCCGCGGGCATATTCTTCGGCGCGCTTGGCGGTGCGCTCGATCTTGCCCGGAAGGCGCTTGGCGACCTTGCCGGCGAGATCGCGCAGGCTGAAGAACTGGCGCGAGGACATCAGACGCGACAGATAGTCCGACATCGAACCAACCGGGGGTGCGATCGACATTTCGTTGTCGTTCAGCACCACGATCAGGCGGTTTGCGCCGGGGCCTGCGACGGCGGCGTTGTTCATGGCTTCATAGGCCATGCCAGCCGAAATCGAGCCGTCGCCGATGACGGCGATGACGTTACGCTCGTGATAGCTCGGGTCTTCTTCCGCGCGCAGGTGATGCGCAACGGCCATGCCGAGGCCCGCCGAGATGGACGTCGAAGAATGGGCTGCGCCGAACGGGTCGTATTCGCTTTCCGAGCGACGGGTAAAGCCGGACAGGCCCTCGGGCTGACGCAGGGTGCGGATACGGTCGCGGCGGCCTGTCAGGATCTTGTGCGGATAAGCCTGATGGCCGACGTCCCAGATGATGCGGTCGTCAGGCGTGTTGAAAACGGCGTGCAGAGCGACGGTCAGTTCGACAACACCGAGAGACGCGCCGAGATGGCCGCCTGTGGTGGAGACAGCGTCAACGGTTTCCGAGCGCAGTTCATCGGCAAGCTGCTTGAGCTGGTCGACGGACAGGTTCCGCATGTCGGCAGGGAAGCGGACGCGATCCAGTTCGGGATAACGGCCATAGGTAGGAATCGTGGAGGAATTCTTGCTCATGGGATCAGTTCCTGCGCTCGACGACATAATCTGCCAGTGCCCTGAGGGCGTCGGCCTGTGCACCGAAAGATGAAAGAGCCTCCCGTGCCCGGTCGCTCAGGCGACGAGCCTCGGCGCGGGCACCATCGATGCCAAGCAGGGAGACATAGGTTGATTTGCCGCTGGCTTCGTCTTTGCCCGCGGTTTTACCGAGTTCCTCGGCGGTAGCGGTAGAATCCAGAACGTCATCGGCGACCTGAAAGGCGGTGCCCAGATCGCGGCCATAGGCGACGATGGCCGCACGACGTTCATCGTCCACATCAGCCAGAATGGCGCCGGACTCGGCGGCATAGCGGATGAGGGCGCCGGTTTTCAGGGCATGCAGACGACGCACCTGATCCAGCGGCAGGGCGCGGCCTTCGCCACGGATATCGATGACCTGACCACCGACCATGCCAGCCGATCCCGAGGCCTGCGCAAGGGCAAGGGCCAGATTGGCGCGGACGGTCGGGTTGGTGCTGGTTTCGGGCTCGACGAGAATTTCGAAAGCGCGGGTCTGAAGAGCGTCGCCTGCCAGAATTGCGATCGCTTCGTCGAACTGCTTGTGCGTGGAGGGCTGACCGCGTCGCAGGTCGTCGTCGTCCATGGAGGGCAAGTCGTCATGGACCAGAGAATAGGCGTGCAGCAGTTCGACCGACGCGGCGACACGCAGGGCGGCCTCGCGGTCTGCGCCAAACAGTGTCGCGACTTCGACGGCCAGAAAACCGCGCAGACGCTTGCCGCCGCCAAGGGCGGCATAACGCATGGCGTCCAGAAGAACGGACTCGTCCCCCGGAACCATGGGCAGAAGAGCGTCGATCGTGCTTTCGATTTCAGAACAGGCGCGTGAGAGCGCGTCCTTCAGGGAAACAGACGGGGTAGGGGCATTCATCGGCCGGAGTCTCCGGTATCGGCAAGAGGCTCCGTGCCTGTCGTGCCGTCATCGTTCTGCACGATGGCACGCACACGCATCTCGGCCTCTCCCAGCTTCGCATCGCAATGTCTGCGCAGGGCAGCACCACGTTCATAGGCGGAAATAGCGTCCTCGAGTTTCATCTGGCCGCCTTCAAGGCCACGGACAATCCTCTCCAGTTCGGACAGGGCATCCTCAAAAGACAGGGCATCCATGGGGGCATCAATGAGTTCGGGCATGAGAAGCCTCAAGGCATACTTTGGAACAAGGTAGCGAGGGGATTACAGGCAGAAGACAGTTTTTGCCAGCCCCGCGCGCGGGAACGCTGGAGTTTCCTCAGGAAGGTGACGTTTCTGCACGTCGCCGGATTACGAAGGAAAGCATGCCTGCGGTTTCCGTGAACGCAATGAGCGCATGGCCGGTTTCGCGGCAATAGGACTGAAAATCCGCCACTGAAGCGCGGTCTGTGGCGAGGATGCGCAGCTTCGCGCCAGGGGCCATGTCACGCAGGGCGCGATTGGCCTTGAGGACGGGCATGGGACAGGCCAGACCGCGCAGGTCGAGAAGTGTTTCTGTCGGAGGAACAGTCATGGGGCCCGACTATGCGCCTATCCCCGAAGGTGGCCAAGTCGGCTTTTGATACGGTTGACTGAAGGTTTCAGGTTTTCGTTGATAAATCAGGTGTTTGTTTCTATATTAATGGCTTAATGCCACAAAAGCGTTCCCTTCGGGGAGCGCTTTTTTTATTGGGGGAACGGCATGTCGGACGGGGAAGGCCAACTAGTCAGTCTGGCTGATGGAAATGAGAGACGCGCCTATACGTTGCGGATGCTCGAGGATCGGGTTCTGCGACTGGAGACGATCGCGGGGGGGCTTTCGGATCGATATGAAGAACTGCGCAACGAGATGCGGCAGGAAATCTCGTCGCTTCGGGATCAGATGAAGCTTCTCGAGACGAAGGTTGAAGAGGGGAATCGTGTGGTCAACGGGAAGCTCGACCGTCTGATCGGGGGGCGGGCGGTCATTACTGGGATCATCACGCTGGTCACATCCATTCTGGGGACCGGCATGGTGCATGTTGCCCTGTCCTTGACCACGAAATGAGAAATACCATGAGTGGAATTGATGCAGGCCAGCGCAAGTCTCTGGCTGCCAGCTTTGGGTTTGTGGCAGGTGGATACGCGGCACACGATGACTGTCAGGTCAACTTTCCGTGTTATCCTGATGTCAGAAAGTTCGGGTGGTTTCTGAAAGGACGCTCTCGCAGGATCTGCACGGAAATATGCGGTTTATTTTTCCGTCAGGCGATTATGACCTGAAGCGAGAGGGAGCGGTGTCGGGGAATGTATGCATCACGCTCCCGACACCGCATGAGTGTTTAAACCGGTTTAATATGACGGAATAGTGGCAGATGACGCCGGAAAACAGGTCGTTTCAGGTCTGAAGAGTAGAAAGTGGCAGCGTTCGCGCGGAAAGGTCGCCTTTGAACGTCGTGCTGCCCGTATGTGTCAGGGACAGGCCACGGTGGAGGGCGACTTGTCCGCCGATTGTGATCCAGCGGCGGCAGAAGGCGAAATCTTCGGAAAGATATGTCCGGGTTTCCGGGTCGATCAGACAGTCGAACAGGGCATAGGCGTCTGACGACGGTGCTTGCGAAGTCTGGCCTTCGGACTTCGCGTCGATGCGGCTGTATCGGGTTTCCGGATAGTGGGCGATCATGTCGAGCACCATCTGGCGGGTCATGAGCATGAAGCCTGTGCCGATATAGGAGACGTCCGCAATTTCGCCCGGTGCGCTGTCATCGTGCAGGGCGGCGCAGTCTCCGACATAGCGCAGGCTGGCTGTTCTGGACTCTTCGCCAGCGGCCATAAAACGGTCCGTATCGTGGTCCCAGTAGTGGGATTTCAGGGGGTAGGCCCCTCCGATCAGAGGGCGGTCCGCATCAAGCAGAGCGAGGATATCGGTAATGGAAAAGCCGATGTCGCTGTCGATGAAAAGAAGATGGGTGGCATCGGTCATGGTCACGAACTGATGCAGGAGCGTGTTTCTGGCCCGTGTGATGAGGGCGTCACTGCCGATCGTGGACAGGGTGAGTTGTAGATTATGAGCTGGTGCTGTGGCCATGCAGCCAATGAGGGACTGCATGTAATCCAGCGTGATGGTGCCGCCGAAGCAGGGCGTGGCGATGAAGACGTGGCGCGGACTGGGGGGGCAGGAAGTCATGCGAGGCAGCCTGCCCGGAAATTATGAAGAAAGAGTCAAAAACCGCGCCGGAAAGTCTTCATGCTCCCATATGTGCTTGTAGGACCATGTAAAAGACGAAGGCGGCGTCCAGACCGAGGACGATTGGCGTTAAGCGCTGGAACTGACGTGTGGCGATGGCGAGCGCCGTGTAAATCAGCAGGCCGCAGGACAGACTCAGCATGAAATTGCCGGTTACGCCTGCGATGAGCAGCATCATCAGAGGCGGGATGGCTTCTGCGGGTGTTTCCGCGACGCGGCTGAGGCTACCGAGCATGTTCAGGCCCACGAGAATGAGGACGGGCGCTGTAGCGATCGCGGGAATGGCGGTGATGAGCGGCCAGAAAACGGAAGACAGGGCAAACAGGACAGCGACGACCAGTGCGCTCAGGCCCGTGCGGCCACCGGCTTCCACGCCTGCCAGACTCTCGACATAGGCGGAGACCGTGCAGGTTCCGAGCGAGGCGCCGATGATGCTGGCCGCTCCATCTGAACCGAAGGCGCGGTGATCGAGCGCAGGTTTTTCGACCGTTCCATCCAAGCCTGCGCGGTGCGCGACGCTCATCATGGTCGCAGTTGCGTCGAAGAAATCACTCAGCAGAAAATAGAGCGTGATGGGGACGAGAAGTCCGAGATGGGAAAAATATTCGTGGAAATCGAAGGGCAGGAACAGGTTGGTCGGATAATGCGGCCAGTCCAGAAGTTGGGCTGGAAGATGCGTGATCGGGCCTGAGGGCGTGTGGATGAAAAGTCCGACGATGGTGATAGCGAGAATGGCGAGGAGCAGTCCGGCCGGGACGCGCAGGACCACGAGAATGGCGCTCAGGACGACGCCAGCCATGCTGAGCAGGACGGACGGGTTGCTCAGAGACCCGAATGTCAAACCTTCGGGCGAAGGAACGGCGATGCCCCCAGTCATCAGGCCGATCCGGGCAATGAAAGCGCCGAGTGCGATCTGGATCCCGAGGACAATCGAGGGCGGAAAGCCACGGATGATGCGCTGGCGGATCTGGCTGAGGGAGAGGGCGGTGAAGCACAGTCCGCTGAACAGGACGACCGTGAAGGCTGTGCGCGGGCTGACATGGGCCTGCTGCACCACGACCTGCGCGAACAGGACATTGCTGCTCATGGCGGGGGCAAGGGCGATGGGCAGTCTGGCCCAGAGCGCCATCAGCAGCGTTCCGGCGACGGCGCCCGCGATCGTGGTCATGACCATGTCGTGACGGTCCAGACCCGCCGCCGAAAGGATGGCCGGGTTGACGGCCACGATATAGGCCATGGCCCCGAAGACCGTCAGTCCGGCAATGACCTCACGCGGGATCGTTGAACCGCGGGCCGTAATGTGGAACCAGCGGTCGAGTCTGGATAGCAGCAAGCGGACACTCCGGGGGCAGGGGATGGCTGGGCCAAGCTATAGTCAAAAAAGCTGTCCGTGCCACGGTCCGGAGCGTATCTTTTCATTTCGGATTCGATTTTTTCTCCCATGCCTTGTGGATCTCTGCCGGAGACAGGCGGTGATGTGAGGCTTTCGTGCGCTTTTCGGCTCCGGGATGGGCCGGGTGCGGGATGCTGCTGGGACCTAAGCCTGTGGTGGCGCCGGGTGCAATTCCGGCGGCAGGGTGTTCATTGGCTTCCAGAATGGCTTTTTCGCAGGCTGAGCCCTTGCCAACACCAAGCTGGATAGTCGGGATAAGCGCTGCGGGCGGGAAGACGATTCCAAGCCCGACGGAGGCCGCGACGCGGCCGATCAGTTCCGCACCGGGCAGAATTGTGGGGCTGTTGATCGGTCCGAAAATATGGACCGCGCCGGGCAGGGACAGGATCTGTGGCCCGATCGAACGGGTGGTCACGGCGTAATCCAGTGTGTCCTTGTGGAAATTGACGGTTCCGGTGCCGCTTGTCCGGGTGGTGCCGGTTTGCAGGAGCATCGCATCGGTATGCACAATGCCGTCCTTGAGCGGCAGATCGGCCACGAGGCACTCCAGCTTCGAGCGATCCGGAATTCCAAGTGCAGACAGGATGGCCGAGCCGAGCTTGAGCCCCAGCAGATCAGGAAGAAGGGCCGTTACATCACCCCCGCGGTCCAGCACCAGTGTCGTCCCGCCGTTGCCGTTTTCGACCAGCGTTGCGACCGAATTGCCAGTCGAATTAAGCGTCACATGACCGCCAATGGTGCCTTCGCCCTGGAACATGTCCTTGGATGTCATGATGCGCGAGAGGGGAAGGCGGGAGACGTCCAGACGGAAGCGGGTGTGGAACTGCGCGTTTTTGGTCGGCTCAAGTGTGGCGTTCGCGGAAATGGTTCCTGTCCCGGTGGCGAAGGTCAGGTGTTTGAGGTTTATGGCGCCGTCGTGGATGTCGAGTTCGGTATCAATATTGTCCAGAGGCCAGTTTTTATTGCGGATGTGATCGCCGTGATATGTCAGATGGACGTTCGCAGCGTTGAGTTTCGGCACATTGATTGTCTTGTCAGGCAATACGCGCTTGCTGGCTGGTTCAGTTTTTCTCGTATCACCGGGTTGTGCACCGATGAAGCCACCCAGATCGGCCAGATCCACCGAATGGGAATGCAGGGCTGCGTCGACGAAAATCGGCTTCTGGTGCGGATCAACGTTGATGTCTCCGCCGATATCCGAAGAGCCCATACGGCCTTCGAATTTCTGAAAACGGATCGCCCGGTTGGAATAGGCCAGATTACCGGTCACGCTGTAAGGCGGCGTCTGGGGAATGGGTACGCCCGTGAGAGGGTAAAGCAGGGACATGTCTGGCCCTGCGAAGTGCAGCGCCAGATTGGTGCCCTGAAAATGGATCGGATCATCCACTGTGCCACGCAGGGTGACATAAGTTGGCCCGTTGGCGAGGCGTCCGTCGATCGGATAGGGATGTGTAGTGTCTGTCAGGTCCAAAAGAGCGCCACCGACGATATGGCCCGTGATCGGCGCGCGGGCATACCGTCCTGCGAGATCGATCACGATATGCCCGTCGTCGCCGTCTTTCGGGAGGACGGTATGAATGAGGACGTGCATGTCCGTCTTCAGTTTAGCCATCGCCACATGGATATTGCCGTCATTGATCTCGATCTTGCCGAGCTTCGGCAGGGGGGTTGAGGATGACGCTGTCTGGGATGATGTGTCGGACGATGAGGGGAACGTATAATTGTTCGTGCCATCGGCTAGCGAGACAATGTCGCCTTTGGGAGTATCAACGCGGATTAGTGGCACGGAGAGGCCACCGCCCGTCAGATAGCGCCAGGCATCGACTTTGACGGTTATGGCATGAGCGGAGGCGAAGTCGTCTTTCTCTTTGCTGAAACCCTCGGGCTGGCCGATTTTCAGATCATCGACTGTAATTGTTGGCTTGAAGCCAAGATGAACATGCAGATGTGCAATGCTGACGGGGCGCTGCAGGGCTGCTGTAGCCTTGCGATTGATGTACGGAACAAACCAGTCCCACTGCCAGATCAGGACCAGGACGATGAGGGCGGTCACCAGCGCTCCGAAAACACCGCCCGCGGTTTTCAGACCACGGTGCTGCTTTTCCCGCCCAGCGAGAGGTTTGTCAGAAGGGGAAGGCGCTCGGGGCGGTGCGGTGCTCAAAGGGGGTTTCTCCGGAATTTGTGGTGTGTCGGAACAGATCTGGTCGTTGCAAGTCACTCTAATTACGGACAGAACCGGAAACGGTTTCACCAAGGACGGGAAGATCAGGACGAATGGACACGGTTGAACGCATCGGCAGCCAGAATGGATCAGGCCTTGCGGACCTGCGGCGTGTCAGCCGGCAAGCGCATGAAACCGTCGATGAGGCTTTTTCACGTTTTGATCTTGCCGATCGGGAATCCTACGGTGCGTTCCTGACAGCTCATGCAGGTGCGCTTCTGACTGCCGAGGCATATCTGGCGAGGCACGCTGATGCCGTGCCAGCATGGCGTTCACGCTCAGAGTTGTTGAAAGACGATCTGCGGCATATGGAGCTTGAAATTCCTTCTGCGCGTCAGGACGTTTTTCCCGAGCGTGATGGCACGGCGCTTGGTGTGCTGTATGTTCTGGAAGGTTCTCGGCTTGGCGGTCGTGTGCTTTCGGCCCGGGTGGCGCAAGGTTTGCCTCGGGCGTATCTGTCAGCCTTTCATCAGAAAGGGGAGTGGCCGGAGTTTCTGGCGCATCTGGAGCGCTCTTTGAATGAGAGTGATGCGGCCCGGCGGCAGGCTGTTACGGCAGGAGCCATCATGACGTTTGACCTGTTCCGGACCAGCACTGGCTCTCAGGACTGAGAGGGGCGGGCCGGCCGCACGTTTCTCGGAACCACACCCGGAAAAGCGTCGGACAGGCGCTCGGCTTCCTCGAACGGCAACATTGCAATCGCGCAGCCCAGAGCACTGGCATCGGGTGCGGGAAGTCTGTCGATCCCGCGCAGGAGGCCTGCGAGATTATGGCCTTCTGCCGTCAGAACCATGAAGGGTGTCATGCGGCTGTAGAGGCTAACTGTGGAGTCGATTTCCGTCAGGGCATGATCGGGGATGGCGATATGGATTTCGTCACCGCTGACGGGGGACAGGACGGTATTTTCCGCAATCCTGATACGGAGCGGCACCATAGGCAGGAGCGTCGGTGAACCTGCGAGCGGGAGATATCGGCCGGGTAGTGGGTTTTCCACGAACAGGCATGCGTTCCAGATATCAGTGTCCGATACTTCCAGAGCCATGACGAGCGGATTGTAGCGCCCGAAATTCGTGTCAGTTGTTCCGATAGGCACCAGAGAACCGCTCTGCATGTCCAGCATCAGGCGCTGCGATTCTCCGAGCGTACAGAAACGGAACTGCGGTTGTAATCGGGAAGATAAAGACACGGAAAGCTGGGCAGGTGTCAGGCCGAGTTTTTGCAGAATGGGCTTGTCTGCATGGGTCATGACGGCCTTGAGGCGCCAGTAAAGATCGGTCAGCGACGCCTGTGTCATGAAAGAGGCGATTCGTCGGCTTTCGGGTAGCCAGCGGCTTGCGCCGCCATATTCAGCATCATTGCGGTCGAAATTCTGCCAGGCCTGTTCGGGCGTCGCGCTTGAATCCCGCTTGAAGAAACTTTCCCGGTCACTGGCGGCAAAGTGAAGAATCCGCGCTTCGTCCCAAACAGCATTTCTATCCAATGCTGAAAAGGGGTCAGGCAGGCTATTATCTAGATGGCGCGGTTGCACAAGATGCCGGACAACGCGGTGATCCGGCAGACTGAGAAGTCCGTGCCGGGTGAAGGTCTCGACTGGGGAGAAGGCCGAGGGCGTCATGCGGCCGGAAGAGCCGAACAGGCACCAGTTTATCGCCATTGTCGCTTCGGTCGCACCCGCCGTAAATTCGGCGACGGATCGGGCAGTCTCGAAATGTAGGTATTCATCCGCCGCCAGAATCATCATCCAGTCGAACTCATCGCGGCCCTGTGCGAGCGCGTTTTTGTGGAATCGGGTCTGACGTTCCAGTCGCGTGGGAAGCGTCGTATCGGCGGACTGGACCCGGATGTCGTAGAGGGTGGCGGCATTTGAAAGTGCCGCCCGCGTTCCGTCTGTCGAATGGTCGTCACAGACAATCAGGGTCGAGAAACCGATTGTCGCGTGATGGGCTAGCCACCATCCGATCGTATCAACCTCGTTGTGAACGAACAGAATGGCGGCGCTTTTCGACATGGGGCAGGGATCAGTCCATTTTCAGGGCGGCGAGGAAGGCGCTCTGCGGGATTTCGACCTTGCCGAACTGCCGCATGCGCTTCTTGCCTTCCTTCTGCTTGTCCAGAAGTTTGCGCTTACGGGAAATATCGCCGCCATAACATTTGGCTGTCACGTCTTTGGACAGTGCGCCAATTGTTTCACGGGCAATAACCTTGGAGCCGATGGCCGCCTGAATGGCAATCTTGAACAACTGCTTGGGGATCAGATCCTTGAGCTTGCCGCAGATCGAACGACCGCGCTGCTCGGCAACGGTGCGGTGCGAGATGAAAGACAGGGCATCGACAGGCTCGTGGTTTACGAGGATGGAGATGCGGACTAGGTCGCTCTCCTCGTAACCGTCCATCTGATAGTCGAAGGAGGCGTAGCCGCGGCTGATGGATTTCAGGCGGTCGTAGAAATCGAATACCACTTCATTCAGCGGCAGACGATAAACGGCCATGGCACGGTTACCGACATAGGTCAGATCCACCTGCACGCCACGACGTTCGGAACACAGCGTCAGGACCGGGCCAAGGTACTCGTCCTGAACCATGATGGTCGCCTTGATCCATGGCTCCTCAATGGTTTCGATCTTGCTCAGTTCCGGCATATCGGCCGGGTTGTGCAGGTCTTCGGACGTACCGTCCGTCATATGCATTTTGTAGACCACGGACGGAGCCGTCGCGATCAGGTCCAGATTGAACTCGCGGGACAGGCGTTCCTGAATGATTTCCAGATGCAGCAGGCCGAGGAAGCCGCAGCGGAAACCGAAGCCCAGCGCAGCCGAGGTCTCGGCTTCGAAATGGAACGACGCATCGTTCAGACGCAGCTTACCGAGGCTGTCACGCAGCTTTTCGAAATCGTCCGCGTCAATCGGGAACAGGCCACACCAGACCACCGGAATGGAAGGCTTGAAGCCTGGCAGGGCCTTGGGAGCAGGGCGCCGGTCCAGAGTAACGGTATCACCGACATTGCAATCCGCGACGGTCTTGATGGCGGCGTTGATGTAGCCCATCTCGCCCGGACCGAGGCTCTCGACCGTCTGCATTTTGGGCAGGAACACACCGACCTGATCGACATGATAGGTCGCGCCGGTCTGCATCATACGGATACGGTCGCCGCGTTTAAGGCGACCGTCCTTGATGCGGACGAGAATGATGACGCCCAGATAGGCATCGTACCAGCTATCGACCAGCAGGGCCTGAAGCGGCGCTTCAGCATCGCCCGTGGGGGCGGGGAGGCGCTGGACGAGGGCTTCGAGCACGCCTTCGATATTGATGCCGGTCTTGGCGCTGATTTCGACGGCGTCATCGGCGGGGATTCCGACAACTTCTTCGATCTGGGCGCGGACGCGCTCTGGTTCAGCAGCCGGAAGGTCGATCTTGTTCAGGACCGGGACGATCTCGTGATTGGCGTCGAGCGCCTGATAGACGTTCGCCAGTGTCTGGGCTTCCACGCCCTGTGAAGCATCCACGACCAGAAGCGAGCCTTCACAGGCAGCGAGCGAGCGGCTGACTTCATAGGCGAAGTCGACATGGCCCGGCGTGTCCATGAGGTTCAACGTGTAAGTCTGACCGTCTTTTGCCGGATAGCTTAGACGCACGGTCTGCGCCTTGATGGTGATCCCGCGCTCCTGTTCAAGTTCCATCGAATCGAGAACCTGATTTTTCATCTCGCGAGCGGTCAACGCGCCACAGGCCTGAATCAGGCGATCGGCCAGCGTCGATTTGCCGTGGTCAATGTGGGCGATGATCGAGAAATTGCGGATAAGGGAGAGCGGGGTATCGGTCATGGCTGCTACATACGGGATTATTGCAGAAATGTCAGTAGATCTGCGTAAAAGCCTGCCTTCGTCAAAAGGCAGGCTGGAGTGGGATCAGCGGTCCGTCAGACGGAACTCGATCCTGCGGTTTCTGGCATAGGCCGCCGGTGTGGTGGCCGCGTCCAGAGGCTGGTAGTCGGCAAAGCCTGTCGCGGCTAGATGACGCGGGTCCACGCCTTCGGCGATGAGCAGTTTGACCACCGTGATTGCGCGCTCGGAGGACAGCTCCCAGTTACTGGGAAAGGCGCTATGGATCGGCTGACGGTCGGCGTGGCCGTCCACGCGCAGAATCCATGGAAGATCTCTTGGGATCGTTGAGGCAACCTGCTTGAAGGTGTGGGCAAGGGTTGTGATTTCCTTGCGGCCTTCCGGCGTCAGATCGGCACTGCCCTGCGGGAACAGGATTTCCGACTGGAAGACGAAGCGGTCTCCCACGACATTCACGCCTTTCTGGTTTTTCAGCAGATCGCGCAGGCGCCCGAAGAATTCTGACCGGTAGTGTTTGAGCTGATTGACCTTATCTGCCAGCGCCAGATTTAGCTTGTTACCAAGATCCGCAATCTGGGCATCTTTGCCCTGCTCGTTCTTTTTTTCGAGGTCGAGGGCGTTGCTGATCGCCTGAAGCTGGCGGGTCAGTTCTTCAACCTGCGCCTGAAGGTCAGAGATCTTGCTGTTCTGCTGTTTGCTCGTGTCGTCTGCCGAGGCCAGAGCCTGATCTTTCGACTGGAGCTGGCCCGTCAGGGTCGCGATCTGGGTCGAAAGGGTTTGGAGCTGAGCCTGATTGCGCTGTTTTTCGTCAGACAGCGTGGCGACGGTGGAGGACAGACTTTTGTTCTTGTCTTCCGTCATCGACAGCATGTGTGACAGCTCGGCCAACTGCTTTTGCAGGGCATCAAGCGTATGTTCGCGCCTTGAGAGTGAGACTGAAAGGAACTGCTGGCCCACGACGAAGACGAGCAGAACGAAAGTGACGACCATCAGCAGGGTGGACAGGGCGTCCACATAGCCGGGCCAGGCATCAAGGGCGTTGTGAGATCCGCGTCTGCGCCGGGCCATGGATCAGTCCTGCCTGCCGGGGGAGGGCGTCGTGCTGCCAGAGGCCGCGGCAATCGTGCGGGCCAGAACACGGAGATCGTTGCGAAGCTCCCCGATTGTCTGGGCGCGGCCTTCATGAAGCTCCTGAATCAGACGGCTGAGATGCGTCTCGATCCGCAGAAGCGCTGTTCCCTGAGAGCCCGGACCGTCATCGCCCATATGGCGCAGAAGGGCGGTCTGGGTTTCGGCCGTACGGGTCATGAGTGTCTGGTTGGCGGCGAGCAGATCTGTCATGCCGCGCAGGCGTTCCTGAAGGCTGTCGAGCATGTGCAGTTCGCGGACGCGGTTCTCTTCGCTGCGGGAGACGGCGTTCTGGAGCGTTTCCAGATTTTCGGCGGTCTGTTCGAGCAGAGCCTGAACATAGGCCGGAACAGGGGCGCCGTCGCTGTCGATGGACGTGCTACCCGTGACGCGTGTGACGCCAGCCAGCCATTCTTCCAGTTCGTTGAAGAAGCGGGTCTGGGCCTGTCCTGCTGTCAGGTCCAGAAAGCCGAGGACCAGTGCGCCGGCGAGGCCAAACATAGAGCCCGAAAACGCCGTAGACATTCCGGCAAGCGGTCCGGCAAGGCCCGTCTTGAGCTGGTTGAACATGACGTCCATGTCACCGCTGCCTGCGGACATGCCACCGATGACACCGGCGATCGAGCTGACCGTTAACAGAAGGCCGTAGAACGTGCCCAGCAGACCGAGAAAGATCAGGAGCTGCGTCATGTAGCGGGAAATTTCCCGGCTTTCGTCCAGACGAGAGGACAGGCTGTCGAGCATGGCCTGTGTCGTCTGCGTGGAAAGCGTCAGGCGGTCCGTGCGGTTGCGGGCCGCCAGCATGCTGGCCATGGGCGCGAGCAGACGGGGAGCCTTGGGCGCGGCCAGACCGGCGCGCGGCTGGCGCAGGAGTTCAACCCAGTGCACTTCCGGCATGAGGCGCTGGACGACATGCAGGTTCCACAGGATGCCCAGCAGGAGCACGCCAAGGATGATGGCATCGAGCTTCGGGTTTGCGCTGAAGGCCTGAAGCAGGGTTGTACCCATTGTCGCGGCCAGAAGGCCGACCGCGACAAGGAAAACGGCCATTCGGAGCAGATAGGTCGTAGGACGTGTCACGGCGTGTCTTTCCTGATGTTATTTCGGCAGGCCGTTTGCGGAAGGTAAGGGTGGGTCGACGGGATTTGTCTCAATGACAATATCCAACCGGTCGGCAGGCGCGCTGTCTCCGGCGTCAGGACGTCCGAGCGCGCGGGGATAAAGACGGGTCGTGGCGACGCCTGCGTGAATGAAGATCGAACGGACGGCGAGCGCGCGGGCCAGCGCGATGCGGCGTGGCATGGACACGTCATCGCCGGGCAGGGTGGCATGGGCGATCAGCACGATCCGCTCTTCCGGATGATGGGAGAGTTCGGTTCCGTAAGCCTGAAGCGTTTTAAGGCTGTCGGCGTTCAGCGCGTCGCTTCCGGACGCGAACAGAACGCGCAGTCCACCGTCGGGCAGCGATTCCGTATGGCTTGCGGCATCGGCAACGGCCGTCACGTCCGTCGGAGGAACCGGCGGATGAAGCTGGACCGGGACAAATGGCGGAGGCAGTACGACGGGCGGTGGCGGTGCGGGAGGGACGCCCGGAACTGTTTCATGCGCCGGAGCCGATTTGACTGGAGTAGTCGTCGGGGCGGGCGCGGGTGTCGCAGCGGATTTCTGGGAAGCCGACTTTTTGCTGCCATGTGCGGCAGACGTGTGGGCCGTACGTTGAACAGCAGCCGGTTTTTTCGCGGCAGGAGCAGGGCTGGCCTGGGGCAGATCATCCAGATTGCTGGTGACCTGTGCCTGTGCGGCGGGCAGCGGGAGGCAGGCCAGAAAGGCCGCCAGAGAAAGGGAGGAGAGGATCGGCCTGTTCATGTCAGGCCGATCCTAGACGACGCCTCACGACTCCCGCAATGGGGCGTGAGGACAGTTTCGTCAGCTCCGGTAGATCAACCCCGATTCAGGGCTTCATGCACGAGCGCGCGCAGGGTGCCGTGAAGGTTGGTGTTGCCGGCAACGACGTTGACGTCGTCGGGAAGGTCGTGAAGTTCGTTTCCGTCCGGATCGGTCGCATAGCCACCGGCTTCGCGAACGAGAAGCAGACCTGCTGCGCAGTCCCACGGCTTGATGCCGAATTCCCAGTAGCCTTCGTAGCGGCCTGCTGCCACCCATGCGAGATCGAGGGCAGCCGCACCGAAGCGGCGAATCCCTGCGACCTGCGGCATCAGTGCGCCCAGAACGCGGGCGAACGGCAGGCGGCTGCTGCTCGGAACCTTCGCAAAAGGAATGCCCGTCGCGAAAACGGCTTCCAGCATGTTACGGCGCCCGGAAACGCGGAGGCGGCGTTCGTTAAGGAACGCGCCCACGCCCTTTTCGGCCCAGAACATCTCGTTGGCAGCCGGGTTGTAAACAACCGCAGCAACCAGTTCGACCGATCCGTCCTGAAGTTTGCGCTGAAGACCGATGGAAATGGCCCAGTGCGGAATGCCGTGCAGGAAGTTCGTCGTGCCGTCCAGCGGATCGACGATCCAGCGCCAGGTCCAGTTGTCCCCGCCCGAAGCGCCGCTTTCTTCCATCAGGAAGGCGTAGCCCGGCCGTGCACGGCTCAGTTCTTCGCGGAGGATGGTTTCGGCGCGCAGGTCGGCCTGGGAGACGAAATCTCCCGGGCCCTTGATGCTGACCTGAAGCTGTTCGACCTCTGCAAAGTCACGGAGCAGACGGCGCGAAGCCTTCTGCGCGGCGCCCTGCATGACGGCCATGTGCGGGGAAAGACGCATGGTGGATCAGTCCTTCGCGCGTTCGACGTAGGACGCGTCTTCCGTGCGGACAACGATACGCTCACCGGCTTCGATGAACGGCGGAACCAGTGTCTTGACGCCGTTGGACAGGACGGCGGGCTTGTAGGACGAGCTGGCCGTCTGGCCCTTGACCACCGGATCGGCTTCCGTGATTTCCAGCGTCACATGCGGCGGCAGTTCCACGCCCACCGGGTCGCCTTCGACCAGCTTGACGTTCAGCGCCATGTTGTCCTGAAGGAATGCGAACTGGTCGCCGAAGATGTCCTTGGCGAGGATCAGCTGCTCGAACGTCTCCGGGTCCATCAGGACGACATTGTCACCATCCATGTAGGAATAGGTGTAGTCCTTGTCTTCCGTCATCAGGCGCTCGACGGAATCTGCTGTTCTCCAGCGCTCGTTGGTCTTGTTGCCCGTCTTGAGGTCGCGCATTTCGACCTGAATGAAGGCGCCACCCTTGCCCGGGGTGATGATCTGCTGCTTGAGAACCGTCCAGCGGCGACCGTCGTGCTCGATGACTTGGCCGGCCCGGATAAGGTTGGCTTGCTGTTTCATGCTTGTGTCCTGATGACCCTGAAGGAGGGATTTTCTGTCACGTCTGTGGGCTTCTAGCGCCGCACGGGGCCTCTAAGCAAGGCGCAAGGGATGTGTGGGCTGTGTGGATTTCAGGAAAGTGTGAAGGAAAAGGGGCTTGGGGCCGCGCGTCGGGCAGGTCATGTCAGACTGTGTGTGCGTCCTGAGGGTCAGGGCGAAACGCAAGGAGAAGACGCATGTACGATATGAAGAACCTCTCGCGCATTTCCCATCTCGAAGCCAATGCCTCCAAGGGCATGGACGCTTTCTGGCAGTTTGATCGCGCGGCTTTCGAGGAAGGGGCTGTCAGCGCCCTGACCAAGCAGCTTGCGGCAGTGGCGGTCGCCCTGACGACCCAGTGCCCGTATTGTATTGAACTTCATGTGAAAGCGGCGCGCGAAGCGGGCGCAACGGACGCCCAGCTTTCCGAAATCGCCCTCGTGGCCGCTGCCATCCGCGCAGGCGGTGCGATCACGCACGCCACGCATATGTTCGAAGCGAAGTAAGCGTTTCTTTCGTCTCAGATGAAGTCGCACGTCTCTCCGTCCGGTGTTGCAACCGTCCCTGGAGAGCCGGGCTTGAGATATTCCGGGCCGATCGGGACTTTGCCCCGGCCGCCCGGAATATCCAGAACATAGGTTGGCCAGGCGAGACCCGTCACCCGCCCGCGGAGATGCCTCAGCAAAGCCTGCCCTTCTTCGACCGGAACATGGAAATGCCCGGTTCCGGCGGCAGCATCCAGATGATGCAGGTAATAGGGTTTGACCCGCGCTTTCAGGAATGCCCGTAGAAGGGCTTCCAGACTTTCCACCGTATCGTTGACCCCGCGCAGCAGAACGGACTGCGACAGAACCGGAATGGCACGCGACAGAACGGCGCGGATGGCTTTCGTGGCCTGCGGGGTTAGTTCGCTGGCGTGATTGGCATGGACCACGAGCCACATCGCGCGATCGGTTTCTATGGCATCCAGAAGCTCGTCCGTCATGCGAGCCGGGTCGGCGACCGGCACGCGGGAATGGATGCGGATGGTTTCGATATGGGGAATGTCGGACAGGGACTGCACGATGTGCTTCAGTCGGCGCGGCGCCAGCATGAGCGGATCGCCACCCGTGAGAATGATCTCGCGGATATCGGGATGCTGCCGAACCCAGTCCAGCGCGGTTTCGAGTTCCGCATCGTTCAGAAGGCCGCCGCCGGGCCCGACATGTTCGCGACGGAAGCAGAAACGGCAATAAAGTGGGCAGACCAGAAGCGGCTTGAGCAGGGCCCGGTCGGCATAGCGATGCACAATTCCGAGGACTGGCGAGAGCGCATCATCACCGATCGGGTCCGTATCTTCGTGCGGCAACGTGACGAGTTCACGCGCATCGGGGATGACCTGTCTGGCGATTGGGTCGTCCGGATGGGTGATCAGGTCCTGAAAGGCAGGCGGAATGGCCATCGTGAAGCGTTCGCCTACCGCTTCGAGCGTTGAACGGTCCGCCTCGTTCGCCAGCCCCGCGTCGATCAGGTCCGACGGTGTGCGAAGGGTGGCGCGTTTTGCGGAATGCTTTTGGGCTGTCTTGACCATATCGTGCATGTGATGCCTCTAGCGGTGCGGGTCCCCGTTTTGCAACAGGAGCGATAGACGTCATGACCGTATTATCCGCTGGATTAGCCGCTGATTCGGCCCGGATTGCTGAGCGCTTGCCATTGCTCGAGCGGCGTTCGCAGATGGTGAAATCCGTTCGGAGCTTCTTTGAAGGACGGGGCTATCTGGAAGTCGAGACGCCCTATGCCGTTCCGGTTCCGGGAGAAGAGGTCCATCTGCGGTGTTTCAGAACGGAGCTTGAACGCCCCGACGGCTCCTGCGAGCCGCGTTTTCTGCATACGAGTCCGGAATTTGCGATGAAGCGGATTGTGGCGGCGACGGGAAGGGCCGTGTTCCAGCTTGCACGCGTCTGGCGCAATGGTGAGGCGAGCAACACACATGCGCCAGAGTTCACCATGCTGGAATGGTATCGTCCGGGTGCGGATCTGTCGTCCCTGATGGATGAAACGGAAGATTTTCTCCGGGCGCTTCTGCCCTCTGTGGTGCATCGGGGGATGGATGTCATTGATCTGTCACTCCCCTTTGAGCGTCTGACGATGCAGGCTGCGTTTGCGCGCTATGTGGGAGCGGATCTGCTGGGAACGGCTGGAAACGCCGAAGCCCTTGCCGAACAGGCGCGTGTTGGCCTGCGGAATGGGGAGACGTGGGAGGATCTGTTTTTCCGGCTTCTGCTGGAGCGTGTCGAACCTGTGATCGGGCGCGAACGTCCCACATTCCTGACGCACTGGCCCGCTGAACAGGCCGCTCTTGCGCGACGGGACCCGACGGACGGGCGCGCGGCGCTACGGTTCGAGCTGTATGTGGGGGGGCTGGAACTGGCGAATGCGTTTGAAGAACTGACGGACCCGGTCGAGCAGCGGGAGCGTTTTGTAACGGATCGCAAGCGCCGTATCGGTCTGTCACCGGATCAGGACTGGCCGGTGGACGAAGTTTTTCTGGCGGCGTTGCCGGACCTGCCAGCCTGTTCAGGGATTGCGCTCGGGTTTGACCGGCTGGTCATGCTGGCGACAGGTGCGCCGAGGATCAGTGACATTTTGTGGTTGGCCTGATCTTTTCGGAACTTGCAGGAGTTTTAATCCTTCTTTTGCGTCAGAAGGGCTAGAACGTGTCGAAAGAGGAACATGACCGCGTTGCAGCGGCACAGTCGGGGAAGATGATGATGAAAAAAATTGGCGTGCTGTCCGTCCTGGTGCTGCTGGGCCTTTCCGCCTGTGAAGTCCCGACCCTTCAGCAGCGCAAGGTGCTGGATTCGATGGTAGGCCGTTCCGAGGTGGATGTTCTGCGCCAGTTCGGTGTGCCGACACGTAACTACGATGCACAGGGCCATACCTTCCTCGCCTATATCGATAACCAGACGCAGTATTCTCCCGGCGGTGGCTGGGGCTGGGATGGCTGGGGCGGCGGTATGGGCGGCTGGGGCGGTGGGTGGGGTGGTATGGGCGGCTGGGGTGGCGGCTGGGGCGGCATGGGGGGATGGGGTGGCGGTTTTCCGTCGACCTATTACAACACGAGCTGTCAGACGACATTCGAGCTGGTCAGCGGTCGGGTCGTCGGATGGACCATGCGCGGGGACGGGTGCTGAATCACCCGACCTGCTCTATGGTCGTCTCTCCAGCTCACAGGATGGTGCGATCAGGCATGGATGTGCGACTCGATATTTTCCCTTCAGGACGGTTTCCGGGTTGGGGGAAGGGGCTGAAACTCGGCGTGGGGCTCCTTCTCGGGGCCACGCTGTCCGCCTGTGGCGATCCTGACTGGCAGGGCACAGACTGGACGAAGAACTATCAGGATAGTTTCGAGACCCAGATCAGCGCCCGCGCTTCCGCCATGCCGGGAAGCACCGATGGCGCTTATCAGCCAAGTGCGGACGGGACGCCTAACAGCCCGATCGCCTATCACTCGCCTCCGATGCTTTCTTATGAGGATCGCCCGCTTGATGAAAATATCGCGGGTTCTCTGGAACTCAGCGACTACGTCAAAGCGATTCAGGTGGCGAAGCTGGAGCCTTGGATCAGCGGTCCGGGGCCGTACACGCTTTTTGCGATTCCCAATGCAGCCTTTGAGCGTCTGAGTGCGCGTTGGCCCGGTGGGCTTCTGGCTCCGGCCAATCGTGGGCAGCTCGTCCATATTCTGGGCTACACGATTGCTTATGGAAAATGGAACGAAGTCGCTTTGCGCCGGGCAATCCATCGTAACCATGGACATGCGATCGGCTTGAAGACCCTGTACGGCGATCTTCTGGGCGTGGAAATTTCTCCGCGTACCGGTGAACTGCTGCTCGAAAATACAGCGGGGGAGACCAACCGTCTGTGGGGCAAGTCTTTCCCGCAATCCAATGGTGTTCTTTACTTCACTCAGGACGCGCTTCTGCCGATCCCGACTGAAAAGGTTTCAACCGGCCGCAAGCACGGCCATCGCTGAAAACCGCTCTTTGTCCTTGCCGTCAAACTGAAGGGGGATGGCAAGGAAATCGGCACCAGCAGCAACCGCGGAGGACGCTTCCGCCGTAGTCGTGACGTTCTCCGTGATGCCCGGAAGCTCCATGACGGAACTCCACCATTTCATCAGTTCCAGATCACCCGCAGGAAACGCGACATAATCGGCGCCCGATTCGCCAGCTTTCATGGCATCATCACGGTTGTCACAAGCACAGCCGATCGGCATATCGCTCCCGACAGTTTTGCGAAGGGTGACCAGATCTTCCACACAGGCGACATGAAGCCCATCGCAGAGTCCCAGAAGGGATTCCGGCGTATTGGAAAGCGGAACGCCGACTTCAGGGATCATGGCGACACCATTGGCGTGAAGCAGGTCCACCAGTTTTGAAAGCTGCGCTTTCTCTGGCGTCCAGCCGCAGGGCAACCGAAGAGCGGTGACTTCAGGCAGCGGCAGAATATCGCGGAGCACCTCCAAAGCGGCATCCATATCAAAACCAGCGGGTAAAACGGGGTAAAGATCACAGGCTGTCATGGGGATGTTCTCGCAGATTGTCGTGGTGGGAGCTAGGCGGTCTGAGCGTCAGGATCCGTCCGCGGTACTGATCATAGGATTCCAAAGTGCGAAATTGTGCCGCATTGACCCGGCATATCGCCCAGCCAACCCTGGCATCCAGCGCCTGCCGTGCCACCGCCGGGGAGTCGCCGCAATCCAGAATAGACAGTCCTGCATGGTCGTTCATGATGTTCAGCCACCAGGGAACGCCAAAGCTGCTGCCTGCGCTTTCGACGGAAAGGGCAAGGAAATGCTTCCCTTTAAGCCGAACAATCCGATCCATCTCATGGCGCGACGAAATGACGAAAACAGGATAGTGAATGGGTAGGGACGTCCTTGACCCCGCAACGGGATCGGGTCTTTCCTGAGGAACGGGCCGGAGTGGGTCTGTATTGGGCATCTGACTGGCGCAATGATTACATGAACGGGAAGATCGTGGCGGTAAACGAGACAGGTATTACGCAGGACGATAAGGCGGTTGAGCGTCTTGAGGAAGCGATGATGCGGATTGCCGCTGCTTCCGAACGTCATGTTCTAGCAAAGGAAGCCTGTGAGCGCGCCCTTCATTCCGCGCCGGATCTTTCGGAGTTTGCGGCCAATATCGATGCATTGTGTGCCCGCATCCAAGGCGTGCTGAACAGGAAAGAGGGCTGACCGATGGGACAGGTATCCATTCGTCTTAATGGCTACGTCTATAGTGTCGGATGTCAGGATGGCGAAGAAGCCCATCTCTATGACATGGCCCGTCATGTCGAAGGCTGGCTTCAGCGGGCCCGGAGTCTGGGTGGGGCTGCAAGCGAATCCAAGACGCTCATGATGGCTGCACTTCTGATGGCTGATGAAATCTTTGAGCTGAAACACCGGCAGATTTCGCCTCAGGCGGAAGCGCAGATCCAGCAGGCCGGACATCTGCTTCAGCGGGAGGGCGCGCGCCAGGAGCGTCTGGCCCGACTGGCGGGGCAGGCAGAGCTTCTTGCTGCAGAACTTGAACGTGCCTCCTGATTTTTCAAGGTTTGCATTGAACATCGGGCCGGACAGTCTAATATAGCTTTTGGAGCTGCCTGGTGCGTCAGGCAAATCATCCCCCGGGCCGATAAGCATTCCTACGGGAACTGGCTCTGTCGTGGCCCTGGTCACGTTAACCGGTGCCCACCTGCACTTGCAGGTCTAGGAGGGCTGAAAAGACCAACGGCTTTGGCGGCTCCACATACTTCCGAAATCGATACTCTCAAAAAAAGCCTGCGCCGCAAAATGGCCGAGTGCTGGCAGACGCTTTCTTCCGCTGACGAGGAAAGGCTGCGCGCTTTCCTTCTGAAAGAAATCCTCGCGCAGCCGGCTCGAAAAATTGCTGCTGTTTGGCCTTTGGCTGGAGAAGTCGACCTTCGCCCGTTGTGTCATGCTGTGTCGGAAGTCGGGCGTCAGGTTCTGTTGCCGGAAACCACCTCCAAAGGCTTTCCTCTGATATTCAGGCGCTGGTCGCCGGCGTCTGCCATGATTTCAGGTCGTTTTGGAACGTTACATCCCGAAGGGGACATTGACGTTCCAGATCTGATTCTCGTGCCATTTCTGGCATTTGATCGTTTCGGTTACCGGCTTGGATATGGCGGCGGTTATTATGATCGCACTCTGGCCGCACTGAATGTTCCGGCGATCGGCTTCGGCTTTTCCGGTCAGCAGATCGATTCCGTACCCACAGGGCCTTACGACGTTCCATTAAGAACGATCGTGACTGAATGCGGAATTATCCGGACCGATATCCCAAAACCATTATGAAAGACTGACTGTTGAGACTGCTGTTTCTGGGTGACATCATCGGGCGTAGCGGGCGTGAGGCCATTATTCGCAATCTGGCCGACTGGCGCCAGAAACTCTCGCTGGACCTGGTGGTTGCCAATGGTGAGAATGCTTCACACGGCTATGGCCTGTCCCCCGATATTGCCAAAACTCTTCACAATGCGGGTGTTGACGTGATCACGCTGGGCAACCATGCGTGGGACCGTCGTGACATGATCGGCTATATCAATCAGGCCCCCTATATCATCAGACCCGCCAATTATCCTGCCGGAACGCCGGGGCAGGGGAGCCATATCGTAGAAATCAGCCGCGGACGTAAGGCTCTGGTCATCAATGTGATGGGCCGTATCTTCATGGACCCGTTGGATGATCCTTTCAGAGTTGTCAGCGAAATCCTTTCCCGGCACCGGCTTGGTGTGACGGTGCATGCCATCCTGATTGACGTTCATGCCGAGGCCACCAGCGAGAAAATGGGCTTTGGAGCTTATTTTGATGGGAGAGCTTCCGTTGTGGTTGGAACTCATACGCATGTTCCAACCGCGGACCATCGCATTCTGCCGGCAGGCACGGCCTATCAAACGGATGCGGGGATGTGTGGCGATTACGATAGCGTCATAGGAATGGGTAAACCTGCCGCACTTCATAAGTTGGTTCGCAAAATTCCTGGTGATCGCCCGCAACCGGCAGAAGGGGAGGCGACAGTCTGCGGACTTATGGTGGAAACGGATGATGCGACCGGTCTGGCCAGAAAGGTGGCTCCGCTGCGGATCGGCGGGCATCTGGCTCCGAACTGGCCGGATTTTTGAGAAAAGCAGAAAATTTGAGAAAAAACCGCTTTTTTTTCGAGTTCGATTCGCAATGAATGATGGGGGTTAGTCTTTTTTTTCGCAGAAAACCGGGATTTTATCTGTTGATAAGTGCCTTGTGAATTCTGTTTGACACTATGGGGTGTCCCCCGTATAAGCCCGTTCACCGACGCAGCGGGGCTCACCTGAGGGGCTCTGGAGTGGCGGGGATGACGGTCTTTGAAAATTGAATATGGAATTGGAAGGGATATGTTGGCGGCGTTTTGGTGCTGGTGGTCTGGGATTAAGTTCCTGGGTCTAAGTATCGGGATGTTGGTTGATGTATTCTTTAATTAGATGCTTCGAATAGCCTAACGTTTTTGATATTTGGGTTTGTGGGATTGAACC
>NZ_JABCQO010000003.1 GCF_015244675.1 Gluconobacter cerevisiae | reverse complement strand
GACTGGCGACGTGTTGCGACCCGATATGACCGCTGCGCTCATACATTCATGTCCGCAATCCACATCGCAGCAAGCGTCATCTTCTACCTCAAAGAATGAGTCCTGAGCCTAGGTAAATCGCGAGAAGCAACGATCATGATTTCTGGTTCTGTGAGGTATTCGGCTGCATTGCTAATCGGTAGTGCAGCCCTGTTCTGTGGTTCCGCGTATGCTCAAACGATTCAGGAGGCTGAGCCAACTTACGATGCCAGTATTCGGGTCGCAAAGCCCCTCCCTGCAACCCCGTTGAGTGGCCCGGTGGTGCCGCCGTTTGAAAATCCTCCTGCGTTTCTTCCGGATTTTTTTGGTGTGCGGGCTTGGTTGAGGGCGCATGGCATTGCATTGCTGATGTCCAATACCAACGAATTTACGGGGGCGCTCACCAAGCCCACGCCGGGTTTCAGAAACTACCGGCAGGGAGCAAGCAATGCCGGGCAACTCAGTACGGTTCTGCATATGAACTGGGACAAACTGATCGGCCTACGGGGTTTTGCGACGCATGCCGTTTTTACAAGTCGTTATGGCACGACTGCCAACCGGATGTTTGGTGACTGGTTGGGGCATGCGTCGGAAATTTATGGCGGCGGGGGGAATGTCGTCGTTCATCTGGTTATGGCTTATGGTGAGGAAAACCTTTTCGGTGGCCGACTGGCGATTGCTGGCGGGCGTATGACTGAACTATCGGATTTCTCCAACTCGCCCCTGTTCTGCAATTTCATCAACAACAGTCTGTGTGGTCGTCCCAGAGCCGTGAGTGATAATGACTATATTGGCCGTTATCCCGCGGGTGTCTGGGGGACCCGGGTGCGCGGCCGTCCGTCTCGCTATACTTATATTCAGGCAGCCGTCTATTTTCCTGAGAAAAGTATGTTCTCCAATCTCTATAACCGGAGCGGCTTCAAATTCAGTGGTGGGTCGGCCGTTCTTGGTCAGTCGATACCGGTTGAAATGGGGTGGGAACCCGAGTTTGGTGCGAAGCACAAGCTTGCTGGGCATTATAAGATTGGCGCGCGTCTTCTGACTGTTCCGCTCTCGGATAACTATTACGATATTCATGGTCTGCCATTCAGTATGACGCGCAAAAAGGCGATGCAGCATAACAGGAGT
Source organism: Gluconobacter cerevisiae (assembly GCF_015244675.1). Classification (GTDB taxonomy): domain Bacteria; phylum Pseudomonadota; class Alphaproteobacteria; order Acetobacterales; family Acetobacteraceae; genus Gluconobacter; species Gluconobacter cerevisiae. The sequence continues at coordinate 329,318 of NZ_JABCQO010000003.1, read as the reverse complement.
TGGACTGCATGGTTTGAAACGGATCAGAAAATATGGCAGCCGCAGGGAGCGCCAGCTTCGTCAGGCACGACACTGATTGGTGGTTTCATTCTCAATGACCCACGTGTTGCGCTCCGGCGCTGGGAGACCTATTTCGGTTTTATTAATCGTGGGTTTATCCGTTCGCGTCCTCAGGATGCTCTGAATTTCATAGGAATGTACGAAAAAATTTCCGGTGGCGTGAGCGCTACAGAGGCGAATTATCTTGAAGAGGGAGCAGCAAGTCTGATGCCCAATCATGCGACGGGTGTTCAAAAAAATGCCGCTGTTTTCGAAGTCAATTATCAGATCCAGATAACCCGGGGTTTTGCTTTTGCGCCGGATTATCAAATCTTCTTCAACCCGAACGGTCAGAAAAATCTGCGGACGGCGCATGTTCTGGGCTTTAAATCGACCGTTCAGATTTTTTAGCAAACAGATATGTCTGCCTTTGGAGGCCGAAAGTTTTCCGGTGTTTCAGGCCGGTTGAGCTGATGCCGGCCTGAGAACAATACTGCTCGGACTGGCAACGTTCACACAATGCTGAATACCCGTAACGTCCAGCCCCTGAGTCGTAAAGGCGACGCGCCCTATTGTGTCCGACGCTTCGTGGGCGATCAGAATCGTTGATGTAGGCACGACGATTGTAAAAAACCGTGGCGTTTTGCCCCCGCTCCCGATTGATTGGGTGAGAAAAAGCGTTCCGGTATTGTTGTCTATGGAGAGGACGCTCAGAAGATCGGCGCCACGAAGGGAGACGAGTACTGACTTTGCGTCCGGGGAAAGGGCGATTTCTGCTCCTCTCCCGTTTCCTGTGTAATTCTCTGGAAGAGCCTGAACAATCTGCTGAGGAGTCAACTTACCGGTTTCGGAATCATGGCGATAATACGTTACCGTACAGTCCAGTTCGTTGATGACATAGGCGCAAGGTTTGGTTGGATGAAAGACGATATGTCTGGGGCCTGCGCCTTCACGTGTTGGTATGCTGTCGACAAACCGAAAGTGTCCCTCGTGAAAACGGAAAACGAAAATACGGTCCAGACCTTTGTCTGGGACATACAGGAAGCGTTCTGCGGGATCGAATGTTACGCCATGAGGATGGGAGCAATGCTGTTCGATCCGGTGAGGGCCACGCTCTCCCGGGAGTGTTGCCGATGACGTGACCGCGCCGAGCATGCCGTTGGCCTCATCGAAGGAAACAGATGTGAGAGTGCCATCTGCATAATTCGGGATCACGATGAAGCGGTTGGTCGTATCAAAAACGAGATGAACCGGATTGCGTCCACCGCATTCAACACCGGACCTGCGTTGGAGAAGGCCGTTCTGGCGATCGATAGCGTAAGACGAGATATGGTTGCGGTCTCCATGAATGGCACAGAGATAGTCTCCGCTTCGATCAAGCGAAAGGAATGAGGGATTGTCGGGTGTCGATATATTCTGAAGATGTTTCCACTCAGTGAGCGTGTCGTTCACATGATAAACGTTGATCCCCCGGCCGCGTGCCTGCCGCTCTACAGTCGTGTAGCAACCGACATAAGCGAAAAATCCGCAAGGCATAAGCTCTCCTTTCTTACGTGAATTGGAATCCGGAATGGTAATTTTGGAAACGATTACATGCTCTTGAGGGTGCCGTTAATGGCGCTCCCTAAAATGGCGCTCATTTTTGCGTGATCTTTAAATGCAAAGTTAGAAGATCCTGATAGGATCAATTGGAAAAATAAAACAAAAACAATAACATAAATTGATTTACTCGAAGCTTCGACGTTATGAGTGAACAGATGGGACTGCGGGGATGTACCATGTGTCCCTTGCAACAGGAGGAAAAAGGGACATAAAGGAAATGTAAAGGCTTACATAATAAATTTAAGCACAGGAGCATGTCTGGAAATGGGTGACATCATAAAAGCGGCTGACGGCGTTCCGCAGACTGCCCCTCCTGATCTTTCCGCAGCACTTAAGGCGGCTCCCCGGATTTTGTCGGCACGTCTGCGGGATATTCTCGCGCTTGATGATTTTGAGCTGCACTGCAAGCCTTTCCTTCCACGCATGATCTATCAATACGTCGCAGGCGGTGTGGAAACGGAAAGCGCCATGCGCAATGGCCGTCAATCCTATCAGGATTATAGTTTCACACCTCGTGCGCTGGTCGATACTTCCGCACGGTCTACGCAGACCAGCCTGTTTGGGAAAACGTATTCCGCGCCATTTTCGATCGGGCCTTTAGGGGGGGCAGCGTTCGTCGCCTATCGTGCGGATCTCGCGCTGGCGGGTGCGGCCCGCTCGTGCAACATTCCCATGATCCTCAGCGCTTCTTCACTGATTCGGCTGGAAGACGTCATTGCCGTCAATCCTGATGCCTGGTTTCAGGGGTATCTTGCCGGGGATTTTGATCGGATCACGCGCATGCTCGACCGGGTCGAAGCCGCGGGCTATAGAAATCTCGTCGTTACCGTCGATACGCCGATACTTGGCAATCGTGAACATAATATCAGGTCGGGATTTGCAATGCCGATCCGGGTTACTCCCCGTGTGATGATGCAGAGTGTAACCCATCCACGCTGGCTTTTGGGAACTGTGACCAGAACCTTTCTGAAGCACGGTGCGCCACATTTTGAAAATACGGAAGCCGATCGTGGTCCACCGATGATGTCCCGCAAAGTTCGTAATACTGTTGCGCGCGACAAGCTGACTTGGGAGCATATCGCGTTTATTCGCAGGCGCTGGAAGGGGCCTCTGGTCATTAAGGGCATCATTTCTCCGCATGACGCCTTCATGGCGCGGGATCATGGCGCGGACGGCATCATTCTTTCCAACCACGGTGGCCGTCAACTCGATTATGCGATGGCGCCTCTGCGTGTTCTGCCAGAGGTTGCATCTCGAAAGGGAGATATGAAGGTCATCATCGATGGCGGTATTCGCCGGGGGTCCGATGTCCTCAAGGCGCTGGCTCTGGGAGCGGATTTCACGCTGATGGGACGGCCTTTTCTATTCGCAGCAGCTTATGATGGTCAGAGAGGGGTGGAGCATGCCTATAACATCATGCGCGACGAAATCATGCGCGACATGGCGATGCTGGGTGTGAATTCCGTCGCAGAACTGAACGAAAATTTTGTTAGAAAGGCCTGTCTCTAGAGCTTCTCCGGCGGGGCTACGGTTCCCCGAAGGACAAGCTCGGGAGTAATCCGGGTGACTTGGACCGTCGTTCTGGCGCCCATGAGGTTGAGCAGGGCAAGAGCCGATGACTTCCCGATTTCGTCGGCATCGACACGAATGGTTGTCAGTGGGGGCGAGAGAACGGCAGAGAAGCTTGAATCGTTGAAACCGATTACGGAAAGCGCCCGGGGGATATCAATGCCTCTCTCGGATGCCTCGCTCATGATGCCCAGTGCGATTTCATCCGTTCCACAAATAATGGCTGTCGGCCGCTGCTTTTCCGGACCGCCCATCAGTTGGCTAAAGGCATCCCGGCCAGCCACAATCCCTGACGAGACAATCAGATCATGCGCCGGACTGAGTTTCAGGCCGCGCTCTGCCATGGCCAGATGCACACCTTCGGCCCGTGGGGCTGCTCGGTCATTGTTTTCACGTGTGCCGGTGACGACGGCAAGTCGCTTGTGGCCGAGGTCTAGGAGGTAGTTTGCGGCACGAAATGTGGCCTCCCGGTTATCGAAGCCGACACAGTATTCACGGTCGGAAAGGCTGAAGCTCTGGATGATGGGAACCTGACTGCGTTCCGCACGCGCATAAAGGGCTGGATCGTGGATGCCGCCAACCAGCATCAGTCCATCAACGCCGCGCTGCAACAGAAAAGCGACTTCCTGCATTTCGGTGGCGAGATCGTATTCGGAACTGGCCGCCAGCACCTGATATCCTGCAGCCCGCATCGTTCTTTGAAAACTCGAAAGCGCCCGCACGAACACCTCGTTTCCATAGCTGGGCACGATCACGCCAACTGTTGAGGAGCGACGCGTACTCAGCGCGCGTGCGGCGCTGTTCAGCACAAAGCCAAGTTCCGCAGCGGCTTTCATGACGGCTTCGCGTGTTACCGGTCTTACTTTCTCGGGTTCGTTCAGGGCCCGGGACACTGTGGCGATGGAGACGCCCGCGAGTTCCGCAACATCCTGCGCGACCGGAAGGCGCGTGCGACCGTCGCTGTTTGAGCTCCTGTTTTTTCTGGGCAAGGGGTGTTCAGGGTTGATTGTGCTCAATGCTTGCGTTCCCGTTACCGGTCCGGAGGGCTTTACCATGACGTTGCGGCCGCTGCCGGCCCGGCTGTCATGGAGAGGGTGCCGGCCGGATGCAGTCTTATACCGTCCCATTTCAGAACAGTCATTGTCTTGTCGGTCGTGTTCTGCACGACAAGGGTGTAACCATCTGGAGAAAACATGATGCCCTGGGGCCAGCGTCCAACATTTTCACTCGCTATGGGCGCCAGCCTGCTTCCGTCAACACGATAGAGTGTAAGAGTTCCGTGTTTCGACGGATCTTTGTTGGAGTTGTTGACAGCGCCCACGGCGAGGTAGCGCCCGTCCGGAGAAAATCGGAGGGGTTCGGGGCCGGGGGCGACCGGTATTGTGCTGAGCAGATTTAACGTCCCCTCATTCAGCCGCACTAGATGCACGGCGGGGTGTGCAGGGCCCTGATCTCCTATGGCGATGAGGCCTGATCTGGTGATATCCATCGTGTTGGGGGCATCGCCAAGATCGAGACGTTGCTCCTGCACGTCAAAACCGTCTCTGCGCCTGTCGAGGAGGGCGAGCTGATGCGGGCCGCGCAGTACGACCACGACATGTTGCCCGTCCGGCAGGAAAAGGACGGAAGCCGGGTTGCTGTCAGCCCCCATGCTCAGGGTCTGGACAGGATGGAGTTGCCGGTGTGCGACGGCAAAGACAGAGACTGTTCCGCTTCTCCGGTTTCCAACGAGTACCCATTTCTGGTCCGGTGACACGGTGACCTGACTTGCGCCCAAGCCCGCGTGAAGCGTCTGAACTAGGCGCAGGGTGGCGTGGTCGATGGCTACGACCGATACAACATCATCTTCGATGACGGGATCTCCCGCATGCGCGCCTGCGTGCGACCCGGCTGTGACGATGGCCCAGCATGAATCCGGGGCGATCCAGACTGTTGTCGGAGGTCCTTCGACCGAGCTGGGCAGGTGAAGGGTTTTTCCCAATACAGGCAAGCCATGCTCGAATCGGATCAGGGAGAGGCTGTCCGGGACGATCATCCCGGCAGTGACCATTTTCCCGGCAGTATTGGTTGTCGTATGGCCGTCATTTGCCGAAATGGCCCATTGGTCTGCCGCATGAACGCCATGCACGAAAAATGCGCACAGGATGGCCACTGTGACCGGACTTAGGTGCCGCCTTTTCTGCTGTCGGGACTGCCTGGCGGCTAAGGAGGGTTGGTCAGTCATTGTGATTTGTTATCCATTAATAACAACAAAGTGATACAAAAAACTCAAATTGAATGATGGTACATTTATATCGAAGATGTAAACGCTTTCAATTACTATTGAACGCGTATTCTGCGGGTATGAGATGAGCATCATATTGAAGCGTCGATCGTTTCTTGGATCCGTGGCTCTGGCAGGCGCAGCCGCGTCTCTTTCGTCGTGGCATCCCGCTCATGCGAATATGTGGGAGGCATCACTCCGGCTGCCGGACCCTGCTGTCAGAATCCTCGATCCTGCGTTCAAAACCTCCGTCAATACTCTGTCCGTTGTGGAGCGGATCGCAACCGGGTTTGAATGGACGGAGGGTCCCGTGTGGCTGGGAGAGGCCAATCTTCTGCTTTTCAGTGACATCCGTGGCAACCGCATCATGAAATGGGATGAGACGACGGGAGAGACATCCGTCTTCCGGGCTTCATCGAATTTTTCCAATGGCAATACGGTTGACCGTCAGGGCAGGCTGCTGACGTGTGAATGTGCCACCCGGCGCATCACTCGTACGGAAGCCGATGGCCGGATTACTGTTCTTGCGGATGGGTTTGACGGCAAACCTTTCAACTCTCCCAACGATATCGTGTGCACTTCTGATGGTGCCATCTGGTTTACAGATCCGGCTTTCGGGCCGAACTTTTCCGAAGGAGATCTGTCCCCCGTTCAGGCTGCGCGCGTCTATCGGATCGATCCGCGGACGCGGAAGACCGAGGCCGTGCTGGAGGATGTACCGGGGCCAAACGGACTCTGCTTTTCGCCCGACGAAAAAACCCTTTATGTCATCGCATCCCGTCACACCCCTCATCGACAGATATGGACGTATGATGTTTCTGCAAACGGCACGACCTCCAGCCAAAGAGTTTTCCTGGATTGTGCAGAAGGGACGGCGGACGGCCTGCGCGCGGATATCAACGGCAACTTATGGTGTGGATGGGGTTCAGGCGAGGGTTTGGACGGGGTCGCGATTTTCAATTCGCAGGCCAAGCAGATCGGACATATTGATCTGCCTGAACGTTGTCCGAACGTCTGTTTCGGGGGCGTTCATCGAAACCAGCTTTTCATGGCATGTCATACATCCATCTATCGCCTGACCCTTGCGACGCAAGGCGTACCGCAGATCGGCTGACGAACGGAGACCCGACTTTTCCCGGTGTGACTTACCCGTCGTCCAGCAAGTTACGTTCTCGTGAGACGCCTACTATGAGTTTGCAATCCACAGAGTATCCAAAGTATGAAAGCGCTTACATTTATTTCGGCTTCTGTAGGGCCGTGGTGTGTTTTCAGGGAACGATGAAATGAGCCCGCGTATTGTCCTTCTTCATGCCACTCCCGTGGCAATGGCTCCCATCCAGAATGCATTTCGTTGCCTCTGGCCGGAGGCGGAGATCGTCAACCTGCTTGATGACGGATTGACGATTGATCGCAAAAAAAGCGCTGATTTGTCTCCGGAGCTGTCACAGCGATTTGTCGCTTTGGGGGAATATGGAGCGTCCATGCAGGCGCAGGGTCTGATGATCACATGTTCTGCATTTGGCCCGGCGATTGACGTACTGGAAAACGAGCTGTCGATTCCTGTGCTCCGTCCCAACGAGGGCATGTTCCGCGCGGCACTGGAGAAGGGCACGCGTATCGGGATGCTGGCGACATTTGCTCCATCCGTGGTGACAATGGAACAGGAGTTTGAGACCTTCCGGGGACAGGTATCGTCAAAGGCCACACTAGAAACAATCATTGTCCCTGATGCCATCGACGCGCTGCGTCGTGGTGATATTGAAACACATAATCGTCTTGTTGCTGACTATGCCCCGCGTCTCAAGCACTGTGACGTCATTATGCTTGCCCATTTTTCAACATCCGAAGCTCTAAAAGCCGTGGAGGCTGCTGTCAGCATTCCGGTTCTTGCCGCGCCGGATGCAGCCGTCCAGCGGATGCGCCTGCTACTGCGCGCCTGAGCATCAAAAACGGTGCTGAGCTGCGTCCGCGCGGCTGATTGCATCCACGCGAATAACAATTTTACCGAATTTTCAAAGGTGTCTGGAGAATGAGCGTTAGATCGCGAAATGGCGGTGCTTTGATCTGTGGTCGTCGCGCCATGCTTCAGGGGACGGCGCTGGGTCTTGTTGCAGCAGCTTTATTCCATTTTCCTTTAGAAGGCGCGTCAGAAGCTGCTGACAGGGAATATGCTTATCGGCCCGTATTTTTTTCCGATGACGAGTGGCAGACACTGAGCAGCTTTGTAGACAGGCTGATTCCGGCGGATGCCGAGGGGCCGGGCGCGCTTGAGGCGCATGTGCCTGAATTCATTGATCGGCAGATGAATACGCCTTACGGCCATGGAAGCGAATGGTATCTCCGGCCGCCTCTGATGAAGACATCGGCTACGCTGGGCTATCAATTCCTTTTCACGCCGAGAGATATCTACAAACAGGGTTTTCCCGCGCTGCACAGTGCGATCATGCAACGCTACGGCAAGCCGTTCCATCAGCTTGATGCGGGGGAACGTGACCGGATTATCGGCCAGATGGAAAAGGGAAGCCTCACGCTGTCGCCCGTACCGTCGAAGCTTCTGTTCGGGCAGGTCCTGAAAAACTGCAAGGAAGGCTATTTCGCCGATCCGATACATGGCGGGAATTACGAAATGGGAGCCTGGAAAATGATCGGGTTCCCCGGTGCCCGTGCGGATTTTACGGACTGGGTTGATCGTTATGGGGTGCGCTACCCTCTTCCGCCCGTTTCAGTTGGCGTTCATGGCGTGCAGGGAGGCGTATGATGGTTTCTCGTAACGAAAAACATACCGATGTGGTGATTGTCGGCTTTGGCTGGGTCGGCGCCATCATGGCGCGGGAACTGACGCAGGCGGGGCTGAACGTGGTTGCGCTGGAGCGTGGCCCACGCCGCGACACCTGGCCTGAAGGGGCCTATCCCTCGTCAATCGACGAACTCACGCACAACACCCGACATGCTCTTTTCCTTCAGCCGTCGCAGTCGACGGTGACGGTGCGCCATCGCGACAGTGATGTGGCGGCTCCCTACCGGCAGCTCGCGGCATTTCTGCCAGGAACGGGAGTCGGTGGGGCCGGCCTGCACTGGTCCGGATGCCACTGGCGTATTTCGCCGGTCGAACTCCGTCTGCGCAGTCATTACGAGGAACGATACGGGAAGGACTTTATTCCACAGGACATGACCATTCAGGACTGGGGCGTGTCCTATGAAGAGCTTGAGCCGCATTTTGCCTTCGCCGAGAGCGTTTTCGGGACGTCGGGGCAGGCCTATAAGGTCAATGGCAAGATCGTAGGTGATGGAAATCCGTTCGATGCGGATCGTTCAACGCCTTTTCCATTGCCCGCCATGAAGAATACCTATTCCGCCGAACTCTACAGCAAGGCCGCAGCGGAGTGTGGGTATCATCCCTTCCGCATACCGTCTGCCAATGCGTCACAGGCCTACACCAATCCTTATGGATGCCAGATGGGAGCCTGTACGTTCTGTGGGTTTTGCAGCGGTTATGCCTGCTACAACTATTCCAAGGCATCTCCGAATGTGAACATCCTACCTGCACTTGAGCGTGAAAGTCGTTTTGAACTACGGGCCGAATGTGATGTCCTGAAAGTCGAGACAGATTCATCTGGCAAGAAAGCCACGGGCGTGATCTATCGGACGTCCAAAGGTGAGGAAGTCCGCCAGACCGCCGATATCGTCATTCTGGCCAGTTTTGCTTACAACAATCCTTACCTGCTTCTTCTCTCCGGGATCGGGCAGCCTTATGACCCAAAGACAGGTGAGGGGACTGTTGGGCGTAATTTCGTCTATCAGAATGAATCCGGCGTAACGCTGTTCTTCGGGCAGGACAAATTCACCAATCCGTTCATCGGGGCCGGTGGCAACGGTGTTGCAATCGATGATTTCAATGCGGATAACTTTGATCATGGACCGCTGGGCTTTGTCGGTGGAGCGCCGATCTGGGTCAATCAGGCGGGGAGCAAGCCGATCAGCAGCGCGGCGGTGCCCAAGGGAACACCGCAATGGGGTGCGCATTGGAAGAAAGCCGTCAAGGACAACTTCCAGCACACGATATCGATCCATGCCCACGGCACCAATATGGCATTTCGCGACTGTTACCTATCTCTTGATCCGACCTATAGCGACACTGCCGGGCGTCCGCTGCTGCGGATCACGTTTAATTGGCACGACAATGATGTGAAGATGATCCGTTACGTGACGGACCGGATGGCGGATATCGGTCGGGCCATGAAACCAGAATCCATGTCGGTCGAGACGAAGGAGTTCGGAGAGGAATTCGACCTTCGTCATTATCAGACGACGCATATCGCGGGTGGGGCGATCATGGGAACGTCCCCCAAGGATAGCGTGGTCAATCGCTATCTCCAGCACTGGGACGTATCCAATCTCTTCGTTATCGGATCATCGGCATTTCCGCAGGGCATCGGCTACAATCCCACTGGTATCGTTGCGGCTCTGGCTTACTGGTCTGCAAAGGCAATCAGGGAGCGTTATCTGAAGTCTCCCGGACCAATGGTGCAGGCATGAAGAGGCGTAAAACAATGAAGTGGCGCCTTTTTCCGGTACTGGCTGGGGCAATTTGCGTCATGCAGTCATCAGGTGCGTATGCCGATGATGCGGATCTTATCAAACGGGGGGCATATGTTGCTGTTCTGGGCGACTGCGAAGCATGTCATACCGCCCATGACGGCAAATATCTGGCAGGTGGGCTGGCTCTTCAGTCGCCGATAGGAGCAATTTACTCCACCAATATCACGCCTGATCGTGACACCGGGATAGGCACCTGGACCTACGAGGATTTCGCGCATCTCATGCGTCGGGGGATCAGGAAAGACGGGTCTAGCGTTTATCCGGCGATGCCGTATCCGTCCTATTCGAAAATGACGGATGAGGATCTGCAGGCCCTTTATGCCTACCTCACGCAGGGTGTTGCTCCGGTCAGCCTGAAGAACCGGGCGCCGGATATTCCATGGTTATTGTCAGCACGCTGGCCTCTGGCGATCTGGCGTCTGCTTTTTGCGCCTTCACCTGCGCCGCCATTACTGTCTGCCTCTCATGATGAGACGCCGGATGTGCTTGTCGAGCGTGGCCGTTATCTTGTGGAAGGGCCGGGGCATTGTGGAAGCTGCCATACGCCGCGCAATCTCGTACTCGCCGAAAAGGTCCAGACTGCAGCGGATGGGCCGAAATATCTGTCCGGCGGCTTCATCGTAGACAACTGGGTCGCGCCCAGTCTTCGGAGTGATGACGCCGGTGGACTTGTGGGCTGGACCTCCGAGGATATCGTGGCCTTCCTGAAAACGGGCCGTAACAGGCATGGTGCGACATTCGGTGCGATGAACGGCGTCATCACGCACTCGACCTCCCTGACGAATGACCATGACTTGATGGCGATCGCGGCCTTCCTGAAGACACTTGGTCCTCCGCAAGACGTTTCGGTTGAGGCGTTCCGTTATGATGACGCGGTATCGCGCCAGCTATCTGCCGGAAAAATGCCGTCGGAAGGTGCGAGGATTTATGTTGACCGTTGCGCCGCCTGCCACCGGACAGACGGACACGGATATCCCGGTGTATTTCCTCCGCTTGCCGGAAATCCGGTTCTTCAGGGCCCTGATGCAACTTCGGCCGCTCATATCATTCTGAGCGGCGGACGGCTTCCCGGAGTTGCGGCTGCGCCGTCGTCTCTGGTGATGGGGTCATACCGGGATGTTCTTGATGATCAGCAGATTGCCGACCTTGTCACTTTTCTCGGGCAAAGCTGGGGCAATCACGGCGCGGCAATGACGGCGTCACAGGTGGCGAAGATCCGACAGGCAACCACAGACGAAAAGAAGCCTGCGGGTGAGTGAAACAGGTGTCCAACTTTGTCCAGATCACGAGGAGCAAGGAACGAAATGTTTGTGATTCAAAAATCTGATTTCGCCATACCAGCGCTGAAATCCACGTCATCTGCCAAGCGCGTGTTGGGTGGTCTCTGTGTCCTGACGCTGGGGCTATTTCATGGTGGCAGCGTTCAGGCGGCTACACACAAACCCGACTCATCGGAAATCGTCGAGACGGCACAGGACATCTATCATCATGTTATCTTCGAAAACGAAGATATCAGGCTGATGCGCGTCATCATTCCACCCCACGGCAAAACCCGTTGGCATCGTCAGTCGCTTGACTATGTGAATACACCGATCGTCGGGACGACCATACATAAGGACTCCTTATCTGAACCGTCCAAGGATGGTACGATGAAGGCGGGTGAGGTGCGTTACCTTCCCTACAGCCAGAAATCGGACGTCGATCAGGTCATCAATACAAGCGATACTGTAAATTCACAGGTCGCATTCGAGATAAAACGCAAGGGCATTGGACATTTCGGGCCGGCTGACCGAGCGAATAGTCAGGCTTTCAGAATGATTCTCGACAAGCCGGTCGTTCGGGGGTGGCATGTTCATCTGGAGCCAGGACAGAGCACGGGGGACTATACGCAGTCGGGGCCGGGTGTGCGTGTATTTCTCACCGGAGGACGCCTGATGACGCGTGAGAAGGGGGCCGTGGCATTCTCCGAACAGCACCTGAACCAGGCAGATGCACAGGTTCTGGCGAAAGGCACGTTTGAAGTCATTAACGGCGGCATGGAGTTCTTAGACTACAACGAATACGAGTTGAGGTAACGGGATTTGCAAGCCGGGGGTCCATCTGGACGCCCGGCAGTCTCAGTCTCCTATCGCCGGGCGCAACGTTTTTTCCAGTTCGTCGAGAACCGTCATGGTGGGACGGGACTGATTGCGGGATTTGAGCATCAGAATTCCGTATGAACTAATGGCGATGTTCACATCAGACGAGACAATCTGGATCTGTCTGTATTTGGCCTGCTGATTGGCGACCGCAGCGGAGAGAACTGTCAATGCGTCTGTCTTTTCCAGGTAAGCGAGTGTCATCACCAGAGAGTCACTGCCGATGATATCTTTCGGGAGCGGCAGGTTTCTGTCCTGAAAGATGCTCTCCAGTCTGCTGCGTGATTTTCCTCCTTTTCTTTGCAAGATCCAGGGAAAAGGCACCATGTCCTCCAGCCGCACCGGAGTTGTCTTCCTGAAAAGAGGATGGTTCTGACGCGCCGCGATGACCATGGGTTCTTCTCCGATCGGGGTATAATGACACGCCATGCTCCGCGTATCCTCCGGCGGCCGACCAATCATGATGTCGATATCCCCGTTCATCAGGTCATGGAAAAGACCAATGCTCGATCCGGTACGGATTTCGAGCGATATACCCGGGTTGTCACGCTGGATATTGAGCACGGCCGTCGTCAGCAGGTCGACAACGGGCCCGTCGATCGCACCGATGGAGACGTTCCCTGCTCCGCCTGAGAGAAGGGCATTGAATTCGTCGCGGGTGCGGTCAAGCTCATCGAGCAAGTTGTTGGCGTGTCGGGTCAGTACGCTGCCATAAGCGTTGATCACAAGACGGCGTCCCTCCCGCTGAAAGAGGGGAATACCAATCACATCTTCGAGATCCCCCAGCAGCCGTGATGCCGCTGGCTGCGCCAGACCGAGGCTTTCAGCGGCACTCTGAAGCGTGTTGTGACGTGAAAGAGCCTGCAATAGCTGGAGATGCCGGAATTTCAGCCGGATATCGACGAACCAGGACGGGGGTAAACGCTGCTTCTCTTGCATGGACTCAACATAACATGAGGAACATGAAACATAACAGTTTGTGCATTAGACCTATCATAAAATCTGTGAATTATTGTCTTTCAGGCGCCTCTGCTTTGTACGGAGGGTGCAAGAAATACTTTAGCGCTTCAGATGGGGGATGACGATGCACGGTAAGGATCAGGCAGGTCAGATCGGAGTGATCGGCCTTGGAGCGATGGGTCATGGTGTCGCGAAATCGTTGCTGCGTGCAGGGTTTCGTGTGGGTGCATATGACGTGCGTGCGGAAGCGCTGACTGCGTTCGAAGCTGAAGGAGGGAATGCATATACTTCGCCCGCCACTCTCGCAGAGGCCTGTGACGCCCTGATCATTCAGGTTGTGAACGCGGAGCAGACAGAACAGGTCCTCTTCGGAGAACAGGGAGCGATCGAGACGCTGAAACCGGATTCTTTGGTCATTTCCTGTGCGACTGTAGCGCCAGCCTTCATTGAAGGGCTCGAGGCACGTCTGAGAAAGCACCATATCTGGCTGCTGGATGCGCCGATGTCCGGGGGGGCCGCCAAGGCGGCTTCCGGCGAGATGACGCTGATGACCTCCGGCCCTGAAGACGCCTATGTCCGTGCCGAAAAGTTTCTGCCTGCCATGGCAGGCAAGGTTTATCGGCTTGGAGCTAAAGTCGGTGTCGGCACACGTGTGAAAATCGTCAATCAGCATCTGGCGGGCATTCATATCGCAGCGGCCGCCGAAGCCATGGCACTGGGCCTGCGCGAAGGCGCTGATCCGGCGACCCTGTATGAAGTCATCACCCATAGTGCCGGCAATTCCTGGATGTTTGAAAACCGGGTGCCCCATATTCTTGCAGGAGATTACACACCGCTGTCAGCGGTGGATATTTTCGTCAAGGATCTTGGTCTGGCGCTTGATACGGCCCGGCGGACGAAATTTCCCCTGCCTCTGGCGGCGACCGCGCATCAAATGTTCCTCAATGCGTCTGCGGCGGGGCATGGTCGGGAAGATGATTCCGCAGTCATCAAGATTTTTCCCGGAATCACACTTCCCCCTTCCGATGGGGGAGAAAAAGCATGACCAGACGCGGAGCCTTTATCGGCTGTATCGCCGATGATTTTACAGGCGCGACCGACATTGCCAGCACGCTGGTCCGTGCTGGTATGAAAACGGTGCAGAGCATCGGAATTCCTGAGGCAGACGATCCGATGATCGCGGATGCCGAAGCCATCGTCGTCGCCCTCAAGTCGCGCACGATTGCGCCCATGGACGCCGTGGCGCAGTCACTGGCCGCTCTGGACTTCCTGCGGGGCGCAGGCTGTCGACAGATTGCTTTCAAATACTGCTCTACCTTTGATTCTACGGAGCATGGCAATATTGGCCCGGTTGCGGAAGCTCTGGCCAAAGCCCTGGGACAGCAGATCACGATTGCCGCGCCCTCTTTTCCCGGTAATGGACGTACGGTCTATAATGGCCATCTCTTTGTTGGTCGTGCGCTTCTCAATGAAAGCGGGATGCAGAACCATCCTCTGACACCAATGAGGGACGCCAATCTCGTACGCGTGCTTCAGGCACAGTCAAAGGGAACTGTCGGACTGATTGATCTTCCGACTGTCCTGAAGGGCGCGGAACATGTCCGGGCAGCGATCGAGAAGGCTCAGGCTGAGGGGGCTACCCTTCTTATTGTCGATGCGATTTCCGAAGCTGATCTGAAAGTGATCGGACAGGCCTGCCATGATCATGTTCTGATCACGGGCGGGTCGGGGATTGCGCTGGGGCTGCCTGACAATTTCAGGACGCATAACGATCTGTCCGGTGCGGATGCTGCTGTTCTGCCGGTCGTGGCAGGGAAAGAGGTTGTGCTCGCCGGCAGTGGTTCTCTAAGGACAAATCTTCAGGTGGCGCGGTGGATTGAGGCGGAACGGCCAGCGTACCGGATTGATGTCATGAAGCTGGCTGCCGGTGAATCGGTTGTGCAGGAGGCGATTGCCTTCTTCGACACTCATACCGATCAGACCGTTCTCATTTATGCAACCAGCCCGGCCGATGAACTCAGGCAGGTGCAGGCCGCGATAGGCGCTCAGAAGGCGGGAGAAATGGTCGAGCATGCGCTGGGCCTTATCGCACGGTCTTTAAGAGACCGAGGTGTCAGACGTTTTGTCGTCGCCGGGGGAGAAACGTCCGGAGCCGTTGTTCAGTCCCTTGGTGTCAAAGGTCTGTGTATCGGCGCGCCGATTGCACCAGGCGTTCCTGCAACCGTGTCAACGGGCAGCGTGCCGCTCGCACTTGCGCTGAAATCAGGGAATTTCGGAGAGGCCGACTTCTTTGAAAAAGCGCTGCTGGCATTGTCGGGAGATCAGTCATGATTGATGAAACAGCCTGCCGCGAAGAAATCTGTGCGATTGGGCGGGACCTGTATGCGCGTGGGCATACAAGCGGAAGTGCGGGAAATATCAGCGCGCGTCTCTCGGATGGCTGGCTCATTACGCCCACGAACGTGTGTCTGGGACGCCTTACGCCCGAAGGAATCGCCAAAACCGATTTTGAAGGCAATCAGGTTTCCGGACCGCGCGCCTCCAAAACGGTAACCCTGCATCGCAGAATTTATGAGCAGAGACCGGACTGCAACGGGATCATCCACACACATTCCACTCATCTTGTTGCGCTGACCCTAGCGGGTGTGGACGCCGAAAACGCCATCCTACCCCCGATCACACCGTACCAGGTCATGAAGATCGGGCGTGTTCCGTTGATCCCCTATGAACGTCCGGGATCGCCGAAAGCGGCCGCCCGGGTGGCTGAACTGGCTTCCTCCGTCAACGGCGTCATGCTGGATCGGCTCGGGCCCGTCGTGTGGGGACGCAGTGTGACAAGTGCCAGTGATGCGCTTGCGGAACTCGAAGAAACCGCGCGCCTGTGGCTGATGACCACGCCCCGGCCTGTAC
Source organism: Gluconobacter cerevisiae (assembly GCF_015244675.1). Classification (GTDB taxonomy): domain Bacteria; phylum Pseudomonadota; class Alphaproteobacteria; order Acetobacterales; family Acetobacteraceae; genus Gluconobacter; species Gluconobacter cerevisiae. The sequence continues at coordinate 313,238 of NZ_JABCQO010000003.1, read as the reverse complement.
CGCTGGGTGATGCCGCACTTGCGGAGATTGCGGCTGTGTTCGGGGTGAAATGGGACTGACTTGGCCTTTTCGAAAGCAGGAGAAGTCCTGATATGACCCCGATGGTTCTTCTGGTCAGCGCCATTGCCGGCATCGTACTGATGCTGGTGCTGATCATCCGTTTCAAGCTTCATCCGATCCTGACGCTGCTGATCGTCAGCATGTTTGTCGCCCTTTTTGCCGGGATGCCCGCAGCCAAGATCGTCCCTGCAATTGAAGCCGGGATGGGCAAGACGCTGGGACACATCGCCATCATCATCGCCCTCGGGGCCATGATCGGGAAAATCGTTGAGATTTCAGGGGGCGCCCAGGTTCTCGCACGCGATCTTATCGCCCGTTTCGGAAACAGACGCGTCCCGCTTGCCCTGACGCTCGCAGGGTTTCTGATCGGCATTCCGGTCTTTTTCGAGGTTGGCGTGATCATGGTCATGCCACTGCTTTACGGTGTGTCGAACGTAACCCGACGCTCTCTCATGACTTTCGCACTTCCGATGTGCGCGGCCATGCTGACGGTGCATTCGTTCCTGCCACCCCATCCGGGGCCTGCCGCTGCCGCAGCGCAGATTGGTGCGAATATGGGGCGTATTCTGGCATTCGGGGTCCCCATAACCCTGCTCGTCTGTGGAGCGGGTGCCCTGATTGCGCAGCGCATGACGCGACGCGAGTTCACTTACGCGCCAGACATCCGCGCAGCGGTCAGCGGATGTGAAGGGGAGATGTTCAAGGCTGGGCCAGAGTCCTCCGTTCACGTGCTGCCTTCGGCGGAGCCTCCCGGATTCTGGCTGATTGTCGGCCTGATCCTGCTTCCGATCGTCCTCATCATGCTGGGGACCATGCTGTCGATCTTTCTTCCGCCCGGATATTCCTACGCCGGAACTGCCCATCTCATTGGCTCGCCGATAACAGCCCTTCTGCTTGATACGCTTCTTGCAGGATATATGCTGGGTCTGCGACGGGGATGGAGCCTCGAGCAGGTCTCGACCGTTATCGGTTCAGCAGTGCCTGGCGTCGCGATGGTTATCCTGATTGCGGGCTGTGGCGGCGTATTCGGAAATATCCTGGTGGAAAGTGGGATTGGCCACGTCATCTCTGACATGCTCCGCACAACCGGACTGCCTGTTCTCGCACTGGCTTTTATTCTGAGCATGATCCTACGCGCGGTGCAGGGGTCGACGACGGTGGCCCTTGTGACGACTGCGGGAATTCTCGGCCCCATGATTGCCGAGATGCATGCCAACCCCAACCAGCTTGCTCTGCTGGCGCTTGCCATGGGGGGAGGAGGGCTATCGGTGTCTCACGTCAACGACGCAGGGTTCTGGATCTTCACGAAACTGTCCGGAATTGATGTGGCAGACGGTCTGCGGACCTGGACTGTTCTGACAACGACCCTTGGTATTCTGGGGTTTCTGGCAACCTGCATCCTGTGGCCTTTCGTCTCGTAATTCACCACAAAGGAAGTCTCACGTCATGCCCGCTTTTGCCGCAAACCTGACCATGAACTACCCGGAGCTTGAATTTCTCGAGCGTTTTGACGCCGCCGCGCGCGATGGGTTCAAAGGCGTCGAATTCCTGTTCCCATATGCTTTTGACAGGCAGGACCTGAAGACCCGCGTCCGGGGAAACGATCTGCATGTTGCGCTGTTCAATGCCCCTCCTGGAAACTGGGATCAGGGGGAGCGTGGATTGGCGGCACTCCCTGGGCGTGAAGAGGAGTTCGAGCGCACGATCGGGCTGGCACTGGAGTACTCTCAGGTTCTCGGGAACAGCCGCCTGCATGTCATGGCCGGTCTGCGCGATCATGACATCCCGTATGAACGACAGATGGAAACCTATCTGCGGAATATTGAATACGCCGCCTCACAAGCGAAGTCTCTTGGGTTGACTATCGTTCTCGAAGCTATCAATACGCGCAACATGCCCGGATATTTTGTGAACTATCAGGAAGAAACGAAGGCAGTTTGTGACCTGATCGGGGTGGATAATGTGAAGATCCAGTTCGATCTGTATCACGCGCAGATCATGCAGGGTGACCTTGTGGTGCGATTGGAGACCTTATTTGAATCGATCGGCCATATTCAGGCGGCTAGCGTCCCTGATCGGCATGAGCCAGACGCGGGTGAGGTCAATTATCCTTATCTTTTCAAATGGCTGGACCGTGTTGGTTATCGCGGATGGATTGGGTGCGAATATAATCCCCGCTCTACGACATCTGAGGGTCTGGGCTGGTTAAGTCCATGGCTTGGCGTCATAGCAAAAACGCTCTAGCAGCTGTGTTTAAGCGGTGGAAAAAGATCTCCCATTGCCCTTCTGGGTGAACTGCCCAGGGCTTACCGGAGAGGGATTTGTTCAGTACTCAGGCAGCGATATCAAGTCTGCTCTGATCTTCATAGAAGGCGCGTTCGGCTTCGGCGGGCGGCCTGTAGCCGGTTGGCGCCAGCAGGCGTTGGTTATTATATCAGTCCACCCATTTGAGGGTTCCTATTCGACCTGCGCCATGGATTTCCATGACCCCAGATGATGGATAGCCTCGGCCTTGTATAAACCGTTGATGGTCTCTGCCAGTGCATTGTCGTAGCTGTCACCAACCGTGCCGACTGAGGCGTCCATGTCAGCCAGGGCCAAGCGTTCGGTATAGATATTGTGATCCACGGCCCGAATGATGGATCAGCACCTTATTTCCCGCAGGCTTTCGTTGCCAGATGGCGCCTGTTCAAGGGCGTCGAGCACGAACTGGGTGGTCATGGAGGTCGAGACTTTCCAGCCCACGATCCTGCGGGCGAACACACCAATGACAAACGCCACATAGACCATGCCATTCCAGGTCTGGACATAGGTGAAGTCCGAGCCCCAGAGCTGGTTGGGGGCCTTGGCCCGGAACTGCCGGTTGACCCTGTCATCGGGACAGGGGCGCGCCGTATCCGGACGGATCGTGATGACCTTCCGGCCCCGGATGACACCCTTTCAGACCCATCTTGTGCATCAAGCGCTCAGCAGTGCAACGCGCCACCTGTCGCCCTTCATGGTGCAGGCTGTGCCACACCTTGCGCGCACCATAAACAGCACGGCTGTCCTGCCAGATCCGGCGGATATGTTCCTATCGCGCCGGACATGCGGGCCGACCTTATCAAGCTCTTTGATCTGGTATTGCTTTCCACTGAAAGATGGAGGTGGCTGTCTATCGCTTTTGGTGACCGAGAAAATCGGCTGGGGGTGAAGCGTGCTCCATAAGAAGATCGGCGCAGATCTGAGCGAGTTCTTTTCTTCGCTCACGATGAAGAGCACGATTATAGGCTGCTTCCACCCGATCCTTGTTCTGATGCGCCAGCATGAGGTCGATGATGGCCCTGTCGGACGGGTAGCGTTCGTTCATGATTGACGAGAATGACGCCCGAAAGCTGTGCGGAACCTGGCGCCCAGAATATCCTGACCGCTGAAGAAGATAACTGAACGCGTTCTCACTCATCGGGCGATGCGCCCATCGGTTGTTTGGGAAAACGAGCGGCCCTTTGCTTGTCAGCAGGAAAACTGCCTCCAGAATCTCGCGCGCCTGTCGGGAAGGGGGGACTTCATGTTCCCGACGCATCTTCATGCGCTCTGCCGGAATCAGCCAGACGGACCGATCCTCTGAAAGTTCGTGCCATCCCATGGCATGGACCTCGCCGGGACGTACAGAGGTCAGGGCGAGAAAGCGGAGCGCCAGTAACGTCACAGGGTGAGCCGGAATGGCTTCAACCTGACGGAACAGATCGCGCAGTTCCCCCAGATCGGTGATGGCGGGCTGACGACCTTTTTTCAGCGGAACGAGTGCCCCCTTGATGACCGCTGCGGGATCCTGTGTGCCCAGACCGTGGGCAATGCCGAACAGGAAAATCGCACTCAGTCTCTGACGTATCCGGCGTGCCGTTTCCCTGGCTCTTCCGGCTTCGATCTTTCTGATGGTCGCGAGCACCATTGGCGGAGTGATATCGTCAAGATTGAGAGAGCCCAGATCAGGCCAGACGAACCGCTCCAAGCTTGTTTCGACGTTTTTCCGGTGGCGCGGGGTCCAGCGCGAGGCCTGGGAAGCGATCCAGATTTCTCCAACGTTTCTGAGTTGGCGATCTGTCTGTCGGGCTTCTGCCTGACGCTGTTTGCGGGTCAATGAAGGATCCCGACCGGCACGGAGCTCGCTACGTGCCTGATCCCGGGCGTCTCTGGCTTTTGCGAGCGTCACTTCGGGATAAGTGCCAAATGCAAGGAGTTTCTCCTTGCCACCGAAGCGATACTTCATACGCCAGAGGCGCGATCCGTTCGGCTGGACGAGAATAAAAAGACCACCTGCGTCTGCAAGCTTGTAAGCCTTGTCTTTCGGGGCAAGGCGCCGGAGCTGGACATCTGTCAGCATCGATACCCCCAGGACCATTCTGATACCCCCATAACTACCCCCGCATTGCATGCGCTTCAAGGATTGCCACAGTACGCTCTGGATCGTTAAAATCGTCGGAAACCCGCCGAATTCAAGGCCGGATGCGCATCATGGAATGTCATAGAATATATCTTCTGGCGGAGAGGGTGTCCGCCGACCTGGGGCATCACGGAAAAGCAGATCGGTGCAATAACCCTTGTTTTTCATGATTTTACAGAAATCCATGCCATCCTGAAGAAGCAGATAGACGCATTGAAACCTATCCCGTAAGGTGGGACGGAAGATGGGACTAAAAAGCCATGAGCAAGCTTCCGCCGAACCAGATGAATGCCCGCAAGGTCGCCTCCCTCAAAGACGGGGTCTATGGTGATGGCGGAAATCTATGGATCACTGTCCGCGGCGACACCCGGGCCTGGACTTTCCGCTACAAAAGCCCTGAGACCGGCAAAAGACGGGAAATGGGACTCGGTCCCGCCCGGGATATTTCTCTGGCCGATGCCCGGCTCCAGGCGACCGAGAACCGGCGCCTGCTTCTGCAGGGGATCGACCCCCTGGAAGAAAAAGCCCGACAGAAGGGACCTGATGTTCAGGAGCGCACCTTCGCGCAGGTTGCCGAGCAGTACATCACCGAACAGGCGCCGGGCTGGAAAGATCCGCGCTCGGCGCCCATGTGGCGCAGCTCTCTGGAGCGGCATGTCTCTCCCATCCTCGGTCAGAAACCGATTGGCAGCGTCCAGACAGAGGACGTTCTCGCCGTCCTGCGACCGATCTGGGAGAGCACGACCGAAACCGCAACACGGCTGCGTGGACGGATGGAGCGTATTCTGGACTATGCGCAGAGCCACCACTGGCGCGAGGGGGAGAACCCGGCCCGCTGGCGGGGGCATCTGGCCAACATCCTCCCCAAACCCACGGCAGTCACGAAGGTGGTGCACCATGCCGCCTTGCCCTATCGCGACCTCCCGCCGGTCTACAGCCGGCTCAGCGCCGAGCATGGTGTGGGAGCTCTGGCCGCACGGTTCGTCTGCCTGACCGCAACCCGGTCTGGCGAGGTCCGAAAGGCCCTGTGGTCGGAAATCGATCTGAAGAAACAGATCTGGACCATCCCGGCCGAGCGGATGAAGGCCGGGCGGGAGCATCGTGTGCCCCTGACGAACGGAGCGATGGCGCTGCTGTATAAAGTCCAGACCCTGAGATCCAGTCTCGGTGAGGACAGTTTCGTCTTTCCTGGTGGCCGGGTCGGTTCGCCGTTGAGCGATGTCGCGGTCTCCAAGGCCCTCCATCAGGCCGCAGGCACGAAGGATGTGACGATCCATGGTTTGCGCTCCAGCTTCCGGGACTGGGCGGCCGAAGAAACCGACTTTCCGAGGGAGGTCGCCGAAATGGCGTTGGCCCATGCCATCGGTGACAAGGTTGAGGCCGCCTATCGCCGGGGGGATCTCTTCAACAGGCGTTCCGAGATGATGCATGCCTGGGAACGCTTCTGTGCAGGGCAATCCACTGAGGCAATCGCAAAGCCTCAGCGTCCCGATCCTGACAGCGCCCCGCTCTTCACCTGGAAAAACTCTGACATCGGAGATCCAGACGCCTGAACGGGCCTCAATCGCTGAATAATTTTTCCGGATAAGGAATGGTTCCAGCGCCTTCAGAACCCCATCCCCGCCTCTGTGGCAAAATGCATGAATTCTGCTGATCGCCCTGAAGATCCACCAAAAGCCCGATGACGCGTCACGCATGCGTCATTCATGCGTCATGCCGGTCCGAACACTCTCCGTGACGCGTCATCCATGCGTCATGTCGCCATCGCGCGGACCCGGGATGCGTCATTCAAGCGTCACACGACGAGGGCGGATCAGGGTGATACCCGATCAGCAACCTCAGACCATGGCAATGCGCCATGAAATCGTACTGCCAGATCGCTTAAGATGGCACGATACCGGGTTTTTGGAGCAAGGCTCCAAAAACCCTTTTAAAACAGTCCCTTGAAACCGTTTCATGTTCGTGCCCCGCCGGGGGCGTCCGCATCACGTTGTGACGCGTCATCCGGACCTGCACGCGCCCCCGTTCCGGGGTCGCGCCGCCCTGAGGGCGGCGGTGCAGAACTCAACCTTTCTCGCTCTCTCATGACGGGAAATGATCAGGGGGGGTCTGTCGTTTTTTTGGCTTCGCAAGGGAGGGCCGGGCTGGTCCTCACCCCAGATGGGCTCACGCGGGGCGTGAGCTGGAATGGTCGCCGTGCGACCAGAGCGAGGATTTTCTCTCTCGTTCTCTGGGCTACCTCTTTTTGGAGCCTTTCGCAATGACCAGATCAGTCACCGAACTCGACACGCTTTTTGATGCTCACGCCGTCCTGGCAGGCATTGTTCTTCCCATACTGCGCGATGTGATCGCGCAGCCCGGAGCCTTCACAAGCGACACCCGGCTTGAGGGAACGCTGATCGTTCTGGCGCAGACGATCCGTTCCCTGAACCGGGCGCTGACGGACCGCGTAGGAGACCGGACATGACGCCCTTCCGGCGCACGGACCTCGCTGTCCGCCTGATGGGTCTTGTCTCCTCCCGTGATCGCCGGGACGCTCCGCTCAGGACGACCGGGAGTGCGGTATGTCTGTACGATCTTGTCCTGTCCCGGACTGAGCCCGTGCCCGTGGCCGAACGTCTGGGGCTGTGGTTTCCCTGTCTGTCCGCCGATCAGGACCCGGCCAACCGGCAGGCTCTGTGGGACCAGATCCTGCACCAGCCCATGCCAGACTTCACGGGTGCAGGAGAGGACGGCACAGACAGCATCCTCTCTTCTGCTGTCCTTCTTCCGGATCTCGTCCTGCTCATGGGGGTGCAGGAGATGGCCTGGCTCGGGCCCTGCTCAACGAAAACGCCGCAGGTCATGACCCTTGCCGCTCTGATGCTGCAGCTTGCGCCAGAGTTGGCAGGGATTGGAGATGATCCGGAAAGACTTCTGGCCCGGTTTGCAGCGGAAGATCGCTCGGGCGTTCATCCGGCTTCCGATCTCGTCCGTATTCAGGCCGCGGCCCGACTGATCGAAACCCTTTGGACCGGACAGGTGCCTGGGAGCGGCCTCAAGTATCGCCCGTAACACCTGACACCGACCGGCCCGACAGCGTCGGCCTGTCCCTTTATTTCATCTTCTCAAAAATCTGGATGCTTCATGCTTCTTACAAAAATCCCGGTCGCTGCGGCGACCGTGCCCCGTCACGCGCGCTCATTTTTCGAGCCCACGGATGACGATCTCGATCTGTATCGTGACATCAGTTACAAACTGAAGGCACAGCCGCCCTCAAGCCTGTTCCGCTACCTTCAGCCGGCGGGGCGGCATCTCACGCAACTGGGTGATGAAGGACCCGGCGTCTGGGCCGGTCTCCTGCGCAGGGTCGAGCAGCGCTGGCCCGGTCTGCCCAGCCATGGCCGCGTTGCCTCTGACGGAACCCGGCTGAATTCAACCCCGGAGCGGATTGCCTATGAGGCGATCAAACCCATTGTTCCGCGGGATGTCGCGCTGGACTTGGAAATTGCCCTCGACCCGTCTCAGCAGCCACGGTTCTATTCCGATTTCGCGATCCGTTTCGGGTCACGTGTCATGCATATCGAAATTGTAGGCGCCTGCGGTGCGGACCGCGTGACGCGCAATGACTGCGAAGCGAATCTTCTGGCGCAGTTCGACCGGCGTCTGGAGGTCTACCGGCAGAAGTGCCTTACGCCCGAGATCTGGTATCTCAACGACCTCCTTGAGCCAGCGCAGTTACAGAAGCGTTTCCTCGCCCTGGTAGCGCAGCTGCGCGCGGGAGGCGGGTCATGACCCCTGGTCCGATCCGGCTGCCGCGCTGGCCCATCACGCGCCTGAAACTGCTCGACATGACGCCGGATCAGAAAGGAGCGCCCTATGCGGGCGCTCCTGTCACGCTGCTGCAAAGGGACGGGTTTGTCGAAGGGCGCAGCCTGCTCTGGCTGGGGGAACCCCGGCGCGCCTCGGGTCATCTTGAGGAAAGTCTTGACGAGCACGGGCAACCCGCTCTGACCATCAGCGATCCCCTGTTCCGCGCCCTGATGCCGGTGGATGCGCCGAGACCTTTTGTTCTGGCAGGGTTTCACATGTCCTTCCTGCGCTGCGTGATGGGTGGGCCGCAGGATCAACCGCCTTATGATCTCTGTCTGTACCGGCTCGCACGACAGCGGGCGTCGTGGTTGCGGCCGTGTGGGTTGCAGGAATCCGCCCTCGAACTGCGTACGGACCTGATGACAGAACTGACGCGGGACAGCCCTTTCCTGCGTCTGAACTGCGCAACGGCTCTGCTTGAAACACTGCTGGAATGGGAGCCGCTGAACCGGCTGCTCGTATTGTCAGGAAATGTCGTCTCTCCACCGCCTGGCGAGGAGGAACCCTTCGGCCAGGCCGCAGAGTGGAGCTGTCTGCCTCAAGGTCCTGCCATGCTGGAAGAGTAGGTCATCAACCTACATTTCCATTCTAGCAGAGAGCTGTTTTCAATATATCCATTGGGTCGGACGAGGCCTTCCGGTCTTCCCCGGCCTGAATCATCCCCTCTGCTTTCAACGGCAGAGGGGACTTTCTTCTGTAACCTCAGAACAGCCCGCTGCCGGTTTTGACGGCAGAAGAATTCATGGTGTGGTGCCAGACGACATCGCCGCTGAAGATTACGGTCAGTGTCTTTTCCGTGCCATGAGTGCCCTGATGCAGGTCGCCATAGAGCGGAATGAAGTTGGCAGCGTCAGACGAGGCATTGGTAAACGCATAGCGCCACTGTTCATGACCGCTATCAGTGAACGTGCTTTCGCGCGGATCTCCGAACAGCGCCCGAATCTGGTCCTTGGTGGTCACACCATCATGGATCTTCTGATCAATGGAGGCGCTGGTCTCGTTTTTAAGAGCTTCGTTCCCTTCCGAGGCACAGCCTGTCAGGGCGACCAGTCCGGTGAGAGACAATGTGACGGCCAGGGTTCTGAGAAGACGTGCAGACATGCGGGATCCTTTGCTGTTTTTGCAAAACAGTCGATGACGGGAGAATTAGAAAAAAGCGGGCGACCTGCCGAAAAACGAACGGACCGTCTCAGTCCAGCCCGCGAAGCCTGCGGCGGTCTTCAGCAGCTTTCAGTTTCCGGAGAAACGGTTCTCGCGGAGCCGTCCAACAGCTCATGCCCAGAATGAACGCAAAGAGCGGATGCCAGGGCAGAGCCAGGGCGATGCCGCACAAAAGACAGGCACCCGCTCCGAACCACGAGACATATCTCAGCAGAAGCCGTGTCTCGTCTTCCTCAGCCCCGTATTCTTCGAGATAGTCAGCCAGACGGGCCGCGCGTTTTGCTTCGGTCGCCTCGCTGTACAGACCGTCTGTTGAAGACGTCATGAGCGCTTATCTCCCCCAGTGGGCGTGGAAGACGACCCGGATCACCAACGCCGTACCCAGCATCAGCGCCGCAGGAGGCAGGATGTCGCGCGCCTTCAGCCACGCGAACAGCCTGACCGACGATCCGAGCGCCAGCACCAGCAGGAGAAGAACGATCAGCACAAGAAGGGTGGAGACGACCATGTCAGGCGCCCCCTGACAGGCAGGAACAGGGGCCAGACCGGAAGACACAACGGGACAAAGACATCATCGCCAGCTCCTTGCAGTTCCTGTGTGGCAGGACAGCCCTGCACACACGATGAACTCAACAAGTCAGATGATCTACGATTTCCCGTGTGTCGTCAATACGGATATGCGCCTATTTATTCAAACAGGTTCCCGTATATCGTGAGCGCCTCAGGGATGAGGCACGCCGCCGATCCAGACCACTTCGCCGAGCAGTTTGAAGCACTCCAGGCGATCGGCCTCAACGTCCTGAGGCGGGTAGCGATGATTGTCAGCAATCACTCGGACCCCGCCACCGAGTTTGGGGTCAAGGCGACGGATCAGGATGGCGCCAGCACTCTCCAGCGCATAGAGCGCGCTGCCCGTCACGGTCGTGACGCTCCGGTCCACGATGACCAGATCACCCGAGGACAGGGTCGGCTCCATCGCATCCCCTGCATTGCTGATAAGGCAGAGAGCTGTGAGGTCTCGGGGAATGACACTCTGCAACCAGTCACGGCCAATCCGCAGGCCGTCTTCATGATGATCATACCAGGGCACAACGATCTGACGGGTCGAGGTGGTCTGGACCGTTGTCGCCCCGGAGGGTGAGCCGCCGGCCGTGCCAAAGGCGATCCAGTCCAGGGACACACCGCAGACCCGGGCCAGCGACGCAAGGGCGGAGAACTTCATCTCCCCGCCATTCATGTAGTCTCTCAGGGTCGTATACGGCACGCCCGCCGCCTTGGCGGCATGGGTGATGCCAATACTCTGCGCCGCTTCGCGGAGGCGCTCGCCGCGCTCGCGCATCAGGCGGATCTGGTCGTCCATGAGTTTACGCTTTCGCCTGGAATGTCGGGGCACGCAGAGGGTCCTCATTCGGAAATGAGGTATCAATACGATATTCCGCTTGATATGAAAGTCGAAAAACCGTATTTCTTGGCATCGAAATGTTGCGTGGCCCGTGACTCGTCATCGTCAGATCCTCGCATGAAACCGACATTTTTGTCCAAGGGATTGTCATGCCTGAAGATCCACTGTTGCCACCACCCCGTCCAGCCGGTCTCGAGGACCTGCATGCTGGCCTGCATGACGTGCTGCGTCTGATCGAGATCGAGCATGCGCTGCTCAAAGGGCGCCTCGAGAGTCTGCGGGCGGACACGGAAGGCGCGCGTCTGCTGGAGGGCGTGATGGTGCTCGGCGCCGTGCTGCAACAGCGGATGGGCAGCCTGCTCCAACTTTGTCGCGAGGTCGGGAAGCTGTGACGGAACGGTCCGTCGGACACAGCGCGTCCTGACCCTGCCGTTTGCTTCATCGAAGCCCCGTTACTCCCTTCCATACGGTCATCATCTCTTATGTCAGAACACTCAGACCCGTCTTCTGAGCACATTGTGCTGGACGGATACGGCCTTACGCGTGTCCTGTCTTTTGGATCCTATCCGCTGACAGAGGCGCAGAAGAAGATCCGGAAAGTCTTCTTCAACACTCCCTTGGGGTACAGCCGTCTGCGTCGGCCGTTCATGGAACGGTTCAAACGAGACTGCTCCTCAGGTCCTGTCGATGCGACCCTGTTCGGGTTGAAGGTGCGGTTTTACCCGCAGGACAACCAGACGGATGCAAAATCGGCGGTGTGTGGCGCGTGCTACAATCATCGCGAGCTGAAATGGCTGCGGCGTCATCTGCCGAAAGGCGGCACGTTTGTAGATGTGGGCGCGAATATGGGGTTCTTTTCGCTCTATGCCGCCCAGAGAGAAGCCCGTGTCATCGCCGTTGAACCGAACCCGGTGCTGTTCGAGCGCCTGACGACCAATATGAGGCTGAACGGGATGCAGGCCGATCTCTTACGTGTCGCCGTCGGGGATCAGGAGGGCTCCGGTCAGCTCGTGCAGATGAACGGGGATTTCGGCGGCGGTCGGGTCGGTGCCGGGCACGGTGCCGCAGTGCGTATCCGTCCGCTTCTGGACATTCTGCAGGCCTGCGATGTGACGGCCGTGCATGTTCTGAAAATCGACATCGAAGGTTATGAAGACCGGGCGTTGCTGCCGTTTTTTCGCGAGGCGCCAGCGACGTTGTGGCCTGATCATCTCATCATGGAAGACACCGAGCATGGCCGGTGGGCCCAGGACGTCTTTCCGGTGCTGCGGCGCTGTGGGTATGAGCGCCGTGGGCGTAGCCGGGGGAATCTTCTCCTCTCCAGGTTCTGACTGGCGCTGGAGAGGAGAAGTTTGTCAGCTTTGGGGGGGAGAACGAACCCGCTGCGCGGGATTGGTGCGGTGTGCAGGTCTGTCACCACGGCGTGAGCGATCTGTTTTATTTGGAACTGTCCTGATCTGGTCAAGCACTCTGGCTTCTTCCCACCAGAAGGAGCCGGATGATGACAGAGTCCCTGTGCATTGCTGCAATCAGTCCCCTTCGCCAGCGCCTGCTTGATGACATGGCGGTGCGGCGGTTCTCCCGGGAGACGCAACGCAATTACCTTCGCGATGTCGGCCGTTTCGCCACGTTTCTGGGCCGCTCACCCCACACGGCAACAGTCGAGGATGTGCGCCAGTTTCAGATTGCGCAGAACGCGGCTGGCATGCCGACACCGACCATGAATGCCATCGTGTCGGCGCTGCGGTTTTTCTTCACCCAGACGCTCGACCGCCCCGACCTTGCACGCAGGCTGGTCCGGGTAGCGCAGCCCCGCAACCTGCCCGTCGTGCTGAGCCGTGATGAAGTTGCCCGGTTGCTCAACGCGACCGTATGCCTCAAGCATCAGGCCGCCCTGTCGGTCGCCTATGGGGCAGGCCTGCGGGTGGCCGAGGTCGCCGCTCTCAAGATCAGCGATATCGACAGCGAGCGCATGCTGCTCAGGGTCGAACGGGGCAAAGGGGGACGATATCGCAACGCCATGCTTCCGGCAGACCTTCTGCCCCTGCTGCGGGAGTGGTGGAAGGCCGGACGCCAGCAGGGCGTGATGCATTCCGGTGGCTGGCTTTTTCCCGGCCAGGACACCATGAGGCCCATCAGCACACGGCAGCTCCATCGTGTGGTTGTCGATGCCGCGCGGGCTGCTTCGATCACCAGACGTGTGGGGCCTCATACCCTGCGGCACAGCTTTGCCACGCACCTGCTTGAGGATGGTGTTGATGTCCGCGTGATCCAGGTTCTGCTGGGTCATTCCCGCCTGGAGACCACGGCCCTTTATACAAAAGTTGCGACACGGACCGTGCGGGCCGTCATCAGTCCGCTCGACAGGCTGGGCATGCTGACGACGGCGCAGGCAAGGCCCGACGGCTGATCCCGGAGCAGGGGCGGTCATGTCCGCCTCCCTCGCACTGGGGGACATCTTTCGGGCTGCCGGTCCTGCCTGGCGGTCAGCCCATGCCGGCCGTCTCCCCCTGCAGCAGCTCAAGGTCATGTCGGCGATCGAACATTGTCGCACGGCGGCCCTTGGTGGTCATGTCGCGGCCTGCGGGGACTGTGGACACTGGCGGATCGCCTATAACAGCTGTCGCAACCGTCATTGTCCGCGCTGTCAGGGGAACGCCGCGCGGACATGGCTGGCCGAGCGGGAGGCCGATCTGCTGCCGGTCGGGTATTTCCATGTCGTCTTCACCCTGCCTGCGCGGATCGCCCACATCGCGCTCCAGAACAAGGCCGTTCTCTACGCCCTGCTGTTCCAGGCCGCCTCGGAGACGATGATGACGATCGCCGCCGATCCCCGGCATCTGGGTGCCCGCATCGGCATCACCGCCGTGCTGCACAGCTGGGGTTCGGCGCTGACCCACCATCCCCATGTGCACATGATCGTGCCGGGTGGCGGTCTCTCGCCCGATGGCCGGCGCTGGATCTCGTCACGCCCGGCCTTCCTGCTGCCCGTCCGGGTGCTGGGCAAGCTGTTCCGCCGCCTGTTCCTGACCCGGCTGCTGGCACTTTTCGACGCCGATCGGCTGGTCTTCCGGGGGCAACTTGCCCCTTTGGCAGACCGCCGTGCCTTCCTGCGGTATCTGGCCCCTGTGCGCAGCAGGCGCTGGGTCGTCTACGCCAAGCCCCCGTTTGCCGGTCCAAAAGCGGTGCTGGCCTATCTGTCACGCTATACCCACCGTGTCGCCATCTCGAACCGCCGCCTCCTGGCGTTCAACGAAAACGGCGTGACGTTCCGCTACAAGGACTACCGGCGGGACACGGCCCACCAGCAGCAGGTCATGACACTCGCCACGGATGAGTTCATCCGCCGCTTCATGCTGCATGTCCTGCCACGGGGATTTCATCGCATCCGCCATTATGGCCTGCTGGCCAGTTCCAGCCGCAAGGCCAGCCTCGCCCGGGTGCGGGAACTGCTGAATGTCATGTCCACACCAGCGCCAGAAGTCCCGGAAACCGAACCGGTCACGCCACCGCCGTGCCCATGCTGTGGTGGTCCGATGGTCGTCATCCAGATCCTTCCCCGATGGTGCCAGCCCCGAGGGCCACCCCGGGCGACTGCTCCGGCCGGGGGATCACCATGACAGCCCGCAGAGATTACAGCATGACCGATCCCGATGTCGGAGTGGCTCCGCTCCGGCAAACCGGGGCTCCTGTAAGCATCACCGGAAAAGCCGGGAAAATCGCTGTCTGCACCGCAAATTCTGTCATCGCGTCATGCAGATCCGGTCATAAAAACCCGTTCCAGTTCCACAAACGCACCTGTATGTTCTGGCTCAGGCTCTCCCCCGGGGCGGCGCCAGTTGCAAATTCCCCATAACTGAGTCCCGGTGTCGCGGGTTCGGTCTTCCCAGACTTTCGTACGCCTCGCGGCGCCCGAAACCCTTCAGGAAAGCGGAACGTCTGCTATTGGGCAGGATGATCAGCCGATCGGAAGTTCATATGAACGATCTTCGCGACAGCTTCGCGCCAAACCCGGCCGTTGTGCTGCCCCATTGCCTTCTCCAATAGCGGACTTAACCCTCACTTGGATCAATCCTCGAGATCGGGACTAAGTCGCGCCATTTACGATTGGACCAATGAAGGACAGCTCCTGGCCGAAGCGGGCTTCCGAGCGTTTTCCCGTCACCCTCCTCAAGTTAGGTAGAGAGGCCGTCTCCGATCTGGTGACTGGCTGGCCTGCTGTCGTGCGCGGGCCAGCAAAAACTAAGCCTTGGCTTGAAAGCTTGGCGAGGTAATCTTCTTCAGACACACTCGCACGAAGCGGCGACAAGAAGATTTGAACGATTTGGAGGGCATCTTGAACGACGAGCTTCACAGACGTTTCGTGCGGGATCTGCTAGAGGATCTACAAGGCGTAAGCGGTGCAAGTTTGGAAAAGCTGCTCAAGCCTATCTGGGACAAAATGGCTGGCGCGACCGTGCAGGCCAACGGACTCAACCTACAGGGAGCGCCTGTATCGGGGGCACTGGATGCACTATGGCCGGACGGTAGCGCGTCCGAGGCGAGTTCTGACAAGGATTTCTTCAACTCTACGGAGGCGAAGCTTCGGCATGACATCCGACATCTGCGACGTGCTGCTCCCCATATCCGTCATTGGCGAATCTTTAGCACGCGCCATGCCGGTCCGACGGCCCGCACTCGGCAAAGCAAGCGCAGAGCGAGGTATCTGGCACTCGGAGTGACGATCGACGTTTATGCGGGGCAGGATATTGCCGATTACATCGTCAAGGAGTGCCTCCTTGACGATGTAATCATAGAGCGTATCGCACCAATTCTGCCCAATCTGCGTCGTATAAATGAGCAGTACGCGGCAAGTCAGAGGGTCCCCGACCTCGATAGGGCGTTCTGCGGTCGTAAAGATGAAATCGACGCGGTCAAGGGTAGGTTGGACAACGACCGTTGCGTCGTGATCTCCGGGATGGGCGGGATCGGAAAGACCGAGTTGACTTGCGCGGTGGCACACGCTGTTCGAGATCAATACGAGCAGATTATATGGGTCGATGCTGCCGACCTAAAGGACGCAATTGAGCTCGATGCCTTCGACGTCCGAAGTAATGGCTACAAACTTAATGTAATTGGCATCCTCCGGACGCAGAGTGCACTAGTGGTTCTCGATAACGTCACCGTCGACCTTGATCTTGATGCCCTAGCAGCAAAGTGCGGGCCAGCCTCCAACGTCCTACTCACGTCCCAGGTCGCCTGGGGCGCCGATCCGCTGAAGCTGGAGGAGCTCTCTGAAATTGACGCGAAAGAGGTATTGTCGGCCGGCGCACCGACGCCGTGTCCGTCGACCGTCCTAAAGGAGGTTTTCGATGCCGTGGGCGCCCATCCGTTGCTGCTCCGGATACTCAACGGCTTAGTTAGGGACGAGCAGGTCGCATGGGAAGAGCTCGTGGAGGAATGCGCTTACCTACCGTCTGCGATTGACGACCGTAGGCAGACGGTTGCGCAGCGGATTGTTCGCCGCAATCTTGCCGTGCTCGGCTCCCGTCTTGCTCCGTTCCTGTGGGCCGGTTCCGCGACCCTCGATTCCTTGCTCGCCAAGCGTATCATGGGCAAGAGCGGCATTATTGACTTGGAGCGCTGGGCATTTCTCATGCGCAGTCAAGAAGGAACCGAACGTCTGCATGACATTGTCTATGCCTCCGCCAAGGCGTTGAGCACAGAAATTCCAATCGCAGAACAAGACCTGCGCGCAAAATTGGAAAAGCTACTGCGCGCCGCCATTGATCCGAAAAAAGTCGATTTCGTGCGCGTGGCGCGCCGTCACAGTGCGCTCCTCACGCGGCTGCTCACCGAGCGACCTGAAGCGGGGATACTACGCTACGCGTATTTACACAGCGCCGCTCCCTGCGATCTCAATCCGGAACTGATCGGGGATCCAGCAACTGATGCGGAAGGCTCTGTCAACGGCCCGGAGCGCGAATGGGTGCTCAGTGTAGTGGAAGCGATTGAAATCAGCTACCGCAACATGCGCGATCGAGGCGAAAAGCAGGCCGCGAAGCATGAACTCGAAGGCCGTATGCCGACTTTCGACCATCTTGAGCGGCGAGTGGGGTCGTCATCTCCAAGTCTCACAACCATCCGGCATCACCGGGCAAAGTCGCTGTTGAAGCTAGGCAGAGTGCAGGAAGCAAAGGCGAGCTTCGAGAAGCTAATCGAGAACGATCCGGTTGCCTACCCGTCCATGCTACAACTGGCTCGGTTGCTCACCGACGAATCTGACCGTGCAAAAACACTGCTGTTCAATATCATTGAGGCGGAACAATCGGAGCCAGGCTCCGTGCAAATCAGTACGCTAATAGAGTTACTCGCGACTATGCGCCGTGGGCATCTTCAACAGTTTAGCCGTGAAATGACAAACCGATACGGCGTGTTCATGGCCCAGATGATCAAAGCCGCAACATGGTCAGGGGAGTCGCAGCCCGTCCGCGCGTTTGCAGCTTTCGGACCCGACTGGGCTTACAGTCAACCCGAATTATTCCTTGAGATCTTTGAGGAGATTAACCTCGGCGACCCGTCATCGTCCGAGGACGATGACGAGCGCGTTGCCGTAGGGCGTATCTGCATTGCCGCAGCGAAGATGCTCGTTCGTTTGGGGAAGGCAGCCGAAGCGAAAGCAGAGATCAAGCGGGCGCTATCATTCTTTGTGGCACTTCGTCGGGTGTCCCCATTTGCCTCGGTGCACTACGCCGATGCGGCGCTGATGGATGGCGATCCGGCACGAGCTGGTGGGATCCTTGATGAGATCCCCGAGCGTCAACGCGGCTCATTTTGGTACCTTCGTCGTGCTGAATCGGCAAGAGGCACAGGAGACCCGGGTGCCCTTGATCTTATCGATAAGGGGCTAGCGATGTCCATGCCGTCAAAGTATCGGGCGACCTTTTTCGCCGCTAAGGCCGATATATTACGTCCTACAGATCCCGATACGGCTACGACGCTGCTCACAGATGCGATCGACTGCTGCGAAGATGAGAAGTTTAGATTGGAACTCACCAAACGGCTTTCTGACTGGAAAGCCACCTGAGCGAGCCATGCTGTCGAACAGAGTGAATGCCCGATCCATGTTCCACCCTATCTGGCCGACCGTTATCGAAATGATGCGGGACTCACAATCAGTGAACCAACGATATTTGCTGACGCTGCTGAAATGGAGTCGAGCGGCGAATGGTGGCTTCTGTCAGCAAGAGATATTCGTGTAGAAACACGCAAGGGTCGAGGTTGGTCGAGAACTGCCAAGGCGTCCAGTCAATGCAAAGTCTGCTTTAATCTTCTTTACCCCAAAAGCAGACTATCGGATCCCGGCCCACCACGGTGATAGATTTGAACCAATAATGTCCGCCATGCGGAGAGCGATCTGAATAACGACAGATACCACGTGCAGCAGTCTTGCGGACTACGCACAGTTGCTGTGTGTCGTCAATTTCAATGATGATAGCATTCATCGGGAACAAGGGCAGAGAAACTGCGTCAGAAGCTAAATCTCACAACTGCGCAGCCCGCAGTAACGAAGAAGCGGTTCTGCGACAAGACAACGCCTCATACCAGCACACGACATTCTATCGCATACTAGTCAAGACCGACAGAATATTAGAAATCCGTGCCGATCTTCATTATCTTGCATCCCATGCTGTAAATATTCTCCTCATTCAGGTTCGAGCAGAGATCCCGCACCGATTCGCTTTTGATCAATCGAGTAAAACCGTCAAAGTCCAACTGAGAGCGCCTGAGATATCTCTTATTTACAGTGAGGAGTCGGGTTGGAGTTTAGATAGGAAATTTGTGCGTCTATGGCTCTGATCTCGACGACAAGCTTATCCCTTTCTTTCTGAAGCTCAGTTAGCGTGAAAGAGATGGCCTCTGCTGGCGTGGTGAAGAAGCCCAAAATATTTTTAGGCTGAGACGAATCATCGACTACCTCATAACGGACAGTGTCAGCCTCCCAATCCCCATCTTCTCGGCGAAGGCCCATCTTGTTAATTAGTAAGTGCATATAGTGGATTTCCTCATCTTAGAACTCGTGCTAGTTTAAAGAGGCATAGTCCCTGAGACAATAGTATAATTATAAATCTTTAAACGACCCATGGACATATTGACGTGCTCCCCAAAAACCAGCCATTTTGAGTTGGAGTTTTCCATCTATTGACCTGCTTCCAAACGTTGGACCGCCGGATGGTAGAGTTTCCGACGTGGTTTCACAGTAACGAACTGGATACGTCACCGGGAATATGCAGCGAGACGGGCGTCATGTTGCCAATCGCCCCATGTAGGCGGACCTAATTGTAGTCTCTGCGCCAAGCCTCGAACTTTTCGCGTGCACCCGCAAGTGTCAGGAACCAGTGAGCGTTCAACCGCTACGCAAAGCGACGATCAAACCCAGCATTGTGAGCGATCACCAGAGCGGCAGAACTGACAAACGTAGCAACCTCTGCAATATCAATCTTATGGTCGGCCACCATGGCATTGGTGATCCGGGTGATCTCGGCCGAAATTGGGCGACTGGGCTCTTGAAAATGCTGAAACGTCTGGCCAATTTCGAAAATTCTTCCATCGAGAGAGTAAGTGAAAGAGATCATAGCCAGCTCGATTATCTCATCGTTCTGAAGATCTAGGCCCGTCGTCTCTACATCTACGAGAATCGCAGTCTTTGTTGGCGTTCCGTCAGGCTGCGTAATATTCGAGCGCGATTTAAGACGTCGCTGGACGCGATAATCGTTGCTCGCGCTCAGAATGTCGGCCAAATCTGCCAAATTAGGTGCGGCTTCGCTCATGAAATCTACCTTTACCAAAGCTCTAAGCCAAAGGGCAGTAATTCAAGGTGACGGATCACAAGCTCTTAGTGCTGCGATCCAGCATTTAACTCAAGTGCACCCTGGGTAATCGTCCAAATGTCCTGTCTGACCGGTAACGGTCGTCCGCGGAAAGAACTACGAATGCCTGATTCGTCTCAAACTCTGCTTATCGGGGTCCGCTTAACAATGTCGCCTTTCGGCCAATGGTCGCCACTGCTTGGATGTCCCCCATGAAGGCGTAAGCGGACCTGCTGCGTTCAAGTGCGTTCGAAATGAAAAGTGGCCAGTTGAAAGCTTAGGATCATAACGCTTGAAGTTTATGGCAGCTGCTATGCCCGCGATCGGTGGGTGGCCTATTTATGTTCGTGGGCGGAATTTACTCTGGATGGCGCTGGCACCGGATCATTCGCCGGGGCGCCGCTAACCGGTATCGTTCTGTTCTTTGGCGGCGTGTGGGCTTCAACCAATGTCGGTGCCGACACATCCTTCGGGATCTGTGCATCTTCTTTGCGTTCGCTTAATGCTGGAGGGGTCAGGAAGATCGCGCAGGCCATCACAATGATTGCAAGCGTACCCAAAATAGAGGAGTACCAGAGCGCCTTCTCTGCCGTACGAGCGGGGCCGGCAACCAGCGCTTCATAGTCCGGTTGCGATAGAAACCTGTAGAGTCTGGGTTGCCACTCTTTACGCACTTCGCGCTGTAAATGGGCAAACATTACGCCAGAGATAATGGTAATCGCAACATAGGCTCCCGCCATCACCATCACAAGTATGATCAGTAACGGGCTCGCGTTTGTCGTCACTCGTGTCGCGATCAGCCCGGCACCAACTGCCAGCGCGCTCGCAACCGCTGTGATAACCTGACGCGTTGCATCGGATACTTTCGCCGTTTCATCGGTGACACTCTTGCGCAGTTCTACCAGCGTCTTGAGAGCGTCACTACTCATGCCGGCGAGTTGGACCTGATAGGCAGTTTTTGCGCCTTCCAATGCCGCGCCAAGATAATCGCGCAGGAACTCCGGCGCCTCATCAACTGTCCCGCCACATCGAGCAAGTTCGGTCGCGAGCAAGATATGGCGCATCTCGCTTTCGCGCTCGATCTCAAATACCCACGCCAACGCCGCCTGCAGATCCTTAATTCCTGGCAATCCAAGTATCGTCGCGAAGGGCTCCCCTATTATAGGATAGCTCAACTCAAGTCGTGGTGGCCCTCTGAACCGGAGTGATCCGCGATCTGCGTCAAACTCATCCGGCAGCGACAGAAGCAGCATGCGCGATGCATGCTCTGCCCATAGCCTAGCCGCAGGATCATGGAGTGACAGAGTATCGACATCACGCAGGAGCCAGCGCGCTAGCGTGGCCGGCACGGCTCGCTGACCAGCAAACTCACGAACAAGGGTTCGTGGTCCGCGCAAGCCCAGACTAGGCGTAAACTCCGTAGTCTCGTTATCCCAAGGCGTAAAACAAGCGCCTACTGCGACAATTTTAGTCGTGAGGTGAGCCACCTGCCAATGCACACTGGACACATCCCGCTCTAACCAAGAGGCGAAACCAACATTAGTCAGTAGGCGCAGTACACCTTCCGGCCCGAGTGGTTTTTCGAGATCGACTCTGAACGGCGCAAAAGACTCATCAAGATCTTCAAGCGCCCAGTCGTTTCCTGCCCCATCGAAGGTCACCGTGTCCCAACCCAAAGTTAAGGCAAGCGTTCCGATCTCGCGTGCGATTGCAGCGCTCAGATTTGAAATGCTGACGATGGCCTCGCTCTCAGAAACAAAGGCCCCGTCGGCATCAAGCGCATCAAGACGCGCTGCGAGGCTCTCGACGGACAATACCATCCTCCTCAACATGCCTCGTTGTGATTGTGATCACTTCGCCGCCATCCGCCGTCCGCAAACGTTCAACATTTGCGTCGCCTACGCGATCTGGATAAAAAAGCAAAACGCCCTCAGTTGTTCGAACCTTTCGGATCGCCGGACTACGGAGAAGGTCGCGGTTCGGAGAAAATTCAAGACCTCCGAGTTTGGCGGACTTGACTTTACGCTGAACGCATTTTTGAATCCTTGTGATAATCCGTTCATCCTCGGGATTGCCCGCCGCCGCTAGCACAGCGTCTTCCAGAGCAGCCGGATTGATACGTTGCCGATTGTTCAAGGCTACCTTTGCCTCCCGGAAGGCCCTTGGGACATCACAATCAGGCAAAATGTCCTTAAGCTCTTTCAATGCATTGCCCACTGCTTCGATCGCCTTGCGATTTAACTGCTCATCGTCACGTACGCGGACAACGTGCAAATAATTTGCAAAATAATCCCCGATTTCCGGCGCTTGCTTCACACGATCCTTTGCCGCAATCGCCATTTCTGCCACGCCATTGACGACCCGCACCAGAGCTGACTTTTGAATCGCACTTTTGTCAGCCACGAAGGCCTGCACGATGAGGCGTAAGAGATTGGTACCATCATTCTGCTGTTGTTGCTCTATTACCTGCTGATAATCATATTTAATCAAACTGTAGATGCGAACATCGGGATTAGCGGTCCTTAATTCAAAAATGAAGAAGGCGCCATCACGGCTGCTTCCGAGATGGAAACGAGAAAATTCGCGAGCAAGTGCCTGGCCACCGGTTTCGAATTCGTCCTCATCGCGGGCCATACGCTCAAGCTGAGCCTTTGTCTGCGAATCCGCCTGAAACTCGAACACTGAAGCTACATCAGTATTGCGAATGCGCTCGACGAAGAAATCAGCATGTTCAACTATCCGCATTGTTTCGGGATTGAATTCTTCGTCCCCGACAACGTGCAAGATTACATTCTCGATGTGAAGGGTCGCAATTTCGTCATCATGAAAAAAAGCCAACTCAGCCTCCGCTCTATCTGCGTCCACAAATAATACGAAGGTTAGGAGCAAGCAACTATTTTACCAATTGAACAGAAGAAAATCTAGAGCAAAAAAAGAACTAATACAATCAAATTGCTGAGCCCGAGCTGGATGTTAAGATGAGCCACAGTCCCATCGATCGGCAATGGGCCGGCATAATTCCGCGCTATCAACTCGAATGCCTGCTCTATACCCTTGTCGAATTCAACGTACACATAAGAGACCTAATATCGTTGCTGGAAAAACTTGCCAGAATAAGTCGCCCGAGCGACCGTTTTCTGTATTAGCTCGCAGTCTATTGAACAATCGTAATCGAGGCGCATAGTGGCTGTTACACGCAGTTGAATGAACAGCAGGAAGGTCCGCCGGGTGCTGGGTCCTCCACAGCGATCAGCTCGTTCTTCCCTCATTGCTACCTCTCGTCTTCAAGAATTAAGCAGACAGGCAGCAGTCCCCTCATGCCAGACATCCCAACAGTTATGACGGTTGCCCGAAAGCCGACATTGTCAGGCGAGCCGCAATAGACCGGGTTTGGGACTTTCTGGTCAGTCCGCTCTGCGGCGCTGCATCGAAGAAAGCTGCCGCTCCCTGCGCAGTGAACAACCGCTATCTGAAAATTGCATGTGGAATATTCGCGACTGTCGGGTTACGGAATCGATTTTGAGGAAACCGGACATTGGGCGTGCGATGTGGGGATGTCAGCTTGAGCCGGTGGATTCTATGAGATCGGTCGTACGGGCGGCATGATCTAGAATGCTGCGATCATCAGAACACTCTACCTCTCGAGGTGCGGCTGGACAGGGTGGGCTCCTCTTTAAACGACCTTTATTACCACTGAATACTTGGAGGAATTTCCAAAAGGAAGGAGAATGCCGATGACCCTAAAGCAAAAAGAAAAGAAAACGCGGAAAAGCGTACGGATCAATCGGCTATCTCTCGTGGAGGCTGGGCAGCTTCCGATAGAGCAACTCGTCGCGTTTGCTATTCGCGAAGGGCGGCGGCCTCGCCCGATCTATACCGCACACAAATGGTTCGCGCGCAGACTAGGATCGGTGTTCCGCAGCTTGCTCATCGGTGTCACGTCGGAGCCGGACGCAGATTTTGGGGAACTTTATTACGGAGGCGCAGATCTTACCGGTTTGAAGGTGCTGGACCCTTTCGTCGGTGGCGGTACGTCGGTTTTCGAGGCATCCCGGCTCGGTGCCACAGCATACGGCTGTGACGTAGATCCTGTTGCCTGCGCAGTCAGCCGCCTGGAGTTGGGGGCGGCTGATCTACCGGATTTGAGCCCTATCCTCGCCGACCTGAAGGAACGGGTCGGGAGCCGACTTGCAGAGTTTCACGTCAGGCACGGCGACCAAGTGTTGCACCACTTCTGGGTGCAGGTCGTAGAGTGTGCTGGCTGCGGAAGTCATTTCGATGCGCATCCCAATCACGTCCTTGCTGACGACGGCACTACGCGCCACGCTTTCTGCTCCGCCTGTGGCACGATCCACGATCT
This sequence comes from Gluconobacter cerevisiae, assembly GCF_015244675.1. Lineage (GTDB taxonomy): Bacteria > Pseudomonadota > Alphaproteobacteria > Acetobacterales > Acetobacteraceae > Gluconobacter > Gluconobacter cerevisiae. Next base: position 289,131 of record NZ_JABCQO010000003.1, on the reverse strand, counting down.
GCCTGCGCGCACTGCGTCATTCGAATGCGATAGCTGCGGCCACCGTACCGATTGCGATCACGGAACTGTTCTGCGGGGTCGGGCGAAATGCCCTCACTGCGAGCACGGCGATCAGCTCATTGAGTATGGACGGCGTGATGGCGCTCCGCGCTGGCGGCTTTTCGCGGTGGAAACGATCGCGGGCGACGTCAGCATGCGCATGGTGCCCATGTCGGAGCGCACCTTCCGTAAAGCCGTTGACGAGGACGTGCGCCAGTATGAGCGTGCAAAAGTGGCGCTCGCGAATGCAGAGCTGGCAGGAGAGGTGTTGATTCCGGACGACGAGATAGATACGTCGGGCTGGTCGGACGAACGGTTGAGCGCCTATGGTTATCGTCGCTGGCGCGACCTTTTCAATGCCCGGCAGCTGCTGCATCTCGGCCTGCTGGCCAAAGAGATCTCGCTTCTTGATCATCCTCTCCGCAGCGCGGTCGCGATGGCATTCAGCGATCATCTGACCACGAATTGCATGATGGCGTCCTACGCTGGAGGCTGGCGGCGTCTCACGCCGCTGTTTTCGCTCCGAGCGTTCCGGCATATCCAACGTCCGGTCGAGCTCAATCCATGGATCGAGCGGGCGGGGCGCGGTACATTTCCCAACGCTGTCCGCAAGCTCACTGCCGCAGCCGCCTACGCGCGTAGTCCCAAGGAGCCGACGGGAGCAAAGGGCTTCATTGAAGTGCCCACGCGGACCCGTCGGCGGAAGAACCAAATTCACATGGGGACAGCTGGCAATCTCGCGTTTCTCCCGAACAGATCCATCGACGTCGTCATGACGGATCCGCCTTATTTCGACAACATCGCCTATTCCGAACTCGCGCGCTTCTTTGGCCCTTGGCTACAATGCCTCGAGGTGCTCGACGCACGCGAGCAACAGGACATCCTGGCCAATAGCCTCGTCGCCAATAGGTCACGTGCTGGGAGTGTCGAACGCTACACGGACGGACTGGGTCAGGCCTTTGAAGAAATCGCTCGGGTGCTAAAGCGTAACGGCATCGTCGCATTCTCATACCGGCATACCGATGCTCCAGCCTGGCAGGCGCTCGCGGAGGCAATAGCCCGCACTGATTTGCGGATCACAAGCGTTCTGCCCATGCCCGGCGAAGCTGGCAATGGCCTGCATGCTCAGGGTGAGCGCGGGCTCTGGGACGCGGTCTTCGTCCTTCGGCACGGTGGCGGGCCTACGCCCGTCCTAAAGGTCTGCGAGCAGGAATTGGCCGAGGTCGAAACAGAGGTCACGGCGTGGCTCAAACGATACGGCGACCTAGCGCTGCCTTTCAACGCTATCGACGCGGCCGCGCTACGTAGAGCCGCTCTTGTCGGTAAGGCATTGGCTCCGAGGCGAAAATGGGGACGATCGGAGCCGATTAAGCTTGAGGACGCTCTGCGTTGAACTTAGATACACAGAAGTAATCGGGGGAAGTCAGTGCCGTATCTCAGTAAGCGTGTTGTCAGCAATTACTTCAGGACTGATTGTCCTCGTCAGCTTCGTCTTCTCCTTTCGCCGGAAAACAAGCAGTATCAGCAGGAGCGTGATGCGCAGGGCATGCCGCCGAAGACAGTCGCTCGCACCGGAATGGCGGCACTGACTCAGGAAGGCAGCCGCTGGGAGCAGGACAAGCTGAAAGATCTGCAGAACACTTTCGGTAGTGCGTCAGTCATAGGCACCGTGACCGGAACAGAGTTCCAGGACCAAAAACTAAAGAACGTGATGCCCCGGGCGCAGCCTGGTGCGTTTCTAGTGAGGCCCGAGTTCGATGTTGGCCTAGGCTTTCAGACGGCTATCGGCATCGACGCTTTGGTTGTCACGCATTCGCTAGGCTTTGCGAAGCTGGTGCCTGACTTGATTCAGGTGTTTTCCCCCGCAAAGGTGAGCCGGATCGTAGAGGCAGACGGCTCCGTCCACGATGGAGATGGTCGAATCGGTTTGCGCGTTATTGACATTAAGATGACTGCCGAGCCGAGCGCGTCGTACTTTGCGGAGATCACCTACTACTCTTTGGCGTTGGCGGGCTGGCTTACCGACAACGGTTATGCCGACCGGTACGCGGTCGTCGCCGAGGCAGCCATCTGGCCGGGATCGCATGACGCAGCGACGATCATCCGGCTCAAGGCCGATCGACTGAAAGCGGGTACTACGCCGACCGCGAACGAATTGGCGACCGCGCTAAACGAGGACATTGAGACGCTCGAGATCGACGTCTTCTCGCCGCGACTCAGGCACTTCTTCGTCGTGGAGCTTCCTCAAGCGCTAGCCAGTCCATGGAAGGATCTCGACTGGCATGTGGGCACCGGCTGCAGCGGCTGCGAGTATCTCGGCTACGTGTGGAACGCGACCACTGCGGAACATTCGGATCACTGCATGCCCATGGCCAAGGCGCAAGGGCATCTCAGTTCCATCGCCTTTCTGCCCCGCGGTGCTCGGCGCGCACTTGGCAACCTCAACATCAGTACCACCGGCTTGCTGGCTCCGCTGCCGGCCGACGACGCGGTGTTCAACTGCCATCCAAAACTGCGAGCCACACGGACAGTAGTTGCGGGTCGGGCGCACTCGCTTGCGACCGGTATCAGCGATATTCCCGCCGGCTCGGGCACTTCGGCCGTCATTCCGGACTGGGCGGATCTCAATCTCTATCTATCGGCCGATTTCGATGTCGGTAGCGGCCTGACTCTGGCCTTTGGCGTCGGTGGCCACTCAAATATTAACGGTCAGCGCGAGAGGGTCGAGGCACAGGTCTTCGTGAACGACACGCGCAGTGTCCAGAGCGAAACTCGCGAACTGATGAGTTTTCTCGCGTATGTCGAAAAGGCGCTCTCCGATGCGACGAAGGTCAAGGCCAACGCGACGGTCCAGATCTACATCTGGGACAGCGTCACTTACGAACACATGCTACGCGTAATTGGCCGCAACCTCCAGCACGTCCTCGCCGACGGCAATCTCAAGAAGCTGGCGTGGTTGTTTCCGCCAGAACAGATTATAGAGAACGCAAAGTTGCGCTCGGCAAATGCGCCCATAACAATCGTCCGCAACGCGATCCAGGCGCTGGTGGCGGCACCCATTCCGCACTACTACTCGTTGCTCGGACTAGCGCGCACCTATGCACCTCCGCCAAAGGCTGGCGGAACGCCATTTGAATTCCGCGTGCCGGTGATCTTTGAAGATCCGTTGTCCGATCAGGTCCCGTCGGAGCGGGCGCACGAGATTTGGACCAAGATGGGGCAACCTCGTCCATGGAGCCAGCAGATCACGCAGTTGCGTGCGACGGTGACGATGAAGCTGCATGCCCTTCATTCCATCATGTGGCGCCTGCGCCTCGACCTCCAGGGCCAATTGCGTAGTCGTGCGCCGAAGATCACGGAGATCAAGCCACCTGCATCTCTGCAGAGGGTAAGTGCAGACGGGCAGATCTGGTATGCTTTCGCTTGCCTCAATGCCCAAGTCGTCAGACTAGAACACGCTATTTCCCTGGCAATGCCTGTGCACGAGCGGGAGGCCAAGTATCTCGCCGCACGACTGGAAGTGGAACTCACCGGTGCCGATCTAGCTACCGCGGCATCGACGCTCGGGATCACGCTGCATCCCGGGGTACGGATTTATACGCTAGCTGAAGGATCCCGCGAAGCCAAGTTCGAGGAGCGCGACTTCCTCTGCGCTCTATCGCCCGCTTCCATACCGGACTTCTATTCGCGCCGGGTCGGCGAGTTCACCGGCGGCGTACCGCTCGCTGTGGATCTACCGGGTTGGATCCGGGAGTTCGATTTCGCCGGATCTCTGACGGGGACGCAACTGCTCGCCATCGACCGCGATGCCCGGCTCGTCGCCGTATCCTTCAAGCCAGAGGTCGATACCTATCTGCGACAGATTGAAGCAACGCTTGACCTACGCCGTGATGTCGTCCTCGACCGCCAGGTTCAGGACTTCTTGACGAGAAGGCTCGAAACCGTGCTTAAGGCGATCGGCAATCCGCCCCTGGCAATGAGTGCTGGAACGCCGACAGCCAACGTCATCGGGAAGGCAGCGCCCAAGACTGCGACCGCGCATGTGCCCGTAGCAGAGGTGCTTTGGGATACAAAAAAGACGGCGCTCGCTCCTACGGGCAGAAATGCTGCAGCGACACGAGCGACGCTGGAATCTCTCGATACCAAGCTCAATGACAGCCAGTGGGACGCATGGCGCGAAGCGATGGAGAAACGCGTCGCTCTTATTTGGGGGCCGCCCGGAACGGGGAAGTCGCAGACGCTGCGCGCCATCCTGCTAGGGTTGCTGTTAGAAGCTCACGCTTCTGGCCGAGCTATCCGGATCCTCGTGACGAGCAATACCTACGATGCAATCGACAATGTCGTGCTGCGCACCTTTTACCAGATAGTCTCACTCGGAGAGGCGACGACCGGCAAGGTGCGACTGGCTCGTCTGCGTTCCGATTCGAGGGAGGATGCTCCGGGTCTGCCGGTGGGCGCCAATCTCCTTAATGATAAAGATGCGCCCGGCATCCCCGACCTGCACGACCTGCTGGTCGCCAGGACGATGTCCACGATTGTGTCGGCGCCGCCTCAGCAGGTAACTAAATTTGCCGGCCTAAAGGGCAACGTGGCCCAGTCGCTCTTTGACGTGGTCCTGATCGACGAGGCGTCCCAAATGGACATGGCGAGCTCCGTGCTTGCGCTGGCACCGCTTGCCGAAGGCGGCTCGACAATCGTCGTCGGCGACCCCAAGCAGCTACCGCCTATCCAGGCAGTGCAGCCCCCTCTCGGTCTCGAAAAGCTCGTTGGATCCGTTTACGACTTCGTCGCGGCCCATCGAGGGGTGGCCTCGAAAGATCTATTGGAGAACTACCGTTCGAACAGCATGATAGTCGGCTTCGGGCGCTTCGCCGGTTATCCGGCCAGCCTTACCGCTCGGTTTCCGGATCTGCGTATGCGGTTAGAGACGCCACTCCCTGCGATAGCACCTGCGAACTGGCCCGGAAGTCTTGCTTTCGGTGCCGAACTCGCTCGGCTACTGGAGCCTAATCAGCCGCTATCCGCTTTTATTTATCCGGAAGGATGCAGCAGCCAGTGGAACGATTTCGAAGCTCAGACTGTGGCGGCGCTGCTCTGGATACTTCGGAGCCATCTCGGCGCTGGCCTCGAAGGGGATCCGCAGGCCACTAGCGCAGGGCTGCATGACGCGAAGAGCTTCTGGACCGACGCTGTCGGCGTTGTGACGCCGCACCGCGCCCACAAGGCACTGGTGGTATCCAAGCTCCAGTCCCTCTTCGAACCGCTCGGTGACGACAGCAGGCTCATTCGCAGCGCGGTAAACACCGTCGAGCGCTTCCAAGGGCAGCAGCGTGATGTGATCATAGCCAGTTATGCGCTGGGTGATCCTGACGCGATCGCTGACGAGGACGAGTTCCTCCTATCGCTCAATCGTTTCAACGTCATGGCCTCGCGGCCCCGCGCCAAGCTGGTGGTGTTGGCTAGCCAGGAGGTGATCAACCACCTTCCCGGTGATCTCAAGGTAATGCGTGATTCGCGGCTTTTGAAATACTTCGCGGAGACGTTCCTTGATGATCGCACCAACTGTGAGATTCCGTTTTTAGACGGACAAAATGCTATGCGCAAAAGTGGTTCATTTAGAGTTCGCAAGTAGATGGGACGCCCAGCTTTGAATGTCGCATTGCTGCGCGTATTGCCGATCTTTAGATGGCGGATGCGAGCCCTTAATTTAGTCAGATAGTACCAGTGTCAGAATTCTCTAAATTAACCCGTGACTAACAAAGCGTTGCTGGGTAGAGAAACGTAAAGTATTGACAGGGGGTCTTGGTTCTTGGCTATACCGCCTCATATTAATTGGCTGAAGGACACAGGTGAAAGACGCCTGAGCGCCTGCGGTCGGGAAATCGAGATATGGAAATTCAATCCCGAAGGGGATGAGGCCATCCTGTCAGAATGGGCCACGCACTTCCGCCAGCACTATTGTGTAGACTCGGACCTTGCCGCGATGGCGGCGGGCACGGGCAAAAGCCACGCGGATTTTCTGCAGACGATTCTGTTCCCCGACGCTAAGACGTCACCTGGCCCAAGTCTGCGCTCAGGCGACTTCGGTGAAATCCTGGTTGCTGACTTCATACAATTTATCCTCGGCTACTGGTGTCCTCGGCAACTGCGATATCAAGATCGCTGGAACCGGCAGGGCTCTACTCAGGGCTCGGATATAGTCGGTATCAGATATGTTCATCCGCAGGGTGACCACGCCAATGACGAATTGTTCGTAGTGGAATCCAAGTCAGGGCTGTCGGCGACCGACAAGAACCGACTGCAGGATGCCGTCACGGACTCCATGAAGGATCACTTGCGTGAAGCCATGACGCTCAATGCCATGAAACAAAGGTTGCTCGTGCGCGGCCAGGCTGTCGAGGCCAGCTGGATCCAGCGGTTTCAGAATGAGTCCGATCGGCCGTTCAAAAGGGTCAATGGCGCAGCAGCGGTTCTGGATGTTGATGTTTATGCGACGACAAATCTGGAAGAGACAAACACCACAGGTCATCAGAACGAGGACAATCTACGCTTGCTTGTGATCCGTGGTCCGTCGCTCATGAAGCTAGTTCATGCCCTTTACGAAAGGGCAGCCAATGAAGCCTGAAGCAACCGCCAATCGCGTTCTCTCCGCCACGCGCGCACGCGCAAAGATGTACGAGTTTCGGGTTGCGCCTGAATATTTCATACAGCTCTATCGCGACCCCTCCATACTTTTCGACCTAGCGGTGGGCATCCTCGGCGATGTGGCTTCCGTTACAGCTAATGAATTTCGAGAGGCGGAAACCATCGCGGCGTTCGACGCGGACCTTCTTCCGACCAGTTGGACCGGCGTCGACCTGACTGTCAGGGAGGGCCTACGGTTTGCTTCCACTTTCTTCGACGCTTACTTGAACGCAAAACTCGACGAGACAATCTCGGTTGAATTTTCGCTGCTCTGCGCATCGGCCTATTATCTAAATGGCAGCATCGGGAACGCAGCCGTAATCATCAAGAAAATGGAGACCCCATCCCCAGAGTTGGCGGGCGGCCTGGGTCTTTTGACCTACCACCTCCTCCAAAATGAGTTTTCCCAGATTCCCGGCATCTCGCCAAATCTAAACACTGTTCTGGCATCAATGGCCGGATTTACGACTTTCGATTCTGGGGTCGATTTGGTCTCCGCCGCAACCGATCGACTTCGCAACGGCACTTATCAGAACGGCTCCCCGAGAGAGCTTCTGTATGCCGACTTGGCTGCAGCGATCTGCGCAACGAAACTACGCAACGCCTCTCGATCAATTCTCCCTAGTGCATCCGGCCTCGACGCCGATGCCTGGCGGCCGGCGCTGGCAAAGGCTCATTTCCCCTTCGAATTATGGCCCGCGCAACAAAGAATTGCAGCGGCCGGGCTGCTCCAAGGTAGATCTGCGGTCATCCAGATGCCGACCAGTGCAGGCAAAACCCGTGCGACCGAACTGATTATCCGTTCAGCGTTCCTGTCACAGCGTGCTTCACTGGCGATCATCGTTGCGCCCTATCGGTCGCTTTGCCATGACATCCGGGGCGACCTCGCCGCCGCTTTTGCCGGAGAGCCGATCAAGCTCGATGAGGCATCGGATTCCTTCCAGTTTGACATTCAACTGGAAGAGATAATGGCCGTAAATACAGTCCTGATCGTCACGCCTGAGAAGCTGCTTTACATGCTGCGACGCGCACCGGAGCTGGTCGAGCGCATCGGCCTCGTCATTTACGACGAGGGACATCAGTTTGACGGCCTAACGCGCGGTCCCACCTACGAGCTTCTGCTGACATCGCTGAAACTGACGCTACCTGAGGCAACGCAGGTCATTCTGATCTCTGCAGTCATTGGCAACGCCAGTGCGGTTGCAGATTGGTTGGTTGGTGACGCCGAAGCTGTTATTGACGGCGCGGGGTTGTTACCGACATCGAAAAGCATCGCTTTTGCGAGCTGGCAGGATGCCAGAGGTCGGCTGCAATATGTAAGCCCAACCGCCCCCGAGGAAACCGAATTCTGGGTACCACGGATCATCGACGACATCGAACTGGATCTTCTCGGAAGGGAGAGAAAGGTTCAGCGCTTTCCGGCAAAGTCGGATGGCGGTGAAGTCGGTCTATTCCTTGGCTTGCACGTCGTCGCAAATGGCAGCGTGGCAGTCTTTTGCGGCAGGAAAGACAGCGTGACGAAAATCTGTCGTCGTGCAGTCGATATCTACAACAGGGGCGCTGGTTTCCCCCGCCCAATCGACGTTTCCGACGTGGCTGAAGTTGGCAAGATCAGCTCCTTGTCCCAACAGCATCTCGGTGTCGCCGCCAGTGCGACGACGGCTGCTGCTCTTGGGATATTCGCGCACCATGCCGACACACCGCAGGGTCTCCGGCTTTGCATCGAGCACGCTATGAAAGAGGGGCTCGCCAAGTTTGTCGTGTGCACCTCGACATTGGCGCAAGGGGTTAACTTCCCGCTCAAGTATCTGATCGTGACATCGACCCGGCAAGGTGCAGAGCGTATCATGGTCCGCGACTTTCAAAATTTGATGGGCCGCGCCGGTCGTGCTGGTATGCACACCGAAGGGAGCGTGATTTTCTCCACACCGTCGATCTTCGATCAGCGGAATGAATTTCGGCAAAGGTGGCGTTGGGATGAGGCGAAAGAGCTCGTCGATGCCAGTAAGTCGGAGCCGACCAGAAGCAGCATCCTCGCGCTATTCTCGGATTATGAGCAGCGTCAGAAGGGTGCGCCACCGCTCGTCCAGCCCATGCTCCCTCAGTGGCTCGATCTCGCCTTTGCCGACGCTGCGCGGATCGAGCAGGTCGTGAACGAAGCGCTCGCTCTTCAACCGAACATCAGCGCGGTCGAGTTTCGCAAATTTATCGAGGGGCGTGCGAGAGCTATCCAAGCCATCGCCGCCTTTCTCGTGGCGAACATGACATTTCTGGAAGAAGAGAGTCAGGACCGAGTGGCCGAACTGGCCGCCCGCACTCTGGCCTATCACCTCGCAGGCCAGGAAACCAAACAGGTACTCGTCGCAGTGTTTCAGATGATTGCCGCTGCCATCGCGGCGAACGCTGACGGCGATCAACGCGCTGTTATTCGGAAGTCTCCGCTTCCTCCGGCGATCGTAGCTGAACTACAGACTTGGCTTAATGAAAATGCCGCCCCACTTAGGGCGGCAATCGAAGCCGATCAGCTCCTGCCTTATGTGGCAGCAAAAATCATTTCATGGAACTCGTCATCCTCGATCCGGTCGCTTTCCAGCACGGATTTTCTACCGGACGCCTTGGCCGATTGGGTCGCTGGCCGTCCCTACCATCATATCCATCAACGCATGACCGCCCTCGATATCAGGGTGAGCGGCGACCGGGCAGCGGTTGAAGATGCAGTTGCCCTATGCGAGGGCGCGTTCGCTTACGATCTGGCGATGATCACTGCCTCACTGGCGGACTTGGCCGAAGGCACGGATGAAGCCCTCTTCGCGGGTCTCTCGAATCTCCAAAAGCAAATTAAATACGGTTTGACCGATCCGTCCGCGATTGCCTTCACTGAAGCAGGTTTCGCAGACCGTGTCGTAGCCAATTTCTTGTCTGTACTATGGAACGGTGTTCGCGACCGCGCGGGTGTTCGTACGGCTTGTCGGCATCAAGCGACCATCCTTGCCCTCCAAGCGTACCCCGCATATTTTGCGGCCGTCGCCAGAGAACTTGCCGCATGATGAGGCGTGGCCGTTGACTTGGCAGAACGTTGGCTCTTCACGCTATCGACCCTACCACTGGCCTGGTAAAATGCGGCCAAATCGAAGGGTGCTGTCAGGTAGCGGACGGCCCGCTTCTGAGGACCGAAATTTGACCGCTGAATGTCTTAGATGAATCGGTAGGCGCCATGAACCTGAGTGCTGCGAATGGCGACTTTCGGCTATTGCTTCCCGATAACTGACATTCCGCTCGCCCCCCATATGCGACAACTTGGGATGTCAGATGCTGCTCCAACGGTGGTCGTGAGGCTACGGCTCGTCACCGCACATTGGGACTTGCAAATTTACTACACCTCAAAGAGACGTCACCTCTTGATCCCATCGGGAATTGTTTCGGTCTCTTGTTGGAAAATCAGGAGGTGCTATCCAACGCCGGGCCTGTGCCGTGCGATGCCGTTTCCAGCCAAGATCCCTCAAAGCGCGAGCAAGACGGACCTGCTCATCGGATCGGATTGGTCTTTTATAAAAGAGAACGTGCTCTGCAATTATATTGAGTGGCAGACCTGCCTTCCGGTATTCGTCATAAACTTGGATCATCCGGCCTGACGTCAGCTGCGGCAGGAGGTCATCCAGTGTCAATGCATCAGACCAGGATGATGCCCGAGCAAACAGCAATTCCATGACTGCATCTAAAGCTGCCCAAAGTTTTACTCCCCCAATCCTTGCATAGTCCAATTTCAGCGTTAGCCTTTCTATAACCTGCTCGATTTTTCTATCCGAAAAATTTGGGGTCGTCATACGGACACTAAACCAGTCTTCGGTGACATAAGAAGGCACATTACAATGAACGGATTTACAAATTTCTGATAGAGAGCCTATGCATGTCCGGAAAGATGCTGCTACGTAAATGTTGCCCGTGGGGCCTCTGAAGATATTCGTGAGAAGCCAGTAAAAAAAGTCTTGAGCAACTTTTTTTACTTCGAGGAAGCCCCAAGGAGCGTCCCAAGAAAATTCTTTTTCGGCGACATCAAACATCGGTTCGACTTTCAGTATTAAGGCGGGATTTGCAGGGACCTTCCCTTGAGGGGCAAGATGACTAGAAATCCGGTCCCAAGGGCACCGGCGCAGGTGCCTGAAAGCCGACATCGTCGCGACGCACGAGATGCTCGACGTCGCGTAGCCGAAAGAGCGTCCGACGCGGTCCAATCTTGTAGCGCTGCAGAACCCCAGCGGCGACATACCGATCAATCGTGGAGAGAGAGACACAAAGCCGTATCGCAGCCTCGCGACGGCTTATGAAAAAGTCACCCGAGGGACGACTTGGTAGTGTAGAATCCATGATACGCTCATCCAACCATGCCCCTTGCGGGGCTCACGATGACACCTGGTTCGCTGGTTTTTTGGGCGTTCAAGATTCTGCAAAATTACTGCTTCGATCAGAGGCAGGTCGTGCACTTCCCTTGTGGAAGTCTTCTGTAACGTGGTGTCAACTAACGAAAGAACGTTAGCTGAACACGGGCGACGATTTCAAGATATTTCTGAGCGAAGTTTCGCGGAGTGCTGCTTCAGGCGCGGCCTCAGATTATCTGGATGCCTCTGAGAAACACAGGATTTCAGTCAGCAAGTCGCATCGATACATTTACAGGACGACGCATATCGCGTCCGGGCGCCGCAGGGTGACGCATTTTCTAAGATGGGACCTAAGGTGGGATAGATTTTGATAAATCAGATAACTCTCTGGAAATTCTGGGAGTTTTTGATTTATCTGGCGGAGAGGGTGGGATTCGAACCCACGGTACGCTTCCACGCACGGCGGTTTTCAAGACCGCTGCCTTAAACCACTCGGCCACCTCTCCATCCGGCAGGCTTCATTTCTGAAGGAGTCTGTTCGGATCTGGATGCTTCATGCGACGGGAAACATTTTCCGTCAAGTCGCCGTGTTACATATACCCTATGCCCTTACTTTTTGAAACGGAGGAGGGGGAACTCAGCAACATTGAAGCGTGCCATCTAGAACGTCATGGAGGCGCCCCGTGCGTTTCCGGCTGCCATAACCTCCAAGGATATGACGTCCATGACGATCCTTCGCCCTACTGCCTTACTTCCCGCCATGGTGGCTCTGGGCCTGATGGGAACTCCTCTTCTGGCCTCGGCACAAGCGCATCATGTGTCCGGCTGGGTTCAGCCGTCTCTGGGAGGCCCGCGTGGTGCTCCCGGCCATATGATGCCTCCTGTTCCTCCTGGCGTTACGCTGACGGCGGATCAAAAAACAAAGCTTAAGGCCATTTTTGAGAAGGCTCATCAGGACGAGCGCGCGCTTCGTCTCGAAGGGCGGGCTATCGAGGAGAAAATCCACGATGCTCTCAGTTCTGTCGGGGATCTGGATCGTGCAACACTCACGGATCTGAATGGACAGGAGAATGAGCTCAAGGCCAAAGTCTCCGCGCTCCATCTCGAAACCATGGAACAGCTTCATGATCTACTGACGCCCGCACAGCGCCAGCAGGGTAAGGAGACCATGACCAAGCTCAAGGCGCTTCATGAACAGATGAAGGCTCTGATGGGGCACCCGCCAGAGGGTGAACCGGACGATATGCCCTGAAAAACTGAGGTTTCTGCGTCTATCGCTTGACGCTTCGGCTGCAAGGGAATAGACAGACTCTGTTTCCGGACACGCCACCTCGCGAAGACTCGCGCAGTGGCGTGTTTCTGTTTGCTTTTAAGGTGACCCGTTGTTCGATCAACTCTCAGGCAAGATGTCCGGTGTCCTCGAAGGGCTTTCCAAGAACGGGAAGCTCTCGGAGGCTGATGTCACCGAGGCCATGCGTGAAGTGCGTCTCGCCATGCTGGAGGCAGACGTTGCTCTGCCTGTGGTGCGGGACTTCGTCAACAAGGTTCGCGAGCGGTCTGTTGGGCAGGAAGTGCTGGAAAGCGTTTCTCCTGGTCAGGCTGTCGCCAAGATCGTCAACGATGCCCTGATCGACGCATTGGGCGGGGCAGGGGCGGTTCCGCTGAACCTGTCCGCCAATCCGCCGGTTCCAGTGCTGATGGTGGGTCTGCAGGGTTCGGGTAAGACGACGACCTCCGGCAAGATCGCCCTGCGCCTGTCCGGTCGTGAGAACAAGAAAGTCCTTCTCGCCAGCCTTGATGTCCAGCGTCCGGCCGCGCAGCTCCAGCTTCAGCAGCTGGCTGAGCGCGTCAACGCCCAGACGGGTCGCGTTCAGGCTCTGCCGATCATTGCCGGACAGTCGCCTGTCCAGATCGCAAAGCGTGCGCTCGAGACCGGTCGTCTCGAAGGTTATGACGTCGTTATTCTCGATACGGCAGGCCGTCTGTCCATCGACGAAGCGCTGATGGATGAAGTGCGGGAAATCCGCACGCTCACCAAGCCTGCCGAGACATTGCTGGTCGTTGATGCGATGACCGGTCAGGACGCCGTCAACACCGCGAAGGCCTTCAACGAAGCTGTTGGCATCACTGGCGTCGTCATGAGCCGGATGGACGGTGACGCCCGCGGAGGCGCGGCCCTGTCCATGAAGGCCATCACGGGCGCGCCGATCAAGCTGACCGGTTCGGGTGAGAACCTCGAAGCGCTTGAAGAATTCCATCCCGAGCGTGTTGCAGGCCGTATTCTCGGTCTGGGGGACGTTGCCGGGCTGGTGGAACGTGCTGCCGAAACCCTCGATCACGAGGAAGGTGAGCGCGTTGCCAAGAAGATGCTCGCGGGCAAGTTCGATCTGGATGACTATGTGTCCCAGATCAACCAGATCAACCGCATGGGCTCGATTTCCGGCATTCTCGGCATGATGCCGGGAATGGGAAAGATCAAGGATATGCTGGGTGACAAGGAGCTCGATACGTCGATCTTCAAGCGTCACAAGGCCATCATTTCCTCGATGACGAAGCAGGAGCGCAAGACGCCGGAGATCATCAAGGCGTCCCGCAAAAAGCGCATTGCAGCAGGCTCGGGAACCACGGTTCCGGAGATCAACCGTCTGCTCAAACAGTTCAACGACATGTCCACCATGATGAAACGCATCAGCAAGATGGGCCTTGGTGGCCTGATGCGTGGCATGGGTGGTGCAGGAGGTCTGGCGGATCTGATGAAGGGCATGGGTGGCCCCGGGGGTAAACCCGGTGGACGGCCGCCTTTCGCCTGATCTGTCCCGTTTTTTTACAAGTTCTGTCTCTCAGGAGTATTTCATGAGCCTCAAGATCCGTCTTGCACGTGCAGGTGCCAAGAAGCGTCCCTACTACCACATCGTTGTTGCTGACAGCCGCAGCCCGCGCGATGGCCGTTTCATCGAGAAGGTTGGTTCCTACAACCCGATGCTGCCGGCTGATCACGCCGACCGTATCCGTCTGGTTGACGAGCGCATCAAGCACTGGCTGTCCAACGGCGCCCTCGCCACGGACCGTGTCGCCCGTTTCCTCGGTAATGCAGGCCTGGCTCCGAAGCCGACCTACAACGAGCAGCCCAAGCAGTCCGCTCCGAAGGCGAAGGCTCAGGAACGCGCCAAGGCTGCTGCTGCCGCTGTTGCGGCCTGATTGAGCTGCTTTTCAGGAAGCCCGAGACGTGCCCCGCTTCAACCCTGACAGCGATGTCCTGATTGCCACCGTCGGTCGTCCGCACGGTGTCCGCGGTCTGGTGCATCTTCATGCTGCCACAGATGATCCGGCTTCGGTCGAGACGCTGGGCGTGCTGCATGACGGGCAGGGCAGGGCATGGACGGCACGCTGGATTTCGGCTGGCGTGGCTGCACTGACGGATGCCGAAGGCCAGGATCTCCCTGACCGTACGGCCGCCGAACGTCTGGTCAATGCCAAGCTGTATGTTCCGCGCACCGTTCTTCCGGAAACCGAAGACGACGAATTCTATCATGCCGATCTGATCGGTATGACGGCTGTCTCGGAAGACGGAGATATTCTCGGGACGGTATCGGTCGTTCACGATTACGGCGCAGGCGTCAGCCTCGAAGTGGATCGTGGTCTGATCGTGCCCTTCACGCTGGCCTGCGTGCCGCGCGTTGATCTCGCGAAACGGGAAGTGACCCTTGTCCCTCCTGTTGAAGTCGAGGTCGAGGGGGATCTCTCTGGCGAGGTCCAGGTGCGGGCATGAGCTGGCGCGCGGACATCCTGACCCTTTTCCCCGACATGTTTCCGGGGCCGCTGGGGTTCTCCCTTGCGGGTCGGGCGCTGGAGCGGGGGATCTGGTCCTGTGAGGCGCATGATCTGCGCCAGCATGGACTGGGACGCCACCGGGCCGTGGACGACACGCCTTTTGGTGGCGGAGCCGGCATGGTGATGCGGGCGGACGTTCTGGATACGGCTCTCTCGGCGCTTCCCGCGCTGGACGGTCGTCCGGTCGTCTACCCGACACCACGGGGCAAGCGCATGTCGCATGAAGATGCGGAGCGTCTGTCATCCGGGCCAGGGGTCGTTGTTCTCTGCGGTCGTTTCGAAGGCGTGGACGAGCGCGTTCTGGAAAAGCACGATATCGAACAGCTTTGCATGGGCGATGTCGTACTGTCAGGTGGAGAAATTCCCGCCCTGACTCTTCTGGATGCGTGCGTACGGCTCCTTCCCGGCGTTATGGGATCAGATGTCAGCGGTCAGGACGAGAGCTTTGCTGAGGGGCTTCTTGAATATCCACAATATACCAAGCCGGCAGTGTGGGACGGGCGGGACGTGCCCGACATTCTTCTCTCCGGCAACCATGGTGCCATCGCCCGCTGGCGCCATGAACAGTCAATCGCCGTCACGAAGGCGCGCCGCCCGGACCTCTGGGATGCGTATCTGGCACGACAGCAGGTCCATTGAAGTTTTGTTTTCAGGAGTTTGGTCATGAACATTATCCAGCAGTATGAGGCGCGCGAAATCGAGCGTCTTTCCGGCGTCCGCGCTGTTCCCGAGTTCATTGCAGGTGACACGGTCCGCGTTGGCGTCCGCGTTGTCGAAGGCACGCGTGAGCGTGTTCAGAGCTTCGAAGGCGTTGTCATCGCCCGTTCCAACAAGGGTCTGAACAGCAACTTCACGGTTCGCAAGATCTCCAACGGTGAAGGCGTGGAGCGCGTGTTCCCGCTGTACGCACCGTCAATCGCCAGCATCGAAGTTGTGCGTCGTGGTAAAGTCCGTCGCGCGAAGCTGTATTACCTGCGCGGCCGTTCGGGCAAGTCCGCCCGTATTGCCGAGCGTCCCCGCGATCTGCCGAAGGCTGACAGCAAGGCCGCTTCCTAAACCGTCCGGAGTAGAGACAGGATGCCCGTTACCAATTCGTCCAGAACCCTTTTTGACAAGATCTGGGACGACCATGTCGTCGAACGCCTCGAAGACGGGACGTGCATCCTCTACATCGACCGGCACCTCGTCCATGAGGTGACAAGCCCGCAGGCCTTTGAAGGTCTGCGGCTGTCCGGGCGCCGCGTGCGTCGTCCGGATGCCACGGTGGCCGTGGTGGACCACAACGTTCCCACGTCCGACCGTTCCAAGCCAATCGAGGAGCCGCAGAGCCGTCTCCAGATCGAAACGCTTGAGAAGAATGTTGCCGAATTCGGCATCCCCTATTTCCCGCTGCGTTCCGCCTCTCAGGGGATCGTGCACGTCGTCGGGCCGGAACAGGGCATTTCCCTGCCGGGCATGACGATCGTCTGCGGTGACAGTCATACCTCCACGCATGGCGCCCTTGGTTCTCTTGCATTCGGGATCGGGACGTCCGAAGTCGAGCATGTGCTCGCGACGCAGACGATCCTGCAGAAACCCGCGAAGAACATGCGCGTCTCCGTTGAAGGCAAGGTCGGTCCGGGCGTAACGGCCAAGGACATCATGCTGGCCATCATCGGGCGCATTGGCACCGCTGGTGGCACTGGCCATGTCATTGAATTTGCAGGATCTGCAATCCGTGATCTGGACATGGCAGGGCGTATGACGCTATGCAACATGTCCATCGAAGCCGGTGCACGTGCAGGGCTGGTGGCGCCTGACGAGACAACCTTCGCTTATGTAAAGGGCCGTCCGTTCGCGCCGAAGGATGAAGCGTTCGAGCAGGCTTGTGAGTACTGGCGCAGTCTGGCGTCTGACGAAGGCGCCTATTTCGACACGGAAGTCACGCTCGCCGCTGAAGAGATCATCCCGTCCGTCACATGGGGTACCAGCCCGCAGGATGTGCTGCCGATCGATGGTTCCGTGCCGTCCCCGTCAGACGTTGCCGATCCGGCCCGTGCAGCCCAGATCCAGCGTGCTCTGGATTATATGGGGCTTGAGGCTGGGCAGAAAATCGCTGGAACGCCAGTGGATGTCGTGTTTATCGGCTCCTGCACGAACAGCCGTCTGGAAGATCTGCGCGCTGCTGCGGATGTGGTGCGCGGACGACATGTTGCCGAGGGTGTTCGGGCCATGATTGTTCCCGGCTCCGGTCTGGTGAAGCATGCCGCTGAAGGCGAAGGGCTGGACAAGGTGTTCCTTGATGCCGGTTTTGAGTGGCGTGAGGCTGGTTGCTCGATGTGTCTGGGGATGAATCCGGACCGTCTGACGCCGGGCCAGCGTTGCGCGTCAACCTCCAACCGCAATTTCGAGGGGCGTCAGGGACCTGAGGGCCGGACGCATCTCTGCTCGCCTGCCATGGCGGCAGCGGCAGCTGTGACGGGGCGTCTGTGCGATGTGCGTGAACTGGTGAAGGAGACCGTCTGATGGACAAGTTCACGGAACTGACCGCCATTGCGGCGCCCATGCCGACCGAGAATATTGATACGGACCAGATCATTCCGGCCCGCTTTCTCAAAACCATCCAGCGGACTGGTCTGGGAAAAAGTGCCTTCGCGGCCCAGCGCTATGACGCCGATGGTAACGAAAAGCCGGATTTCGTGCTCAATCAGGACCCATACCGGCACGCCGAAATCCTGATTACTTACGACAATCTGGGATGTGGCTCCTCGCGTGAACATGCCCCTTGGGCGCTGCTGGATTTCGGAATCCGCTGTGTGATCGCACCCAGCTTTGCCGACATCTTTTTCAATAACTGCTTCAAGAACGGTATCCTGCCGATCCCGCTGCCGCGCCAGATCTGCGACGAACTGATGGACGATGCGCGTCAGGGTTCGAATTCACGTCTGACGGTGGATCTGGAGCGTCAGGTGATCGTGCGTCCGAATGGCGAGACTATCCCGTTCGAAGTTGATCCGTTCCGGCGTCACATGTTGCTCGAAGGGCTGGACGATATCGGACAAACCATGGCCCATGATGCCGAAATCAGCAGCTTCGAACATCGTCCAGCCCGCGCATGGGTGCCGTCAATTACCATAGGGACTGTGAAATGAGCGACGCACACAAACTTCTGGTTCTGGCCGGAGACGGAATCGGTCCGGAAGTCATGCGCGAAGTTGCGCGGATCGTGCATTGGATGAGTGCGCATCGCGGACTGAAGCTTGAAATCACGGAAGAACTCGTTGGCGCAGTGTCGCTTGCGGTGCACGGCGTGCCGATCCGCGATGAGGTTGTTGAACTGGCCCGCCAGTCTGATGCGGTTCTGTTTGGCTCGGTGGGTGATCCGGCCTGGAGCCATGTTGGCTTTGACAAGCGTCCGGAAGTGGCAATCCTCAAGCTCCGCAAGGAACTCGAATTGTTCGCCAATCTGCGTCCGGCCAAGCTGTTCGATGCACTGATTGAGGCCTCCGCGCTGAAGCCGGAAGTGGTGCGCGGACTTGACCTGATGATTGTTCGCGAGACGGTCGGGGGCATCTATTTTGGTGAACCGCGTGGGATCGAGACGCTGCCAGATGGTTCACGTCGCGGCATCAATACGGAAGTTTACACGACGTCCGAAATCGAGCGTGTGGCGCGCGTGGCGTTCGATCTGGCCCGCAAGCGCGACAACTGCGTATGCTCGGTCGAGAAGTGCAATGTCATGGAAAGCGGCCTCCTGTGGAAGGAAGTCGTAACCGACATTCACAAGCGCGAATATTCCGACGTCCAGCTTTCGCACATGTTGGCTGATAACTGCGCGATGCAGCTTGTGCGTGACCCGAACCAGTTCGATGTCATCGTGACGGGCAATCTGTTCGGAGACATCCTGTCCGATCTGGCATCGATGCTGACCGGCTCACTCGGCATGCTGCCGTCTGCAACGCTTGGCCCGGTTCGCGCCGATGGCAAACGCAATGCGCTGTATGAACCGATCCATGGCAGCGCGCCGGACATCGCAGGCAAGGGGATCGCCAATCCGCTGGCCCAGATCCTGTCTTTCGCCATGCTGCTGCGGTATTCGCTCAATCGCGCCGAGGATGCGGATCTGATTGAAACGGCTGTGTCCAATGTTCTGGCTACAGGTCTGCGAACGGGGGATATCATGTCCCCCGGCATGGCTCGCGTTGGAACGGAAATGATGGGCCAAGCGGTTCTTCGCGAGATGGAAAAGCTGGCCTGACCTTGGTATAGGGTTTGTCCGGCAAAGATTTAGGCGCCTTCCTCGGGGAAGGCGCCTTTTTTGTTGATTGGAGCACGGCTACCTGTGGTCAAAACTGATGGAACGTGCCTAGAATCGCTCCATCAAAATGATCCGGAAGCCTGTCATGTCCTTTATTGCCGACCGTCTGAACCGTATTCTCCCCAGTCAGACGATTGCCGTGACCCAGAAAGCCCGTGCCCTGAAGGCAGAGGGCCGTGATATCATTAGCCTTTCTGCGGGTGAGCCGGACTTTGATACTCCCGACTTCATCAAGCGTGCGGCAATTCGGGCGATTGAGGCCGGTAAGACAAAATATACGGATGTTCCGGGCACGCTCGAACTGCGCAAGGCCGTCGCGGCCCGTCTGAACGCTGATTTCGATCTGGATTACAAGGCAGAGGAAATCTGCGTTTCTACGGGTGGCAAGCAGGTTATTTACAATGTCATGGTCTCGACCCTGAATGCGGGCGATGAGGTCATCATTCCAGCTCCCGCCTGGGTGTCTTATCCCGACATCGTAACGCTGGCCGATGGAACACCTGTCATTATCCAGACGGCCCCTGAAAATGGTTTTCGCCTGACGGCAGAACAGCTTCGTGCAGCCATCACCCCTCGCACGAAATGGCTTTGCCTCAACTCGCCATGCAATCCAACAGGGGCAGCGTATGACGAGGTAGCCCTGAAGGAATTGACGGAGGTCCTGCTGGACTATCCGGATATCTGGATCCTGACGGACGATATGTACGCCAAGCTCCTGTATGATGGCGCTGTTGCCAAGACCGTTGTGCAGGTCGAGCCGCGTCTGCGCTCCCGGACCGTGACTATGAATGGTGTGTCCAAGGCCTATGCCATGACAGGCTGGCGGATCGGATTTGCCGCAGCACCAGTGGAGCTTACAAAACAGCTCATCAAACTGCAGGGGCAGAGCACGAGCAATCCCTGTTCCATCGCGCAGGCAGCAGCGCAGGAAGCCGTATCCGGCCCGCAGGATTTTATTTCGGAAATGGTGGCGGTCTATCAGGAGCGGCGCAATCTTGTGATCGGGATGCTCAATGATGCTCCGGGCCTGAGTTGCGCTCTCCCTGAAGGGGCGTTCTATGCTTTTCCGTCCATCGCTGGCGTGCTGGGCAAAACCAGCAAGGGTGGTCGCTTGATTGATAGTGACGAGGCTTTTGTAACGGCTCTTCTGGAAGAAACCGGCGTTGCGGCCGTGCATGGAACGGCGTTTCTTACACCGGGATATTTCCGGATTTCCTATGCCACCAGCACGGAACTGCTGATTGAAGCTTGCACCCGTATCCAGAAGTTTTGTCAGGGCCTTTCATGAGTTTTACCGTCGCATCACGCCTTGCGGATCTGCCACGTCCTGCAACGATCGCCATGGCTGCCCGCGCCCGTGAACTGAGGGCGCAGGGCGCGGATGTCATTTCGCTCGCTCTGGGACAGCCGGATTTTCCGTCACCGCCAGAGGCGATTGAAGCTGCCTATGCAGCCGCGAAGGCCGGGGATACAGGTTATCCACCGATCCCCGGACAGAAACCGCTGATCGATGCCATCATTCGCAAGTTCAGGCGTGATAACGATCTGGACGTTGCGTCCAGTCGGATCATGGTTGCGAATGGCGGCAAGCAGATTATTTTCAATGCGCTGATGGCGTCGCTGGAAGCCGGTGACGAGGTCATCATTCCTGCGCCGTACTGGGTGAGTTATCCACTGATCACCCGGATGCTGGGTGGGGTTCCGGTCGAAATCCGCTGCCGGGAAGAGGACGGCTTTCGCCCGGACCCGGAAGCCATACGAGAGGCGATTACGCCGCGTACGAAATGGCTGGTTCTGAATTTCCCGAACAACCCGACCGGTGCCATTCTGGAGCGGCAGGATCTTGAAGCCATCGCAGATGTGCTGCGTCAGGCGCCGCATGTTCTCGTGATGAGCGACGAGATCTATGAACATCTGACGTTCGACGACCGCAAACACCTCTCCCTGCTGAATGTCGCGCCTGATCTTGCGGATCGGATTTTGATCGTGAACGGTATGGCGAAAGCCTACGCCATGACGGGATGGCGCGTCGGGTTTGCCTGCGGTCCGGTGCCATTGATTCAGGCCATGGTTGCGGTGCAGGGCAATTCCACGTCGGGTGTTTGTACGCTCGCACAAGCCGGATCGGTGGCGGCTCTTGATGGAGATGCCGACGGAGTTGCACACATGCTGGCGACGTATGAGCGTCGCCGGGCACTGGTCGTCAACGCCTTGCAGAAGGTCCCTGGACTGACCTGCGTCATGCCGGAAGGGGCGTTTTATGCCTATCCGGGTGTCGCGGCCCTGATCGGTAGCACATCCGGGCAGGGGCGTCTTCTGGAGACGGATGTGGCGTTTGCGGAAGCTCTTCTCGAAGAAGCGCATGTCGCGACCGTTCCGGGTTCGGCCTTTGGATACAGTCCTTATCTGCGGCTGTCTTTTGCTGCGTCTGATGAACAGCTGGCAGAAGCCTGCCATCGTATTACCCAGTTTGTCAGCGCTATTAGGCCCGACTGATAGGGGCAGAGGCAGGGCATGGACGCAGAAGCGGGGGAATGTCAGAATTGAAGCATGACGAAGACAATCCCTCCCTTTTCCGAACTGTCTTTCCCCCGGCCTGACGAGAACTCGCTCAAGGCGCGCTACCATGCCATCGCATCGCTGCTTGATGCCGGGGACCGCGTCGAGGCCTTGGAGGCTTTTGATGCCGTCCGGCGCGAGTATGAATCCTGGGCCTCGCATGTGCATCTTCAATTCTCGCGCAATACGCAGGATGAGGCCGCCAAGGCGGATCGGGATTATGCGGATCGGTTATCTCCGGTCGCGACTGATCATGAGGTGACGGTCAAGAAGCGCCTGTTGGCCGATCCTGACCGCGATGGCCTTGAAGCCATCGTAACACCTCACGTGGTACGGCTCTGGGAAGCTGACACGACCACGTTCGATCCGCGCATCAGTACGGATCTGGAAGAGGAAGCGCGTCTTTCAGGGGAATACACGGCCCTTCTGGCGGCCGCGAAAATTTCTTTCGATGGGAAGACCCTGAACCTGTCGAGGCTGGTGCCTTACCTTCAGGGTATGGATCGGGATGTTCGTCATGCAGCTGAAAAGGCGCGCTGGGATTTTTTCGACCAGAACGGCGCTGAACTGGATGCCCTTTACGGCAAGCTGGTCGCTCTGCGCGACCGAATGGCGAAAACTCTTGGTTTTGAGAACTATATCGAGCTCGGTTATCGCCGGATGCGTCGAACGGATTATGGCCCTGAGCAGGTCGCAGCCTTTCGCGAGAAGGTTCTGGCGTATGTCACGCCCCTGATCAGCGCGCTTATGGAGCGCCGTCGTCTGAAAATGGGCTGGGACAAGGCGATGGCGTGGGATGAAGCCCTGATCGACCTTCAGGGCAATCCAGAGCCTGCTGGTGATCATGACCTGCTGGTGGCGCGTGCTGAAAGCATGTTTCGCGACCTCGACCCCTCGGGGGAAATGGCGGATTTTTACGTCCAGATGCGCGATCTTGGGTATCTCGATCTGAAAAACCGAGACGGCAAGGCGGGGGGCGGGTTTTGCACGTCTTTTCCAACGGTTGGAACGCCGTATATTTTCGCCAATTTCAATGGCACCCATAACGATATCGGCGTTTTCACCCATGAAATGGGCCATGCGTTCCAGAACTGGAAAAGCCGTGACCTGCCGTGGATCGATCAGCTTTGGCCGACCATGGAAGCCGCGGAAATTCATTCCATGGGCCTTGAGTTCCTGAGCTGGCCGCAGATTGGGGAACTGGTCGAGGACGGTGCGGCAGAACGCTATCGGCGGATGCATCTGATTGATGCGCTGTCGTTCTTTCCTTATGGCGTGTGTGTGGATCACTTCCAGCACGAGATCTATGCCCATCCTGACATGACGCCGGAAGAACGACACCAGACATGGCAGCGGCTTGAAAAACTCTACATGCCGTGGCGTGACTGGGGCGACTTGGCCTATCCGGCAAAGGGTGGCCGTTGGCAGGCCCAGCTCCATATTTACCGGCTGCCGTTCTATTATATCGACTATGCGCTGGCACAGTGCTGTGCGCTGCAACTCTGGCTGGGGTCGCGTCTGGATCGGGAAGGGACGCTGGAAATCTACCGCAGGCTCTGCGCCGAAGGTGGGTCGAAACCGTTCGCGCAACTCGTGTCCGAAGCGGGACTGACTTCTCCGTTTGAAGCAGATGTTCTGGCGGAAGTCGTCCATGAAGCCGAGCAGGTGCTCGCGCTCTGAGGATATAGTAAGGATCCGGGAAAAAGCCGGATCCTCAAGGACTTATCCGCGTTTGTTCCAATCGGAAATGAGGTCAAGAACAGCCTGCGGTGACATGCTGCGAGCGTTGCCAAGCGCCTTGGAGCCGTCGCCGTTCAGGGCATGACCTTCAGGCGTGACGATGATGACGGTCGGGACGGCCTTGATGGTCACGCCATAGCGTTCCGCCAGATCGAGATTGGTGTTGATGCGCCCGACATTGACCGGTACCACCACGAACTGGCTGTCCAGCCAGCGCGCTGCGTCGGGCAGTGCAAAAATACCGCTGAGCATTTTGCTGTCCGGGCACCAGTTTCCGCCGAAATCGAGCAGAACCTTGCGATGCGTCTTCTGTGCGAGCGCGAAGGCCTGTTCTACCTGCTCGTGCGCTACGGACGTATCAGGATAGGGCGCTGCTACGGGCGGTGCGGATGTTTCGGTCAGTTGTGGCGCGGGGACTACTGGTGTTGTGGATGCGGCATGTGCCGGAAGGGTTGCAGTCAGCGCCAGACCAAGGCCGGCGGCAAGAAGGGAACGGTTCATGAAAAAGGCTTTCATTGATGTTGTCCTCTGCATGCCATAACGCAGAATGACAGGAACAGATGATTAAAGCCCAATTTTCAGGAAAGGTCATGCGTTTGAAAAAAGCACCACCCCGCCCGCAAGTCGCGTCTCCGCGTGAAGTCAGTGTTATGGAAACCCTGATCCGGACTGCGATCCTCGTAGGGTTAACGCTTGCCTTTGCGTCGGTCTTCCGTTTCTGGCAGCCAGCCATCAAAGTTGCGCAGCACACAGCTGGAACGTCTGCCTGGCAGGAACTTTACAGTCTGTTTCATATCGACTCAGGGGTCGGACGCGAACAGCTGATCCTGACCGGAATCATGCTTGTCTGTTTTCTGCTGGCGCTTGTCGTCCAGTCCGTCGGATTCCTGGTCTTTCGGAAACTCAGAAAAAACCGGGCCTGACTTTCAGGGCCGAAATGGCTGCCAGACACCACGCAATCATGAGCATCGTCCCGCCATAAGGCGCGATCCGTCCGACTGATACCGGACCCAGCTTCAGGTCAAACAACGCCAGCAGGGTGACGGGCACGCAGAACAGAACAATGCCGATCGCCATGCATAGACACGCCGTGCGGATCAGCCGCGGCGACAGGCGTGCGGCGTTCAGAGAAAGAAGGCCGAGCCCAAGTGCATGCCACATCTGGATTTCCACTGCGGAATGCAGCATGGCCCTGCCGCCCGGAACGGCAAACAGCCGGTCCGGCAGGTGGGCGGACAAAGCCCCGAGCATGACGCCCGATGCTGCGGACAGGGCAGCGAAAATGAAACTGCCTCGGAGCAGATCGGGCGTGCCGGGGCGGATGGGGTTTGCGGACATGCCGTGAATGTATCATGTGTTGTCTGAACAGCGAATGAGAGACTGTCATGAGTGCATTGTCAGTCTGTCGCGGCCTGTCTTTTCGGGGCAGGCGCGTTTGAAAAAGGAAGCTTCGATGACTGTTTCGTATCTCCGTCTGTGTCTGTCCGCGGGCCTTCTGGCCGGGCTTGCCGCCTGTAACGCCCCCGATGCCCCGCCTGCGCCCGCGCTGCCGAGCGTCGCTTCGACTTACAAGCTGACGACGGCAGATGCGGCTTTCATCCAGCAGATCGATGAGATGGATCAGACCCAGATCGCCATTGCAACGCTCGCCGTGACCCATAGCAACAGTGACGTTGTCAAGGCATTTGCCTCGACCGTTCAGGGTGATCACACGACCAATCAGAAAGCCGTCGCCAAGATCGCCTCCGACGCCAACCTGACGGTCGCCGCCAAGATTGACGCGGCCGATCAGGATCATGTCGATTCGTTTTCCCATCTTTATGGTGCTGCATTTGATCGTATGTTCCTGCGGGATATCGTCAGCATCCGCACACCGGATCTGAGCAAGGCCATCGCGACGGCTCAGGCTTCGGGTGGTACGCCGGACATCAAGACGCTCGCTACCGACACGGACAAGATGTTGACGGATCATACATCCCGCGCCCGTGATCTGATGGGCGATCGCAGCATCGGTCATCACGCAAAGCACAAAAGAAGCCACTAAGACCAGCGTGGAGGGTTGGACAGGTTATGACGATCCGCATCGATAAGATCGTGACACGGGGTGGAGACGGGGGGGAGACGTCTCTTGGGGACGGCACACGCGTTCCCAAGTCTTCAGACCGGATCGAGGCGATGGGGACTGTTGATGAACTGAATGCCCAACTGGGAGTTTTGTGCTGTTCCATGGTGCAGGACTCCCGGATGGCTGATCTTGTAGACGAAATCCGTCAGATCCAGTCCTGCCTGTTCGATCTTGGTGCCGATCTGTGCCTGCCGGACCTTGAGCGCACCCCTAGTCTGCCTTCGGAAGCCATTCTATGGCTGGAAGACCGGCTGGAGGGTCTGCGTCGTTACCAGCAGGAACTCAGAAGCTTCGTGTTGCCGGGCGGCAGTCCCGTTGCAGCTCAGGCACATCTTGCCAGAACCGTTGCGCGCCGGGCCGAGCGGCGTGTAGCGCTACTGGAGCAGAGGCCGGTAGATGGGCTTCGTTTTTTAAACAGATTGTCCGATTACTTCTTTGTTCTTGCGCGTCACGCCAACAATCATGGTGAAACGGATATTCTCTGGTCGCCAGGGCGTTGGCATGAGAAGAAAATATAAATAAACGCTTATTGCCCTGATGACAGAATATGCGTGAAGTGCTAGAAAATCCTCGTCAGAACGCTGGGGTTCTTCCAGTCGAGTCGACTTTTCATATCCTTGTCAGGACATGTTTCGGCTGAGCGGGTTTAAATCCGGTCAGCTTTTCTGCCTTTCGGCAGACCTGTTCTGCAGGGGAAAATCCATAAATATCATATTGGTTGAAGAATACAGAATGCAGGACGAGCATCAGGCTAACGAAGAAGACAAACTGAGACAGGCTCTTGCCCGTCTGGGTGCCGGGGCGTCCTCCCGTACTCCCAAATCCCGCCCCGTCCCGCCAACTGCCGAACGTCGCCGTCGCTTTGTACGAGACGGTCAGGTCGTGGTCGAACATCAAGGCGGTCGTGGAATTGCGGCGCGTAATCCTATTCAGGACGATCAGGAAGAAGTTGAGCGGCTGCGTCAGTCGGTCAAGCGTGAGCAGCGTCGGTGGGAAGAAGCCGAGCGGAGCCTTGCCGAAATTCGGACCCAGCTCAAGGCGTTTGAGACGCGCGAAGCTCATGCGAAAATTCAGATCAGCGAACTGAACCGCGAGCTGCGGGAAAATCAGGACACGATCCAGACGTTAAAAGCGTCCCTCCATCAGGCGCGAGAACAGGCCGCTGAAGCGGCACGCCGTACACCGCGTCCTGTTGGGCGTCCCCGTAAGGAGGTCGCTCCTGAAACGCCGGAGATGGTCAAGACCGAAATGTCCGAACAGGAGCCTGTGCAGTGGTGGGTAAAGGCCTGAACGCAGGCCTTTATTCATTTATTCTGAATGTCTGACCCGGCGTCCGAACCAGAGCAGAACACCACAGAAAACAGCCCATCCTAATCCGGCATTCCACAAGGCCGGAACGGGAAGCGCCAGTGTATCGGAGCTTCCCGTAGCGCCTGCCATCGTCGCGAGCGCCACGCCGATCAGACTTTCCCCGACAATAAAGCCTGAGGCGATCATCGTTCCCTGTTCTCTCGGGAAGCGGCGTAGAAGCCATCCAAGCCCCGCACCAATCCCGATGGTGACGGAGACATCTGCCGGGAGGTAGATACCCATCCCCACGGCCAAAGGCGGAAGAGCAAGGCTGCGTCGATGCAGCACAATATCCAGAACAACCAGCACCACGCCCAGAGCAGCTCCGATTTCCAGCATCAGCCAGTCGAGCTGATGCGTCAGGATACCGGTCGCAATGGCGGCCATTAGTGCAGGTTGTGGCGCGGCAAGCGCACGCGAAGGGTCCATATCCGTACGTGGCATGGCACCCACGAAACCATAGGCCTGATACAACACCTGTAGCACCCAGGGGATGACAACTGCGCCAACGGCACAGCCGATAAGCAGCGCAACTTCCTGCCTCCAAGGTGCTGCGCCGACGAGCTGGCCTGTCTTGAGGTCCTGAAGGTTATCGTTCGAAACAGCAGCCGAGGCAGTAATGGCGGAGAGGACGAACAGGCCGAACGCAATGGCAATCGGACGCTGCTCGACCGTCAGGATACCGCCGCTTTCCAGTCCCCAAAGGGCGACCGAAATGGCGATGATGGCGATAATTCCGACTCCGGATATCGGAGAGGATGACGACCCGATGATGCCAGCCATATAACCACAGGCGCTGGCGACCAGAAAACCCAGCCCGAAACAGGCGATCAACCCCAGAACGACTAGTGTTCCCAAAGCGCCGCCATGCGGCATGACAGGCCACAGGAAATAGCCGAACAGCGCAGCGAGCAGTATTGCAAGTCCTGCACACAGAGCGATCAGCGTCTTGGGTGACAGATCGCGGTCGCTGTCATCGCCGGTTGCCAGATGAGTGACGGAAAGCGCTTCTTTCAGTCCCTGCGCCACAGGACGTGCGAGCGCCAGCAGCGTCCAGACCGCTGCCACCGCAATGGTTCCGGCGCCGATGAAACGCACCTTGTGCAGCCAGAGGCCTGAAGCCTCGGCCAACGGTGTGGCTGAAGGCGCAAGGTGGCCCAGAACCGGGACCATGACGCCCCAGGCAAGAAACACGCCGAGCAGCATCGCAATGCCGCCGCCGATGCCGACCAGATAGCCGGTACCCAGCAGGGCCAGCGAAAAACTCCCGTTCAGACGGAACGCGGATGAGCCGACGACGGTGGCGGCAGAAAATCCATCTGACAGCAGACGTAGTCCGGATGTGGCAAACGCCACAGCCCCCGAGACAAGAGTGCCGAGGGTGAGGGATCTGAGGCTCCGGGCATCACCTTCCGGGGAGGAAGCGCGCAGGATTTCCGCACAGGCTGTGCCTTCGGGGTAGGGCAGATTGGAGTTACTCACGAGGGCCCGGCGCAGCGGGATGGTGAACACAACGCCCGTCATGCCCCCCGCCATCGTCAGCAGCAGCGTGATGACATACGGGAATTCATGCCAGTATCCGACCATGATAAGGGCCGGGAGTGCAGCAAATACGCAGGACAGAGTTCCGGCAGCGGAAGCCTGCGTCTGGACCATGTTGTTTTCCAGCATAGTCCCACCGCCCATGAGGCGCAGGACGGCCATCGAGATGATGGTGGCTGGAATGGACGATCCGAAAGTCAGGCCGATTTTCAGACCTAGATAAACGTTTGCTGCCGTAAAGACGACCGTGATGAGGGCTCCGAGAATAATCCCCCGGAGGGTCAGTTCGCGATTGTCCATGTATTTCTGTTCCGAAATGATGGCGGGCACAGCAAAACCCGCTGTGCCCGCATGCCGGGTCTGATGGTATCCGCCCCGGCGTATTTTTTACTGGGTGTGGCTGTGGAAAGCGACCGGGGCCAGATGCTCGCGGTTATACCCCAGTTCACCGTGCGTCAGCTGATACCCGATCTCCAGCGTATAAGGATTTTCCTGCGCCATGTTGTCAGTGGACGGAAGGTCGATCAGGCGCAGGTCCGTGCGGACAGACTGTGTGCTGACATTCGGCGGGAAGCGGAACGTGTCTGTGAAGACTTTCTTATCCACGATCTTGCCGTCCCGCATGATGACAATGAAATACGGAACGTCGATCGTGCCGCTGCTCGCCGCCGGGCCGCGGGTCAGGTTCATGGCAAGGCTCAGGCGTGTGCGGACCGTCTGATGGCCATGAGGTCCCTCGGGGCCACGTTCGCAGTCTCCGGACACGGAGGTGATCTGCGCATGGCTGACAAGGCTTCCGATATCCGCGCTCTTGCCGTCATAGACGAACTGGTCAGCTGCCGATCCCGGGATATCGAGCGCCGGACAGGCGGGGGCGAAGAAACTCTGGTTGGATTCGTCGCAGCCGGCCAGACTCGAAAGGGCCAGGAGGGCGAAAGCCGGAGCAAACAGGGGCGAGGCGAAGCGCCGGATGGCTGGCATCAGCTGAAGAAACTCCTACAAAGAGGCTCGGCAAAGAGGCCCGGACGTTGCGACGAGAGGCAATCCGGTCGATACTGGTCCTACATATCGAACTCCGCCCGCTTGGGGAACACCATGTCAGAACAGACGACTTTCGCTCCTGCCCGCACCGATGGTGTGGCCGCTCCTCCAACCCTTCGTGTCCTGCTCGCCGGTCCGCGTGGATTCTGTGCCGGTGTGGACCGCGCCATTCGTGTCGTAGAAGAAGCACTGCGTCGTTATGGCGCTCCGGTCTATGTTCGCCACGAGATTGTCCATAACCGGACGGTCGTAGAAGGACTTGAAGCCAAGGGTGCCATTTTCGTCGAAGAACTGGACGAGGTTCCTGAAGACGGACATGTCGTTTTTTCCGCTCATGGCGTTCCGAAATCCGTTCCCGCCGAGGCCCAGCGCCGCAACCTGCTTTATCTGGATGCGACCTGCCCGCTGGTGTCGAAGGTCCATCGTGAGGCCGAGCGTCACTTCGCGGGTGGCGGTCCGGACCAGCTCCATATCCTTATGATCGGTCATGCCGGACATCCTGAGGTTGTCGGCACAATGGGCCAGCTTCCGCCGGGTGCCGTCACGCTCATCAATGATGCGGAAGAGGCCCGGACGATCCAGCCGGAAGACCCTGCGAAACTGGCTTTCATCACGCAGACCACGCTGTCTGTCGATGATACGGCCGAAATCGTGGATATCCTGCGCTCACGCTTCCCGCTCATTGAGGGACCAAAGCGCGAAGACATCTGCTATGCGACGACCAACCGCCAGGAAGCCGTGAAGGCGATTGCGCCCGAGAGCGATCTGGTGATCGTGATCGGTTCTCCGAACTCGTCCAACTCGCAGCGCCTGCGCGAAGTGGCCGAGCGGTCGGGTGCGCGGCGCGCGCTTCTGGTGCCGAAGCTCGAAAATCTGGACTGGAGCGTCCTTGAAGGCGTGGAAACACTGGGCATCAGTGCCGGTGCGTCCGCTCCCGAGAGTCTCGTGCAGGAAATGGTGACGGCTCTGTCCGAGAAATATTCGCTCAAGATCGAAGAGCGGATTGTCAAGGAAGAGAACATCAACTTCCGACTGCCCGGTCCGCTGGCTGGCGAGGAAGACTAATTTCTCATGGCCGTCTATACGGAACTGGCGGCCGAGACGCTTGAAGCGTTTCTTGGCACTTACGCGATCGGCACTCTGGTCTCATTTCATGGCATCGCCGAGGGTGTCGAAAACAGCAATTTCCTCCTCCGTACGACGGAGGGAGATTTTATCCTTACGCTGTTCGAGCGTCGGGTGAATGCCAGTGAACTCCCATGGTTTCTGGGGCTTATGCAGCATCTTGCGGGCAGGGGGCTGAACTGCCCGCTTCCCGTATCAGACCGGAATGGAACCGCGCTGCGGACACTGGCAGACCGTTCAGCTGCCATCACGACATTCCTTCCCGGTGTTTCTGCCACACAGCTTGATGCGGGGTTGTGTCTGGAACTCGGCAAGGCTCTGGCCCGGATGCATATTGCAGGCGAGGGATATAGCGCCGTTCGTCCGAATGCGCTGTCTCCGGCGGCATGGGGGCCGCTGCTTGAAAGCTGTGGCGAGAGCGGAGACGCGTTGTCGCCTGGTTTGACGGCTGAAGTGCGGAATGCGCTTCAGCGGATCGAAAGTGCATGGCCACTCCCGGATGAACTGCCGCGCGGACAGATCCATGCGGACTTGTTCCCGGATAATGTTTTCTTCCAGAATGGGCAGGTTTCGGGCCTGATCGACTTCTATTTCGCCTGTACGGATTTTCTGGCCTACGATCTGGCGATCTGCCTGAATGCCTGGTGCTTCCGGGACGAAAAGACGTTTGCGCCATCATTCGCTGCGGCCATTCTTCAGGGTTATGAAAGCGTTCGTTCGCTGACCGAGGCCGAGAAGTCAGCACTTCCCCTTCTATGTCAGGGGGCTTCAATCCGTTTTTTGCTGACGCGCCTGTATGACTGGATCAACACTCCGGCCAACGCGCTCGTGACCCGTAAGGACCCGTTGGCCTATCTGGTGCGCCTGCGTCATTTCGCAGGTGTTGCCCATGTCTGAGACCTCTTCAGAACGGCCTCAGGTTGAAATCTGGACAGATGGCGGGTGCAAACCCAATCCTGGCCCCGGTGGCTGGGGTGCGCTTCTGGTCTTCCGGGGGCAGGAAAAAGAGCTTCTGGGTGGTCATCCGGAGACCACCAACAACCGTATGGAAATGACGGCTGCGGCCGAGGCGCTGGAGGCTCTGAAGCGCCCCTGCATCGTGACACTGCATACGGACAGCGAATATCTGCGGAACGGAATCACGCGGTGGCACACAGGCTGGGTACGCCGGAATTGGCGGAATGCAGCAGGGGACCCTGTTGCCAATATGGATCTGTGGCAGCGTATTCTGGAAGCTGCGAAGCCGCACGAGATTGAATGGCTCTGGGTCAAAGGGCATTCGGGCGACGAAAACAACGAACGCGTGGATCAGCTTGCAACGCGGGGGCGGGAAGAGCTCTGAAAAATGACTGTTTTTCTCAGGTCTTTGAAGAAAAACAGAAAAATCTCCAAAAAAAATTCATTTAGGGGCTTTACCGACCCCGCCCATTTGGCTACATACCACCTCGCCGGTCCCGAATAGCTCAGTTGGTAGAGCAAGCGACTGTTAATCGCTGGGTCGTAGGTTCGAGTCCTACTTCGGGAGCCAGCCTTTCTTTTGAAAAGCTGCTTCGGCCGCAACAAAAGCTCCCTTTCGGGAGCTTTTTGCGTTTCAGGACTTACTGTTCTTCGGGAAAGACGTCTTCCAGACGATCCAGCGCCCAGAGTCGCGGAAACACATGGGCCCACGCAGCCGCTACCAGAATAGTGCCGACGCCGCCTGCGATTACAGCTGCCTCAGCTCCGATTGCTGTTCCGAGCATACCGCTTTCAAATTCGCCAAGCTGGTTGCTGGACCCGATGAACAGCGTGTTCACGGCTGAAACACGTCCACGCATCGAATCCGGCGTTGCAAGCTGAATCAATGAGGAGCGAATCACGACGCTAATGACGTCAGCCGCCCCGAGGACCATCAGTGCGACAATCGAGAGCCAGACCGTGTGGGACGCGCCAAAGACAATCGTCGCTATGCCGAACACGACGACCGACACGAACATGACAGGGCCTGCACGGCCTTTGAGAGGATACCGTGACAGGCCCCAGGACATCAGAAGTGCACCAATCGCCGGAGCCGCACGAAGCAGGCCCAGTCCGACCGGGCCGACATGCAGGATGCCATCCGCATAAACCGGAAGCATGGCTGTTGCGCCTCCCAAGAGGACGGCGAACAGATCAAGCGTGATAGCCCCCAGCAGGTCACGGCGTCGGTTGAGAAAGGAGAGCCCTGCAAAAACCGAAGCGAATGTGATCGGTTCTTTCGGTGGGATGGTGTGCACCAGTTTCAGGGAGAATGTCCCTGAGA
This sequence comes from Gluconobacter cerevisiae, assembly GCF_015244675.1. Lineage (GTDB taxonomy): Bacteria > Pseudomonadota > Alphaproteobacteria > Acetobacterales > Acetobacteraceae > Gluconobacter > Gluconobacter cerevisiae. The sequence continues at coordinate 256,141 of NZ_JABCQO010000003.1, read as the reverse complement.
AAGCCACCGCGAACCCGAGGGTCGAGAGACTGTAACAAACGACTGGTCCGATACCGTAGAGTAGGCCGCCAAGGCTGGGGCCGACGATGGAGGCTGTCATAAAGAGTGAGGAAAGCAGCGCCTGTGCGCGGGGCAGAAGAGTCGGCGGTGCGATCGCGGGCAGAAACGCTTGCTGGCAGGGCATCTCAAAGCTGCGTAGAACGCCATAAAAGGCTGCGAACGCATAGATTCCGCCCGTCGTCAGGACGTGAAATGCGGCCGCCACGGCGAGAGCGGCCGTAGAGAGGATTTCGCAGATCTGACAGATGAGAACGATGGTGCGCCGGTTGAAGCGGTCCGCAACGTGCCCCGCGACGAATGTCAGAGGAATCATGGGCAGGAACTGTGCAAGACCCAGATAGCCCAGAGAGGCAATGTCATGCGTCAGCGCATAGATCTGCCATCCAATAGCGATCGTCATGGTAGTCGCGGAAAGCTGTGAGAAAATTCTTCCGACTATAAGAGCCGGAAGGCCGGGAAGGGTGCGCAGGGCCGGATCGATCATTGCAGCACTTTAGGCAATTCCGTCTCTCAAGTTTATTGCAAAATTGCGAGACGGAAGGCAGAGGAAGATCATGACAGCCAATCAGACTCCCCAAACCGTTCATTATGCGACCGTCACCTGGGACCAGCTCCATCGTGACGCGCGTCTTCTGGCCTCAACCCTCATGCAAAAGCATGGGCCTTTTCGCGGTATGGTCGCCATTACCCGTGGCGGCCTGATCCCCGCTGCCATTCTTGGTCGCGAAATGGGGTGCCGCCTGATCGAAAGCGTTTCGGTCATCAGCTATGCGGGCGAAGAAGGCACGCAGCACGAACCCAAGGTCGTCAAGCCGCCTGTCGCTGCGGGCGATGGCGAAGGCTTTCTGATCGTGGACGATCTCGTGGATTCGGGTGTAACGGCCCGGATCGTGCGTGAGCTGCTGCCCAAGGCAGTTTTTGCGTGCCTCTACGCAAAACCTGAGGGCAAACCCTTCACGGATCACTATGTGACGGAAGTCGCGCAGGACACTTGGGTGCTGTTTCCCTGGGATACGGCACCGCTTTTTGTGCCGCCGCTCGTAAGAAGCGAAGGCGAATAAAAAAACCCTCTTGCCTCGGCCGGCCAGACATCCTAGGTTCCGGCCGGTTCGGGGCGTGGCGCAGCCTGGTAGCGCGCTTGTTTTGGGTACAAGAGGCCCCCGGTTCGAGTCCGGGCGCCCCGACCAGTTAACGGCCAATTGATGCGCCCTTAGCTCAGATGGATAGAGCAACAGCCTTCTAAGCTGTGGGTCGATGGTTCGAATCCATCAGGGCGCACCAGCCATTCTAGAGAAAACGGCTGGCGCTTCATTTTCCTTTAAATTCAGTCTGCTGGATTATTATCCTGATAGGCTTTGAGAAGAACCTTCTGCATCTCGGCATCAGGCGCGCCCAGAAAATTCTGTTTCAGTGGCCCATCCCGTTTGATGCTCAACAGACCCCATGCTGCTGAATGGTCTTTCGCAAAAACAACTTCAAGCTGTTCTGCCGCACAGTCGTGCTGACGGCACATATGCCCCAGAAGATAAGACTTGCCCCCGAGGCTGAGATCGCTGACCGGCACGGATGTCGCATGTGCCGTCATCACCCATGACGGCAGTGTCACCATAGCCTGATAAGCCTGCCTGAACCCCTGTGTGTTCGCCAGATCCGCCGTTGTCGAAGGTGTCGCTGCCGAAGCGGTCTGGAATGCCGCGTATGCAAGCAGCACAGGAAGCAGTCTGGTTATATGCATGATTGTGCCCTTCAGAAGGCATTCAGATTTTTCAACAGAACGCCTTGTTTTTCAAGTTTTTCCAGGATGGCTTTTGAATCGGTAGCAATTCCTCGGCAGGCTTCCGGGACGACGTCGGTCTTGTAATCGCAACCCACAGCATCCAGCGCTGTAGCTGTGACGCAGTAATCCAGAGCCAGCCCACAGACGACCACATGGTCTATGCTAAGACCTCTCAATAACCCGTCGAGCCCCGTTGAAGTTGCACGATCGTTGTCGAGAAACCCGGAATAGCTATCCCGTTCCTGCAAGATACCCTTGCGGATGATATGCGTTACGGGCTCGGACCTGAGTGCTTCGGGGAAATCAGCGCCATAGCTGCCGGCAACGCAGTGAATCGGCCAGGGGCCGCCCTGAGAGCTGAAAGAGCAGTGATGTGGGGGGTGCCAGTCCTGCGTGGCGATCACTGCCCTGAACGGGCGTCTGGCAAGCGCGTTGACGGCTTCAAGGATGCTATCACCGCCTGGCACGGCCAGCGCACCACCGGGCAGAAAATCATTCTGGATATCGACAAGGATAAGAGCGGAGCGGCTGAGATCAATCATGTGATGATCTAAGCAGCCTGCGTCCGGCAGAGGAAGTCAGTTCAGACGTGTCACCAATAACTGGTTGATCCTGAAGCCTTCCACGTCAACCACTTCAAACCGGAATCCTGATGACTGCACACTGTCCGCCTTGCGCGCCATGCGACGCAAACGGTTCATGACAAACCCGCCGACCGTGTCAAAGTTTTGGGCATCGTCGAACATGGGGATGTTCAGTTCGCGGATGACATCGCCGATGGGGGCCGCGCCATCGATCAGCCAGGATTTATCGTCGCGGCGGACGATGGCCTGTTCTTCGAACGGGCTGACCAGACCGTCCATCAGCGCACCCATGATGTCCTTATAGGTGATGAGACCGACCACAAGGCCGTATTCGTTAACAATAAGGGCAAAGCCTGCTGAATGCGCCTCGAACTGGGCAAGGGTTTCCCACAGGTTCAGGGTGTCAGGCAGAGAGAGGACATCGCGGCGCATGCGGAAGATCTGGCTGGCGATGGTGGCCAGACCCGTGCTTTTTGGCTGGGGTTCGTCGACGACGGCAACCAGAACGTCTTCTGCGCGAATGGAGCCTATGACTTTGTCGAGGCCGCCATCGCACAATGGATAACGCGAATAGGGCCGAACCCGAACTTTGTCGCGCTGGCTTTCCGGGCTTTCCTGGACGTCCAGAAAGACAATCTCGTCACGCGGCGTCATGGCGGACGTGACGGCGCGATCCTGAAGGCCAAGCACGTTCTGGATCATCTGGTGCTCTTCTTCCAGAAGCACGCCGGAGGCTGTTCCTGCCGCGAGAATGGCGCGCAGGTCTTCAGGGGTTACAGGCTCGACGGTCGCGGCGGCCGGAATTTTAAGGAGCTTAAGCAACCAGTCCGAGATTTTCGAGAAGACCAGAACCGCGGGGTAGAGAACCTTGAGGGCAACAGCCGGGAACCAGCCGACCTTGAGCGCGATCCGGTCAGGCGCGTTCATGGCGATCCGCTTGGGCAAAAGGTCCGCAAACAGGACGAAAAGGCCGGTGATCAGCATAAAGGAACAGGCCGAGCCCAGCTTGCTGGCCAATGCCGGGCTTGTTCCCATCGAACGAAAGCCCGCTGCAATCGGGTCGCTCACCATGGATTCGCTGATGATGCCGCCCAGAACGCCCACGGCGTTCAGGCAGATTTGCAGAACCGTGATGACCTGACCGCTGTTGCGTCGCAGTTTGAGAAACGCGACAGCACGAGGGTCTCCCGCCTCGGCTTTGGAACGAAGGCGCACATCCCGTGCCGCGGCAAAAGAGATCTCCGATAGCGAGATCAGGATGGAGACGCCAATCAGCGCGACCGTGGCGGCTAAGCCCAGTAGGAGGAGAACGATCTGGTGCTGGGAAGAAGGGAGGACTGACATGCGGGAGGCGTTATACCCTGAAAAAGTGAAATATTACCAACTTTCTCACGGTTTTGGTTTTGCAGTTCTGTTACAGTCCCGCCAGCACACGCCAACCGTTCTCATCTGTGGTTTCGATCCCGAGTTCGGCAGCTTTTTTGGCTTTTGAGCCAGCTTTTTCACCCAGAACAACCAGAGACGTCTTTTTCGAGACGCTGTCCGTGACCTGTGCACCCAGACGTTCGGCGATGGCTTTGGCCTCCGGGCGGCTCATGGTTGTCATGGTCCCTGTGAAGACGATGACTTTTCCCGAGAGATGGCCTTCCTGAGGGGCGTCTTCGGGGGTGATCTCCATCAGTTCCGTCGCTAGATCATCAAGAGTTTGGATGTTATGGCTCTCGGCGAAGAAGGCGGACAGTTCGTCGGCGATCGCATCGCCTACGCCCATGATCGCGCCGAGGGCCGCCCGCTCTTCTGAATCCGGACGCGCGGCCAGCATGGCGTCGCGCCAGTTTTTGAAAGTCTGGTAGTGCCGCGCCAGAAGCTGGGCATTGCGTTCGCCGATGCGTCGGATGCCCAGACCGAAAACAAGACGTGCCAGCGGGATCGTCCGTCGTTCGTCAATTGCACGGAACAGGTTGTCGACCGACAGTCGCCCCCAGCCGTCGCGTTGGAGCAGGGCCTCTTCATGAGTGCGAAGGCGGAAAATGTCGCCCGGTGTGCGGATATATCCCGCATCGTGGAATTCGCGGATGCTGCGCTCGCCAAGGCCGTCAATGTCGAAGGCGTTGCGCGAGACCATGTGGATCAGCCGTTCCACGACTTGGGCTTCGCAGGTCAGGCCGCCCGTACAGCGACGCACGGCTTCTCCATGAACACGCTCGGCGAGAGATCCGCAGACCGGGCAGTGATCGGGATAGACGAACGGTTCTGAGCGTGGTTCCTCGCTTGGGACCGGACCGAGGATCTGCGGAATGACGTCTCCGGCGCGTTGAAGACGGACCAGATCGCCAACGCGCACGTCCTTGCGGGCAATTTCGTCTTCGTTGTGCAGCGTGGCACGCGAGACGATGACACCGCCGACATTCACCGGCTCCAGATGCGCGACAGGCGTCAGGGCTCCTGTGCGACCAACCTGAATTTCGATCTCCAGTAGGCGGGTGATGGCCTGCTCAGCCGGAAATTTCCAGGCTATGGCCCAGCGCGGCGCACGACCGACGAAGCCCAGCCGTTCCTGCAAACTAATATCGTCCAGTTTGAAGACGATACCGTCGATATCGTAGTCCAGTCCTGAACGTTCGCGGGCCAGCTTGTCGACATAGGCAGGAATGTCGCGGGCATGGGCGATCATCTCGGAGAGTGGATTGACCCTGAAGCCCCAGTTCCGCAGCTTTTCGAGATAGTCCCAGTGGGTCGCGGCGACGGGCGAGGACGTATAGCCCTGTGAGTAAGCGAAAAGCGAAAGCGGGCGGCTGCGGGTAATTTCGGCGTCCAGCTGTCGCAGAGAACCGGCTGCTGCGTTGCGGGGGTTTGCGAAGGGACGCGCGCCGCGCGCGACCTGCTGTTCGTTCAGAGTCAGGAAGCTGCTTTTGGAGAGGAAGACTTCGCCGCGGATTTCGAGACGCTCGGGAACAGGGCCGGTGAGTTCGTGAGGAATATCGTTCAGGGTCAGAAGGTTGGCGGTAACATCCTCACCTTCGATCCCGTCTCCGCGTGTGGTACCGCGGACGAAGCGGCCGTGTTCGTAGGTCAGGCTGATCGAGAGGCCGTCGATTTTCGGTTCCGCCACGAACTGGAGAGCCTGAAGGCGTTGGTCGTCCAGCCCTAAAAAGCGGCCGACTTTTGAAACAAAACCGTCAAAGCCTTCCGGGTCGAAGACGTTGTCGAGAGACAGCATTGGGAGAAGGTGGCGGTATTTCCCGAAAACGGAATCGGGAGCAGATCCGACCCGCTGGCTGGAGCCATTTTCAGATCTGAGGTCCGGGTGTGCGTCTTCCAGAGCCAGAAGTTCACGTCGGGCCGCATCATAGACGGCATCGGAAACTTCGGGCTCGTCGCGTCCATGATAGGCCTCATCCCACCGTGCGAGGTCCGCTTCGAGTTCAGCGTGACGCTCGGCGGCGGAGACTGGGGCAGTGGTCATGAAATCTGATGTCCAAGAAGGCTGTCGGCGGCCCCGCGGGCCGCGTCGGTAATGATGTCGCCCGCAAGCATCCGGGCGATTTCTTCACGCCGGGCGTCATGGGGCAGCGGTTCGGCCAGTGTTTCGGTCCGGTCATTGCGGATACGCTTGGCGATTCGTAGATGGTGGTCGCCACGTGCCGCAACCTGCGGACTATGGGTGACGACGAGAACCTGTACGTCCTGCGCGACCTTGTGGAGCCGGTCTCCGATTGAGGATGCAGTGGCACCGCCCACGCCGGAATCGACTTCATCGAAAACCAGCGTTCCGATGTCGGAGCGTTCCGCCAGCACCACTTTCAATGCCAGCATAAGGCGCGACAGTTCACCACCCGATGCCACCTTGGCGAGCGGTCCGGGAGACTGGCCGGGGTTGGCAGCGATCAGGAACGAAGCCTGTTCCATGCCCTGACTGTTCCAGTGATCGGGGTCCAGAGGCAGAAGCGAGACGATGAAGCGTGCGCGTTCCAGTTTGACGGGACGCAGTTCTGTACTGACGGCTTTTTCAAGCTTTTCGGCTGCTTTCTGGCGGGCAGCAGAGAGGGTGCGGGCAGCGTCTTCGTAAGCCAGACGGGCCTCGGTCAGGGCCGTCTGAAGGCGGGCCAGTTCGGCGTTGCCGGAATCCAGTGCGCTCAGCCGTGTTTTCAGGGCGACGAGAAAGCCGGGCAGTTCGGCCACGGAAATATTGTGTTTGCGGGCCTCTGCCCGGAGCGCAAACAGCCGCTCTTCCGTTTCTTCCAGCAGACGCGGATCGCCTTCCGTATCTGCGGCAAGGCGACTTAAGAGCATCTCCGCTTCGGCGAGGGCTTCTTCGGCTTTTCCGAGGGCGTCGAGCGCGTCCTGTGCCTGTGTCTGATGGCTGTCCGAAAGGGTTTCCGTTTCCGTCGGGGCTGGCAGCAATCTTGCGAGCGCGCGGCTGGCTGCACGCAGCGCGGCAGCAGGCGCAGACGAGCGCCGGTCACGGGGGGTCAGTTCTGACAGGGCCGCGGCAACGGCTTCACCGCGACGTTCATCACGCTGGAGGCTGACGCGCGTGGCCGCCAGCGCATCTTCTTCGCCTTCCTGTGGAGCCAGACGTTCCAGATCATCGACTGTCTGACGTAGCCATTCTTCTTCGCGGGCGGCGGCTTCCATGTCGGTACGGGCGGCTTTGAGGGCATTACGGGCTGCGGCCCATTGCCGGAAAGCGCTAGCCGTTTTCTCCCGAAGCGGCGGGGCAATTCCGAACGCGTCCAGCAGATCGAGATGAGTGCTCTGATCGGCGAGTCCCATCTGTTCGTGCTGGCCCTGAATTTCCACGAGATAGGCACCCACGCGGCGCAAGAGACCGACGCCGACCGGCTGGTCGCAGACATAGGCACGGGAGCGGGCATCCGGGGTCACGATGCGTCGCAGGACAATCGGGTCCGAAGGATCTTCGCGGACGATGCCGTGTTCATCGAGCAAAGCAAGAACAGGGTGACGGGCGTCGACTTCGAAAATAGCCGATACGCTGGCCTGCGTGGCGCCTGAACGTACGAGACCGCCGCTGGCACGCTCTCCGAGGGCCAGCCCCAGACTGTCGAGCAGAATGGATTTACCCGCTCCGGTCTCCCCGGTCAGGACGGTCAGACCGGGAGCGAGACCAAGATCGAGCTTTTCGATCAGAACGACATCGCGGATCGAGAGATGGGTCAGCATGACAGCAATGTTGGGAGTGTGGCGGCCTGTTTCAAAGGGCCAGTATCAAAAGACGCTGTGCCACATCCGGGAGAAAAACCCATGATGGTCCGCCTGTCCGGGGCGGATAACGGGTTTCTTGAAATCGTTGTTGAGCAGCTTGTGATCCCGAAGATTATTGTAGGCATAACGATACCACTGACTATCGGGATAGTTATAGCCGAGAACGGCAGCCGTCTGACGGGCCTGATCTTTAAGACCAAGGGACATGTAGACTTCCACGAGCCGCTCAAGAGCTTCAGCGACGTGGTTTGTCGTCTGGAAATCCTGAACGACACGCTGATAACGCGTCATGGCAGCTTCGTAGTTGCGTTGCTGCTGATACCAGCGACCGACCAGCATTTCCTTACCAGCCAGATGATCGCGGCACAGGTCGATCTTCAGCTGGGCATCACGGGCATAGGATGTCTGGGGGAAACGGGTGACGACTTCTTCCAGTGCGTCCAGTGCCTCAACGGTACCCTGTTGATCACGTTCGACGTTGGCGATCTGTTCGTAATAGCAGAGTGCTCGTAGATAGAAGGCGTATGCTGCGTCGGGGCTGGTTGGGTGCAGCTGGAGATAGCGTTCGAGCTGCTGGACCGAAAGCGCGTATTCGCCCTGGAGGTAATAGGCATATCCCTCCATCAGCTCTGCGTTGCCCGTGAATCCGGAATAGGGATAATTCTGCTGAAGCAGTTCGAATTCGCCGCCTGCCAGCTCGTAATGGCCCGTATGCAGAGCATCGATGCCGTAATTGTACAGGGTTTCGGCATCTGCGGTTTTGGGGATCGCAGGTTTTTCATGCTGATGCGAGAACATGGAACAGCCGGAGAGCAGCAGAAGCCCGCTGACAGCCGCAGCTCTCAGAATGAAACCACCATTCGCGACCGATGCTTCAAAATGACGCTGAGTGCTGCTTGTCATACCTGCTCTTCCCGTGGAAGCCCGTCTTATATCACGGGAATGCGCTGACGAAAGACCTGCCATGCGTCTCAGGCGGCAACGCGCGTGCGGAGAGTTTTTGTAACAGACCGGGAGGGGCCTGTGGGAAAGAAGCGCCAGTTGGAAGTATCTGAAAAAACAGTACGCAGAAGCCTGTTATTGAGCGTGTGACCGGATTTGTGTCCAATAAAACCGGCCTGCATCCTATGGCCGGCACAATACAGATCACCAATGGCATCAAGTAATTTGTGGCGGGCAAACTCGCGTTCGATTTTCAGTCCAGCAGGATTGAGGATATTTTCGCCATCCACGACGACGGCATTTTCCAATGAGCCACCGCGCGCCAGGCCGATACTTTGAAGGTATTCGATATCCTGCCGGTTGACGAATGTCCGGCAGAACGCAACTTCCTCCATAAAACGCTGCTCGTTGAGCTGCATGGCGTAACGCTGGTTTCCAATGGCCTGAGCGGCGAAGCTTAGAGAAATGGCCAGTGAAAGTCCGCGCTGTGCAGGACGCAGTTCGGCAAAAGCCCCGTCTTCGCCTTCGACGCGGATATTGCGCAGGATTTCGATGACCTGACGGGGTGTATCGAGGATCTTGCGGCCAGCGCACTGGATCAGAAATGCGAAAGCGTCCGAAGCCCCGTCGAGAACTGGTAACTCTGGGCCGCTGACTGCGATCAGGATGTTATCGATCTCGCAGGCATTGAGGGCCGCCATCAGGTGTTCGATTGTGGCTACACGCAGGGATGGATCAGTTTGGCACGCAACGACCGTTGAAAGACGGGTGTCCACGATATGGTCATAGGTCGCTGGAAAAGAGGGAGAACCTTCTTTATCCGAGCGTTGGAACCTGATCCCTGTATTGGCAGGCGCAGGAGAAAGATGGAGATTGACCGTGACGCCGCTATGCAGAGCGATCCCCTGACAGTGGATGGGGTATGCAAGAGTTGTCTGCAGATTTTTCGGGCCGCTGCGCTCTAAGCGGGAAGACGAACCGTCAACGCCTGACGCCATCTCCAGTCGTCCTGCACCAACGCTATTCGCCGTTTTTACACCTTGCTTGGGCGCAACCTGCATAAAGCCTCCGAAAAATCTGGTTCCGGAGACTAAAAAACAGATACCGGACTTTGGTTCCAGTCAACGATTGTTGCCGGATATTACCCCTCTTGTTCGCAGAACAAGAGGGGGTATTGATCAGCGACGCAGATAGGTCGGGATATCCAGATTGGAGTCATCGCCGCCGCTCGAAGGCTGTTCGGGATGCTGTGGAGCCTGATGCTGATATCCGTCGCGTGTGTTTGGCTCAGCGCGTTGTGTCGGCTGCTGGTCCTGTTGCGGCTGAGGCGGACGGCTGCGGAAAGCACCTGTGACCATGCCAAACAGGCTGCGGGGCGGTTCGGCTTGCTGCTGGGGGGCATGACGGGACGGGTCGGAAAACAGCCCGGCTCGGGGGGATGGCTGATGAACGCTGTCCTGTCGTGGCGACTGGCTTTCAGGAGCATGGTGCTCGGGCGCAGGGGATTCCTGCGAAGGCGAGGGAGCTGTGTTGTGAGTCTGTGCCTGTTGGGCATCAAGCGCGAAGTTTGGGCGCGGTGGGCCGCCAGCATAGGTTGAGCCGGGCTGAAAAGACGGTGTGTTGGCACGAGGAGAAGACGTCTCTCTGGGTGCCGACTGTGAGGAAGGGTTCGCGTGGGGCGTGGAAGTCTGAATGGATTCGGGGGGAGCGGACGGATCCTGACGCGGCTGAGTGTCGATACCGGTTGCGACGACAGAGACGCGGACGCGACCATTCAGCTTTTCGTCAATTAGCGCGCCGAAGATGATGTTGGCGTCATCGGCTACTTCTTCGCGGATACGGTCTGCGGCGGCGTTGACTTCGTAAAGTGTCAGATCTTCGCCACCGGTGATGTTGATGAGAAGGCCACGTGCGCCAGCCATGGAAGCGTCTTCCAGCAACGGATTGGAAATCGCACGCTCGGCGGCGAGAACGGCGCGGTCTTCCGCGTCTTCTTCGCTGGAGGCTTCGCCTGTACCCATCATGGCCTTACCCATCTCTTCCATCACGGCCTTGACGTCCGCGAAATCGAGATTGATCAGGCCGGGCGAGACCATGAGGTCCGTAATGCCGCGCACACCCATGTTCAGAACGTTGTCGGCCATCCGGAAGGCTTCGCGGAACGTTGTGTTCTGCGTTGCCGAATTGAACAGATTCTGGTTCGGGATGACGATCAGCGTATCGACGTGCTTCTGAAGCTCGGCAATGCCGTTTTCGGCAGCGGTCGTGCGGCGGCGTCCTTCGAAGTTGAAGGGCTTCGAGACGACGCCTACCGTCAGAACACCACGCTCACGAGCCATTCTTGCGATAACGGGAGCCGCACCTGTCCCTGTGCCGCCGCCCATGCCGGCCGTGATGAAGACCAGATTGGCGCCTTCAAGCTGCCGGTCGATTTCCTGAGCAGCTTCTTCGGCGGCTTCACGACCGATTTCCGGTTTTGCGCCTGCACCCAGTCCGCGCGTCAGATGGGGCCCAAGCTGGACGCGGCGTTCGGCCTTGGAGTGTGCAAGCTGCTGGGCGTCGGTGTTGGCAACGACGAATTCGACGCCCTTGAGATCAGACGCAATCATGTTGTCGACAGCGTTCGTCCCGCCGCCACCAACGCCGATCACGGTAATCCGTGGCGCCAGCTCAACGTGGGAATTGGGAGTAGGGGTAAGGTTCAGCGTCATGATCTGGTCCGGAACTTCAGGAAAGCGACAGGTGAGGGCGTTATGATCTGTAATAGCTTATACATTATTGCGTATGAAGCCTACGAGACGTTTAACAAGTCCGCGAGGTCTTGGTTCGGGGGCGGAAATATCTCCGAAATCCCGATCCGCGCCCGCTGCCCAGGCCAGAAGCCCCGCAGCGGTTGAAAAGCCTGCCGAAGCCGCGGCTGTCTCGGGCAGGCCGTAGATGTTCTGGGGTTTTCCCATCCGGACAGGACGGCCCAGAATACGGGTAGCGACGGGAACGATCCCTTCAAGAAGGGAGGCTCCGCCTGTGAGGACGACCCTGCCATTGGCCAGTCGGCCCAGCCCGGCATTGTCGAGTGATTGCCGGACGAGTTCAAGGGTTTCCTCGATCCGGGGCTGGATGACGGAAATGACCTTGGAACGTTGAAGGCGCACCAGCCGGTCGCTGTTTTCGCCGATCAGGGGAACCGAAAGGATTTCCCGCTGGTCGTCAGAACCCATCTGGGCTGCGCCATACATCGTCTTGAGACGTTCGGCCGTTTCCAGAGACGTTGACAGGACGCCTGCAATATCGCGTGTGACATGCAGGCCGCCGACGCGGATCTGGGCTGTGTGCAGCAGTTTGCCTTCGCAGAAAACAGCCAGAGACGTGGTTCCCCCGCCCATTTCCACGACGGTGACGCCAAGCTCCCGCTCTTCCGCCGCCAGAACCGAAATTCCTGAGGCAAAGGGGCTTGCGACCAGTCCATCCAGTTTGAGTTCTGCATGTTGCAGAACAGCGTCCAGAGTGCGCAGGGCGCTGGAATTCATGTCCACGACATGCATCCGGGTCGCCAGTTCTTCGCATTGATGGCCGATGGGGTCGGCAATTCCAGGGATGGAATCCACGACATATCCGATCGGGAGGGTATGGATGACCTCACGGCCTTCCATCCAGGCCCGGGCCTGTCCTTCCGCAATGAGACGCTGGACGTCTCCGGCTGTCACTTCGCGTCCGCCGATCGGAATCTGCGCGTCCACCAGACGGCTCAGCGGTCTGCCGCATGACAGGTTGACAACCAGTGAGTCCATCCGCCGTTCGGCGGCTTCTTCGGCCTGACCGACCGTCGCCCTGATCGCGGCTTCCGCTTCGCGGATATCCACGATCGATCCTGAACGGATACCGTGTGAGCGGCGCCATCCGTGGCCCAGGACCTGAATGGAACCGTCGGCCTCTCCCTTGCCGATCAGGCAGGTCATTTTCGTCGTGCCGATATCCAGTGCGCCGAAAATGCCCGGGCGCCATGCGATACTGCGATGCGTCTCTTCGGGAGGGAGCGGCAGGATGTCGCGCGGAACACGGTTGACGCTGACATCACGCTCGCCGCCAACAGGGATGAGGGACCGGCCCCTCAGACCGCCCCGGCGCCGGAATGCCGGAAGATCTGACATGGCATTATGGTCGTTCATGGCTGCTTCGTGCCGTCTGCTTGTGGTGGCGGTGAGGACGGATCAGGCTTTGCGCCATCTGGTGACGACGCCGCCTGAGGTGGTTGGTGGACGACCATCCTGTCCGGGAGACGCAGATCGATCGACTGAACCGGACGCTCCAGAAGATGCATGCTCTGCTGGTAACGCGCCAGACGCGCAAAAGCTGCGGCTTCTTCGCCTTCAGGCAGCAAAACGGTGGTGCCGTCCTTGAGCGTCGCATTCCAGCGTCGGCCTCCAACCCGGATCAGGGCCGTAACCTGAGCCTTGACCAGCGGTTCGTGGTTGAGTGCATCAATGACGCTTGCTGCAGCGGTATTGGCACCTTCACCCACAACGAGAGGAAGCTGAAGGAAGGCCTGCGCATTTTTTCCCGTCAGTCCCTGATCGGGAACTTCCTCACCAACGCGGTTGATGAGCATAAAATGCCCGCGGTCCTGCCAGACGGCAATCGGGGTACGCTCGACAAGCGTGATGATAACGGTATCGGGCATGTGCCGTTCGACCGTAGCGTGATCGATAAACGGCAGTTCATCCAGCCTCTGACGGGCGGCTTCGACAGAGAACCCGAAAATCGGATGTCCGATGGAGGTCCCCAGCGCTTCCTGAATTGAGGATTCGCTCGTCATGCCGCGACCGTTGATGACGATGTGGCGGATGGGCAGCGGCTCCATTGCGACCAGACGTTCGCGCAGGGGGGCGAAGCGTTCTTCCGAGGCTGCGTCATAAAGCAGGCGCATACCTGCACCTGCCAGCCCCATCACGACCAGAAACACGATTGCAGGCCGGACCAGCCGCCGTTGCCGGCGCCAGAACAGCTTTGCCCGGGAAGGACGATCTTCCTGCGGCGGAATGCCGCCGGAATAACGCTCCCGGACAAAATCGTTTTTCTGAAAGGACGGGTCTTCCCGCATCAGCGCGTCAGTGCCTCCCGGACCATCCAGTCACACAGGTCCGGATAGGGAATACCGCAATAGGCGGCCTGTTCCGGCAACAGAGAGGTTGGCGTCATGCCCGGCTGTGTGTTGATTTCAAGGATGACCAGCGTGTCGGTATCCTCGTCGTAACGGAAATCGGTGCGGCTGGCGCCCTGACAGCCCAGCGTCTGATGAGCGCGCAGGGCGTAGTCGAGCGCGCGATCAGTTACGGTCTGTGGGATGTCTGCGGGAACGACGTGACGCGAGCCGCCAGCCTTGTACTTGGCTTCGAAATCATAGAACGCGGCCGTTTCGCAAGGCAGGATATCTGTGACGGCGAGGGCACGGTCTCCCATGACGCTGGCGGTCAGTTCCCGGCCAGGAATGAAGCTTTCGACCAGTGCGTCCTTTCCGAAACGCCAGGTCTGCGCAATTTCAGCGCGTCGATTATCTCCGGATCGGACGATCTCGACCCCTACGGACGAGCCTTCGGCGACGGGTTTGATGACATAGGGTGCGGGAAGAGGATCGGCTTCGGCCAGTTCCTCGGCCGTGATCACACGTCCCTGCGCCACCGGCAGACCTGCTGCGGCCAAAAGGATGCGGGTAGCGCCCTTGTCCATGGCGACGGCAGAGGCGCGGATTCCGGAATGCGTATAGGGAAGACCGAGCCACTCCAGAACGCCCTGAATGGCGCCGTCTTCGCCGCCCGGGCCGTGCAATGCGTTGAAAACGACGTCCGGAGCAGCAGATTTCAGACTGGAAATTGTCGCGGCAATATCAGCGCCGACATCGATCGGCGTGACGTCATGACCTGTGTCACGCAGGGCCTTGATCACGGCCTCGCCAGTGACGAGGCTGACGGGGCGCTCGCTGGATGTTCCGCCCAACAGGACTGCGACTTTCATAGCGTCTGCTCTCCTTCGGACTGACGTCCGATCCGTTTGATTTCCCAATGCAGACTGACGCCGCTTTGCGCCAGAACTTTTTTGCGCACCGTTTCGCCCAGCGTTTCCAGATCCGTGCTGCTGGCCTGTCCCAGATTGAGCAGAAAATTGCAGTGTTTTTCGCTGACCTGCGCATCTCCGATCCGAAGGCCGCGGCATCCGGCTCCGTCGATCAGTTGCCAGGCTTTGCGGCCTTCGGGATTGCGGAACGTGGAGCCGCCGGTTCGCGCACGGACGGGCTGTGAGGCTTCGCGCGAGGCTCGGATATCTGCAATGCGGCTGCGTATGGCGTTCGCATCATCCGGCGTTCCGCGCAGACTTGCCCGTATGACCACGCTGCCTTCGGGAAGCTCCGAATGGCGATATGCAAAGCCAAGTTCTGCGCGGGAGAGACGGCGCAGCTCGCCTTTGTCCGTCAGGATCTCGGCCCATTCGAGAACGGCATCGAGATCCGATCCGTAAGCGCCCGCGTTCATGCGGACAGCACCACCGATCGAGCCCGGAATGCCAGCCAGAAACTCCAGACCAGCGAGACCGGCTGCGGCGGCATGTTCAGCTACGGTGATGTCCAGTGCCGCGGCCCCAACGATCAGACTGTTACCCTCAACCTCGATATCCGCGAACCCACGCGCCAGACGGATGACCGTGCCTGCGATGCCGCCATCCCGGATGATGACATTCGAGCAGGCACCCAGAACCGTAACCGGCATGGATACAGGCTTTTTACGCAGGAAAAGTGCCAGATCGTCCTGATCTTCAGGGGTAAAGACCCAGTCCGCCGGACCGCCGACGCGGAACCATGCGCGCGGGCCAAGAGGGGCGTTCGGCGTCAGTCTTCCCCGCAGGCCCTTGACCGGAAAATCGCTGCTGTCCGTCATGCCGCGCCTTCGGTTGCGGGCTGGCGGTTCAGAGCTTCGAGCTGGGCAGGGAGCGCTTGCGCCCACTGGGTGATGGTTCCGGCGCCAAGGCAGACAACGTAGTCACCAGGCTTGGCGATGGCATTGATCATTTCCGGCAGATGTGCGGGGTCGGGGAGTGGCACGACGGAGCGGTGGCCACGATCGCGCAGACCTTCGACGAGTGCGTCGCGGCCCGCATCTTCGATGGGGCTTTCACCAGCGGCATACACGTCTGCCACGATCACCGTATCGGCGTCGTTCATGCATGTGCAGAATTCGTTGAACAGGACTTTCAGGCGTGAATAACGGTGCGGCTGCACGACGGCGATGACGTTCTTTGCGCCTGCCTGACGCGCGGCTTTCAGAACGGCTGCGATTTCAACAGGGTGATGGCCGTAGTCGTCTATGATGGAAATGCCGTTGTAGTCGCCGGTGCGCGTGAAGCGGCGCTTGACGCCTTTGAAGGTCGTCAGGGCAGACGCGATGACGGAATCGCTGATTTCCATTTCAAGGGCAACAGCGATGGCGGCCAGCGAGTTCAGGACGTTATGGTGCCCGAGCATCGGCAGGCGGAACGGACCCGCACGGCGTGAGCGGTTGCGCTGGCGGTTCGTGACCACGACCTCAAACGTGGCGCCCCGCTTGTCCATGACGACCTTTTCAGCGCGGATATCGGCCTGCGGGCTGAAGCCATAGGTGATGACGCGATGATCGGACAGGCGCGGGATCATCTGCTGGACCTGCGGATGGTCCACGCACAGGACGGCAAAACCATAGAATGGGATGTTGGAGACGAACTGGTCGTAACCGGCCTGCATGGCCTCTTCCGTGCCCCAGTGATCCAGATGTTCCGGGTCCATGTTCGTCACGACCGCGATCACGGCAGGTAGACGCAGGAAAGAGCCGTCGCTTTCGTCTGCCTCGACCACCATCCAGTCGCCCGAGCCCATGCGCGTATTGGTGCCATAGGCTTCGATGATGCCGCCATTGATGACGGTGGGGTCGAGTTTTGCATGTTCCAGAACACAGGCTACGAGGCTGGTCGTAGTAGTTTTGCCGTGCGTGCCACCGATGGCGACGGACCAACGCAGGCGCATCAGTTCGGCCAGCATTTCCGCACGGCGGACGACCGGGATGAGCTTGGCACGCGCCGCCACGACTTCGGGGTTGTCTTTCTTCACTGCCGTAGAAGTGACGACAACCTGTGCATCGCCCAGGTTGGCTGCGTCATGGCCGATATGAACGACAATTCCGGACTGACGCAGGCGTTGCACATTCGCACCCTCCGCGATGTCCGAACCCTGCACCCTGTAGCCCAGCATGTGCAGCACTTCGGCAATGCCGGACATGCCGATGCCGCCGATACCGACGAAGTGAATGGTTCCGATGTTCAGGGGCAGGGCGCGCATGGGGCAGGTACTCTTGGGTAGAAGCGGAGGATCAGGGACGAAGAGCGGATTCAATCAGATCCGCGACTTTTGCGGCAGCATGAGGGCGCGCGCAGGAATGAGCGGCTTTTGCTGCATTTTCGAGTTTTTCAGGATGGGAAAACAGGTCTGTCAGCAGACTGGTCAGAGCTGCGGGCGTGAAATCCGGCTGGCGGATCATCCAGGCGGCACCCGCATCCACGAGCGCCTGACCATTTACGCCCTGTTCATCGGAGGCCGCGATAGGAAGCGGAACGAGAATGGAGGGGCGGCCGGACATGGTCAGTTCCGCGACCGAAGAGCCGCCCGCGCGACCGATCACCAGATGTGCGTCTCTGAGGCAGGTGGACACATCCGTGAAGAACGGTGCGGCTTCGACTTCGATACCGGCTTCCATATATACGGCGCGGACGCGGTCCAGATCGTCGGCTTTGATCTGCTGAGTCACTTTGAGGCACTTGCGGAATTCTTCGGGAAGGGCAGCGAGGGCCTGTGGAACGATCTCGGAAAATACACGTGCTCCGAGAGAGCCGCCCCAGACCAGAAGATTGATCCGCTCTTCGGGAGTTGCATAGGTGCTTTCGAAGAGCGCTTCGATGCCTGCGCGTACAGGCATGCCAGTGAGCGTCGTCTGTGCGTTTTGCGGGAGGCGCGCGACTGTCGCGTAGGATGTGGCGATCAGCGGAGAAAAGCGGGAGAGGAAGGCATTCGCCTGTCCGAGGACCGCATTGCCCTCATGAATGACCATGCGGGGCCGCTTTGCGGAGGGTAGGAACCGGGACGCGGTCAGGGGGGGGATGGATGGATAGCCGCCAAAACCGACGACGGCTGCCGCATCAAGGGATTGGAGGACGCGACGTGCTTCTCTTATGCCGCGCAGCAATGCGAGCACGCCCCGGACTTTTCCGCCAAGGCCTTTGCCTGCCACACCAGCACCATCCAGCACATATTGCGGGAGGTCTTTGAACAGGCCCGTGTCCCGACGTCCATGCCGGGCGTCGGTCATGAGCACGAGGTCATGGCCCCGTTCCGCAAGAATGGTCGCGACGGCTTCCGCTGGAAAGAAATGCCCCCCGGTACCTCCGGCGGCGATAACGATGGGGCGGCTCACGGCGCATTCCTTTCAAATAACGGGTTTTGGCCGTAAGACGCAGAGGCTCTCTGACCGATTTTACCCTGGCCGACATGATGGCGGGTCAGGGCCAGGACCATCCCCATGGTCAGGGCGATCGACATCGCCGAACTGCCGCCATAGGAAATGAAGGGGAGCGTCATGCCCTTTGTCGGGATCAGATGCAATGTCGAACCCATGTTGACGAAGGCCTGAAGGCCAAAACCCGTCACCAGTCCCGTTGCTGAGACAATAACGAACGGATCGTCTTCATGCATCAGCTTGAGGAGGGTCCGCAAAACGATTGTTCCGAAAAGCAGAATGATGATCACACACAGGATCAGGCCGTATTCTTCACCAGCAACCGCAAAAACAAAGTCGGCATGGGCGTCGGGCAGCAGGTCCTTCACCCGTCCTTCACCGGGGCCGCGCCCCAGAAGACCGCCGTTTCCAAAGGCACGCAGGGCAGTGTCGATCTGGTAGTGATCACCGACATCGGGATGCAGGAAGCGCTGGACGCGGGACTGGACGTGCGGAAAGACGATATAGGCGACCGCAAAGGCCCCGGCCATGCCTGCAACGCACAATCCGACCCAATAGAGCTTAAGGCCATCCACGAAAAGCTGGGTCATGAAGACCATCGTGATGACGGAGAGCATTCCGATATCAGGCTGTGATTTCAGCAGAAGCAGGATGAAGCCGAAGCATAGGAACGCAATCAGCATGCCTGGAAACGCGATATTGCCCCAGATGACGACAGAACGTCTTGCGGAGAGCAGCCATCCCGTCACGACGGCAAAGCAGGGTTTGAGGAATTCGGAGGGCTGCACGGACATCATTGGGAGCGCGATCCAGCGGCGCGCGCCCTTGATTTCCATGCCGTGCACCAGCGTCATGGCCGTGGCGCCCAACGCGATAATCCCGCCGATGATCGCCAGTCTTTTGATCGCCCTGCGGGACAGATATGACGTGCCGAGCACGATCCCTCCAGCCAGCGCCAGAAAGATCACCTGCTTGAGAATGAACATGTTGCGTGAAGCGCCGATGCGTGACGCCACTGCGGGGCTGGCGGCGAGCATCAGCACATAGCCCAGTCCGATCAGCAGGCCGACGCAGGCCAGCGTGACGCGGTCAAGGTTTCGCCACCAGCGGGCGACAGCGGAGGTCTCGACACGGGACAGTCCCGACATGGTGTCAATTCTCCAGCTTTTGCATGAGCGTGGTGCCCGAATGGTATGATTTCACAATATTATCGCAAATCTGAAGAAAGTGTGACCCACGATCCTCGAAACTGCGAAATTGATCAAAACTTGCACAGGCTGGCGAGAGCAGGACAACCGGGACAGTCTGGGCGAGAGCCGCACTGAAGGCTGCCGGGACGGCATTCTCCAGCGTTCCGCACTGCTGGAAAGGCACATCGTGTATAACCAGTGTCGCAGCGAGCATGTCAGCATCCTGCCCGATCAGAAAAGCCTGTGCGATATGTCCGAAGAATGGTGCAAGGCTCTCGATACCGCCCGCTTTTGCAACGCCGCCCGCAATCCACATGACCCTGTCATACGAGGCAAGGGCCTTAGAGGCAGCTTCGGCATTTGTGGCCTTGCTGTCATTGATGAAGGACACGCCGTCGCATTCCGCGACTTTCTGCAAACGATGTTCCAGGCCGGGGAATGATTTCAGACCGTCGCGGAGTGCTGCCTCATCAAGGCCAAGATGACGCGCAATGGCACAGGCAGCGCCGACATTCTGGGCATTGTGTCTGCCCGGAAGGGCCGGACCCTCGAAGGAGGGCAGGGTATCGGCATCCAGTTCCATGACCTGTACACCGCGCGCTGCAACCTGTGATGCAATGGCGCGGCACCAGTCATCATCTGTGCCGATCACGGCGAGGTCACCGGAGCCCATATTGTCGAACACATGTGCCTTGGCAGCGGCATATCCGGTCATGTCTCCATGCCGGTCCAGATGGTCGGGCGTCAGGTTTAGCAGGCAGGCCGTGCTGGCATGAAAGCGGTCCAACCGTTCGAGCATGTAGGATGACATTTCGATCACATAGACGCCGTCATCGGACAGGAGCGGCAAGGCCAGAGACGCTGTCCCCAGATTGCCGCCTGCTACGCAGGGGCGCCCGGCCATCGTAAAAAGATGGGCGATCAGGGCTGTGGTCGTTGATTTGCCGTTTGTGCCGGTGACGGCCACGAACGCGGCTTTTGAACCGGATTCCCGAACGACTCGATACAGGATTTCGGCATCGGACAGGATCTGGATGCCCTGCGCGCGGGCGAGCTCTGCGACTGGATGGGCCTTCGGCCGGAGGTGCGGAATGCCCGGAGACAGGATGAGAGCCGTCATTCCGGACAGATCGGTCAAGGGAGCGAGCGTCAGGTTCGGGTGTGCAGGCAGATCGGCATTGCGATCGTCCCAGGCCTGAACCTGTGCGCCCATTCCGAGCAGGGCATGGACGACAGCCGCGCCGTTGCGCCCCAGACCGCAGACGGCATAACGCTCGCCTGCAAGAAGATTGGATGGGAAGTCGTTCATCGCAGTTTCAGGGTCGCAAGGCCGCACAGGCCGAGCACAATGGAGACGATCCAGAAGCGGATGACGATTTTAGGTTCCTGCCAGCCTTTTTTCTCGAAATGGTGGTGCAGCGGCGCCATGAGAAACACGCGGCGTCCCGTACGTTTGAACCAGAAAACCTGAATGACGACGGAAAGAGTTTCGGCCACGAAAACGCCGCCCACAATGCACAGGACGAGCTCATGCTTGGTGGCGACGGCGATGGCGCCAAGTGCTCCGCCGAGGGACAGCGAGCCGGTATCGCCCATAAAGACAGCCGCAGGCGGGGCGTTGAACCATAGAAATCCGAGGCCTGCGCCAATCAGGGCCGCACAGAAAACCGCCAGTTCGCCCGTACCTGGAACCGGGTGCAGTTGCAGATAATCCGCAAAAACGTGGTTGCCGACCAAATAGGAAATCAGGGCGAAGACAAGTGCAGCGATCACGACCGGCACGATGGCCAGTCCGTCCAGCCCGTCCGTGAAGTTTACGGCATTGCCGAAGCCAGTGATGGCGATCATTGCGAAGATCGGGAATGCATAGCCCAGCGGAAGCAGCACATCCTTGACGAACGGAAAAGCCACCATGTTCTGCAGTTCCGGTGGCGTCAGATATTGCAGCCAGATCCCGGCGATCAGCGACGTCAGGAATTCGCAGCCCAGCCGGGTGCGTTTGGACACGCCGGTTGTGTTGCGTTTGGAGAGCTTCAGGTAATCGTCCGCAAAACCAACGGCTCCGAAAGCTGCCGTTGTCAGCATGACAGCCCAGACGAAGCCGTTTGTCAGGTCCGCCCAGAGCAGGGTCGCCGAGAAAAGCGCAATCAGGATCAGCATGCCGCCCATCGTCGGCGTGCCGGCTTTTTCCAGAATATGGCGTTCTGGTCCGACAGAGCGGATCGGCTGGCCTTCGCGCTGGATCCGTTTGAGTTGTGCGATGAAGGGTTTGCCCAAAGTCAGCGAGATGACCAGCGCCGTCAGACAGGCGCAGCCCGAGCGGAACGTCAGGTAATGGAACAGGTTGAAGAACCCGCCATGAGACGTATCGTGAGCGGCGATAAGATTGAAAAGCATCAGGCAGAGACCGGGCTGGAGGCATTGTCGAGGGCTGAGATCACGTCGCGCATCCGGCTGCCGAAGCTGCCTTTTACGAGCAGGAGATCACCGGGGCGGAGGGCGTTGAGAAGCACAGGCGCGAGAGAGGCGGCATCGGCGGCGTAACCTCCCTGAAGCCCTTGGGGAAGTGCGTCGTAAAGAGCGCGCATATGGGGGCCGCAGCAGAACGTAAGAGCATTTGCGGTCTGCACGGCGTCCGCCAGAGAGCGATGTTCGGCATCGGCAAATGTGCCGAGTTCGCGGATGTCTCCGAGGGCTGCGGCATGCCGCTGTGCCGGAAGGAGAGCGAGCGTTGCCAAAGCGGCGCGGACGCTGGGTGTGGAGGCGTTGTAGCTCTCGTCGAGCAATCGCACGTCGTTCAGGATCGTGCGGATCTGTCCGCGCCCTGCGCCCGGTACGAAACTGCTCAGGGCGTGGGCTGCTGCTGCGACGTCTTCGTCAAGAGCTACAACTGCACCGAGGGCCAGAGCCGCGTTTCTGGCAAGATGCTCGCCGGGCGCGATGAGCGTCACGTTCTGCTCGCCGCAGGGAGTGTGGAGCGAAAAATGGCTGCCTTCCGCCGCACAGTTCAGGTCTTCAAGGCGGAGTTCCGCTGTTACAGAGAAGCCGGACCGCCAGAGGGTGCAACCTTCTGGAAGAGCGTCGGCAAAAATTGTCTGTCCATGAGCATCATCGGGAACAATCGCGATCCCTTCGGCAGGAAGGGCGCCGAACAGGGAGGCTTTTTCCCGCGCAATCGCTTCGATGCTGCCCATATGGCCAAGATGCGCCGTGCCGATCGTAGTGATGATGGCCACATCGGGACGGACCTGCGCAGCAAGGGGCGCGATTTCTCCCACATGGTTCATGCCGATTTCGCTGATACAGAAGCGCGCGTCCTGCGGCAACCGGGCCAGCGTGAGGGGAACGCCCCAGTGATTGTTGTAAGAGGCGACAGCGGCATGGGTCGGGCCGATCGCGGATAAGGCGACCTTCAGCATGTCTTTGGTCGTTGTTTTGCCGACGCTCCCGGTAATGGCTACGACTTTTCCGCGGAAACGGGAACGTGCGTAGCGGCCCAAGTCCACTAGCGCGGTCATGGTGTCGGGAACAATCAGAAGGCGCGGATCGTTCAGACCGGCGGTGTTATGCACGAGGACACAGGCTGCGCCCTTGTCCAGAGCCTGTCGGACATGAGCGTGGCCATCGCTACTTTCGCCGCGAAGGGCGATGAACAGGTCTCCGGGCGCGAGCGTGCGGGTGTCGATCGAGATGCCCGTGACGCTGACGTCCGCTTCAAGCGTGCCAGCTGTCGCGGTGCGCAGGTCTGCGCTGGTCCACAAAACGCTCATGCTGCACCTGCCAGTTCGCGGAGGACGAGACGATCGTCGAAAGGCAGGATGTCCGTGCCCACGATTTGTCCCTGTTCGTGCCCTTTACCCGCTACGATAAGGATATCGCCGGGCTGCAGGGCCTCAAGTCCGGCTGCGATGGCGTTACGACGGTCCGCGATTTCCACAGCATTCGGGCAGGCCGCGCGGATTTCGGAGCGGATCGTCATGGGATTTTCTGTGCGGGGGTTATCGTCTGTGACGATGGCCAGATCCGCCATGCGTGCAGCGACCTCTCCCATCAGTGGGCGTTTGCCGCGGTCACGGTCACCGCCTGCGCCGAACACCACGACCAGACGGCCTGTCGTATGCGGGCGCAGACTGGACAGGACGCAGTCAAGGGCATCGGGCGTGTGGGCATAATCGACATAGGCTGCGGCACCGTTGGGCAGTTCGACCGCACGTTCGCAGCGTCCGTGGACGCCTGTCAGGCGTGGCAGCAACTCGACAACCTGCCGGGCATCGGAAACATCATTCGTCCAGCACATGGCTGCGGCCAGCATTACGTTGTCGGCCTGAAAACGGCCCGGTAGAGACAGAGATATTTCGGGCAGCTCCTCGCCATGCAGCGCCAGACGGAGGATTTGACCGGAGGGCGTGGGACGGGCCTCGATCAGCCGAAGGGCGGTGCCGTTGCATCCGACGCTACGGAGTTTCAGGTTTCTGCGGGCTGCAATCGCCTGAAGGGCCGCGAAAGTCTCGCTGTCCATATCGGCATTGACGGCTGCGATGCCACCAGCGGGCAGGACTTTGTCAAACAGGCGTAGTTTGGCCGTGCGGTAGGCGTCCAGCGTCAGATGATAGTCAAGATGGTCGCGCGTCAGGTTAGAAAAGCCAGCGGCCGTCAGGGTGATGCCGTCCAGGCGGTGCTGTTCCAGCCCGTGCGAGGAAGCTTCAAGCGCGACATGATC
This sequence comes from Gluconobacter cerevisiae, assembly GCF_015244675.1. GTDB lineage: Bacteria > Pseudomonadota > Alphaproteobacteria > Acetobacterales > Acetobacteraceae > Gluconobacter > Gluconobacter cerevisiae. The sequence continues at coordinate 232,115 of NZ_JABCQO010000003.1, read as the reverse complement.
CACCCCGTTCCCGGCCAGTGCGGCAAGAGTCTGAGCGAGCGAAACGGGATCGGGTGTGGTGAGGCTTGGAGGGGCGGGGATTTTTGTATCCGACACAAGCCCCAGCGTTCCCAGACTGGCCGCACGGTTTCCCTGAAGAATCCAGAGCTGCCGGAGGAAGTCGGCCGTGCTGCTTTTCCCGTTTGTCCCTGTGATGGCCGCGATGCAGGAGGGCTGGGGGCCGGCGAGGGCGAAGGCCATGCAGGCCAGAAGATGCTTGGCATCCGGGCGCACGATTACAGGAACTCGGCCTGAAGTTTCTGCGGCGTCATGATCGACGATGACCGCTGCGGCGCCCTGCGAGAGGGCCTGCGCGATGAAGGCGCTTCCATTCTGTTTTGCGCCGCGCAGAGCAAAGAACAGCGTACCCGGTTTGACGCCGCGGCTGTCGGCCGTCACGGCCAGAATATCAGGATCGTCCGACAGGGCGTGTGATGTGCCACAGAGGGCAAAGAGCTGGGAGAGGCGCATGGGACGGTTCAGTGCTGTGTCTTGGAGGGCGGGGTCTTGGGTGTATGTGCCTGATTACGTGGATCGCCAGGGTCGTTTCCGGGGCCGAGCGCATGATAGCCGGGAGGAACAGGTGGGTTCATCGGAATGGCCAGGGAGGCGTCGATGGCGTCCTTGTTCGCAAGATCCGGGAACTGGTTAAGGATCGGACCGACGCGTGAAATGATCCTCTTGACCGTTGGGGCCGCATTCCATGCTGCAGTCGTCCAGCCATGCGTTGCGGCCGTTCCCTGTGGGCTGTCGAGCATGACATAGACGGCGTAATGCGGATTGTTCATCGGGAAGACGCTGGTGAAGGCCGAGACGTTGACGTGCTTCAGATAGCCTCCATGCGCGCCGATCTTTTCCGCCGTACCGGTCTTGCCGCCGACGTAATAGCCTGGAACCTCGGCGGACTTTCCGCTTCCCAGTGTGACGTCAAGCCGCAGCAGCTTGCGCAGGAGTGCGGAGGTCTGTTCGGAGAGGACCCGCGTGCCCACAGGGGTTTCGGCGCCGATTTCGTCACTGTCAGCACCCGGACGATATGCGACCGGGCGCAGCTGTGCTGCATCAGCATCGGGTGTTGGTTTGCTGTCGTCTTCGGTATCACGGGCTACCAGCGTTGGTTTCAGTAGAATGCCGCCGTTTACGGTCGCTGCTGTACCGCGCACGATTGCCAGAGGTGATTCGGCCACACCGTGTCCGAAGCCGACCGTCATGACAGTGGAAATGCCCCAGTTACGGGGTGCTGGAACAAGCGGACGTCCGGCTTCGGGCAGTTCGACGGGGACACGGTTGAAGAATCCCATGTTCCGCAGCCAGTCCTGCTGCCGTGTCGCACCGACATCAAGCGCGATATGTGCGGCGGCCGGGTTGGACGAAAAAGCCAGAACGCCGGGCAGGGAAAGCCAGGGCGCGAAATGATCCGTTCTCATGTCCCGAATGGTGAAACGGCCGACCCTGATCGGAATGGTTGAGAAACGGTCCCATATATGAACGACACCGAGTTGCAGGCCCATTGCGGCAGTCTGAAGCTTGAAGGTTGAACCGGGTTCGTACATGCCGGTGACGGCGCGGTTGAAGCGCGCATCATTGGGCGCATGGCCGAAATCGTTGGCGTCATAATCGGGCAGGCTGACCATGGCCAGAATTTCACCGGTGCGCACATCCATGACGATCGCGCTGGCGCCAATGGCGGAGAACTCGTCTTTCGCGGCCTGAAGTTCGTCATGCGCGACGGTTTGCACACGCACGTCCAACGACAGGCGTAGCGGAGACTTGTCGGAGTTCAGGCGCTTGTCGAAATACCGCTCCACGCCCGCAATGCCATGATCGTCGATATCGACGCTGCCCATGATCTGGGCGGCAGTGCGGCCAAGCGGATAGTGACGGCGTTCGCCCGCTTCGAAATAGATGCCCGGAATGCCCAGATTGTTGATGGCGATTTCCTGAACGGGGGAAATATCGCGTGCCAGATAAACGAACTGTTTTTTCAGCGACAGACGTCGGATCGTCTCATCCCGATCCAGTTGTGGGAGGACTTTGCGGAGTTTGTCTGCTGCGTCTGCCGGGTCGATCAGTTCCATCGGGTTGGCATAAACCTGCGCCACGGGCAGCGAGAGCGCCAGAGCCTGACCGGTCCGATCGGTGATGGTGGCGCGCTTGACGGTCGGCAGCACGAAATCGCCTGACATTTCTCCGCGCGGATCGCTCTTGGGAATTTCAGGAACTTGCGGGGCGATCTGACGCTTTTCCGGCTCCATGGGCATCAGGACTGTGGCGACGGTCGCCTTGAGGGCCACAGCGCCATAAATCGCGAGAAAGCCCATCCCGACGCCGAGAAGGCGACCGTGCATCTGGTCAAGATTCAGGCGGATGCCTCTCCGTGATCCCGCACCTTTCCGGAGACGTCCTGACGGCACATCCTGACGCGCGGGGCGCTGCGAACCGGAAGAAGGTGGCACGTCCTGTGGCATCGTGCGGGGGTGCGTCCTGTTAAAAGGCTCGCCCTAAGCTATCCGAAAATGCTGAACGAGCGGTTAACGATGAAAGGGCTTTCAGTTAGCCAACGGCACCGGCGCGGGCAATGCGTCATTTGCATTTGCCAGAGCAGAAAGTTGAGCGTGTCGCACTCGCGGACGTTCTTCCGCAAGGCGGGTCGGCACCGCAGCATGGCTGACGCGTACGGTCTGCGGATGCCAGGCAGCAACCATCAGCGGCGCTGGGTGGCTCTCACGATAGCTCACGAGATGGACGTTTGGTGCAGGGTCCGCATGGCTGTGAACGGGAGCAATAGCCGGACGGGAGGCGGCGGAAGCGAGTTGAACATCTGCTGCATGGGCATGGGAGGAGCGCGCCGGGATCGCAGCAGGCTTGGCGACCGGGGCCGGATGGTTTGCCATGGCTACGACCACAGGCCGGGGTGCTGGAGCAGTCTGGATGGGAGGCTGCGTATGCACGACAGTCTGCGGAGCGGGCAGGGGAAGATGCGCGGCTTCTGCGGCCCTGTTGACGACCTCATGCAGCCCTTCGCGAGGATCTGCGGCCTGTGCCTTGGAGCCGGGAGCCGGGAGATGCGCTTCAAGAGACGCCATGCGGATGAACTGGTCCGGCTCCATCGGATGCAGTGCCGGAACGAAGCGGGCGGCGAGTGTGTTGAGGCGGTCCGGCTGGTTCAGAAGTGCCCATTCCGTTCGCAGCATGGCGGTCTGGCTTCGCACGCGCTGCGTGTCCTGCACGATTTTCGTGATCTGCTGGTCCAGAACCGTGGTCTCATGCTTCTTCGTATAGAGAAACAGGCCGGATCCTGCGGCAAGGACGGCGCAGGCGACGGTGAAGGGCCGGATCATGAGGACATTCCTGAGACGGGATTACGGACCAGTGCACGCAGACGGGCGCTGCGCGCGCGCGGATTTTCCCGGGATTCCTCGTCCGTAGCGGAGAGGGGGCGGGAATGGAGAAGGGAAAAAGCCGGCGCGTCCTGACGGAGCGGAGCCGGTTCGTAGCGGGAAGGATTTCCCGTCCGTCCTGCAAGGACGGCCATGGCGCGCTTCGCCAAACGGTCCTCTAGGGAATGGAAGGTGACGACCACGAAAATACCGCCCGGCGCCAGAAGGCGTGGTGCGGCTTCCAGCGCCCGTTCCAGCTCGCCCAGTTCGTCGTTCACGGCAATCCGCAGCCCCTGAAAGCTGCGGGTTGCGGGGTCGATATTGGCGCGGTCACGGGGGACGCAGCACCGGATGATGTGGGCGAGCTGGCCGGTCGTAGTGATCGGAGTTTCGGCGCGGGCAGCCACTACGGCGCGCGCGATGCGGCGGGAGAGTTTTTCTTCGCCATATCGGTAGAGGATGTCCGCAAGGTCTGCTTCCTTGAGGTCATTGACCAGATCGGCAGCGGAAGGGCCGTCCGAACCCATACGCATGTCCAGTGGGCCGTCGTTCCGGAATGAAAAACCGCGCTCTGCCTGATCGATCTGGAAAGACGAGACGCCCAGATCCAGCACGATGCCGTCAAACGGCCCTTCTGCGCCGACCAGGGCCTCCATGTCTCCGAACGTGCCCTGATGCATCCGCAGTCGCCCGTTGGCCTGTACGGCCATGGCGTTTCCGCGTTCGATGGCTGCCGGATCACGGTCGATGCCGTCGAGTGTGCAGTCAGCGGCGTTCAGAATGGCGCGGGCATAGCCACCGCCTCCGAACGTGCCGTCCAGATAACGGCCGCCAGCGCGTGGCGCGAGGGCTTCGAGGACCTCGTGCAGCATGACCGGGACATGGCCCGAATGAACCAGAGTGATCGCGTTCATTCGGCTGCTCCGGCAGTGTTGGTGGCAGCGGGTGCGCTGATGGGGCGACGGCTGGTTGCAAGTGTTTTTGCGCGGCTGCGGGCTGCCTGACGGCGCTGTTCGGCAGCGGCGGGATGCCAGATCTGGAATGTCCGTCCCAGCCCCATGAAAGACACTTCGTCCGTCAGCGCCGCGTGGGTGCGCAGGGTTTCTGGAAGAATGATGCGGCCTTCCTTGTCGCTGTCCAGCGGATAGGCATCCGCATAGAGACTGGCGGCCAGATCTTCATGGTCTTCCGAAAACGGATCGTATTCGTCAAGCGGGGTGGCAAGGGAGGCAAACGCGCCAACCGTCCAGCCCTCAACACACGGGTGGAGATGGGACGGACGAAGAATAACCAGCGGATCACCCGGCTGCGCCTGGGATTTCAGGGCGGCACGAAAAGGTGCAGGAATGGAGACGCGCCCCTTGGCATCGAAACGGTTCTGATGCGTGCCGAGGAACATGCTCATGAACGATGTGCCTCCTTCCTGCATTCAGAACCGGGTATTCGGCTGCTGATTATTTGGCTTGGTCTTTATTGGGATATCATGGGATTTCATGGGACGTCAAACAGATATCATTAAAAAACCGCAGAAAACTGCGGCATTTTCAAAAGTTGAAATGTGACGGAAATTTTTGCGGTTTATTAGGGTTTATCAAGGATAATCGCGGAGGCGGATCTATACCTGCCGTTATTTGTTCTGTTTTTGTTCTTCTTTGGGCGGGGGGATAATTACTGGAAGAACAGATTTTCAGAGGGTGCCAGACGGCCTGTAAGCCGGGTTCTGTCCGCCCGAAAGCGGGACGATCATTCCTCTGGGACCTGCATTGCTGCAGGCCTCACGCAACCAACCCGAACGACGGGGCGAGAAGCCCCCGGTTTCCTTGCGGAAACCTGCCGTTCCTATTCGGTCTTGCTCCCGGTAGGGTTTACCATGACCATCGCCGTTGCCGGAGATGCGGTGCGCTCTTGCCGCACCGTTTCGCCCTTACCCGCAACGTATTTTCCCGGCGATAAATCGCTGGGGAAACAGTCCGGCGGGCGGTCTGTTTTCTGTGGCACTGTCCCTGGGGTCGCCCCCGCCGGCAATTAACCGGTACCGTTTTCCCGTGGAGCCCGGACTTTCCTCCCTGTATGCGATCCTCATCGCACACACAGCGATCGTCCAGCCGTCTGGCGGGGCAGACACTGCTCCGGGATGCCTGCGGGGTCAAGGGCAGACTTTTCAGGGACAGGTCGGCATAATGCAGACATGCGCCCGAGCCTGCCCAAGCCACTGACCCCGGCCCTGACATTGCGGATCTTCCTGTTCTGGCTGAACCGCCAGAGCCGTAAGCGCGGTTTTGTCCCGCGTAAAATCGTCCTTGACGAAATTCCGCCCATCCCTGCTCCACAGCCTTCTGCGGACGCCCTGCGGCAGATCCGCCGTGTGACGGGGCGTCCGAGTTTCCCGGTCAGCCTTTCATCGCTGCGGATCCGGCGGTGGCGTGAGATTCGTGTTCCCGGAGCCGAGGGATCGCGCAGTGCGCGTCTGTACCGTCCGCGGGGAAAAGTCAGGGGTATTGTGCTGTTTCTGCATGGCGGCGGATTCGTGCATTGCGATCTTGTCTCCCATCATGGGATCTGCTGCCGTCTTGCGGCCTCTTCAGGGGCGATGGTGCTGTCGGTGGATTACCGTCTTGCGCCTGAGAATCGTTTTCCAGCCGCTCTGGACGACGCCAAAGCCGCGCTGGACTGGATTTTCAGGACGGTGCCATCCGATATGCCTGTGGCTGTGGCGGGCGACAGTGCGGGGGGAAATCTGTCCGCGGCGCTTACGCAATGGGTGAGGGCGCGGGGGGCACGCCCGCTCAGCGCGCAGCTTTTATATTATCCCGCTTTGAGTGGCCCGTTCGTTCCGCCCTCCCGTCAGGATTATGCGGACGGCTACATGCTGAGTGCGGAGCTTCTATACTGGTATTGCGGACAGACGCTGGCGAGCCCGGAGCAGCTTTTCGATCCTGCGTTTTCGCCGCTGCTGGCAGATGATTTCAGTAACCTTCCGCCTGCCATGATCGTCACTGCGGGGTTTGATCCGCTCAGGGGCGAGGGCGAGCTTTATGCCCGCTGTCTTGATGAGGCCGTCGTGCCGGTTGTGCTGAAAAATTTCCCGCACATGATTCATGGTTTCCTGAACGGCTATGCGCTGTTCCGGGACGGACGTCGGGCGTTGAGGGAAGGGGGGATGTTCCTGCGCGAGGCTTTTGCGCGGGAGAGGGGTGGAACGTCCTAACTCAGACGTTCCCCCTTTTCAGGAAACGCTACAGGGGCAGATCGTGAAACGAGCCGGGGGTTCCGGCGTCGGTCTGCACGGTCCGTTCGGAACGGTTGATCTTCAGGCTGAACAGCTTGTCCGCCGACGGTGTTGCGCCGGGACAGCCATTTCCGTGGCGTCCGAGCACATCCATTGTCGGCGTATTGTCAGATGCATTGCCATTAACAACGAAGACGAGGCAGTTGCGTGGCAGATCCGTCAGATTGTCCTTCACCACCGCAAGACGGAGATGCTCCACCAGGGCAGTGTTATCGAACCAGCTCAGTTTGCTGAACGTGATCTTGTCATAGGACATGTCCAGCAGTCCGCTTCGGACTGCGATGAACATGAGCAGAAAAGCCGGGATGACAATCAGAAGCCGCCGCAGCAGAAGCTGTTTGAAGCTGCGGGGCTGGCGACGTGTATTTTTTCCCGGCGCGCGGCCCAGACGGGGCGTGGCGCTTTTATCATCACTCAAATGTGGTCACTCCGAGGCTTCGTGCCAGGTGTCGTTATGCTCGGCGAGCAGACGAGTAGCCTGATCGGGACCGTAGGACCCCGCGCTGTAGGTCTGCATGGAGACTTTGTTGTGTTTCCACGCGTCGAGGATCGGTTCTGCCCACCGCCATGCAGCCTCGACCTCGTCGCGACGGATGAAGAGGACCGGATCGCCCCGGACCGCGTCAAGCAGCAGCCGCTCGTAGGAGTCGGGGAAAGGCATCCCGCCTTCCATGCGGATGGAGGTGTCCAGATCCGCCGTGTGGAGGTTGAACACGTCCAGCGCGGGGTTCTTGACGTTCAGGCGCAGTTCCACGCCCTCATTGGGCTGAATGCGCAGCACGAGCCTGTTGCTGGCGGGGGTGGCGCCGAACATTGTGGTGGCGGCCGGGCGGAACGTCACGACGATCTCGCTGACCTTGCGGGCTGAGCGCTTGGCTGTGCGGATATAGAACGGCACGTTCTTCCAGCGCGGCGTATCAACCCAGGCGCGGACGGCGGCATAGGTTTCCGTGGCGCTGGGCGTGCCCAGTTCTTCAAGATAGCCCGGAACATTTTCACCGCCGACCACGCCGGCAGTGTATTGCGCCCGTACGGTCTCGGTCGCCACACTGGCTTCGGTCATTGGACGCAGAGCGTTCAGAACGGCCAGCTTGGCGTTGCGGACAGCATCGGCTTCAAGGGAATCCGGCGCTTCCATCGCGACCAGACACAGCACCTGAAGCAGATGGTTCTGGATCATGTCGCGCAATGCGCCCGACGTATCGTAATAGGCGGCACGACCTTCCACGCCGACCGTCTCGGCGGCGGTGATCTGCACGCTCTCGATATGCTCTGCCGACCATGCCGCATTGATAAGCGGGTTGGCAAAACGCAGGGCGAGAACGTTCTGGACCGTCTCTTTGCCGAGATAGTGATCGATCCGGTAGATCTGCTTTTCCGGGAAATACTGGCCTACGCCGTCATTGATGGCGGTTGCGGTCGCCATATCCGTTCCGATGGGCTTTTCGAGCACCACCCGCGAACTGGGGGTGATCAGCCCATATCGGTGCAGGTTTTCGCAGATGCTGCCGTAAAGCTGCGGCGCGGTTGCGAAATAAAAGACCCGCACACGATCAGGCTGCGCCTTGGCGAGAAGGGATGTGAGGCTGTCCCACTGTGTGCTCTCGCGGCTGCTGTCGAGGGTCACATAGTCCAGACGGGCCAGAAAACGGTCCACCAATCCGGGGCTCAGGACATCCGAAGGAAGAAAGCGCTCAAGCGCCTCACGGGCCCGCGCAACATAGGCTTCCCGGCTCAGCTCTGTCCGGGCGGCTCCGATGATGCAGGCATCATCCGGAATCTGCCCCAGACGGAGGCGGTTATAGAGCGCGGGCAGCAGCTTGCGCATCGTGAGATCGCCAGTGGCGCCGAAGATGACATAGTCGAAGGGCTCGACCTGCTGAAAATGTTCCATGGAAGACTCTCTGACCTCTCGAACCCGCAGACCGGGAAAAAAGGGTTAAGGTTCAGGCCGTTTCAGGCACCGTTTAGTTCCCTGTCGGCGGGCTTTCTGTCAAGGGACGAGCGGTGCACGACATCGGGAGAAAAGCTTCGTCATGCTCACGCGTTCATGAAACGTGCACATAATTCCGTTGACCGTCCTGCCCTCATCACGATAAGCCGCGCGGCGGATGCTGTGTTTGCGCAGCGTCGGCAAAACATAGCCCAGACGACATAAGGAAACCGGACCATGGATGCAGAAATCAAGAACGAAGGCGCTGCCACGGGCGGGATCGCTGCGGACCGTCTGCGCTCCATCATCGAGCGTGTTGAGCGTCTGGAAGAAGAACGCAAAGCTTTGGCTGGCGATATCAAGGATATTTTTTCTGAGGCCAAATCGGCCGGATTTGACGTAAAAGTCATCAAGCAGATCATCCGTCTGCGCAAGCAGGAGCCGGCTGAAATCGAGGAGCAGGAAACCCTACTTGATATCTATCGTCGCGCCCTTGGCATGTAATTCCGAACGTCGGAAGATCGAACACGCCACTTTCAGACTGGACCGGGCCTCCTCATGATGTCTGATTTTTCCTGGCTGCCAGGCTGGGCCTTCGGGTGCCTGGTCGTGGTGGCCGCTTTTTTCGTGCTGGCACTGCTGTGCATGCCCTTCGCCGTGTTCGGTACCAAGCCCCGGTTACAGGATCTGGAGTTCCAGATTGCCGAGATGCGTGCTGAACTCCGGGTATTGAATCTGCGTCTGGCGGTCTCGATGCGTCCGGATATTCTGTCTGCGGAGCCGGTGGCGCAGACTGCCCCTGCATCTCAGGAGCGCATGGCGCGGATAGATGAAGACTATCTGATGCCAGCACGTACTCTGCGTCCTGACCTGCCCTCCTATGAAGATGGTCCGGAGCAGATTGGTTCGGGACGGGACGCGATGGGGAGGGACGACCCTGAGACCCTGCCGCGTCGGGGTTTTAAGGCTGCACCAGCTCCAGACCTGTCCGGTGCGTCAGAACGGGCTTGGTCACGCGCTCCGTGGGAGCAAGGCGCAACAGAGACTGCCCGCCAGCCCCTTGGTCGCGTCATAGACAAGAAGCAGTCTGCAAAATTGGTTGCTGAGAATGACGCTTACCAGCCCCGTTCCGAACCAAAGCTGCGCTGGCCCCCACGGGGCTGAGCAGCAGAGCAGGGCGTATCAGGGATGATCGAGGGCCAGATCATCCCGATGAATTAACGCATCCCGCCCGCGATATCCCAAAAGCTGCTCCATTTCGCCGGAGCGATGTCCGATCAGCTTCAGGCTCTCGTCCGCGTCATAACCAATCAGGCCACGCCCGATCACACTGCCTTCAACATCTCGGATGACGACAAGATCGCCACGTCCGAACGTGCCCTCAAGTCCGGTTACGCCTGCGGGAAGGAGGGAAGCACCCTCCCGAAGGGCACGACACGCACCTGCGTCAATTGTCAGCGATCCTTTGGGCTGTAGACTGCCGCCAATCCACCGTTTGCGGGCTGAGCCCGCATCGGTCTGGGCCAGGAACCAAGTGCAGAGGGCGCCATTTTGCAGCCTGCGCAAAGGATGGTGTTCCTGTCCGGCTGCAATGACCATGTTGGCACCGGCGCGCGTTGCAATTCTTGCGGCCAGAAGTTTTGTGCGCATTCCGCCGGACGAATAGCCGGGTGGCGGCTCGCCCCCCATGGCCATGATGTCGTCAGTCATCTGTTCCACGACGGGAATATGTAGTGCGGAAGGGTCCTGTCGAGGATCCGCCGTATAGAGACCGTCAATATCTGACAGCAGCACCAGACAGTCCGCGCCTGTCATCTGGGCAACGCGGGCGCCCAAACGGTCATTGTCACCGAAGCGGATTTCGCTGGTGGCGATGGCATCGTTTTCATTGATGACCGGCACACAGCCCAGATCGAGTAGTGTCTGGAGCGTGGCGCGGGCATTCAGGTGGCGCTCACGGTTTTCTGTATCGTCCGGCGTCAGGAGAAGCTGTGCCGCGACCAGATCGTGGTCTGCGAGCGCTGCACTCCAGCCCTGTGCCAACCCGATCTGCCCCACACTGGCCATGGCTTGCTTCTCATCCAGACGTAGTCTGCGGGACGTGAGACCAAGACGATGTCGCGCAAGGGAGATCGCGCCCGATGAGACGACAATGATCTCTGCACCGTGCGCGCGCAGTTCGGCGATGTCTGCGCACACGCTCTGCAACCACTGCTGTCGCAGGGTGGCGTTGGCTGAATCGACCAGAAGCGCGCTCCCGATCTTAATAACGATCCGGCGGGCTTGCGCCAGATGAGGAGCACAAGCCGCAGTGATCATCCCTGGCGGTCCTTTTTGGCAGCCGTCACGCGATCCTGAAGCATCCGGAGTAGTTCGGGCAGGCCTTCCTGCGTCGCGCCAGACAGCATCAGCACTTCGGCACCGGACGCTTTGGCCAGTGCCCGTTTTTTGGCGGATCGCTGCGTGGGCGTCAGGGAATCGCATTTGTTCAGGACAATAATCTCGGGCTTGGCCGCAAGCTCTGGATCATAAGCCTGAAGTTCCTTGCGGATCAGGCGCCAGTGCTTGACGACCTGGCTCTCCGTCCCATCGATCAGGTGAAGAAGTGTGGCGCAGCGCTCTACATGGCCAAGGAACCGGTCCCCGAGGCCAGCGCCTTCGCTGGCGCCTTCGATCAGGCCGGGAATGTCGGCGATCACAAATTCTTCGGTGTTATTCAGGCGAACCACACCGAGTTGGGGGTGCAGGGTCGTGAACGGATAATCAGCAATTTTTGGGCGCGCACGAGATGCGACGGAGAGAAGTGTCGACTTGCCCGCGTTCGGAAGGCCCACAAGGCCGATATCGGCAATCAGCTTGAGACGCAGCCACACCCAGCGCTCTTCGCCCGGCCAGCCTTTATCGGCACGGCGTGGCGCACGGTTGGTGCTGCTTTTGAAATGGGTGTTGCCCAGACCGCCGTCGCCACCGCGGCACAGCAGGACTTCCTTGTCTTCCACATCAAGATCGGCCAGCAGGGTTTCGCGATCTTCGTCAAAAATCTGTGTGCCGATCGGTACATTGATGGTGACGGTTGCAGAGGCTGCACCGGTCCGATTGGAACCTGCGCCATTTCCGCCTTTACGGGCTTTGAAATGCTGTGTGTAGCGAAAATCGATCAGTGTGTTCAGGCCGGGTACAGCACGAAACACAATATCACCGCCACGACCACCATCACCACCGTCCGGACCGCCATACTCGATGTATTTCTCGCGCCGGAATGCGATCACGCCGTCCCCGCCGTCACCGGAACGCACATAGATCTTGGCCTGGTCGAGAAACTTCATCGTATTGTCCGAAAAGAATAAGGTGTGGAGCGCTTTATACGCAAAAAGGCCGGCCCCGAACAGGACCGGCCCTTTCTGCTCGCGCTGGAACAGCGGGCTGCTTATTCAGCAGCTTCCGGCAGTGCCACGGAAACGTGGACGCGGCCTTCTGCGCGGCGCTGGAACTGCACGTGGCCGTCCGTCAGAGCGAACAGCGTGTGGTCGCGACCGATACCGACATTGGCGCCAGCCTTCATCTTCGTGCCGCGCTGACGGACGATGATGTTGCCTGCGATGACGCTTTCGCCACCGAACTTCTTCACACCCAGACGACGACCTGCACTGTCGCGTCCGTTACGGCTCGAGCCGCCTGCCTTTTTTTGTGCCATGACTGTTTGTCCTTACCTAAAGTGTCTGGCCAATCAGGCCGCGTTGATCGCGTTGATACGCAGGACGGTCACCGGCTGACGGTGGCCATTCTTGCGGCGGCTGTTCTGACGGCGACGCTTCTTGAAGATGATCACCTTTGGCAGACGATCCTGAGCGACGACAGTTGCCGTCACGGTCGCACCAGCAACCAGTGGTGCGCCAACGGTTACGGTGCCTTCGCCGCCAACCATCAGGACGTCGGTGAAGGTGATGGTGCTGCCGGCTTCAGCTTTGAGCTTCTCAACCTTAAGGATGCTCTCGGGAGCAACGCGATACTGCTTACCGCCGGTGCGGATGACTGCGTACATTCTGGAAACTCTCTCTGTTCCGATCTCGTGGCCGCTGCTGCCGGGTGTTCCCGGTCTGGCGCGACCCAGTCGCTTTTTGTCGTTGGCTCCACGATGGCCACAAGAAACGGCCATATGGAACAGTCGCGGTCGATACAGAAGTGAGGACTTTCAGTCAATCAGAAACGACGAAAAAACCACTTTGCAATCAGATTTCTTGAAGGAAGTCGTTTCTAGCCTCTTGCAATATCGGATAAACCCCGTCATAAGCCCGTCCGTCGATCAGGTTCAGCGCAACAGCAGAGCCGTACGGAGAGGTGCCAGAGTGGTCGATCGGGGCGGTCTCGAAAACCGTTGTGCCTTCGCGGGTACCGTGGGTTCGAATCCCACCCTCTCCGCCATTTTATATATTACATAGTGCAAATTTAGGTTTTGAATTCCGCACGCTTGCGACGAATTTAACGATTCTATGGCGCACTATAACAATTTTTGGTGGACACACTGCGGGGGCAGTTTACAGGATATTAAATTGGACTTGGGGATAGCGATGCTGATGGACATTCATATCCCGTTACCTTGATCCGGAAGGCGGAACTTACAACCCTCTAGATGCAGGCAGTCCTTTTATTCTGATCAAACCGAATGGCTCGGGCCTCTGACGTATGAAATATCGTTTCCGCAACTAAAAAGAAGCTTCTTCAGCAGTCCCGAATGGCCGTTAAGTTTAAAGAGGTGGAATTTGAGGTTGGTGAGGATCGTGGCGGGTAGTTGATAAAGGGCAACGGGTCTATCCCCCTCGTACCTAAATTGGCACAGAAATATGGTCGACAGTCGATAAACTATATCTTTCACTCCAATGATGGCAGCCAAGATTGCTCCCATAACTTCTGAAAGAAGCTTGCGGATTACAGAATGATCCGTCTATGCTAGTCATGGAAACTGCTTTTATTGACCTTTTTTCGAAGTCCTGAAGACTAAGTTTGTCTGTCGACAAGCATGGAGGATAAGGCCATAGGTAATAGATGACGTATTGTAACGTATTAATAATTTCTATACTCCTCGACAAAGGCATTCATAACTTGGCGGCACCAGCCCAATCGTTTTGTGTCCAAAGCCACAGCAAATCCGGTGCCCTATTGAGTAGGGTTTTGTCGATCAGAAATCACAAGATAAGATTGTCTATCCGAGTAGAAAGCATTATTTATGATGCCATAATGGAAAATAATAATTAACATCTATTCAGCATACGGCATCATCAGTCACTCACTCTAATATTTTTTAATACCTATCTATTTTTTTTGAAAATATTTATCCCTAGATCATGTGCGATAGACTGGATAGCTAGTTGTCCACGCACACTGTTTCCTGCGGGATCGAGAGGTGATGAGTAGACTGCAATTGCCATTTTTCCAGGTACAACAGCCACAATACCGCCGCCAACACCACTTTTTGCAGGCAATCCAACATTGTAAAGCCATTCGCCCGAGGTGTTATAAAGGCCAGCAGTCGCCATGACTGCGAGAACTCTCATACTTGTTTCCTCGTCGATGACATTTTGATGTGTAAGAGGGTTATTTCCGCCATTAGCCAATGTGGCTCCCATAACAGCCAAATCTTTTGCTGTAATGTCATAAGAGCATTCGCGTGTGTATAGATCGATGGTCTCGATTGAATCGGCATAAAGATAATTATAGCTTTTCAGAAGAATAGCTATGGCTAGATTGTGCTGGTTATCTGACATTTCAGAGTCGTAAACATCTTTGTTTAGACTTAGTGGGCGTCCTGCAAAAGCAGAAGCTGTCTTAATGACAGTATTCCATTTTTCTTCAAGTGATTTGCCTTCGACAAGGCTTGCAGTGGCAATTGCACCAGCGTTTACGAGAGGATTGCCAGGTGGGGGGCTGCCTGTCAGTTTGTCGTTATTAAGTTCAATAGCTAAAGCAGAATTAAAAGGAAGTCCGGTGGCATTGACGCCAATTTTATTTTGCAGGTTCTTTGCGCCTTGTATTTTTAATACGTGCGCTAAGGTGAAAACTTTTGAAATTGATTCAACTGGAAAAGAATAATCAGAATCTCCAGCCTTGAAAATTTTTCCGTCTATCGTGACAATGACAATTCCATAAAGTCTTTTATTGGCTTTCTCTAAATACGGAATATACGACGCATTAGACCCATCTGTTGTCGATTTGTAATTATTGTAGGCACGGTTAACGGCCTCTTGAGTGGTCAGGGTATGGTTCGGTTGGGGAGCATCGCGCGCGAGTACCTCTTGGGTTGGACTGAAAAAGGCGTATGAGCTGATTGATGCTATAATCAAATATTTTAAAAAGGTTTTTTGTTTTCTCATTGGAATGGGCATTTCTGTATCTTTGAATGGAAGCAGAATAGAACAACCACTCTGCAATTTTATGAATGGTTGTGTTGCAGTTTGGTTCCGCATTTCTGAATGTTTGATTTTGGAGCATATGTCTGGGAGGCTTATGTGTGCCCTCAGTATGGTTTTTCCGGCCATCGGTTCCGATAGTGCGGTTAATGTACAGAATATAAAGCATACTGCTGGAGCTTTAGCAGTTATTCCCATTGAGTAGGACTCAATGGGATCATTTAAAGAGATGAAGATAAGCTCTGAAAATAGTTTACAAATAAATTTAGTGTTCAAATCATGTTTTAAGAACGCGGTTATTTCTTTCGCCACGGAATGGTCTGCTGGCATCGAGAAAATCTTCGTTCGTCCGCATGGTATGGGCGATCACGACCAGATAGGTGATGGCGCGTGTAAGCTCAAGACGGGTTACCAGATCCGTCTCCCGGGCATCGAGAACGCGTAGCCGTCGTACTGCGGCTTCTGCGATGCGGGCGGCTTTGTCGTGGCGACGGGTTGATTCTTCAACATAATGCAGAACCAGCAGAATTGGCCGTCTTGCGCTCTCTGGGAGATATTCGCGATCCAGCAAAGCGCGCAATCGGATGACATTTAATCCGAGAGTGAGGGTTGCCAGCGTTCCGAGGATGCAGGCTTCGATCAGCGGGGCAGGTGTTGGACCTGCATGACGGATCAGGCGGGCAAAGCGGTCCGTATTGCGTCCGATCCAGACACTAATGCGCGGCTTAAAGCCCGGATGGGCCAGATGTTGCAATTCGCCCAGCATGACGCGACGGAGGCGGAGGCGTTCGGCATCGCTGCTGAAGGGCAGGACGCTTCGGAAAACGATCACGCTGACGGCGACAGCAAGAACGGTCGCCATGTTGCCATTATAAAAAGCGAGCTCGTTCATGACGTGATGGTTTTCCAGACCGAGCATGGCGGGAAGCAGAAGTCCGTAAGCGGCCGAGCCACCGGCTGTTGCTGGATTTCCTTTGGCCAGTCCGCCCAGAAACATTGCGGGACCCAGAAAGAGCGTCAAGGTCTCGAAAGTCGTGACCTTCGGCATCAAAACGAAGACCAGAAACCACGCGACGATATAGGCTGCCACGGCACCTTTGAGGAATTCCGTGGTGCCAAGAACAGGATTTTCCTTCGTGGCGAAAAGTCCGCAAACCAGCGTCGTAATGGCGATGAAACCAAGGCCGTTTGGCCAGGCTGTCACTTCGTAAATATAGGCTGTGATCAGAACCGCACAGGCTCCCCGCAGGCCGTTATGCACGGCTTCACGTGTGTCTCGATGGGTTTCGAGCTGGAAATGGAAGTGATCGCCTTTGATGCGGTGCGTGCTGGCCTCGTATTCCTTGATGGCCTGTTCCAGATCGCCCAAAAGCTCTCCGAGTGAGACGAAAAGCACGCGCTCGTCCAGCCTGTCATCCAACATCTCCGGGCTGGTATCGATTGCGTCAAAGGGCTCATGTCCGGGGATGGGTTCAAGATCGGGGCGAATGTCTGTTTCGCGATGTGGCGCAGCGTATAGGCGGCAGACATCCCGGAAATGCTGTAAATCCGCGAGGAGGGCAGGGACGGAATTCTGGTCGGGCAGGCGTTGTGGAAACTGCTTTAGAAAAGCGAGGATCTCGTCTGCGGTTTTGGTAAATGCAGGGTGGTTATGGTTGAGCACCTGAAGGCGCATGGCCATTCCGAACCCGCGCGAGAGAAGGGCTGAGACAGCCGCGAGGGCAGCGCGCGCATGGTCGCCTTCATGGCCGTGCGGTCCCATTTCGACTTCGGCAAATTCGATCTGGTCATTGATGGTGAGGATTGTGCCGAACTGGCGGCGGGCTGCGTTCAGCGCTCCGCGTTCTTCGCCCAGAAGGCTGCATAGGGTCGTCGTGACGAGAACCAGCGCCGATTCAAGTTTCTGCCTGAGCTGCGCGCGGGCGTGCCGTTCCTGACTGGTGGCGAAAATGAGCCCCATGAAGGCTTCACACAGCACGCCGAGCACGATGTAGGTGCCGCGCGACATGGCCACCATGAAGATATTGTCGGGGTTGGACGCTGCGCCCATGCAGATGATGGAACAGGTATATCCTGCAAGAACAAGGGCATAGGAGCGGAAATTGCTAACGAATGTTGCAAAGCCGCTGCACAGGCCAATCCATAATGCGATCATGGGAAAAAACAGCCATGGCGCCTGTGGAGCAAGCGCCATGATGCTGATGGCGGCAACGCCGCCACTGATGGTGCCGACGATGCGCCATTTGGCCTTTGACTGGCTTTCGCCCCGGCTGGTCTGTGCGACGGCCCACACAGTCATTGCGGCCCAGGCTGGGTCGTCCAGTTCCATCCAGAATGCAATTCCAATTGCCAGACAGGCGGCAATGGTATTGCGCAGGGCAAACGTGACGGATGAAGCGCTGGGAGCGTACAGCCACGAGAGGAAAGGGCGCGCCCGCGGCCGCAGCGGTGCAGGCCGTGTGGTCGTATTATCCGGAGTCGGTTGTCCCGAGGAGATGGTGCTGCCACTCATTGCGTGGGTTTCTTAGCCCTAACGGCACTATCCGGCGAGAGTGGAAATTGCCATTCGGAGATCGTTTACGAATTTTGTATATTCGCGTGTCTTGGACTCCTCATCGGGAAGGCGCAGCAGATAAGATGGATGTACGGTTACCAGACCGATACTTCCATCCTCCAAAGGAATATGCTTCGAGCGCTCGCGCGACACTGTGACCGAACGCCCAAGGACAGCGCTGGCTGCTGTAACGCCCAGCATCACCGTCACTCTGGGAGCCAGAACCCGACGTTCCGTCATAAGCCAGGGGGCGCAGGCGCTTATGTCGGATGCATCTGGTTTTTGATGAATGCGGCGGTTGCCCCTGGGAATGAATTTGAAATGTTTGACGGCATTGGTGACCCACGTCTCGGCCCGGTTTCCGCCAGCCTCTCGCAGGGCACGGTCGAATAGTTGTCCTGCTGGTCCAACAAAGGGGCGTCCCTGAAGATCTTCCTGATCTCCGGGTTGTTCACCAATAAAGAGGAGTCTGGCTTTGGGATCGCCTTCGCCGGAGACAGTCCGTGTCGCTGGTCTGCACAATTCACACATCTGGCAGTCGATCGCCTTGGCGCGGAGGCTGGCGAGTGAAGGAGAAGCCGCAATGTTTTCCGACTCAGGATGTAGTCGCACCTGTGCAATTCCGTCCCAGAAGGCATTTTTGTTGCCGGCGCTGGCGAGGCTGCGTGCAGTCTCAATAAGCTCTGATGGAGGCAGGTCATCGCCGGTGAAGCCCGGTCCGAAGCGATATTCCCCGGCGTTCCAGAACAGTGTTCGGTCGGGTGCTATCACGACCCACGGTTCCGGACGTAAATTTGATAGTGCGTCTGCCTGACTGTCGATCAGGGCTGCCGCATGGGAGGTGCGGAGGATCTGCCATTCCGGATTGCGCGCGTCGGGCATCTGACAACGCAGGTCGAGCGCTCTTTTACGGCTTTCCGTAGCGAGTCTGCGCAGGCTTTCAATAAGTTGATCGGGCACTGACATGCCGTCACGTAAAGTCTGAAGCGTGAGATACAGCAGGTGAAGTCTATCGGGGTCTTCGGATACGAATACAGCCGGGAAGAGTGAAGCAAGGGCGCGGGGCAGGTTGGTTGTGGACGGGGCGTTGGGAAGAAGCCTTGTGGCAGAAGGGGCATACAGGAATGGTGGAGGGCTCACGATCCATTGTATTGAACTGGCGGGAACTCTGTCGTGAAGCAGTTTGCGTGCCCATGCACGCCAGCCGGAAAAATCACTTGCTGTTGAGAGCGTGACAGTTTCTCTGATCATGTCGTCATCCCAGTTGTGAACTGCAGCGCAGAATACTTTTGTAAGCGCATAGGCTTATTTTTGTTTGCGGGTTATTTTGATATGATGATAATCATGGATTGGAAAAGGAATACGTCAAATATTTCCATGCTGCATTTACCTGACCCTGTACAGGCGTTAAGGAACTGAAAATTCATTCGAACAGATAGGGTGAAAATATTATGTCTGATAGCACTTCCAATACAGGTCTTCTGGAACTTACCGCCAGGATCGTTGCTGCCCAAGCGTCTCGTGGAGCCCTCGAGGCGGAAACACTGCCGACCCTGATCCGGCAGGTATATGATGCTCTTTCAAAGGCTGGAGTTCCCGAGGAAGCGCCGCAGGCCGAGCGCCCACAACCGGCAGTACCTATCAAGCGCTCTGTTTTTCCTGATTACATCATCTGCCTTGAGGACGGTAAAAAACTGAAGATGCTCAAGCGCCATCTTCAGAGCGCCTATGACATGACACCGGAACAGTATCGTGAACGCTGGGGTCTGCCGGCAGATTACCCTCTTGTAGCTCCGAATTACGCCCAGCGTCGCTCGGCTTTGGCGCGTGAGATTGGTCTGGGACGGAAGATCAGTGCGGCAAACGGCGAGGGAAAGAAAGAATCTGCTCGTGGGCGTCGCGTCAAGAAAGAAGACTGATTGTTCTCTGACCGTGTCTGAAAAACGGAAGCAGGATTCGCTTCATGAGTGCTGAGCTAAACCTTTTTCTGGCAAGTCAGACAAAGCATCGGCAGCTGGTGTTATGGCGGATCGGGGCGCTGGTGGCTTTTTGCAGCGCCCTTGTCATTTCGATGATGGGCCATAGCGGGTCTGTTGGTTCAAATTTCACCAACAGACCACATATTGTTCGTCTCACCATCACTGGTGTTGTCCAGAATAATGTCTCGCAGATCGTGCGCGCGCTGAAGCAGGCTCAGAGTGCGCCGGATGTGACTGGGCTACTTCTGGTTGTCGATAGCCCGGGCGGAGGTGTTACTGGTGGGGAAAGGCTTCATGACGCAGTTAAACGTTTTGCAGCCGTCAAACCAGTTTCCGTCTCAATGGGCGATATGGGAGCTTCGGCGGCCTATATGCTTTCCGTGCCGGCTCAGCATATCGTTGCTTTGCCTTCAACTCTGACGGGATCGATAGGCGTCATTTTTCAGCGCCCTGACGTCTCGGTTGGTCTTGGGCGTCTGGGAATTGGGGTCAATGCCATCACATCGGGCGCCATGAAAGATCAGACGGATCCAACCAGTGCGCTGACGCCCGAAGGGCGGCAGATGCTTCAAGGCATCGTCAACGATCTGTTTGCTCAATTCGTTTCGATGGTTGCAGATGGTCGCCATCTGACAGAGGAAAAAGTCCGTAGCCTGGCGGACGGGCGTGCTTATACAGGACGGCAGGCTATTGCTCTGGGTCTCGTCGATGAACTTGGAGACGAAGACGCGGCAAGGTTATGGCTCAGAAAGCGGCTGAATATAGGGACATCGTCCTATCCTGTTCTTCCGCTGGTGCCCGAACGTTCGAAGCGGTGGTATGAGTGGCCCGGCAAAAGGGCGCTTCTGACAGGGTTGCTTGGAGGAAGTTTCTCCAGTGCTCTCGACCGTGAAGCCCTTGACGGAGCCGTTGCGATTTTGCAACTCTGATGGCCTGTTTCAGAACGCGGAGTCAGGTGGAAGAACTGTCATGACTCGATCCGAGCTTATTGCCGAACTGGCGGAAGCATATCCGCACCTTCTTACCCGCGATATAGAGCGCATCGTTCATGCGGTCTTTGACGAGATCGGCTCTGCGCTTGCGCGTGGGGATCGGGTGGAACTGCGCGGTTTTGGAGCATTTCTTCCCCGTGAACGTGCGGCCCGGACGGGACGTAATCCTCGCACGGGCGACGTTGTGCCTGTTGAGGAAAAGAGCGTCCCGTTCTTCAAGGTAGGCAAAGAACTCCGAGAGCGTGTCAATCAGCGCTTGTCTTCAATGAAATCCGGTAACTGACATTATTGTGTCCGAAGCGCATCAGAGGCGCTGCAAGGTGATAACCGGGACCGGTCAAGACTGGTTCGACAAGCTGCTTTTGCGGTATCATGAGGCCATGAAGCCTTTTCCGCATTTTCTGGTGATTTTTGTCTGGGTTATGGGCTTGTCTCTTGGGGCTTCGCTTGTGACGCCCGCGGCGTCATGGGCTCACGGATCGCCACAACCTGTCGAAAGCTCTCTGGCTCATCATGACAAAAAGACCCGATCATCGCAGGTAGCAGTCTGTTACCGGATGGCGTCTGGTGTCATCGTCCTTGCGCAGATGCCCAATAATACGCATCGCCTTGGGCGGGGTGGAGGATTTGCGCCGATTGGGGAAGCAGTCTTCCGCTCCAGCAATCGGCCTCATGCCTGTACCCCAACTCATGGTCGCAGGGGATAGGAGGCATAAAGCCCCCTGATTTTTTATCCTTAGTCCTGGCCTTTGAGGTTGCTGATTTCGGAAAGCAGAAAATCCCTGAAGACCGCAATCCGCTTTGATGTCCGCAATTCTTCAGGGTAGACAAAATAGGCTTCTACCAGAGGTACCTGCTGGTCCGGCAGAATACGGACCAGATCTGGATAACCTGCAGCCGCGTAAAGGGGCAGGGACCCGATGCCTGTCCCGGCTGCAATAGCATTCGCGACGGCCGAGATGTTGTTGATCGCCAGACGACGGCTGCCCTGCCGTGCAACACCTTCCTGACGCAGAAGATCAAGCAACCAGTTCACATTGGGCAGTGGCAGATGCCACCCTGCAAAGCTGATGATCTGATGATGAGCCAGATCTTCGATAGACTGTGGTGTCCCGTGGCGCTCAAGATATGCGGCGCTTGCATAAATCGGCATGGGGAAATTAGCGAGATGACGCTGCACCAGATCGGGCTGTGTGGGCGGGTGCAGTCGGATAGCGACATCTGCCTCACGCATACCCAGATCCAGATCGGCATCTTCGAGCAGAAGCGTGACTTCGATGTCGGGATGCAGTTCAAGAAACCGGTTCAGGCGCGGAGAAAGCCATGACAGGCCGAAACCTGTTGTCGTGGTGATCTTGATTTTCCCCGCGGCCCGCTCCTTACTTTCGCTCAGGAAAGCCTGAGTCAGGGCCAGCTTCGAAAAGACTTCGCGGACCGTACGGTTCAGGACATCACCCTGTTCCGTCAGAATCAGCCCGCGCGCATGCCGATGGAACAGCGGCACGCGCAGGACGTCTTCAAGCGCGGAAATCTGCCGGGATACTGCCGACTGGCTCAGTCCCAGCCGGTCACCGGCATGAGTAAAGGAGCCGGCTTCAGCTACAGCGTGAAAAATCCGCAGCTTGTCCCAGTCCATCTGGTTTTCTCCCCGTTCGCCAAGGCGACGGTCCTCGTCCTTTTTACCCATATGTCCCGGCGTTATCCGTCAAGATATGTCGTTGAATGGACGAAACTGTCTGAAGCACGCGCGAGGGTCAAGTTTTTGTCATGGCAGGTATGCCAGAAAGATATCGTTCTGCTTCCAGAGCGGCCATGCAGCCTGTTCCGGCCGCGGTGACGGCCTGCCGGAAAATACGATCCTGAATGTCACCTGCCGCAAACACGCCTTTGACGGATGTTTCAGTTCCGCCGCTTTCGGTCAGGATATATCCATCGCTGTCACAGGCGACTTCATGCAGGAAAGGACCCGTGTTCGGCGTATGGCCGATGGCGACGAAAACGCCGTCGACGTTCAGTCTGGAGAGTGCGCCTGTCTGGGTGTCTTTCAGTGCGATCCCGCAGACCACTTCCGGTTCGCCTGAACCCAGAACCTCTTCGACGGCCTGATTCCAGTGCACTTCGATTTTCGGGTTGGAGAACAGACGCTCCTGAAGGATGCGCTCGGCCCGCAGACTGTCCCGGCGATGGATCAGGTGCACTTTGTCGGCATGATGCGTCAGATACAGGGCTTCTTCGACTGCTGTATTGCCGCCGCCGATCACGGCCACCGTCTTACCGCGATAGAAGAATCCATCACAGGTCGCACAAGCAGAGACACCGCCGCGCTGAAGACGTTTTTCCGATTCGAGGCCAAGCCACCGGGCCTGCGCGCCCGTAGCGATCACGACAGTCCGGGCCCGGAACTCGTCCCCCGAATCTCCGATCAGCCGGAAATACCCATCTGGCCCCGGGCCTTTCTTCAGATCGGCCTGAACGATCAGGTCATAAATCAGGCGCGTTCCGACATGCTCGGCCTGCGCGCGCATCTGCTCCATCAGCCAGGGACCCTGCACAGGAGTCGCAAAGCCAGGGTAGTTTTCCACATCCGTTGTAATTGTCAGCTGACCACCGGGCTGCATTCCGGTCACGAGAATCGGCTTAAGACTTGCGCGGGCCGCGTAGATTGCCGCCGTGTAGCCAGCAGGGCCAGCGCCCACGACCAGCAGATCCGTATGATGGATTTCGGGCATGATTGGTCCTCAAATGATATCAGGCCCCTTCATATAGGGACTTCGGACGCATGTGCCATCTTTGCGGATCATGTCGGCTGACATATACGTCAGATTGAAATGAACGCTTCTCCGCACTCCGCACCGATTGAACTGGATGCCATCGACCGGCAGATCATTGCCGAACTCCAGGCCGATGGTCGCATGACCAACGTGGAACTCGCCCGTCGTACGGGCATTTCCGCGCCTCCCTGTCTAAGGCGGGTCCGTCGGCTTGAGGAGCTGGGAATCGTCAAGGGGTATCATGCCGAAGTGGATGCTGCCCTGCTGGGCTGGTCCCTGAACTTCTATGCCCTGATTGGTCTTGAGAGCCAGAAGGGAAGCGTTCTCGAGGCCTTCGAAGCGCAGGTCGGCGCATGGCCTGAGACGCGTGAATGCCACATGATCCGCGGCGGCGGAGATTTTCTCGTGCGCCTGGTCGCCCGTGACGCCGCCCATCAGAACGCCCTGACACGCCTGCTGACTGACAGCCCGCACGTCGTCCGCGTCCAGACCCTCCAGACCATCCATACGAGCCGCGATCTTGCCGGCGTGCCGATCTGACCGGCTGACGCCATGATCGCTTCCCGGCTGCTGCCGCTTCCGGCCGAACTGAGCGTCGTTGTTCCCTGCTACAATGAGGTTTCCAATGTGGCGCCGATGGTTGCGGCACTGGAGGGAGCGCTTGAAGGGAATGCATGGGAAGTTATTTTCGTTGATGACAACTCACCTGA
Source organism: Gluconobacter cerevisiae (assembly GCF_015244675.1). Taxonomy (GTDB): domain Bacteria; phylum Pseudomonadota; class Alphaproteobacteria; order Acetobacterales; family Acetobacteraceae; genus Gluconobacter; species Gluconobacter cerevisiae. The sequence goes on along the minus strand of NZ_JABCQO010000003.1, from coordinate 208,067 downwards.
TGGTACGGCGGATGAGGTTTCCCGTCTTGCGTGTCTGGACCCGAGGGTCCGCCTGCTGCGCCGGGTTGGTCGCCGCGGTCTGTCCTCTGCCGTAATCGAAGGCATTCTGTCTTCCAGCGCGCCTTTGGTTGCAGTTATGGACGGCGATTTGCAACATGATGAATCCGTTCTGCGGACCATGTTGGCCGAATTGCAAAGCGGTGCTGAACTGGTCGTAGCCAGCCGCCATGTCGATGGCGGCGATAGTGGTGGACTGGCCGGACGTTGGAGACATCTCCTTTCGGATGCAGGCATCAAGGCCGCGCAGGCCGTTATGCCGCATCCGCTGAGCGATCCGATGAGCGGTTTCTTCGCCATGCGCCGGGATCTTTTTGAATCCCTGCTGCCGCGCCTATCCGGGACGGGATTCAAGATCCTGCTCGATCTGGTGATGTCGGCTCCTAAAACCGTCCGGATTGTCGAGGTGCCGTTCGTCTTCCGCCCCCGCCTTGCGGGCGAAAGCAAACTTGATGTCGTGGTGCTGCTTCAGTTTGCGACCATGCTGCTCGACAAGCTGACATATGGTTGGCTGCCAACACGCTTCATGGCCTTCGCGTTGGTCGGGCTTATCGGCGTCGTCGTAAATGTGAGCGTTCTGAATCTGGGAAGAGCATGCGCCCTGAACTTTTCCTGGGCACAACTCGCCGGAACCGCTGTCGCGATCCTGACAAATTTTCTGCTGAACAACCGCTTCACCTATCATGATCGCCGCCTCAAAGGGCAAAAGCTCTGGAGGGGGCTGGCCATCTTCATTGCAGTTTGTTCTCTGGGTGCCGTCGCCAATATTGGCATTGCCCGGATGATGCTGGACAGTGCAGGTCATGGTCATTGGGACCGCTCGTCTGCGGCGGGAGCCGTGGTTGGTGTGGTCTGGAACTATGCGGTGTCCTCCACGCTGGTCTGGCGCTGAGACCATGAGTGAAAATGTAAGGAATACCCGGCTGTTTTGGGGGCTTCTGGCTGGGCTGACGATCATCCGTCTGTACCTTGCAGCCAGTGTGCCATTGACGCCGGACGAGGCGTATTACTGGGTCTGGTCGCGCAATCTTCAGCCCGGCTATCTGGACCATCCGTTCATGGTGGCTCTGTGGATCGGTATTGGAACGTGGCTCGGCGGGGACACGACGCTGGGTGTTCGTTTGCTTGGGCCACTTTCTGTTTTGCCGGGAAGCTGGGCGCTGTATCACGCGGCGCGACGGCTGTTACCCGACTGTTCGTGGCCGCAATCAGGGCTCAATGCTGCGCTTTTGCTGAATGCCACTCTGATGCTCGGTCTGGGTGCTGCGACGATGACGCCCGATACGCCGCTGCTGTTCTTCATCACGCTGTTTCTCTACACACTCAGTCGCGCGATCGACCCGGCACTGACACCTCGCGCAGCTCTTCCATGGTGGGTCGGATCTGGCCTTTTACTGGGGCTGGCGTTTGATTCAAAATATACCGCCGTCCTGATCGGTCTTGGGCTGGGAGGGGCGGTTCTTACGACGAAACGTCTGCGCCAGCAGCCCGGTCCCTGGCTGGCTCTTCCGGGGCTGTTTATGGCGATGTCGCCTGTCATTGTTTGGAATGCGGGACATCACTGGGCCAGCTTTATCAGGCAGGGAGGGCGGACGGGCGACTGGCATCCGGCGCGGGCGCTTCAGTTCATGGGGGAACTGATCGGCGGACAGATCGGACTTGCCACGCCGCTTATTTTTATCCTGTTTGCGGTCGGGCTGTGGGTATGTCTCAAGCGTAACCGGCTTCTGGCGTGGCTGGCTCTGGTGCCGACAGTCGTGTTTGTCACTCATGCTTTCGGAGACCGGGTACAGCCAAACTGGCCTGCCGTCATCTATCCGGTGCTTGCCATCGCCGCCCTTGAAGCCGGATGGCGTATTCGCTGGCCTGTTGTCAGCGGCCTGGTCATCACCATGATCGTTTGCATTCAGGCGATATTTTCGCCGCTCCATCTTGTTCCGCATCGCGATCCGGTATTGCGTCTTACAGGAGGATGGGATGAGTTTTCCCGGAAGGTTGCTTTGCAGGCAAAAGCGCAAGGCGCGACGGTTCTGGCAGCAGAGGATTATGGTCTGGCGTCCCGTCTGGCATTCACGCAGAATATTCTGCCTGTTATCGGAACGGATCCACGCTGGCACCTTTTCCGCCTGCCTGCGGCAGCAGCAGCAAAAACGGTTGTGATTGAAGAACAGAGGCATGGTGAGGAGGGGCAGGAGACTGCAACATCCTGTCGCGAAGTCAGAGGCCAGGCCATCCGCTGTTACACGCTGCATGAGCCGGATTTTGTCACAGGCGTGCGGTTGCCGGAGCGTTCTTAAACCTCTCCTTAAGAACTCGCCTGCCATACTGAGGTCATTCAGGAGGCGGGATGTCCAACCAGAACGGCAAAGAAGTACGAAAGATCATCATCAAACGTTTTGACGTTGTTGAAGGTGGCCATCACGGCGGGGCATGGAAAATCGCCTACGCCGATTTCGTAACGGCCATGATGGCGTTCTTTCTGGTCATGTGGCTCATTAATGCCACGACGGAAGAACAGCGAAAGGGTATCGCCAACTTTTTCAACCCGATGGCAGTCTGGAAAGATATGCCGCCACCCGTGGATAATGTTCTGCCTGCGGCCCCCGAGCCCGTTTCTCTGGAAACAAAAGCGGTCGCTCTGAAGCCTGGTAAAGATCAGTATGGAAAACCCGTTCAGGGGGGGGCTTCCGGCGCGCAGACTGCCAAAGACCAGGCTGCCTCCAGTGCTCATACGGCCCAGATCGTCGTGCTTCATGACAATCAGATCCAGCCCGGCGAACCGCCTGTCACGTCTTCTCCCCAGAATGCAGACCAGAAGGCCGAACAGGCTGCCAGAATGGCTGCGGCCCAGAAAATTCAAGCTCTGATCAGCAATGCGCCGGAACTGGCCGATGTCCGCTCGCAGGTCTCGGTTTCAGCAGGCGATGATGGTCTTCATATCCAGATTGCAGATTCCGATCATCAACCGATGTTCGCTTTGGGCAAGTCTACGCCTGACGCTCATGCGGTTCAGTTGATCAAGACTATCGTGCCTTATCTCGAAAAATTGCATGGCAAGCTGTCCATCGCCGGTTACACGGATGCTGCGCCCTACCGTCCCGGACAGATGAGCAACTGGAGCCTGTCGAGTTCAAGGGCGGTCGCTGTGCGGGATCTGGTGGTTCAGAACGGTTTTCCCGATGGGCGGCTAAAATCCGTAAGCGGGTATGCCGATCGGAATCTTTTTGATCCTGCTCAGCCTCTCAGCCCGCGGAACCGTCGCATCGTGCTGGTGCTGTCGCCCGATATTTCTCAATAAATTCAGGTCAGTCAGGAAGTTTTCGAATGTTCATCATTATCGGTCTGGTTGTTGTTCTGGGCTGTGTTTTCGGATCGTTCGTGGCATCCGGAGGGGCCATCGGTCCCCTCGTCTCCTCAATGCCCTTCGAGCTTCTGACCATTCTGGGTGCCGCCGTCGGAACCTTTCTGATGGCCAACTCCATGGCGGCCGTGAAGCACCTGCCGGGGGGCCTCAAGAAGGCTATGAAAGGCTCACAATATGGCCGTTCAGACTATGTCGATCTTTTGAGCCTGCTGTTTCATATTGCGAAGCTGGCTTCTTCCAAAGGGTTCATGGCGCTTGAAGCCCATATCGAAGATCCTCAGGGCAGCACGGTCTTCAGCGCTTTTCCGAAAATCCGGGACAATTCCCATGTCTGTTCGTTCATCTGCGATTACCTGCGGATGGCAGGTATGAACGCTACCGATCCATATCAGATGGATGAAGTAATGGGGAATGAACTCAAGAAAAACATGCGTGAGGAAATGCATCTATCTCATGCGCTTCAGTCCATTTCCGATGCGCTGCCGGCGCTTGGGATCGTGGCGGCCGTTCTCGGTGTGATCAAGACCATGGCCTCCATCAGCAAGCCTCCCATCGTCCTAGGTGAAATGATTGCAGGCGCTCTGGTGGGAACATTCCTTGGTATTCTTCTTGCCTACGGAATTGTCGCCCCCATCGCCAGTCGGCTGGGAGGCGTGGTTGAGGAAGAGGCCTCTTATCTCGATCTCGTGCGATCCGTGATTGTGGCGCATCTTCAGGGCAATGCTCCTCAGGTCAGTGTCGAGATCGGTCGCAAGAGCATTCCGTCTGATCTGATGCCGAGCTTTCAGGAAGTGGAAGAAGCCGTCAGCGCAGCAGCTGTGGCCTGATCGACCGGATGTCTTTACGATGCCGATATTGTCGGTATCGTAAAGGCGTTCCATGTCTTCTGTTCTTGCGAGAGCACTTTGTCTGTCTCTCTCCATTCTGCCTCTGGCAGCCTATGCGGGTCCATCTTCTCTTCCATCACCTGCCGAACTCAGTCAGACGGATGGTGCCAAGGCTTTGGAGTGGGTGAGGGCACAGAACGCCCACACAGAAGCGACGCTCACTTCTGATCCCCGCTACAAGCCTCTCTACCAGAAAATCCTGACGGCCCAGCAATCCCCGGCACGTCTTGCGCTCCCGACACAGCAGGGCGGGGAAATCTGGAATTTCTGGCAGGATGATCGGCATATCCGCGGGATATGGCGTAGCGCGTCCACCTCTTCCTTCCAGTCCGGCCATCCGAAATGGAAAACGCGTTTCGATCTCGATGCGCTGGCGCACAAAGAGCATACCAACTGGGTCATGGAAGGTCTGGACTGCCTTGGTCCGCAGGATCGGTTGTGTCTCATGTCTCTGTCACAGGCAGGAGAAGATGCTCATGTGGTCCGGGAATATGACACGAGATCGGATGCTTTTGTAAAAGGTGGTTTTGACCTTCCATCCGGGAAACAGACGGTCATCTGGGTTGATGCCAATACAATTCTGGTCTCGCGGGACTGGGAGGCGGGCAATGCCGGCCTGACGCATTCGGGCTACCCCTATTCGGTTCGGCTTTTGCATCGTGGGCAGAAGCTGGATCAGGCCGTCGAAGTCTATCGTGGTCAGATCACGGATATGGATGTGGCGCCGGAGCGCTTGCGTGATGAAAAAGGCCACGAACTCTTTCTGATCAGCCGTCATCGGGACTTCTTTCATACGGAAGTCAGTCTGTTCAATCCTGCAACGCAGACGCTGACCCGGCTGCCTCTGCCGGAAAAATATGACAGCCTGTCCTATCTGGATGGCCAACTGGTTTTGCATCTCTTGCAGGGCTGGACAGTGTCGGGTCAGACATTTCACGCTGACAGCATTGTCGCATTAGACCTGAAAAATCCTGCCGTTCCTCAGCTTATACTTTCTCCGACGTCCCGTCAGACGGTTGGGGATGGTATGGGGGACGCTCTGGCGGTGACAAAAGAGGGTCTGGTGGTTGTTCTGTATGACAACGTTCAGCCTGTCCTGAAGCTCTTTCGTAGGGCCGCAACTGGAGCATGGATTTCGCGGTCCATTGATCTTCCAAAGAATATGGCCGCGGAAATCGTTTCGTCAGATCCTGGCTTGTCGCAGGCATATCTCCAGCTTGAAGGCTTCATTCAGGCGCCACAGATCTGGAGCCTGAATACGTCAGCACAGACAGCTCAACCTCTGTACCGCCAGCCTGATCTGTTTGATGTGTCCAGTCTGGTTGTCGAGCAAATGTCGGTGACCAGCACGGATGGGACGGCCATTCCCTATTTCATTGTGCACGCCAAAGACTGGCAGAAGGACGGCGCACGTCCGACGCTGATGACGGCCTATGGTGGTTTTGGATTGTCTTACCTGCCAGTCTATCATCCCGATCTCGGGATTACATGGTTTGACCGGGGCGGCGTTTACGTCATGGCCAATATCCGTGGTGGCGGAGAGTTTGGTCCCGCATGGCACGATGTCGCGCGTCGAGAAGGACGGCAGAAGGCTTATGACGACTTTGCCGCCGTCGCCCGCGACCTGACGGCGCGCCACATCACATCACCACGGCATCTGGGGCTGCGGGGCCGGTCCAATGGCGGTCTGCTGGCGGGGGTAGAGTTCACCCAGCACCCTGAACTGTGGAACGCTGCGATCATCGGCGTGCCGCTTCTGGACATGATGAATTACGAGCAGATGGCGGCAGGAGCGTCTTGGGCTGCCGAGTATGGCAGCGTCTCGGAGCCTGGGCCGCGCGCATTCTGGCAGAAAATGTCGCCTTTGCAGAACCTTAGAGCCGGCGTGTCTTATCCGGAACCGTTTATTTTCACGTCAACGCGTGATGATCGCGTCGGCCCGATCCATGCGCGCCGTTTCGCGGCCCGGCTGGAAAGCCTGAAACAGCCCTTCTTGTATTATGAGGATGTGGAAGGCGGCCATGCCGGTACGGTCAATGCGGCGGAGGTCGCGCATGAACGGGCTCTGGAAGCCATCTATCTCAGCCATCGCCTGATGGACGCGCAATAAGCTATGCGTCTCCTCTGTCCGCTTATGGCGGGCAGAGGGAGGTCCAGGGCTTCAAGCATTAAAAAAGCCGCGCTCCCGAAGGAGGCGGCTTTTTCCGTTCGGAAAACGGGAAGACTTAGAAGCCTTCACGCTCCAGACGCTTACGCTCCATCTTGCGGGCGCGACGAACAGCTTCAGCTGCTTCGCGGGCGCGCTTCTCGGAGGGCTTTTCGAAGTGGCGACGCAGCTTCATTTCACGAAACACGCCTTCGCGCTGCATCTTCTTCTTGAGCGCCTTAAGCGCCTGGTCAACATTGTTGTCACGAACGAGAACCTGCACGGTGCCGTCAACTCCTTATGGGCCCGCTCTTCAGCGCCACCCGTGATATGGCAATCCAACTAAGGATGGTGCCCTTAACACATCTTTTGCGGGGAACGCAATTCATTCGGCCATGCTTGAATGGATTCTTCGCAAAGCGCACTCTGCGGCGTGCATGTGCGTTCCACCTGATGCAATGCCCGTCTGAAGGAAGAAGATTTCATGGCCCTGCTCAAGATTGCCCGGATGGGCAACCCCGTCCTGCATCAGGTGGCACGGGCCGTTTCCGACCCGAAAGCCCCGGAAATCCAGTCTCTCATCGCAGACATGATGGAAACGATGGCCGATGCCCGTGGGGCAGGGCTGGCAGCACCTCAGGTCCATCAGCCGCTGCGGATGTTCGTCTATCACGTTCCTGCAAGCCGTGTGGCGACTCCCGAGGAGGCATTGCTGCCCCGCGTTCTCATCAATCCCGAAATTACGCCTCTGGGCGAAGAGATGATGACTTGCACCGAAGGGTGTCTGTCGATTCCGGGACTACGGGCTGATGTGCCGCGCTATGCTGCCGTGCGCTACTCGGGGTTGGATCAGGACGGTGTGCTCGTCGAAGGCGAGGCGACGGGGTTTCATGCCAATGTTTTGCAACATGAAAACGACCATCTGAACGGCATTCTTTATCCGCAGCGCATCAACGATTTCGACCGCTTCGGATATGTGGAGGAAACCCTTCGGTGACGGCTAGAACCATGGACATCCCCTCATCCGCGACGGCCCATCTTTATCTGCGGGAAGACCGGATCCGTCAGTCCTATGAGGCCATGATGCTGGCTTGGCGGACGCTGAATGCCGATTGTGAGAGTCTTCTGCGCGAGAAAGAGCTGGGACCGGCACATCACCGCATTCTTTTCCTGACTGCCGCGCATCCGGGAATTACTCCCACGGCGCTTCTGAACAGTCTCGGCATTACCAAACAGTCTCTTGGCCGCGCTCTGGGCGATCTTCGAGATCGCAAACTGCTCGTGCAGGAAGAAGACCGCCATGACCGCCGCAAGCGTCCTCTGTGTTTGACAGAAGCAGGGGAAGCCCTTGAACGTGAACTGTTCCTCATGATCCGCGAAGTGATGACCCGGGCTTATCGTGAAGCCGGCATGACGGCTGTGGAAGGGTTTCGCCGCGTCCTCACACCACTTCAGATGCCAGTCGGGAGTTCCGTCCCATGAGTGACGAACATATTCTGGTCGTTGACGACGATCCGCGTCTTCTGCGGCTGCTTCAGCGCTACCTGTCCGAGAACGGTTATCGGGTGAGCACCGCCCTTGATGCTGTGGCGGCCCGGGACGTTCTGCAACGGATCCAGCCGGATGCGCTCGTCCTCGATGTCACCATGCCAGGTGAGGATGGTCTGTCCCTGACCAACAGCCTGCGCAGGGATGGTCTTTCGCTTCCGATTCTGCTCCTGACGGCGCGGGGGGAGCCTGCCGACCGGATCGGGGGGCTTGAAGCCGGGGCGGACGATTATCTGGGCAAGCCTTTCGAGCCGCGTGAGCTTCTGCTCCGCCTGAGGGCTCATCTTCGACGCGTGGTTCCTGCACTGTCTGTGGTTGACGAAGTTCCCGACATCTTGCGGCTGGGGGAGCTGGAATTCGATGTCAAGCGCGGCCTTCTCAGTGGTCCTCAGGGAGCCGTGCATCTGACAGGAGGAGAATCCGCGCTTCTGGGCGTTCTTACCAGTCAGCCGGGAACGGTTCTGTCGCGTGAAGCCATCGCCAAAGCGTTGGAGATGGACGAAATCGGCGAACGTGCCGTCGATGTTCAGGTCACGCGCCTGCGTCGGCGGATTGAGGTCGATCCCAAGGAGCCCCGTTTCCTTCATACCGTACGGGGCAAGGGTTATGTTCTCAAACCGGGACGCTGACCCGACACTTGAGCGGGACGATGCCTGGCAGAAGCTGGATCGACCGCTGAGGCGTATCCTGCCCCGCTCCCTCATGGGGCGGTCAATGCTGATCGTACTCATTCCGCTGCTGGTGACGCAGGCGATCGCGCTTGGCCTGTTTTACGGAACCTATCTGAACGTCGTCTCTCGCCGCCTCTCAGATGGCGTAACGGGGGAGATCTCGCTCGTCATCGCCATGACCGAGCACGCATCATCCGCAGCGGAGCGGTCGCTCATCCTTCAGGATGCCTCCTCGCGGACCCAGTTAGGCTTTTCATTCCATCCTGCCGAAAAACTCTCCCGGTACGGTACCAATCATGTACTGGGACCAATGGATGACGATTTTGCCCGCTCGATCCGGCAAAACCTTGGCCCTTCCTATGATGTGGACTGGTCTGAAGCCCCTCAGACGGTGCGGGCTTCGATCCAGTTGCCGCAGGGTGTGATGGTGGTCATGGTTCCGGTCAAGCGCCTGAATATCGGTCCGATCTGGCTTTTCGTGGTTTGGGCTGTCAGCAGTTCCATTCTGCTGTTCCTGATCGCCGGGCTGTTCATGCGCAATCAGGTGCGCGCCATCCGCCGTCTCGGCCGTGCTGCCGAACTGTTCGGGATGGGACGGGACGAAGGACCGATCCGCCCTCAGGGCGCGCGGGAGGTGCGACAGGCCGCTGTTGCGTTCAATCGCATGCAGGCGCGGGTGAACCGCTTCGTGGCGCAGCGTACGGCTGTTCTGGCTGGTGTTTCGCATGATTTGCGAACCCCCCTGACGCGATTGCGCCTGACGGTTGCTATGATCCCCACCTTCGGTCCGATCCGCGCCGAGAGCCTTAAACCGGATCTGGCGGATATGGTCACGGATATCGAGGACATGGAACGCCTGATCGGCAGTTATCTGTCATTTGCGCGGGGAGAAGGGGCCGAAGATCCTGTCCTGACCGACCTGAGAGGCATGCTGGATGATGTCGCAGCTGCCACTTTGCGTGCGGGCGGAGAGGTGCTGGGAGTCGAAGGCCGGGAAGGCGTGGAAGCTGTCGTCCGACCTGACGCCCTGCGTCGCGTTCTGACGAATCTGGCAGAAAACGCTCGCCGCCATGGGGGTGCGATGCGTTTTTCCCTGCGTGAAGGAGAGCGGAATATCGAAATCACTGTGGAGGACAACGGACCGGGCCTGTCCGCCAGCCGTCGGGCTGCCATTTCGGAGCTCAACGGTACGAGCAGCAGTCATGATGGACAAGGCGGGGGTCTGGGGCTGACAATCGTGCGGGACATCATCCACGCTCATGGCGGCTCCATCCGTCTGATGGACAGTCCGCTGGGAGGTCTGGGCGTTCTGCTCAGCCTCCCCAAATAATCAGGCTTTCAAAGTCTTAGGGCAGCGAATTACCTGAGCCACCATTACCGGTGCCCTGACCGCCCATCGGCCCGGAGCTTCCGCCGAACTGGCTGCTCATGCCGCTCATCGGGTTGTAGCGGCCGACATTGCCCAGCAGTTCCTGAAGGATGGACGAGCTGGTGCCTGGGGTCGGCGTCTTTGCGCCCACCATGCCGACATACATCGCGTTCTTCTTGTTAAGCGTGTCCACCTTGCGCAGGACGCCGCCATTATCGAAGTTCAGGACAACAACTTCCTGTTTTTTCACACTCGGGAAGGTCAGCGGTGTGGGCGACGTGATCATGGAAACATAGATCCATGTGTTGTCGTCGAAGGTCGCATGCGCTGTCGGCGACCCCAGTAGATCGAGCACGTCCGTACGGGTGCTTGTGCCGGGAACAAGCTGTGCGTAGTCGGTCTTTTCGATCAGGGAGCCACGAGGCTCGGGAATCGGAGAAAAGAACGAGCATCCGCCGAGCAGCAGCGGAACACATGCCACTCCCGCCTGTGCGAAACGGCGAAGGATGTGTGTTCTGCTTTGGGGCGTCAGGGAAGATGCGTTATTCATGGATCCGGAAACTATCCTGTGCAAGAGAACCGCTCCACTGAGCGCGTGCCCGAATGGCGCCTGCATGTCAACGATTTCCCCCATATTCCGGGGGCTGGAGTGCCTGAATGTCCCATTCTCCTGAATTTTCCCGACGTATTCTCTTCAACCGGCTGGGATCGGGACTGGACGAGACGATCGAGGCGACGCCCGCCGAGCGGGCAGCCCTTGCGGCTCGTCTGGGAATCCCCGAGATCGAAACCCTGACCTGCCGTTTCCGTCTGACACCCTCAACCAATCGAAGTGTTCTGGCGGAAGGGCATCTTGCCGCAAAGCTTACGCAGGTCTGTGTCATTACGTCAGAGCCCTTCAAGGATGTTCTGGCCGAAACCTTCTTTCTGAAGTTCATCCCCGCAGAGGAAATGCCGGAAGACGAGTTCGATATCGATTCCATCGATCTGGATGGTCCGGACGAAGTTCCGCATGACGGCAAGGTCCTTGATATTGGCGAAGCTGCAGCTGAACAGCTTGCTCTGATGCTCGACCCGTATCCGCGCAAACCCGGCGTCGGTCTGGAAAATGCAGTTGACGTAGCGCCTGTAGAAGGGGAAGAAGGGGCTGAGTTGTCTGGCGAAGGGCCGGATGGTCCACGCCGTCCCAATCCGTTTTCGGCGCTTTCCGCACTGAAAAACGGGGACAGGAAAGAATAAAATCCCACGTCTGACTTGCGGGTTTCCTCAGGCTCTGCTAGAGCCGCCCGCCTGAACTCGACGTAAATACGAGACGACGAACAACAGGGCACCGGATGCCGCGGGGAGCGGAGCAGGGGTGCCGACACAGAAGCAGAAAGAGGCATAAAAGCCATGGCCGTCCCTAAAAGAAAGACTACGCCGTCCCGTCGTGGCATGCGTCGCAGCCACGATGCCCTGACCGTCGAGGCGCACGCAGAGTGCTCGAACTGTGGCGAACTGAAGCGTCCGCATCACGTTTGCAGCCATTGCGGTCACTATGACGGCCGTGAAGTGGTCGCTGCTGGCAACAGCGGCAAGGGCCTGAAGACCGCCGTCCGCGCCTGATCCTTACCTGCGGGTCCGTCGCCTCCCAGGAGCACGGCCCCGCATCTGTGATGCTGTCCGGGAAACTGTCTCAATGACCAATGCGCCTGTCACGCCCGAACGTGACGTCGCGGCCTCCGGGCCTTATGCCCTCGCCGTTGATGCAATGGGTGGTGACAGGGCCCCGGATATCGTCCTTGCCGGACTTGATCTGGCTGCCGACCGGCACCCGAAGGCCCGCATTCTTCTGATCGGAGATGAATCCGTCCTCCGGGCCGCTCTGGCCAAACACCCCAAAGCCGCGCGCCTGTGTGACATCCGTCACTCAGAAGCCAGTATTCCCATGGACATGAAGCCAACGTCCGCCTTGCGCGTTCGGGGATCGTCCATGCGCATGGCCATGGAAGCTGTCGCGGCGGGCGAAGCGCGTGGCGTTGTCTCTGCAGGCAATAGCGGTGCCATGCTGGCGCTTGCGAAAATTATCGTCAAAGCACTCCCGGGAATTTCCCGACCTGCCATGGCAGCGGTTCAGCCGTCTGCACGTGGAGATGTCGTGATGCTCGACCTCGGTGCGAACATCGCCTGCGACGCGCGCAATCTGGTCGAATTTGCGATTATGGGTGAGGCCTTCGCTCAGGCCGCTCTCGGACTTCCTTCTCCGACAATAGGCCTCCTGAATGTCGGCTCGGAAGAGCTGAAAGGGGACGACCGTCTCCGGCAGGCTTCTGAGCGCCTGAGAGCCAGCACTCTAGCGCCTCAGTTCCATGGCTTTGTTGAAGGACACGACATCACCGCCGGGACGACCGACGTGATCGTGACGGACGGCTTTACAGGAAATATCGCGCTGAAAACCGGCGAAGGAGCGCTGAAGCTCGCCTTTGGCCTCCTGCGGCGCGTTTTCGAAACTAATCTGCTGACCCGCCTTGGATATCTGCTGGTCAAACCCGGGCTGGAGCGGATGCGGGAATGGATTGACCCGCGTCGCTACAACGGAGCCCTGTTTGTTGGTTTGAACGGCATCGTCGTGAAATCGCATGGTGGCGCAGATGGCGAGAGCTTTGCCGCCGCTGTCGATGTTGCCATGGATGCCGTCACGCACCATCTTAACGACAAGATCCGTGATCGTCTGGAGCAGTTGGGTATGGGGACTTCCGAACCGACTGAGGCCGTGTCCATCAAGGCTGTTCCTGAACCTGTGAGCTGAAAAAATATGTCCGATCCCATTCGTGTCCATCTGACGGGTGTCGGGGGCTATTTGCCGCGCGACGTCGTAACCAATGACGACCTTGCCCTGAAATACGGTATCGAGACTTCGGACGAATGGATCAGGACCCGAACCGGCATTGCCCAGCGGCATATCGCTTCCGGTGACGAAACCACGGCCAGCATGGCGGCTGAAGCAGCCCGACAGGCGCTGGAATATGCCGGCGTTGAGGCATCTGAAGTCGATGCCGTTCTGGTCGCTACAGCCACACCAGATCAGGTTTTCCCAGCTGTGGCTGTGCAGGTTCAGGCCCTGCTCGGTATGACGACAGGTTTCGGTTTTGACCTCAGCGCTGCCTGCTCGGGCTTTGTCTATGCGCTGGCGACGGCCCGCGCGTTGATGCAGGCAGGTCAGGCGAAAAAGATCCTTGTTATCGGAAGCGAGGTTTTCTCGCGTCTTCTGGACTGGACTGACCGTTCCACCTGCGTTCTTTTCGGAGATGGCGCGGGGGCAGTATTGCTGGAAGCCAGCAGTGACGGGGAGGAGGGCATTCTCTCCACCCACCTGCATTCCGATGGCCGGACTGGCGATATTCTTTATGTGGATGGTGCTGCGGGATGTGCATCCACAACGCAGCAGCTCAGGATGCAGGGACGCGAGGTGTTCCGTCATGCCGTAGTCAAGCTGTCGCAGGCCGTAGATGAAGCGCTGGAGGCCAATGGGCTGACAGGGCAGGATATCCAGTGGATGGTTCCGCATCAGGCCAACCTGCGGATTATCGAAGGTATGGCGAAGAAGCTGGCGCTGCCGTCGGAACGGGTCGTCGTGACCGTGGATCGTCATGCCAACACGTCTGCGGCCTCCATTCCGCTGGCTCTGAACGAGGCTGTGCGGGACGGACGGATCCAAAAAGGCGATCTGGTGCTCATGGAGGCACTGGGTGGTGGTCTGACATGGGGATCCGCTCTCGTCCGGATGTAACCTGCTCCTCGTTTAGGGTAGGTTAATGATTGATTCCTTTGACTGTTCTGAGTGGCATGATACGCAAGTGACATGAGCACAGTCACGCGCGCGAATCTTGTTGAGCACCTCTATAGTCGTGTCGGCCTTTCCCGACACGATTCCTCCATGATTCTCGAAAGTCTTCTGGGTGCGATTTCCAACCGGCTCGAGGCGGGAGAATCCGTGAAGCTGAGCGGGTTTGGAACCTTTTCTGTTCGCCAAAAGGGGGAGCGCATTGGGCGTAATCCCAAAACGGGCGTGGAAGTTCCCATCCTCCCTAGAGCTGTATTGGTGTTCAGGCCTTCCCAATTGTTGAGGGACCGTATGAACGGCTCCGAGACGGTCGTTACCGAGGCATCGTCCCATGACAGATAAGTCTATGCCCGAAGCCGTCGCGCTGCTGCCGAATGACGATATTTCGCCAGGCGTTGAAAAGGTCAGGAAGGCTCCGGATGCTTATCGGACCATTAGCGAAGTCGCCGAAGAACTGCATATTCCCCAGCACCGCCTGCGATCATGGGAAACAATTTATCCGGGTGTAAAGCCGTTTCGTGGCGAAAGCGGACGGCGTTATTACAGCCCCGAGCATATCGAGACACTTCGACTGATTTCGGACCTGCTTTATGTGCAGGGCTACAAGGGGCAGGGGGTTCTGCGCGTGCTGCGGGAACGCCGTGCGCAGAAAGCACGGGCCGGTCAGAAAGCTGTAGAAGAGGTTGCTCTGGAAGCAGTCCCCGAAATTTCAGCAGAAACCGCGGAACTGGTTTCTGCGCCAGTCGTCACCGCCGCGCTGGTTGAGGAAGAGCAGGCACTTACAGAAGAAGCGCCGGTCGTGGAAGCTATCTGTGATGAAGATATTGATGCCCCTTCGACGACTCAGCCGGACGATGAAATCATTTTCCCGGAACTTCCAGCTGAAGCTCATCATGCCATCGTGACTGAGGTGGTTGACATTCCGGAAGAAGAGAAGACACCCGAAGCCGAAGCCGAAGCCGAAGCCGAAGCCGAAGCCGAAGCCGAAGCCGAAGCCGAAGCCGAAGCCGAAGCCGAAGCCGAAGCCGAAGCCGAAGCCGAAGCCGAAGCCCATGACTCTGCTCTTCTCGTGACCCTGCGCGACGAGAACGAACTTCTGTTCAGCGCACTCGAAAAGACCGAAGCCGAGAACGGTCTGCTGCGGGCAGAACTGCGCGAAATTTTCGAAGAGCTTCAGAATTTGCGAAATCTTCTACCAGTTTAGTCACAATCCCCCATTGCGGTGAGAGTGGGACACTGCTAAACCACCGCCACCGCAGGACGACGGGCAGTAGCGCAGCCTGGTAGCGCACCAGTCTGGGGGACTGGGGGTCGTGGGTTCGAATCCCGCCTGCCCGACCAGTCCTGCGGTAATAACACTTCCTTAAAATTCAGTGTCTCTTGCATAGATCCCTTTGCGGGGATTTGTTTCTGTCCAGAGCGTCCATAGCAGATGTAGGGCGGACATGATGGCCGGACCGAGGAAGAGTCCCAGCAGCCCCCAGGTCTCGGCGCCCCCAAGAATTCCCAGCAGAACCCACAGGAATGGCATTTTCGTGCTGCCACCAATCAGGGCGGGGCGGATAAAATGGTCTGCGATGAAGATCACAACGGAGCCGATGGCGGCTACGACGATCGCTCCGATCATGCTGCTTTTTGCCAGCAGCAGCAGCGCCACCAGCCCGACCGTCGGCCATGCCAGAAACGGGATCATGGCAGCCACAGCCGTGACCATTGCAAACAGCAGGGGTTGTGGTGCGCCCGTCGACATATAGACGATGCCCATGATCGCGCCTTCACCCAGACCGACCAGAACCAGTCCGGCCAGTGTTCCGTGAACAGACGAAATCATTTGCTTGGCGAGGCTTTCTCCCTGCTCACCGAACAGACGCTGTGATCCCAGAAGGCATTTGCGAATGACGCTGTCGCCATCTTTCAGTAGGAAAAATAATGTCAGGAGCGAGAAGGCGAACAATGTACCCCGGCGGGCGAGCTGGGTGCCCACCTGTCTGGTCATCTGCATTCCGTGCCCGACATCGACGGAATGCAGCAGATGGGAGAGGCGTTGCGGGCTGGTCATGTGGTTCTGCCACCAGTTGGTGGCCTGAGTGGCCATAAAGGGCAGACGAGGCACCCATTCCGGCATCGGAATGCCGTTATTGCGGACGTCATCAATCCATTCCAGCGCGCTTCGTGCTTCATCTGCGACTTTCACCCCAACCAGCGAGACAGGCACCAGAAAGATCAGCGCCACTGCCAGAGTGAAGACCATTGGTAGCCAGTCGCTGCGGCCAAAGCGCAGTTCAGCCCGGCGATAGAGCGGCCAGATCGAAATTGCGAACACACAGCCCCACAGGAGCGCCGGCAGGAAGCCCTTGAGGGTGTAAAGCCCTATCGCTACGAAGAAGAGTGCCAGAAAGCCTCGTGCGCGCCGCTGGATCGTTCCTGTGGAGGCTGAAGCCTCTATCGTGATGGTGTCGGGTGATGAGGAAGAAGAAAGATCGGTCATGGGACTTCCGGGAGAAAAACATGCCTGAACTGTCGTCCCGTACAGAGAGATCTGCCTTGACGAGAAAAGTCCGGATGAAGAAGACATCAGAAAAACCGGGAAACGCGGTTCCGTAGTGTGGAACTATTCCACGGGAAGGCTTTCGAATGAAGAGCAGCCAGACTGGATGGTCAGTCCAACGGCCTGCTGATTGAAACGTTTCTGATAGATCTGACGAATGGCTCTCAGATGAGCCTGAAGATTGCGGTCCGAGGACGGAGCAACGATCCAGACGATTCGTGACCCTTCCTGAATGACTTTGTGACCAGCGGCATCATACCACTGTCCCTGAGCGTCGATCACGGTAAAACCCGCCGGAAAGCGCGGTGTGATTTCACTGTCCACAAATTTCTGCCAATCCTGCCTCTCGATCACACTGCCATCCGGGCGGGTCAGGCCGAATGCCAGACGGATCTGCAATCCGTCATGTGCGCCGATTTCCCGGCACAGATTGGGTGTGACACTGACGGGAACAATGCATCCGCCCAGCAAAGGTGTCATCAGGATCAGGGAAACGAATGCCTTTCTCACGCGACCTGCCCGGAGAGGGCACGGCGTAAAATGGCGGCGTCGATCGGATCAAAAAGACTACGGCGGAGGAAAAGGTCAATCAGGACGAGATTGACGTTGAACTTGAAGTCGTCAGTGTCCCGGACCAGTGTCATAACCTCCTGAATGGGCAGGAGGTGGAAGCTTTCCACTTCTCCATCCTCCGCGATGGGTACGAAGTCTTCGGGAAGCAGAAGATCATAGCAGTGCAGGACATCGCGCCGCAGCCCTTCAGGCCGCTCAAGAGCATAGTGGATCCGACCAACCGCCTGCGCTGTTGCGGCCATTTCGGCTGGGACCCCGGCTTCTTCCTGCGCTTCCTTGATCACGGTCGTCTGCGGGTCGAGGCCGGCGCTCATGCCCCCCGCAACCAGATGATCCAGCTTGCCCGGATCGAGGCGCTTGCTCATGCTGCGCCGTGCGACCCAGAGGAAAAGTCCGTCCGCACGCTCGACCAGCCCGTTCAGATGCACACCCTCGGCCGCAAGCCCCAGAACCGGAATGGCACCTCGGTCCACCTGTCCGAGAACGGCGCCCCTGTCGTCGCGCACGTCGAATGCTTCGTTGTGGGAGGCGTAGAGGCCCATCTCGCAGAGCGTTTGGGAGAGGGGAAAGAGGTCTGTTCCGGCACTGACGCCGAATTGCCCCGCTTCGCGAACATCAAGGGTTTCAAGAGCCTGCACCGTGGACGGACCGACCCACCCAATCTGTGAACCTGCACAGAAGAACGGAGTACGACCGCCCGGCAGGACGGCGCTGTTGCAGGCTGCGATATGTCGCAGAAACGGCTCAAGGGTGCGGGAGAAAGATTTATTCGACACAACTCGATATGTCGCATGCAGGACGGCCATTTGCAAAGCGCCGTCAGCACTTCCACATAGTCGATCCATGCTCAAAAAAACCGATTCGACGTCTGAAGCGCTTTCCCTTCGTGTTTTATGGCCCCTGATCCGACCGGAGAAACTCTGGCCGGATGCCACGCGTATCGGATTTGCGCTGGTCATTCTTCTGGTGGAGAGCGCGACTGCGGTTGCAACGCCCTGGCTCTTCAGCCGCATGGTCAGCAGTCTTTCGCGTCCCGAAACCCTTCTGGCCGTCCCGGTCTGGCTGATCGCCCAGTATGCGGTCATCCGCATTATTTCCGGACTGGCCAGCCCATTGCGGGAGTTTCTGGTTAAGCCGGTTGAAACGGATCTCGAACGTCGTGTCGCGGTTCTCGGCTTGCGACATCTGCATGATCTGAGCGTCCGGTTCCATCTGGACCGACAGACGGGCTCCCTGACCCGGACACTCGATCGTGGAGCCGATGCCGTTGGAACACTGCTCTCACTGGCGCTGTTCAACGTTCTGCCCAACGTCATCGAACTCATTATGACGCTGACCGTCATCCTGAAAATCTTCGACTGGCGGTATGTGGCGCTGCTTCTGGTAGCGTTGGGGCTGTATTCCGCCGTTTCCTATGTATTTACCCGTCTGAGGATGACGGCCCGACGGGCGCGGAACCGTGCCAGCAACCAGGCACAGCATCAGCTTGTGGACAGTATTCTTAACTTCGAGACGGTGCGCAGCTTTGCCAATGAAGGCCATGAGATCGAGCGTTACGACGCAGCCCGCAGGGATCTTCGGAAGGCGGAAATCAGCCTTCAGCGTTATGTCAGCCTGTCCCAGATCAGTCGGGGTTTTCTGATTGCCGCGACGACCACAACGCTTCTGGCCATGGCGGCGCATGACATCGTGCTCCATCGTCTCGCGGTGGCGCAGTTTGTCCTGATCGGCAGTTATCTGAGCGGTCTTTATTCGTCCGTCGGGGCCCTGAACTACGTTAGTGCAGGCTGGCGCAATGCGCGCATCGATCTGGAGAACTATCTCGAATTGCTGGCCGTCCGTTCCGAAGTTATTCAGGCTCCACACCCCGTGCATCTTGCTGGAAAACTGTCGGAGGCGGGAGCCGCGGCGGTTGCGTTCCGCCGTGTTTCTTTCGGCTACAGTCCCGCAAGGCAGATC
Source organism: Gluconobacter cerevisiae (assembly GCF_015244675.1). GTDB lineage: Bacteria > Pseudomonadota > Alphaproteobacteria > Acetobacterales > Acetobacteraceae > Gluconobacter > Gluconobacter cerevisiae. Next base: position 189,122 of record NZ_JABCQO010000003.1, on the reverse strand, counting down.
CTGCATGATGTTTCCATCACTGTGCCCGCAGGCACGTCTCTGGCCATTGTCGGCCATACAGGCTCCGGGAAATCCACTCTGGGGCGTCTGCTGACACGCGCCTATGATCCCACGGAAGGCTCGGTCTGCATTGATGGGCACGACCTGCGTGAAATCGCTCTGACCGACATTCAGAACATCATCGGGACGGTCCCGCAGGATACGGTGCTCTTCAATTCCAGCATTGGCGACAATATTGCTTATGGCGATCTGTCAGCCTCCCGCGAAGACATTGAAAATGCGGCCCGCAGCGCGCAGATCGACGCCTTCATCCGGGAACTGCCCGATGGGTATGAGACTGTGGTCGGGGAGCGGGGGCTGAAGCTCTCAGGGGGCGAGAAGCAGCGTGTGGCCATTGCTCGCGTTATCCTCAAAGACCCGCGTATCCTGCTGCTGGACGAGGCCACAAGTGCGCTTGATACTCGTACGGAGGTCGCCATCCAGAAGGAATTGGCGATCCTCTCCCAGGCGCGCACGACGATCATTGTCGCGCATCGTCTGTCCACCGTGCAGGATGCCGATCTCATCGTCGTGCTTGACGCGGGGCGCGTGGTGGAGCAGGGAAGCCATCCGGAACTGCTGTCCGCAGGTGGCCATTATGCCGCAATGTGGGCCGCGCAGGCCGGGGAAAACGCCGCTTGAACGTCTCCGGGGGTTGACGAAGCCCCCAACCATACGTCATAAGCCGCGCCTGATTTACGGAACACGCCGGGCCTCGCTGTCCTGCGTCATCCAGCATCGAGGAAAGTATCACCATGTCTCGCCGTTGCCAGATCACGGGCAAGGGCGTGCTGACGGGCAACAACGTCAGCCACGCCAATAACAAGTCCCGCCGTCGTTTTCTCCCGAACCTGCAGGAGACCACGCTGATCTCCGATATTCTCGGTGCTTCGGTGCGTATGCGCCTGTCCACCAACGGTATCCGCACGGTTGAGCACAACGGTGGACTGGATTCGTTCCTGCTGGGTACGCCGAACCGCAAGCTTCCGACGGAAGCCCAGGTTATCAAGCGCCGTATCCTGCGCGTTCAGGAACGCAAGGCTGCCCAGACCGCCTGAGGAATCTTTGCCGAACTTTGTTCGGTAACAAGATTGCTCTTGAAAACCATGACGGTCTGGGTCATTCAGCCGCCACTGGGATAAATCAGGTTCGGTCCTTTCACAGGGCCGCAGCGGAGGTGTTTCGGTCCAGGCTGAAACACCTTTCATTGTATTTTGGAGGTTCTCCGTGTCCGAAAGCGTTCAGGAAGCCAAGTCGGCTCTCTCGAAGATTCGCAATATCGGTATTACCGCGCACATCGATGCCGGTAAGACCACGACGACCGAGCGTATCCTGTATTACACGGGTGTCTCTCACAAGATCGGTGAGGTCCACGAAGGCAACACCACCACTGACTACATGGCGCAGGAACGTGAGCGTGGCATCACGATCACCTCGGCTGCCGTGACGTGTGAGTGGAACGACCACCGCATCAACATCATCGACACCCCGGGCCACATTGACTTCAACATCGAAGTCAACCGTTCGCTCCGCGTGCTGGATGGCGCGATCTTCGTGATCGAAGGCGTGGCTGGCGTGCAGCCGCAGTCTGAAACGAACTGGCGCCTTGCTGACCGTTACAACGTTCCGCGCGTTATCTTCATCAACAAGCTCGACCGTACCGGCGCCGACTTCTACTACGCTTTCAGCACGCTGAAAGAGAAGCTGGACATCGTGGCCGTGCCGCTGCAGCTCCCGATCGGCGCCGAAGAAAACTTCGTTGGCATTGTCGATCTGGTCGAGATGCGCGCCATCGTGTGGGAAGGCGGCGAACTCGGCGCCAAGTTCCACTACGAAGAAATTCCGGCTGACCTGAAGGAAAAGGCTGACGAAGCCCGCCAGGTCCTGCTCGACACGGCTCTCGCCGTCGACGACGCTGCCATGGAAGAGTACTTCGAGAAGGGCGATGTGGACGTTGCAACCCTGAAGAAGTGCATCAAGAAGGGTGCGATTTCCGGTGAATTCCGTCCCGTCATGTGCGGTACGGCTTTCAAGAACAAGGGTGTGCAGCCCCTGCTCGACGCCGTCATCGACTACCTGCCGGCTCCTGACGAAGTCGAGGGCATCCGTATTGCTCCGCCGGAAGGTGAAGAAGTCGACGAAAACTTCCTGCCGATCGTTCCGGTCGATCCGGATGGCAAGTTTGCCGGTCTTGCGTTCAAGATCATCTCCGACAAGTACGGCACGCTGACCTTCGTTCGCGTCTATCGTGGCGTCCTGAACTCCGGTGACACCATCCTGAACACGACGAAGGGTCACAAGGAACGCGTCGGCCGCATGTTCCAGATGCACGCAGACAAGCGTCAGGAAGTGAAGTCCGTCGGTGCCGGTGACATTGCCGCGTTCGTGGGCCTCAAAGACACCGTCACGGGTGACACGCTGGCAGACGGCGCTGATCCGGTGGTTCTGGAGCGGATGCAGTTCCCGGTTCCGGTTATCGACATCTCCGTCGAGCCGAAGACCAAGGACGGCGTTGAAAAGATGACGCTGGCGCTGCAGAAGCTGACGGCTGAAGATCCGTCCCTGCACCTCAAGACCGATCAGGAAACGGGTCAGACCATCCTGTCCGGCATGGGCGAGCTTCACTTGGATATCATCGTGGACCGTCTGCGTCGTGAATACGGCGTTGATGCCAACATTGGTGCACCTCAGGTGGCTTATCGTGAGACGATCACGAAGTCCCATATCGAGACCTACACCCACAAGAAGCAGTCTGGCGGTTCGGGTCAGTACGCTGAAGTCAAGATTGAATTCGCTCCGTCTGACAAGCCGGATGAGATCATCTTCACGAACAAGGTTGTCGGCGGTACGGTTCCGAAGGAATACATTCCGGCTGTCGAAAAGGGTATCCGCATGCAGAGCACTACGGGTGTTCTCGCCGGCTTCCCGACGGTGGACTTCCAGTTCACGCTGCTTGACGGTAAGTACCATGACGTTGACTCGTCGGCTCTGGCCTTCGAAATCGCTGCCAAGGCTGCTTTCCGTGAAGGTATGAAGCAGGCTGGCCCGGTCATTCTCGAGCCGATCATGGACGTCGAAGTCACGACCCCGAACGACCATGTCGGTGACGTTGTCGGCGATCTTAACCGTCGTCGCGGCATCATTCAGAGCCAGGAAACGTCTGGTTCGACCGTCATGATCCGGGCACAGGTGCCGCTGAAGGAAATGTTCGGCTACATCTCGCATCTGCGCTCTGCCACGAAGGGCCGTGCGTCCTTCACCATGCAGTTCCATCACTACGAGGCCGTTCCTCGGAACGTGGCCGACGAAATTATCGCGAAGTCCGCCTGATTTCTTCAGCCTCGCTGAAACATCAAGCCCCGCCAGAGCAATCTGGCGGGGTTTTTTGTGTCTGATTTTTTGCTGAACGAAGCCGGTGTCCCATTTCTTCCGTTTCACCAGCGCATAAAAAAGGCGGCGGAAGGTTTCCCCTCTGCCGCCTTTTCCGGTCCCGTCAGAGATCAGTGCAGATTGTCAGTCCGGCGGATGAAGGCCGCAACGTTATCATGCAACTGCTGGAGCGTCGTCGGGTCCACATAGACCATATGGCCGGAAGGATACTGTGCGTATTCGATGTTCCTCTGCAGGCTCTTTGCCATCGGCAGGTGCTTCATCTCGTAAATGCCTTCAAAATATGGCGTTGCGAGATCGTAGTAACCGGCGTTGAGCATCACATGCAGGTTCGGATTGGTTTTCATCGCCATGGCCAGATCCGTCATGACGTTTGGCTCGCCCTTGGGCTGGTAGCCGTGACCTGGCTGACGGTGATGACTGTCCCAATGGCCCTGGCTGTTAAAGAGGCGATAGTCCTCGTCCGAACCGTATTTGAGGGTGTTGCGAACATAGTCATTGAAGGCCGTGACATAGGCCGAACTGATGGCGCTGGACTGCGGATCATAATCCACCTCCTGGCTCATCGGATCGATCGTCGGGCTTGAATAGCGCGTATCCAGACGGCCCGTTGCCATACCGGTCTTGGCCTGGAGCTGCTGATCGAACTCGCCGCCATTGACGCGCAGATCCGCCCGCAGAATGTAATCGACGGGCAGGCCCGTATAGTCATGCAGCTTTGCCGCAATCGCCTGACGCTGATCTTCCGGTAGATCCGCACCCTGGCGCAGCGCCAGTGTGTAGTCGGTCATCGCGAAATGCTCGACTTCGTGCAGGAACGTCTTCAGATCCGGGTGCTCGGCGGGCAGGCAGTGATGATACCACGCTGTGGCCGCATAGGTCGGTAGCGCCAGCACATACGGGTCGTCCATGCCGGCGTTGAACTGCGGGCTGTCATCGCTGTTGTCGTAGTTCAGGATCTGCGACAGCAGGATCACGCCGTTGAAGTCGATATTCTCGTCCTGCTCAAGGTCGTTGATGACCACAGCCGAGCGCATCGTGCCATAGCTCTCGCCAAACAGGTATTTGGGCGAGTTGTAGCGGTGATATTTGGCGAGGAACTTAGAGATAAAATGCGTGAACGCCTCGCCGTCGCCATCAACGCCCAGAAATTCCTTGACCGCATCCTTGCCTGCGATCCGCGAAAAACCCGTTCCCGGCGCATCGACAAACACCACGTCCGACACGTCCATCAGAGACTGTGGGTTGTTAATAAGCGCGTAGGGGGCGGCGGGCAGATGCGTGTCGCCCGGCGTATTGACGCGACGTGGCCCGAATGTGCCCATATGAACCCAGACCGAAGCTGATCCCGGACCTCCGTTATAAAGGAATGTGATCGGACGCTTTTCGGACGGCACGCCTTCCTTGAAATAGGCCGTGTAGAACATGGACGCGACAGGCGCATTCTTGCTGTCGTCATCCTTGCCGCCATCAATTTTCGTGCCGCGCTTGGCCAGAACATCGCTGGAGTCATTGTAGTCGGCGCCATGGACCAGAATGGTTCCCGCAATAGCCCGGTAGGGGATCGTGACGCCATTGATCGTCACCGTCCCATTCGTCACGCTGTCAGCATTGGGTGCCGGTGTGGCGGGACCTGCGGCCAGAGCAGGCACAGCCATCATGGCTGCACCCAGAAGAAGGGCCTTGCGAAGCATGCAGAGGAACTTTCCGTTAGGGTTTGTTACGGGACCTTTCTAAACGGACGCAGCCATTACCGACAAGGGTTCCGGCTGCGTATCATTCCTTAGCCGAAAGCGCGATTGGCATGCATGATCGCGATCCCCACTTCGCGCAGCAGCGCAAAACAGTGCGACAGTGGCTCGAAAATTTCCTGATGCTCGCGTGCAAAGCCGCCAGCTTCAGCCGCATCGCCCGGCTCTCCGAAATCGAGATTGGCAACGCTGGGAACGGTGACCGGGAACAGATCGTCCAGTAGATGCAATGCGCGCGGCACATCCAGGCAGAGGATCAGGTTCGTGATGGACTCTCGCGTCAGGCTGTTGCGGGGGCCGAAATAGGGAATGCGCGTCGAGAGACCCCACAGACGGTCGATGAGGGCGAAGCGGATTGCGTGAAGGAGTTTTTCACGAGCCGCCATGCGCGGCGCATCGGGCCATGCGGCACGGAGCGCGATGTGGTCCGTCTGAATGCGCCGGAACATTGCAGGGCCGCTGGTCCAGAAGCGCAGCAGTTCCAGCCCGTGCGAAATGCTCAACAGGCTCTGCCGTTCTTCGTCGCTCTGTGCATTGGCCGCACGGTCCAGCCAGGTTCCAGGATCGAGCTGATGAATTGTTGTCCGCAGGACATCCAGATCGGAATGGGCCAGCGCCTGACGTGCGAAATCCATGGCTTCGCGGAAGCGCGATGATTCTGTTGCGAACTGCTCGAATGTCTCGGGATGGCGTTGCGCCGCATTGCCCAGTCCGTGCAGCACATTCGCCCACCAACCCAGCTGCTGGAGAATCGCATTGTTGGGAATGGCCCGAAGCTGCCCCGGATGGGTGATGCGCGTCACGGTCGCTGCATCCGACTGACGAGCCGATGGTCGTGAGCCCGTCTTGTCGATCAGTGACGGCCCGAAGGCGCTGAGCAAGGCCGCATAGCCGGGATCATCCACCAGCGCGCCCATGTCGAGCGCGATGGTGGAGAAGAAGTCCGCTGCGAAGTCCGGGCGTGTATAGACCGGATCTTTCGTATCCTGTGGGACTTCAGCTGTATGTTCGGCAAGAGTGGCAATCGTGGACGCTGCAAGCGCCTTCGTTCCAAACAGCGTGTAGCCGTCACCGCCCTGAAATGCGGTTTCAACGCGACACCCTATCCCGGCTTCGCGCATGGCCAGTCGTGTGCGGGCAGGAGAGAAATAATCCAGACGCTGACGCAGGCTGAAAGGATGTGCGCCGCGTCCGATACTTTCGCCATGCGTATCGAACAGGGTCAGGGCAACGTCTTCAAGTCCGTGTTCTGCCAGCAGGCCCAGGGTCCGCATCCGCAGGCGTTCGACCAGATTGGTGGCGGCAAGCTGTCCGACATAGCGTCCCGAATCGGAATATCCGAACTGAAGTGACAGTCGCCCATTCGCCCGCAGATAATCGCGCCAATGGCTTGAACGGAAGGCTTCTTCCAGAATGGTCTCGCCATTTTCCAGCGCGCTTTCCGTCTCAAAGAGCGGCGAAATCTCGATCTGGTGGTCCTTGATTCCGAACAGTCGTGCCAGCCAGAGCGTCGCTAGCAGCGTGTAGCCACTCTCCGTCTCGGCAATGAGGAAGCGGATGGGCGATCCTGAATCGATGTGTTTCAGGATCTGCGCCATGGTCATCATTAGCCGTGCGGCGGATGCAGGTTCGACCAGCAGCGAGCCGAAATCCACAGCGCGCGGCGTCAGGTCCGACAGGGCCTCGTCGATCTTCGTCAGCAGAACGCGACGACGCGAGGGCAGGGCGGGGTCATCCGTCAGACCCAGCCGTGTGCGCGCCACATTATAGATCTGTGCCGCGTTCAGCCGGGTATGGATGCGTGCGATCCCGAGGCCGTGGCTCATGAAGCCAGCGCGCAGCGTCCGCAGGTGCAACAGGCTGTCTTCGTCCAGCCCCGAAGCGGCATCCTGAAAGAGCGGCAGAAGTTCAGCCGCGTCCAGAAGCGCCTTGTCGCGGTGCGAAATCAGCGTCTGGGCAAAATCGCGGATCATTTCCGGCGCGGCATCCCGCCCGGTCGGACAGGCGGCGTGCTGAGTCTTGACGGCTTCGATTGCCCGGCGGGCGCGCATGGCCAGAGCGCTCTCCTGTAGACCCAGGCGTGCCAGCCCGTCCGTCAGACGATGAAGCTGGGACGATTTCAGTTCTAGGCGGATACGGAGCGTGTCCCACCAGCCGATATCGTTGCGCCCGTCCGTATCGAAGCCGACCCAGCTCGCCAGAACCACAGGAGCCGGATCGACCTGACTGTTCTCTCCTGACCAGCGATATGACATCTCTCGCAGGAGTGCTGCCGTCAGATCATCAAGGGCATCACGGCCTCGCAGGATGGCTGCAAGCGCGAGCGCCTGTTCCTGCGCCAGTGTGGGTGGGGCCGGTCGGCGATGCGTTTTCAGGCATGGGATCGGCATTTCGGGATTTTCGGCCCGCTGCGTCAAAATGTCATACACACCGTCCGCCAGTGCGAAGGTCGGATGCGCAGTAAAAACCGCAGCAATCTTTGGCACGGTCAGCGACCCCGCATCCGAGGCCTGTTCGACCAGACGCTTTGCTACAGCCTCAAGACGCTCCTGCGGTACGGCATCATCAAGGCCGACATAGGCGCGCAGATGGGTAGCACGATCCACGAAGTGCTCGTCACGCAGGGCACGCACGACGTTCCCGATCTCGGTGAGCCGCGCTTTGTTCGCGTCTGGATCCTCGCCGGACAGATCCTGCCCGATGGACGCAATCAGGTCTTCGAGGCCATCGCGTTCGTGGAGGAGCCGGGACGTCATCGCGTCAATACGGTCATGGAGAGACGGATCGAGCCGGGAGGCGCAGTCAGACATCGGCAGCAGTCTCGCTTCTGCGAAAAAAGAAAAATGGACCAAAAACGGGCCGCAATACTTTTCACGCCCTGCCGCCAAGTGCAACCTTGCTCTGGACGCGACAGCCCGTCAGGATGATGCTATCTGTGTGCGGATGCACGCGGACACGCCCCATCCCGTTTCCCGAAAATCCGGCCCTTCAGGTCTGTCGCCAAGGTTCATGGCCGGTGGCCTGCTTGTTGGCATGGGAGTACTTGCCGCAGGTACGACGCTGGCGGCGGCCCGTCATATCGGCGATGGTAGTCTGGCATTTGGCCTTCTGAGAGCAGGTTCGAGGGCAGGTGTGGTTGGTGGGCTTGCCGACTGGTTTGCAGTGACCGCGCTGTTCCGCCACCCGCTGGGGCTCCCCATTCCGCACACGGCCATTCTGCCGCGTCAGAAAGAGCGCCTCGGACAGGCACTGGGCCGCTTCATTTCGGGACAGTTCTTCACTGAGGACGACGTCCGCCGCGCTTTGTCGAAAATCGATCTCTCCGGTCTGATCGCTGATATGCTGAGCGAGCCTGCGACACGCCAAACGCTCGTCAACAGTATGCGGTCCGCGATCCCCCTGATGTTCGATCATCTGGAGGACGGGCGGGCCAAGGCTGCCATCTCACGCGCTCTTCCGGTCCTGCTTAATGGAGAGGAAATGGCTCCTCTCGTCTCCCGTGGCATGCGTGCCATGGTGGACAGCGAAATGCATCAGGAGGTCCTGTCCTTCCTGCTTGAACGCATCAAGACCACCGTGACGTCCCGTGAGTCGGACCTGCGACATTTTGTTGAAGAACGTGTGCGCGAACAGGGTGGTCGTTTCTTGGGATGGGCGATTGGCGGCTCAGTCGCCAGTCGTGTTCTCATGGCGCTACATGCCGAGTTCGAACGGGTCGATCCGATGGACTCGGACCTGCGGCACGGATTTACGACATGGGTTCGCGGCGAAATCGACCGGATCGAACATGATCCCGTCCGCCGCAAGGATATGGCCGACACCATCACCTCCGTCCTGACCCATACCAGCCTGAAAGGATGGAGTTCGGAACTGTGGGACCGTCTGCGGCGCATGGTGGAGGAGGACAGCAGTCGGGAAGACGGCTGGAGCGCTACGGTCATTGATGCCGCGGTCGTCCAGCTTGCGAGTGCTCTGCGATCCAACGACGTCCTGCGTTTGAAAGTCAATCAGGCTGTCGAAAGCACAGTCCAGCGGATCCTGCCAGGTCTGCGTGAGAAACTGTCCGGGTTCATCGCCGCCGTCATGGCGGGGTGGGACGGAAATGATTTGGCGACGCGACTGGAGTCGCGTGTCGGGCGCGACCTCGCCTATATCCGCATCAATGGCACGGTGGTCGGTTTTCTCGCCGGAGCGGTGCTTGACGGCGTTTCTCGGCTGTTTTTTGGTGTGTGACATTCCATGTCAGGGAAAGGTCAGGCACAGAAGTCTTGACCTTTGCTCCGGTATGGGCCATTTGGAATAAATCAGGACTTAACAAGTCTTGAATTAGAACAAGATGCGAGTGTGCAAGCGATGCTGAGGCTCTCCAAACTAGCCGATTACGCCACTGTCCTTCTGGTCCATCTCGGTCGTCATGAAGGACTGGCAACAGCCGCAGCCCTTGCAGTAGAAACCGGCGTTCCCGAACCCACCGTGGCCAAACTTCTCAAGGGACTGGCCTCCAGCGGTCTGGTCCTTTCCCATCGTGGCGCCCGGGGCGGCTACCGTCTTGCGGGCGAACTTGAGAAGGTGACCGTCGCCGCTGTCATCGCGGCAGTAGACGGGCCGATCGCCATTACCGCCTGCTGTGACGGGCGTGAATGCGAGCATAGCTCATTGTGCGGTTTGTCGGGCCAGTGGGACGTCGTGAACGACGCCATCCTCAGCACACTCAACAGCATTACACTGGCGGATATGGGTCGGCATGCGGAGCGTCTGCCAAGACGCGGCCCTGCTCTGGCTCCTGCCGCCACCGTTGGAGCGGAGTCCCCCTCCGTGACCGAAGCGGTCAGTTAAGGACAACACACCATGCCAGCCGTGACGGAAACCCGCGAGACAGTCGAAAAGCTCGCGAAATCCAGCTACGAATGGGGCTTCGAAACCGATATCGAAATGGATATCGCGCCCAAGGGTCTCAATGAAGAAACGGTCCGCCTGATCTCCGAGCGCAAGGGCGAGCCGCAATGGATGCTGGACTGGCGTCTGAAGGCTTTTCGCGCGTGGTTGGAAATGGAAGAGCCGACTTGGGCTCATATCCATCACCCGCCGATCGATTACCAGGACGCGCATTACTTCGCCCAGCCGAAGAAGAAGCCTGGTCCCAAGAGCCTTGATGAAGTCGATCCCGAACTGCTCAAGACCTACGCCAAACTGGGTATTCCCCTACACGAACAGGCGCTTTTGGCCGGTGTGGAAGGTGCTGAAGAAGCGCGCCTGCCAGTTGCCGTGGATGCCGTTTTTGACAGCGTGTCCGTCGCAACGACCTTCCGCAAGACCCTTGCGGAAGCTGGCGTTATCTTCTGCCCAATTTCCGAGGCCATCCGCGAGCATCCCGAACTGGTCCGAAAATATCTGGGTACGGTCGTGCCGGTGTCCGACAACTTCTTCGGGGCGCTGAATTCGGCCGTCTTTACCGATGGCTCCTTCGTCTACATCCCCGAGGGCGTCCGCTGCCCGATGGAACTGTCCACCTATTTCCGCATCAATGCGCGCAATACAGGGCAGTTCGAACGGACGCTTATCATTGCTGAAGACCGCGCAACCGTTTCCTATCTGGAAGGCTGCACAGCGCCGCAGCGTGATGAGAACCAGCTTCATGCGGCTGTGGTAGAACTGATCGCGATGGAAGACGCCTCGATCAAGTATTCCACCGTTCAGAACTGGTATCCGGGCGACGATGAAGGTCGTGGCGGTATCTACAACTTCGTCACCAAGCGTGGAATCTGCCGCGGCGCACGGTCCAAGATCTCCTGGACGCAGGTTGAAACCGGCTCTGCCATCACCTGGAAATATCCGTCCTGCGTGCTGGCAGGAGAAGGATCGGTCGGGGAGTTCTACTCGGTTGCGGTAACGAACAACCACCAGCAGGCCGATACCGGCACGAAAATGATCCATCTGGCGCCGAACACGCGCTCGACGATTATCGCCAAAACGATCTCGGCCGGTCAGTCGGACAGCACCTATCGTGGCTTGGTCCGTATGCAGCCGAAAGCCCGCAATGCGCGCAATTTCACGCAGTGCGACAGCCTGCTGATTGGCGATCAGTGCGGCGCGCATACGGTACCTTATATCGAAAGCCGTAACATGACGGCACGCGTGGAGCATGAAGCGACCACGTCAAAAATCTCTGAAGACCAGCTCTTCTACTGCCGTTCGCGCGGCCTTTCGGAAGAAGATGCAGTCGGTCTGATCGTCAATGGTTTCTGCCGCGAGGTGCTCAAAGAGCTGCCGATGGAATTCGCGGTCGAGGCGCAGAAGCTTCTGCAGATCAGCCTCGAAGGAAGTGTGGGTTAATATGAGCGATTTTCTGAAAATTCAGGGTCTTCAGGCCCGCATCGACGCCGACGGCACGCCCAAGGATATCCTCAAGGGGCTCGATCTCGAAGTCCCCAAGGGTGAAGTCCATGCCATCATGGGACCGAACGGCTCGGGTAAATCCACGCTGTCTTATGTACTTGCCGGTCGTGACGACTACGAAGTGACGGGTGGGTCTGCCACGTTCAAGGGACAGGATCTTCTTGCTCTTGAACCCGAAGAACGGGCTGCTCTGGGTCTGTTTCTGGCATTTCAGTCGCCCGTCGAACTGCCGGGTGTGAACAACGCGAATTTCCTGCGGACTGCTGTGAATGCGGTTCGCCGGGCGCGTGGTGAAGCTGAACTGGATGCCGTGGCCTTTCTCAAAGCTGTCCGTGCCGAGACCAAGCATCTGTCCATGTCCGACGACATGCTCAAGCGTGCGGTCAATGTCGGCTTCTCGGGTGGTGAGAAGAAGCGCAACGAAGTGCTCCAGATGCGTCTGCTCCAGCCGTCCTTTGCCATCCTCGACGAAACGGATAGCGGCCTGGACATTGATGCCCTGCGCATCGTGGCAGAAGGTGTGAACTCTCTGCGTAGCCCGGATTTTTCCGCTTTGGTCATCACGCATCATCAGCGTCTGCTCGACTATATCGTGCCGGATCGTGTGCATGTCATGGCGCATGGCCGTATCATCCATAGCGGCGGCCCTGATATCGCCAAGACGCTTGAAAAGCAGGGCTATACCCAGTTTCTCGAGGCGGCAGCGTGAGCGTACAGCCAATCGTGGCGCAGGATACCCCGGCTCTGGAGGCGTTTATCCAGCGCGCCTCTGGACGCGGGGCCGCTCTTGCCGAAGTCGGCCTGCCGACACGTCGCGTCGAAGCATGGCGCTATACGCCGCTGCGGTCTATCGCGGACACGGCATGGACACAGGCTGCTCCTCTGGCGTCTGAAACCGTCAATGCACTCCTGAACGATTTGCCGTTACCAGAAAGCGGCGCGCGCATGGTTTATGGCAATGGCAGGTTGTTAGAGGGGCTGTCTGCTCCTCTGGACGTTGACCAGCAGGCTCCGGGCCCTATTTCCCCGCTCAAAGGCGTCTTTTCCGCGACGTTGAATATGGCGCTGGGCGAACAGGGGCTCGATCTTCACATTCCGGCAGGAACGGACGCAGAACTACTGACCCTCATCAGTCTGTCTAGCGGCGATACTGTTTCGACGCATCTTCAGCATCGTATCGTGCTGGAAGATGGCGCATCACTCACACTGTACGATGTCAATGCAGGCGAAGGGCGGTATATCGCCAATCCGCGCTTCGATATCGTCGTGGGCAAAGGTGCCACGCTGCGTCACATTAAATTGCAGCGCGAGAGTCTGAGCGGTACGCATCTTGCGATCGTGTCCGCCGACGTGTCGGAGAAGGGCGAGTATGACAGTTTCACCCTGAATCAGGGTGGAAACCTCGCCCGGCACGAAGCCGTCGTCACGCTGAAAGCGCCGCATGCCATGGTGCATGTAAATGGTGTGCAGATCGTAGACGGTCAGCGGCTGAACGACTTGACCTCCATGATCCATCATGCTGCGCCAGACGGCAGTTCCCGCCAGACCGTCAAGACGGTTCTGTCCGACGCCGGGCAGGGTGTATTTCAGGGCAAGATCCTCGTGGATCGTGTGGCCCAGAAAACTGATGGCTACCAGATGAATCAGGCGCTGCTTCTGTCCGAAAAGGCGCAGATCAACAGCAAGCCCGAGCTGGAAATCTATGCCGATGACGTCAAATGCAGCCACGGCGCGACTGTAGGCGCTCTTGATGACGAACAGCTTTTCTATCTGCGCTCCCGCGGCGTTCCCGAAGCGCAGGCGCGCGATATTCTCGTGCGGGCGTTCCTGATCGACGCACTGGATCTCGTCGCCGATGAGGCCCTGCGTGATCTGCTGGTGCGGAGCATGGCGTCATGACCGGCAGCAGCGTCCCGTCCCGCAAAACGACGGCTGAAATCCGCGCTCATTTTCCGATCCTGAACGAAACCGTTTATGGCCGCCCGCTGGTTTTTCTCGACAGCGCGGCCTCGTCCCAGAAGCCCGATGTCGTGATCGAGGCCATGCGGGATGCGGCGTATCATCAATATGCCAATATCCATCGCGGTCTGCACTGGATGAGCGAGCGCACGACGGAAGCCTATGAGCGCGCCCGTCATGACGTCGCCCGCCTTCTTAATGCGCCCGATCATCGCGAAATCGTCTTCACCCGCAACAGCACCGAGGCCATCAATCTGGTGGCTCACAGTTTCGGCAGTCTGCTGAAACCAGGGCAGGCGGTTCTGATTTCCGAACTGGAACACCACGCCAATATCGTGCCTTGGCTCATGCTGCGGGACCGGGTGGGAATTGATCTGCGTGTCGCTCCCATCAACGATGCTGGCGACATTGATCTGGACGCCTATGAAGCGCTGCTGTCGGATGGCAAGGTGACGCTTGTGGCCGTCACGCATATGTCCAATGTGCTTGGAACGATTACCCCGGCCCGCAAGTTGACGGAAATTGCCCACGCTTATGGCGCGCGTATCCTGCTGGATGGATCGCAGTCCGTCGTGCATCGCAGGATTGATGTGCAGGAGCTTGACGCGGATTTCTTCACCTTCACCGGGCACAAGCTCTATGGTCCCACAGGCATCGGTGTGCTTTGGGGCAAGATGGAGCTTCTGGACGCTATGCCGCCGTTCATGGGCGGCGGTGACATGATCGAGAACGTCTCGTTCGAGCGCGCGACATGGGCGCATGTTCCGCACAAGTTCGAAGCCGGAACACCGGCCATTCTGGAAACGATTGGTCTGGGGGCTGCCGTCCGTTTCGTGGAAGAGATCGGCTATGAGGCCATCTCCCGTCATGAAGCGGAACTCACCCGCTACGCATTGGGAAAAATGCGTGGAATCAACAGTCTGCATGTTCTGGGTGAACCTGCGGAGCGCGGTGGCGTGATTTCCTTCATTATGGATGGTGCACACCCGCATGATCTTGCGACATTGCTCGACCAGCTTGGGATTGCCATTCGTGCTGGACAGCATTGTGCGGAGCCGCTGGTTCGACGTCTGGGTGTTCAGGCAACAGCGCGCGCCAGCTTTGGCATTTATACCACGACCGATGAAATCGACACGTTTATCGAGGGCCTTGAACGGGCCCGGATGATGCTCACATGAGTGAAGCCATGACCGATATCCCCACCACCGAAGATACAGCCTGCGTTCCGACCACTGGAACTGCGCCTGATCAGGACGCGGTCATCGCCGCCATCGCCACGGTTTATGACCCGGAAATTCCGGTGAATGTCTATGAACTCGGCCTGATCTACGCGATCGACCTGCACGACGACGGCCGCGTCCATATGGAGATGACGCTGACGGCGCCCAATTGCCCCAGCGCGCAGGAACTGCCCGAGATGGTGCGTGATGCCGTCTCTCATGTGCCGGGCGTGAGTCAGGCGACGATCGAAATCGTCTGGGATCCGCCGTGGGACATGAGCCGTATGAGCGATGATGCCCGCCTTGCCCTTAACATGTTCTGATCCGGGGAAAACCATCATGTCCGATGTTGCAACGCGCCGTCCGCTGCCTGCGCTCATGAGCGTTTCTGATCAGGCTGCCAAGCGTCTAAAAGCTCTTTATGAAGGCTCTCATCAGGGACACCTTCTGCGGATCAGCGTAGGAACGCGTGGATGCTCGGGTCTGTCTTACGAAATGAATTTCGTCACAGAACCACAGCCTGCGGATGAGAGGGTCGAGGATCAGGGCGTGACCCTTTTGGTGGACCGCAAGGCCACCCTGTTCCTGACCGGCACTGTCATGGATTACGAGGTCAAGGACCTAGAATCCGGTTTTACGTTCAGGAATCCGAACGAGAAGGGTCGTTGCGGCTGCGGCGAGAGCTTTCACGTTTGATCCGCTTCGCATCCCGCGAAAGCACGACGACAGCTTCGACTTCCGTGGACCATAGGAACTGGTCCACGATCGTCAGGCCAACAACTGAAAATCCTGCGTTCCAAAGCGCTCTGCCGTCTTTTTCCAGCGCGACGGGGTTGCAGCTCACATAAACGATGTCCGGCACGGCAGATTTTGCCAGAGGCACAGTCTGTGCGCCCGCACCGCCATAAGGCGGATCGAGCACAACCGCCCGTGTTGATTTCAGATCATGCGGCAGAAGCGGCTGGCGCCCCAGATCCCGATGAAAACCATCCACGCGTCGGCCACCAGCCGCCGCTTTGAGGCAGTTTGCTGCCGCCAGATTACCCTCATAAGCCATGACGCGCCCCTTCTCCGACATGGGGAAGGTGAGTGTGCCACAACCGGCAAACAGTTCGACCGTCACATCCTTTTTGTTCAACGATGGGAGGCCATCTAGAACCGCCGTGACAATGGCTTTTTCGGCATCGGCCGTTGCTTGAAGGAATGCGGAAGGTGGTGGTGAAACGACTACCCCGCCAAACTCTTCCCGCACCGCTCCCGAATGCGCGACGGTCTCGATTCCCTGATCTTTCGGGTCCTGCCAGGAGATGCGAGACAGATGATGTTCGCGCGCAAAAGCCGCCAGCTTGATGCGGTCCGCGCTGGTTAGTGGAGCAGGGGTCTGAAGCGTCAGATCTGGCCCGCTGTCGAGCAGGTTGACCATCAGGCTTCCACGACTCGTCAGGGCTCCCAAACTGCCCAGAACATCACGTAGTGGTGTCAGAAGCTCGAAAATTGCAGGGTGCAGGACGTGACATTCCGTCATGTCCACAGGGTCGCCATTGCGACGGTGCAGCCCGATAATCACGCCGCCCGGCACGCGCTGAACAGCAAAATCCATCCGCCGCCGTGTTTCAGGCACCGTTTGGAACATCTGTGCAGGTGGCAGATCGGTGAAACCTGCGGCCGTCAGGGCATGAAGGACGCGCTGCGATTTCCATTCCAGCAGAGCTGGCAGGGAAAGATGCTGTAATGCACAGCCGCCACACTCCCCAAACAGGTCGCAGGGCGGCGTTACACGCTCAGGGGATGAGTGAACGATATCAATCAGTTCAGGATGACCGGAAGCAAGGCGGACCTGAACGTCTTCCCCGGGCAGCGTGCCCGGAATAAAGACGCTCTGGCCATCAAGATGCGCAACGCCATCGCCTGCTGCACCCAGTCCTTCAATCCGGAGTTCTGCAACTCCGGTCAAGGTTTCATTCATTACCGTAATGGCGTCCATCATGCTGAACAGGTGCAGCGAGATCGGTGTCACCGGACACCGTGATTTTCCGACGGCGCGGAACCAGCATGAAGGCGGGTGTATCTCCACCAAATCCGGTTTTCGGGCCATCGTTTTCGAAGGCGGGCGCCAGCTCAACCGAACGATGGCTCACAGGAGCCTCGATTACGGAGACGGAAGGCTGGACGGCAACGGGAGTTGCCTGCTGAACGCTCTCGTTTTCTTCACGGTCGCCACGGTTACGCTTGCGACCACCCCGACGACGCTTGCGCGCGCGGTGCTCGCTGTCCTCGGAGGTATCCTGAGGCGCAGGAGCGGCCTCCGTCGGACGGCGTTCGCCGTCTTCCGGAGTCCAGTCGACAGTTGTGATGCCTTCGAGAGCAGGGCGTGCAATGACCTTACCCGTCAGGGTCTCAATCGCCTCAAGGAGTCTGCGATCGCGCGGCGATGCCAGACTGAAGGCATGGCCTTCCTTGCCAGCCCGTCCAGTGCGTCCGATCCGGTGAACGTAGTCTTCGGCATTGAACGGCAGGTCGTAGTTGAAGACATGTGACAGGCCGCCGATGTCGATACCGCGTGCTGCCACATCAGAGCAGACCAGGAATTTCAGTTCCCCAGAACGAAAACGTTCCAGAGTCGAGAACCGAAGCGACTGCGCCAGATCTCCGTGCAGATGTCCGGCTTCTATACCGTGCTTGGTCAGGTACTGCTGGATCATGTCCACATCGCGCTTGCGGTTGCAGAATACAATCGCGCTCTGGACGTTTTCGCGTCGTAGCAGTTTCTTGAGGGTGCGGCGCTTCTCGTCCTCAGGCACGATCACCAGAGCTTCTTCGATGGTCGTGGCAACGGAAGACTGGCGCGAAACCGTGATTTCAACCGGATGACGGAGGAATGCATCGGCGAGACGACGGATTTCCGGAGCCATTGTGGCCGAGAAGAACAGTGTCTGGCGATGGGGCGGCAGCAGCCCGACGATTTTCTCGATATCGGGAATAAAGCCCATATCCAGCATGCGGTCGGCTTCGTCGATGACGAGGGTACTGGTCTGCGTGAGAAGCAGGCCGCCCCGTCCGAACAGATCAAGCAGACGTCCCGGCGTTGCGATCAGCACGTCAACGCCGCGATTCAGAACGTCGCGCTGTTCGGCCATGCTTTCACCGCCGATCAGCAGCGCATGCGTCAGGCGCAGATGTTTGCCGTAGAGCTTGAAATTCTCCGCGACCTGCAAAGCCAGTTCACGTGTGGGCTCAAGGATCAGCGAACGCGGCATCCGGGCGCGGGCACGCGATCCGGAGAGCTTCTGAAGCATTGGCAGCGTGAAAGAAGCGGTCTTGCCGGTTCCGGTCTGGGCCACGCCCAGAACATCATGGCCTTTCAGGATTTCGGGAATGGCCTGCGCCTGAATCGGGGTAGGGTGCTCGTAACCCAGTTCCTGGATGGCCCGCATGATTGGTTCGTCAAGGCCCAGATCAGCAAAGCGGGGCTTGTCGGAAGCATCCTCGGCAATCACGACAGCCTCAGCGACGGCAGGCATGACCGCCTCGTCCTCTGCGATGACTGTGGGGTCCGCAGCAACAATCTTGGCACGGCGGCGACGAGCCGGAGCCTTTTCGTTCTTGGTCGGTTCGGCTGTTGCCTCAGGGGTTTCTTCGGCGACGGGCGCGACGACGTCTTCTGCCGGAGCAGAAGCCTTGCGACGGGCCGGACGTGCTTTTTTTTCTGCCTTTTCTGCAACAGGCTTTTCGACGGTGGCTTCCGTGGCAACTGCGTCCGTTTTGCGGGGACGTCCGCGGCGGCGCGGAGCTTCGACAGGCTTCGATGTCTCTTCCGAAGCGACTTCCAGTTCCGGCTGTTCGACAGCAACGACCTTGCGCGGACGACCGCGGCGTTTTGGAGTGGCTTCAGCTACCGTTTCATCCACCACTTTCGGGGAACGTCGACGGATGGGAGCGGGTGATGTTTCGCTGGCTATTTTCGGCTCCGCAACAGTCTTCCTGCCACGTACGGCAGGTTTGGCAACAGACGCTTCGTTTTCGGTGGCTGTCTCGGCAATCGGAGGCGTCACCTTGCGGGAGCGGCGCGTAGCGGGTTTCGCTGCGTCCGTCTTATCCGGGGTTGCGGAAGCTACGGTCTTCGAGCGCCGCGCTCGCGGAGCCTTGGCAGCAGGGGCTTCCGGTGTCGCAGACGTGTCGCCTTCATCGGCAATAGTCGGGGAAACCTCGGCTGCGGCACTGCGCGAAGCGGAAGGGCGGCCACGTTTTGGGGTGGCAGTCGTACGGGATTTGGAAGGACCGGAGGTCGTTTTCGCGCTCAAATGACTCTCGAGACTCTCGTTGACGGTGCGCACCCCAACAGGTGCGGGCCGGAGTTGAGGGCGGGGCAGGGACCCGCAGCTATAACTGGTGCGTTATCGATAAATGGCAGAAATGGCAAGCGATACGGCCCCAAAAGCGCCGTATCGCATACGATTTCAGATGCCGCGTGCCATTGCTGCGACAAGGATGGTCAGAACACCCAGTCCCGCCATGATCGCGGTGCGGCTGCGCAGTGTGTCAAACAGGGCGGCCTGGGGGCGCATGGCCCGGCGTGCCCGACGGAATGGCCCCTGAACGGTCATGATGAAAACCACTGCCATGATCAGCCCCAGGAGCTGCATCGCATTGACGGGCCAGGCCACGGCACCAAATCCACCTTCATGAAAAACCAGTCCCCAGCCGCTCAGCAGCGAAAACGGCACCACTTGATATAATCCGCGGAAAAAGCGCGTATAGCCCTGAAGCAGAACTGAATTGCGCGGTCCGGGATCAAGCAGTCCGACCGTGGAGCGGACGACCAGCGTCGAATAGATTGACCCGCCAACCCAGTAAGTCATGCACAGCACATGAATTGCGAGCACGAGGCTCCAGATGATCGATCCTGTCATTGGTTCTCGTCAGGGTTGAAAATTGAAAGAGAGGGAAAGATCATTCCCGAAATGCGTTTCCCTTGAATACCCGACGCAGCCCTCTTTGCGCCAGAGTGATTGCACAAGTGCCATCGTGAACCGGGTAACGCAAAAGCAGATCGCGCTTTGCATCATGAATCCGGCAGGAGATTGCCCCGATATGTCCCGACATCCTTTTGCACTTCTTCTCCCTGACGAGAGCGACCGGATGGACCGGGCGGCAGCAGCCATTCTGCCCTCCACGCTTTTGATGGAAAACGCCGGGTGGGCTGTTGCCCGCGTGATCCAGAGCCGATTTTCGCCCTGTCGTGTCACTGTGGCCTGCGGTCCGGGAAATAATGGCGGCGATGGTTATGTCGTTGCGCGCCATCTTGCGCGTCAGGGCTGGTCGGTCCGTGTGGCTGTGCTCTCCAGTCCGAAGGCAGGAACACCGGCAGCGGAAATGGCTGCGCAATGGACGGGACTGACGGTTCCGTTTTCCGTTGAAGAAATGGGGCGGGCGGATCTGGTGGTGGATGCAGTCTTCGGTTCCGGGCTGAAACGACCCGTTTCGGACGAGATCGCTTCCGTGCTGGCTGCCGCTTGTCAGGTCGTGGCGATCGATATGCCAAGCGGAGTTTCGGGGGCGTCGGGCGAAATTCTTGGTCGGGCGCGTAATTGTCTCCTCACCGTGACTTTCGTCCGTCCGCGTCCCGGCCATGTCCTGCAACCGGGCGCTGGACTGTGTGGCGAGGTGATCTGTGCCGATATCGGCATGCCTGAGCGTGCTTGGGAGGGAATTCAACCGACCGTGCAGCATAACAAGCCCGGTTTGTGGAGCCTGCCCGTCTCGGGTGAGGGAGATTACAAATATCGTCGCGGGGTCGTCAGCCTGTGTGGTGGAGTTGAGATGCCGGGCGCGACCCGTCTTGCGGCAGCGGCGGCTCGACGAAGCGGCGCGGGGCTGGTTCGAATTTCGGCGGGCGAGGGCGCGCCGGCTTATCGACTCGGCGATCCCGGTCTGGTTGTGGACGCCGATCCCCTTTCTGAACTGCTGGAAGATGTCCGGCGCAAAGTGTGGATCTGCGGACCCGGTCTGACCGAAGATGAAGTCGCAGCAACCCTGCCGCAACTTCTGAAATCCGGTCGTACGGTGATCGCCGATGCCGGAGCATTGGCGTGGGGAGCGGAGGATCTGTCCCGTCTGGAGGGGGTGGCAGCCGTCACGCCTCATATCAGGGAGTTCCGCAAACTGTTCGGCCCTGTCGAAGGAAATCGCATTGAGGCTGCGCGTACTGCCGCAAAACGCCTCAATGCCGTCGTCGTCATGAAGGGGCCGGATACCATTATAGCGGCCTCTGACGGACGAATTGCCATTAATAATCATGCCTCTTCTGCTCTTGCGACCGCGGGATCGGGAGATACGCTGACAGGTGTGATCGCTGCATTGCTGGCGGCGGGAATGGACGTCTGGGAAGGTTGTTGTGCGGGCGTCTGGTTGCATGGAGAGGCGGGGATCGAGGCCGGAAAAGCTCATGGCGGCTGGCCTGTGGTAGAAGATCTGGACCTGCCTCTTGGCGCGGCCCGTGCGACCGCCACGCGCCTTGCGCAGGAGGCTGGACGCAAAAAGGCGATCCACTCCCTGTTGTGAAGTCGCGTTTCATGCGCTAAAGGCCGCGCTTCCGAGGTTCGGTAACACGAGCCAGGAAGCCGAGCGCTGCGGGCGTGGTGAAATTGGTAGACACGCCAGATTTAGGTTCTGGTGGCGCAAGTCGTGGGGGTTCAAGTCCCTCCGCCCGCACCAACCCGGCTTCCCGAGAAAGAGATTTGACCAACCTACCGACCGAGAGGATCGCCTGGCTCATGCAGGTTACGCCCACGCTCAACGAAGGACTTAAGCGCGCCTTCACCGTCGTTGTCCCGTCTGCTGACCTGCAGGCCCGTCGCGATGCACGACTCGCTGAAGTCGCCAAGACGATCAAGCTGCCCGGTTTCCGTCCGGGCAAGGTGCCAGCCTCCCTCGTCAAACAGCGTTACAGCGATTCCGTGAATGCGGAACTGCTGGAAGAAGTGATCAACGACGCCACGACCAAGCTGTTCGCAGAGCAGAACGTCCGTCCGGCGATGCAGCCGAAGGTCGAAGTGGTCTCCGCCATCGAAGACGGCAAGGATCTCGAATTCAAGGTTGAGACCGAAGTTCTCCCGGAAATCGAAGTTCCCGACCTGTCCGGCCTGAAGCTGACGCGCCTTGGCGCCAAGGTCAGCGAAGAGACCGTTGAGAAGGCCCTGAACGACGTTGCTCGTCGCAGCCGCAAGTTCGAGACGATCGAAGAAGACCGCGCAGCCGTTCAGGGCGATGTGGTCTGCGTTGACTTTGTGGGCAAGCTGGACGGCACGCCGTTCGACGGCGGCACGGCTGACGACGTAAATGTCGAAATCGGTGGCGAAGGCTTCATCCCCGGCTTTGCCGAGCAGATGGAAGGCATGAAGGCTGGCGAAGAGCGCGTCATCAACGTGACGTTCCCCGCCGACTATCAGGCCGAAGAACTGGCCGGCAAGGCCGTGACTTTCGACATCAAGGCGAAGTCCCTGAAGAAGGCCGTTGATCCGGCCATCGACGACGAGCTTGCCAAGACGATCGGTTTCGAGAACCTCGAGCAGATCCGCAAGATCATCACCGAGCAGGCTGAAGGCGAATACCAGCAGCTCTCGCGTCTGCGCATCAAGCGTGATCTTCTGGATGCCCTGTCCGAGAAGACGGACTTCGAAGCACCGTCCAGCATGGTTGACGCCGAGTTCAACCAGATCTGGGCCCGCGTCGAAGAAGACCGCAAGGCCGGTCGTCTGGACGAAGAAGATGCTGGCAAGGACGAAGAGACCCTCAAGGCAGACTACCGTCGCATTGCCGAGCGTCGCGTGAAGCTGGGTCTGCTGCTGGCTGAAATCGGCCGCAAGCAGGAAATCCAGGTCTCCCGTGAAGAGCTTCTGGGTGCGATGCAGCAGGAAGCCCAGCGTTATCCGGGCCAGGAACAGATGGTTTTCGAGTTCTTCTCCAAGAACCCGCAGGCCGTTGAAGGGCTCCGTGGCCCGATTCTGGAAAACAAGGTCGTCGACTACCTGATCGAGCTGGCCGACGTTACCGACAAGGACGTGACGCCGGAAGAACTGGCAGAAATCCCGCCCGCCGAACTCTGATCTTTCGGCGTGGGAACCAGCGGGCACTCTTCGGGGTGCCCGTTTTTTCCTGCCTGCTCCCTTTGACGGAACGCCATGTCGGGTCCATGTTAGGGAGTAGAAGAAAGCCTATCGGGCATTGAGGAACAGACAGCATGGCCATTCGGGATCGTGATCCCCTCGAGGTGTTGAGCAACTCTCTGGTGCCGATGGTGGTCGAGCAGACTGCCCGCGGAGAGCGCGCTTTCGACATCTTTTCGCGTCTCCTTCAGGAGCGCATCATTTTCCTGACCGGACCCGTTTACGATCAGGTTTCCTCCCTGATCTGCGCGCAGCTTCTCTATCTTGAGAGCGTTAATCCCACCAAGGAAATCTCGTTCTATATCAACAGCCCGGGCGGCGTCGTGTCCGCTGGCCTCGCGATTTATGACACCATGCAGTACATCCGCTGCCCGGTCAGCACAGTCTGCATCGGTCAGGCTGCGTCCATGGGGTCGCTGCTGCTCGCAGGTGGGGAGAAGGGACACCGTTACGCCCTTCCGAATGCCCGCGTGATGGTCCATCAGCCCTCCGGCGGTGCACAGGGGCAGGCTTCGGATATCGAGATCCAGGCTCGCGAAATTCTCATCATCCGTCAGCGACTGAACGAGATCTATCGCGAGCATACCGGTCAGACACTGGAGCAGATCGAGCAAAAGCTCGAACGTGACAGCTACCTCTCGGCGCATGAAGCCCGCGAGTTCGGCCTGATCGACAAGGTCGTCGAGCGTAATCCGCACGAGACGACAGCAGACCCGAGTTAAGGCATTTCCAGAACGGGGAGCACGATGCTCCTCTTGGAACCGAAAAGCGGCATTCCGATATGCCGCTTTTCGTGTCTTGGGCCTTTCAGGCTCCGGGGTTGCCGAAGGCTTTGACCTCGGCCTAAAGTTAAAGTTCTTTCGCATGTCTGCTGCGTGAATGCGGCCATGTCGTGCGTAAGGGAAAGGAAGCAGCAGTGAGCAACAAATCCGGCGATTCCAAGAACACCCTGTATTGCTCGTTCTGTGGGAAATCCCAGCACGAAGTCCGCAAGCTGATTGCAGGTCCCACGGTTTTCATCTGTGATGAATGCGTCGAGCTGTGCATGGATATTATCCGTGAGGAGCATAAGACCCATCTCGTGAAGTCGCGTGATGGTGTTCCGACTCCCAAGGAAATCTGCAAGGTTCTTGACGATTACGTGATCGGTCAGTTCGAGGCCAAGCGTGCGCTCTCCGTGGCGGTTCACAACCACTACAAGCGCCTCGCCCATGCCGCGAAGAGCACCGATATTGAGATTGCGAAATCCAACATCCTGCTGATTGGTCCAACGGGTTCGGGCAAGACTCTGCTCGCCCAGACGCTGGCGCGTATTCTTGATGTTCCCTTCACGATGGCCGACGCCACGACCCTGACCGAAGCCGGCTATGTCGGTGAGGACGTGGAAAACATCATTCTCAAACTGCTCCAGTCCGCCGATTACAATGTGGACAGGGCGCAGCGTGGCATCGTCTATATCGACGAAATCGACAAAATTTCTCGCAAGTCCGACAACCCGTCCATCACGCGTGACGTGTCGGGTGAAGGTGTTCAGCAGGCGCTTCTGAAGCTCATGGAGGGCACGGTTGCTTCCGTGCCGCCGCAGGGTGGCCGCAAGCATCCGCAGCAGGAGTTCCTGCAGGTCGACACGACTAATATGCTCTTCATCTGTGGTGGAGCTTTCTCCGGTCTGGACAAGATCATTTCGGCCCGCGGCAAGGGTTCGGGGATTGGCTTTGGAGCTGATGTCCGTTCCGAAGATGAGCGTCGTCTGGGAGCTATCCTTCAGAGTGTGGAGCCGGAAGATCTGCTGAAATTCGGTCTTATCCCCGAATTTATTGGCCGTTTGCCGGTCATCGCTGCTCTGAATGATCTGGATGAATCCGCTCTGATCCAGATCCTGAGCAAGCCTAAAAACGCTCTGGTAAAGCAGTACGGCCGTCTGTTCGAAATGGAAGGCGTCAAGCTGACTTTTACGGATGATGCACTCGCTGCCATCGCCAAACGCGCCATCGAGCGCAAAACCGGTGCGCGCGGCCTGCGTTCGATCTTGGAAAACATCCTGCTTGGTACGATGTTCGACCTTCCCGGCCTTGAAGGGGTCGAAGAGGTCGTCATCAATCGCGAAGTGGCTGAAAGCAAGGCACAGCCGGTCTATGTCTATGGAAAAGGCAAGTCGGAGCCTGCCGAACAGTCTGCGTAAAAATGGTTTAGGCTCTTGTGTCGGAGCCTTCGGGGTTCGACATAACTGACTGAGGTTGTCCCAATTCATGCCTCTCAGGCATGAAAGAGATGCGATACTGACGCTGCAAGGCAGGTCGGTATCGCAAGATCGTCCCTCTGGAGATCAAATGAATGACTGACGATACCAAGCCGAAAACCCGTCGCCGGACAAAAAAGACGGATGACGTGGTTGTTGCAGAAACACCCGTAACAGCGCCCAAGAAGGCTGTTCGTAAGCCACGCAAGGCTGCAGCGCCTGCTGTTGTAGAAGTCGAGCAGGAGCCTATGCGTCACGATGTGATGGCCGTTCTGCCATTGCGTAATATCGTGGTCTTTCCCCACATGATCGTGCCGCTGTTTGTCGGGCGTGAAAAGTCGGTAAAGGCGCTGGAAACCGTGACACGCGAGAGCAAGCAGATCCTGCTTGTGGCGCAGAAGGATGTCTCTCTGGACGATCCTTCGGTCGATGATATCTATCGTTACGGTACAGTCTCGACCATTCTGCAGTTGCTGAAGCTGCCGGACGGCACCGTCAAGGTTCTGGTCGAGGGGACGCGTCGTGTGCATATCACGCGTCTGTTTGATGTGGACGGACATTTCGAAGCTGAAATTGAAGAAATTCCCGAAGAAGGCGTGGATGCGGCGCCGGGAAGCGAAACCGAGGCGCTGAGCCGTTCAACGGTTTCTCAGTTTGAGCAGTACATCAAGCTCAACAAGAAAATTCCGCCGGAAGTCATGGTCTCGATCAATCAGATCGAGGGTATTTCCAAGCTGGCTGATACAATTGCGAGCCACCTGAACCTCAAGATTTCCGAGAAGCAGGACATTCTGGAAACGGCGTCTCCCGCACGGCGTCTGGAGCAGGTGTTCGCTCATATCGAAACGGAAATTGGCGTTCTTCAGGTTGAGAAGCGCATCCGAAACCGCGTGAAGCGGCAGATGGAAAAAACCCAGCGCGAATATTACCTGAACGAACAGCTCAAGGCGATCCAGAAGGAGCTCGGCGAGGGCGAGGACGGTAAGGACGAGAATTCCGAGCTTGAAGAAAAGATCAACAAGACCCGTCTGAGCCGCGAAGCCAAAGAAAAAGCCCATGCCGAGCTGAAGAAGCTGCGTGGCATGAGCCCGATGTCAGCCGAGAGCACGGTGGTCCGCAACTATCTCGACTGGCTGCTGGGCATTCCCTGGAAGAAGCGCTCGAAGATCACGCGCGAGTTCCAGCATGCCGAGGACGTGCTCGAAGCCGAGCATTACGGTCTGGAGAAGGTCAAGGAACGTATTCTCGAATATCTGGCGGTGCAGACGCGTTCGCAGAAGCTTAAAGGGCCGATCCTGTGCCTTGTCGGGCCCCCGGGTGTGGGCAAGACCTCTCTGGCGCGTTCCATCGCCAAAGCAACCGGCCGTAACTACATCCGCATGTCACTGGGTGGCGTTCGTGATGAATCCGAGATCCGTGGTCATCGGCGGACCTATATTGGCTCCATGCCAGGCAAGATCATTCAGGGCATGAAGAAGGCGCGGACCTCCAATCCGCTGTTCCTGCTCGACGAGATCGACAAGCTGGGGGCTGACTGGCGCGGTGATCCGTCTTCGGCTCTGCTTGAAGTGCTGGATCCGGAACAGAATTCTACGTTTGCCGATCATTATCTCGAAGTGGATTATGATCTTTCAGACGTGATGTTCGTCACGACGGCCAACAGTCTGAACATGCCTCAGCCGCTGCTGGATCGCATGGAAATCATTAACCTCTCCGGTTATACCGAAGATGAGAAAGTGCAGATTGCGCGTCGTCATCTTCTGGGTAAACAGGCCGAGGCGCATAATCTCAAGTCAGGTGAGTGGACAGTTACGGATGACACGATCCGTGAACTGATACGGGCCTATACCCGGGAAGCCGGTGTGCGAAATCTTGAGCGCGAACTTGCCAAGCTGGCCCGCAAGACGGTCAAGGAAATCATCACGACCGGCGTCAAGCATGTCGAGATCACACCGAAAAACCTTGAGAAATATGCGGGTGTCCGTCGTTTCCGTCACGGTGAGACCGAGACGGAGGATATGGTTGGCGTTGTGACGGGGCTGGCCTGGACGCAGGTTGGTGGCGAGATCCTGACGATCGAAAGCGTGATGGTTCCGGGCAAAGGGAACGTCAAGCAGACCGGCAAGCTCGGCGAAGTCATGCAGGAAAGCATCTCGGCTGCGCTCTCCTATGTCCGCTCACGGGCACAGGATTTCGGGATCCGGCCGCCGCTGTTTGAGAAGAGGGACATCCATATCCATCTTCCTGAAGGTGCAACGCCCAAGGACGGTCCGTCTGCCGGTATTGCGCTGGCGACGTCTCTGGTGAGCATCATGACGCAGATCCCCATCCGCAGGGATGTCGCCATGACGGGCGAGATCACTCTGCGGGGCCGGGTTCTGGAGATCGGAGGGCTCAAGGAGAAGCTACTGGCAGCCCTGCGGGCAGGGATCAAGACGGTCCTGATTCCCAAGGATAACGAGAAGGATCTGGCGGAGGTGCCGGATAATGTCCGGCACGCGCTCAAGATCATTCCCGTGAGCCACGTGGATGAAGTGCTCAAGATTGCGCTGACTCGTATGCCGGAAGCCATTGAATGGGATGAAAATGTTGATCCCATCAGTGAAATAACGGTGGATAAAGCGGCTCCGCAGGCACTTCCCCACTAACACGGACGATCTTCTGCGATTCTGGCAGTTGACGCCGGAAAAATCCGCTTCATAGTGCGGCCGCAGATCGAACAAGGCGCCTGAGCCAGAAGGGACTCATCTGAGCCCGGCTCAGGCGCTCTAACACCAGAAAGGCACATCATGGAGAAGCCCCTCAACAAGCAGGAACTGATCGCCGCCGTTGCAGACGCAGCCGATCTTCCGAAGGCAAAGGCCAGCGAAGTTGTCGATGCGGTGTTCAGCACGATCGAAGCGACGCTTGCCAAGAAGCAGGAAGTCCGTCTCGTCGGCTTCGGCAGCTTCGTGACCGCAACGCGTAAGGCCGCCAAGGGCCGTAACCCGCGTACGGGCGAAGAAATCGACATTCCGGCATCCACCTCTGTCCGCTTCAAGCCGGGCAAGGGTCTGAAGGACGCCGTGAGCTGAGAAAGCTTACAAAACGGTTTCGGGTGGCTTTACCGCCATCCGAAACCGTGTATATAGACCTCACAAACATTCTGAGGGCGATTAGCTCAGCGGTAGAGCGTCTCGTTTACACCGAGAGGGTCGGCGGTTCAATCCCGTCATCGCCCACCATCATGAATACAATGCAGCCATGAACTGGCGTTTCGAATACTATGAAACGCTCGGCTCCACTTCCGATCTGTGCAAAATCAGAGCTGAGGCTGGCGAGCCTGAATATCTGGCCGTTCAGGCTTTTTCCCAAACATCAGGGCGCGGCACTCGCGGACGGACCTGGACTGACCCAGGAGGAAATCTTGCGATTTCGCTTCTGCTTCGTCCCGCTGACCCTGTTGCGTTCATAACGGCTCTTCCATTTCTCACTGCGGTAGCCTTGTACGAGACCGCTACGCATTTCTATCCTGCGACTGTGGGCCCGACGCCTTTTATGGTAAAATGGCCCAATGATCTGCTGCTGGATGGCTGCAAGATGGCTGGTGTACTGATCGAGGCGGGTGGGCCGCAGGGCAGGCCATGGGTCGTCGTGGGAATCGGAGCCAATCTGACGCAGGCTCCCGAGATCCCCGGCCGCCGTCTTGCCGCACTTTCCGAAATAACTGCTGCGCCATCCGCGAAAGCGTTTGGTAAGATTCTGGTCGCGCAGATTGAGCGCTGGACCGACATTTTGGTAGAGCAGGGATTTGAACCGATCCGGAGCGCGTGGTTGGCCCGTGCACATCCGGTCGGGTCGCGGCTTGCGGTTCAGGGTTGTGAAACCTATATTACAGGTTCATTTTCAGGGCTTGATGCGCAGGGACGCCTGCTGCTGACCCTTTCCAACGGTGAAACCATTCCGGTTGTAACCGGCGATATTCTGCTGGATTGAAGGACCGGATCGCAACGTGCTTCTCGTCATTGATGCTGGAAACACCAACATCGTGTTCGCTGTACACGACGGAAAGTCGTGGCTCGGACAATGGCGAATCTCGACGAACGAAGCACGGACGGCAGATGAATATGCGGCGTGGCTTCTGACTCTTTTCGACCGGTTGGGTCTGGATGCGAAAAAGATCAGTCGCGCCATTATCGGTACCGTGGTTCCCGTGGCGCTATATGAACTGCGCCGTTTCTGTCGTGAATGGCTGGATGTCGTGCCCCTTGTCGCCAATGCAAGGCTGGACTGGGGCATCGACGTCCTTGTTGAAAACCCGAACGAATTGGGTGCGGACCGGCGTTTGAACGGTCTGGCGGGGCGTGAATTTTATGGCACTCCTCTGATCGTTGTCGATTTTGGTACTGCGACAACGTTTGATGTCGTCAATACGGCGGGCCAGTTCTGTGGGGGCGCAATTGCTCCGGGGGTAAACCTGTCGATTGATGCATTACATCGTGCTGCGGCACGCCTGCCGCGCATGAGCATCGGACGCCCCACAACGGCAATCGGTCGCAATACGAGCGTTGCGATGCGCTCCGGCCTGTTCTGGGGCTATGTCGGGCTGGTCGAGGGACTGATCCGTCGTATTTCCGATGAAATGGACGCAAAACCGACTGTGATTGCAACAGGTGGTCTGGCCCCGCTGTTCTCTGAGGGAACGCCGCTTTTCGACGTGCTGGCGCCCGATCTGACGCTGGATGGCCTGCGCCTTCTGGCGGACCGCAATACAGGTCCGCCTCTTTCCTATTCCCCTGAGCGCCCACAGGGCATCGGGCAATGACTCTCGTTTTAATTTTATATCGTATCTGCAAGGAACTATCATGACGGAAAAACCGGACGGTCTGTCTTTCCTGCCCTTGGGCGGGACGGGCGAGATCGGCATGAATTTCAATCTCTACTGCCTCACCAAGAACGGTCGCGACACCTGGCTTGCCATCGATTGCGGCATCGGATTTTCGGGTAATGACACACCCGAAGCCGAAGTGCTGATGCCGGACCCGACCTTTATTGCTGATCGTGTGCGCGATCTGTGCGGTCTGGTAATTACCCATGCGCATGAAGATCATCTGGGTGCGGTGGCGCATCTGTGGCCGTATCTGCGCTGCCCGGTTTATGCAACGCCGTTTGCTGCTGCGGTTCTGCGGCGCAAGTTGCAGGAAGCTCATCTGAACAATCAGGTGAAGATCCACGTTATCCGTCCGGCTTCGCGTTTTGAAGTTGGACCGTTCGATCTTCAGTTTGTGTCCGTCACGCATTCCGTCGCCGAGGCTCAGGCCGTGGCACTGCGGACACCGCACGGCCTGATCGTGCATACGGGTGACTGGAAGCTGGACGAGAACCCGCTGGTCGGGCCGGTGACGGACCTTGAGACGTTTGGCAAGCTGGGCGACGAAGGCGTTCTGGCTATGGTCGGTGACAGCACCAACGTGCTCAAGCCGGGTAAGTCTGAATCCGAAGCAGACGTCCGCAAGGGCCTGACGGATCTGATCATGGGGCTGGAAGGCCGCATTGCCGTGACGTGTTTTGCCAGTAACGTGGCGCGCGTTGAGAGCATCGCCAAGGCCGCTCAGGCTTCGGGGCGTGTGGTCATGATCGTCGGGCGCTCGCTGCGTAACCTTGAGACCGCTGCGCGTGAGTGCGGCTATTTTCAGGATCTGCCGCCGTTCCTGACCGAGCAGGACGCGCGGGATGTGGATGATGACAGCCTGCTGATGATCATTACGGGCAGTCAGGGCGAGCCGCGCTCGGCCCTGTCGCGAATTGCGTCTGACACGCATCCGAACATCGCCCTCGGCGAAGGCGATACGGTGATCTACAGCTCGCGGATGATTCCGGGCAACGAGCAGGCCGTCATGGCTGTGCAGGACAATCTGTCGCGCCGTGGCGTGACGGTTCTGACAGATAAGGACGCCAAGGTTCATACGTCTGGCCATGCCACCAGCGAAGACATTCGCACGCTCTATCGAATTGTCCGTCCGAAATACAGCATCCCAACCCACGGTGAATGGCGTCACCTGACCGCCCATGCCGCACTGGCGCACGAAATGGGTTCCGAGCCGATCCTGCTGGAAGATGGCGATATCCTCAACCTGTCTCCGGGTGAGGTGAAGGTTGTCGATACGGCGCCGACGGGCCGTCTGGCACTGGATGGCGGTCGTCTGCTGCCGATGACGGGTGGTGTTCTCGCAGCCCGTCGCAAGATGCTGTTCAACGGCATCGTGCTGGCCAGTTTTGCCGTCGATGACGAAGGTTATGTCATTGGTGAGCCGAAGATCAGTGCGCCGGGCCTGCTGGAATCGGATGATCCGGAAAGCATCCGCATTCAGGAAGAATTTGCCGACTCCATCGACCAGATCCCGGATGAACTGCGTCAGGATGATGCAGCCTTCCGCGATGCGGCCAAAACGGCCCTGCGCCGTGCTCTGGGGCGGAAGCTTCAGAAGCGCCCGCTTGTCGATGTCCATCTGCTGCGCGTCTGAGAGAAGTAACATATGCGTTTGACGAAAGCCTTTCAGCCGACGCTGAAGGAAGTGCCGGCCGAGGCGCAGATCGCGTCTCACCGCCTGATGCTGCGTGCTGGCCTTGTGCGCCAGACCTCTTCGGGCATCTATGCCTGGCTGCCGGCAGGCCTGCGGGTTCTGCGCAATATCGAGCAGATCGTTCGCGAAGAGCAGGATGCTATCGGCGCACAGGAAGTCCTGATGCCGACGCTTCAGTCCGCCGATCTGTGGCGCCGCTCTGGGCGTTATGACGCTTATGGTCCGGAAATGCTCCGGATTCAGGATCGTCATGGCCGTGATCTGCTGTACGGGCCGACGAATGAGGAAATGATCACGGATATCTTCGGAGCGTCCGTGAAATCCTACAAGGATCTGCCCAAGGCACTCTACCACATCCAGTGGAAGTTCCGTGATGAGGTGCGTCCCCGTTTCGGCGTGATGCGTGGGCGTGAGTTCCTGATGAAGGACGCCTATTCCTTCGATGCGACATACGAGGATGCCGTCGCCAGCTATCGCCGGATGATGCTGTCTTATCTGCGTATCTTCCAGCGTCTGGGTGTTCGGGCTGTTCCGATGGTCGCCGATACGGGACCGATCGGTGGTGATCTGAGCCACGAATTCCTCGTTCTTGCTCCGACGGGTGAAAGCGGCGTCTTCTTCGATGCCGCACTCGAAGAGCAGGACTGGCTGGGTCGTCCGGTCGATTGTGACGATCACGAAAGTCTCGCCACATTCTTCTCAACCGTGACCGATCATTATGCGGCAACGGATGAGAAGCACGACGAGGCCGAATGGGCCAAAATCCCGGAGGAGCGCAAGCGCGAAGGCCGCGGGATCGAAGTCGGTCACATCTTCTATTTCGGTACGAAGTACACGGAATCGATGGGTATTGAAGTGATCGGCTCTGACGGGGCGTCGTTCCATCCGCAGATGGGGTCCTACGGCATTGGTGTGTCGCGTCTGGTCGGCGCAATCATCGAGGCGTCGCATGATGAGGCCGGCATTATCTGGCCCGCATCGGTCGCGCCATATCGTGCGGCAATCCTGAATCTGCGTCAGGGTGATGAGGCCTGCGATGCGATTTGTGAGAGCATTTACGGCACCGATCCTGAGAACCTGTTGTATGATGACCGCTCGGACCGCGCGGGTGTGAAGTTCAACGATGCGGATCTGATGGGACATCCCTGGCAGATCATCGTCGGACCGCGCGGCGCCAAGGAAGGCAAGGTCGAACTCAAGCAGCGTGCTACAGGCGAGCGGTTTGAGCTGTCGGTCGAGGATGCTCTGGCCAAAATCGGAGCTGCCTGATGTTCGGCCGCTTTGAGCGCATGGTGGCGGGACGGTATCTCCGTGCCCGCCGTGGCGAACGTTTCGCTTCGATCATCGCCATTTTCTCCCTGATCGGGATAGCGCTTGGAGTGGCGACTCTCATCATCGTCATGTCGGTGATGAACGGCTTTAAGGCCGATCTGATGGGACGCATCCTCGGGCTGCACGGTGATCTGACCGTGTATGGGTACGGGCGCCCTATCGAAGTTTATGAAAACGATGTGGCCGCTATCCGGCAGGTTCCGGGCGTAAAATCCGTCATCCCCATGGCGCAGGGAACCGTTTTGGTGGAGGCGGGGCGTTTCTCGTCCGGAGCGGAAATGCAGGGCGTGTCCCAGCAGTCGCTGCGGGACTGGACGGCGCTGAGCAGCGGGATCATCGCAGGAAATCTTAATAACTTCACCGGTGATGACGCGGTTGCGATCGGAACGACGATGGCCGATCGGGCAGGGCTGACAGTTGGCTCCCCGATCACGCTGCTGTCTCCAGACGGGCAGGCGACGCCGTTCGGCACCATGCCACGCGTGAAAACCTATCATGTTGCTGCCATTTTCGATGCCAACTGGAACGATTACAATTCCAGCATCGTTCTGATGCCGCTACCGGCTGCACAGAAATTCCTGATGCTGGGGTCTTCGGCTGTTTCGCTCATTCAGGTTTCGACGAATGACCCGTCCAATGTCCAGCCGACGCGCAAGGCGATTGCCGAGCTTCTGGAAGACCCGCGTCTGCGGGTGCTGGACTGGACGCAGAGCGCCAACGGTTTTCTGGATGCGGTCACAGTCGAGCAGAACGTCATGTTCCTGATCCTGACGCTCATCATTCTTGTCGCGGCGTTCAATGTGATTTCGTCGCTGATCATGATGGTCAAGGATAAGACGCGGGATATCGCGGTACTGCGGACGCTTGGTGCGAGCAGAGGCGCGATTATGCGGATTTTCCTCATGTGCGGCGCGTCTGTCGGAATTGTCGGAACCGTAGCGGGGTCCGCGCTGGGAATTGCTTTTGCGCTGAATATTGAACGGATCCGACAGTGGCTTCAGTCTTTGACTGGAACCAATCTGTTCAATCCGGAAGTCTATTTTCTGGAGCGTCTGCCTGCGAAACTGGTGTGGTCTCAAGTGTGGGAAGTGATCGGAATGTCTCTGGCGCTCTCGCTTCTGGCGACTCTTTATCCGTCCTGGCGCGCGGCCAGAACCGATCCGATTGAGGCCCTGCGTCATGAATGACCGTTCAGTCGGGGCAAGTGCCTTGCGTCTTGAAAGCCTGAAACGCCGTTTCCGGTCGGGTGAAGAGACGCTTGAAATCCTGAGCGGAGCCGAGTTCGAGCTGCGAGCCGGTGAAATCGTGGCTCTCGTTGCGCCAAGTGGCACAGGAAAGTCCACGCTTCTGCACCTTGCAGGTCTGCTGGAAGCGCCGTCTGAAGGCACGGTTTTCGTGGCAGATCGTCCGGCAAGCGGATTGAGCGATACATTGCGGACGGCGATCCGGCGGGATCAGATCGGGTTTGTGTATCAGTTCCACCATCTTCTTGGTGAGTTCACGGCCTGCGAAAACGTCATGCTGCCGCAGCTCATTGCTGGCGTTTCCCCGAAGCAGGCTCGCGCACGCGCCAAGGATCTGCTCGGCCGCTTTGGGCTCTCTCATCGCCTTGAATCGCTGCCCGGTCGCCTGTCCGGTGGAGAGCAGCAGCGGACCGCAATTGCGAGAGCGTTGGCCAATCAGCCCAAGCTTCTTCTGGCAGACGAACCGACCGGCAATCTGGATATAGGCACGGCGGATCATGTGTTTGGAGAGCTTCTGCGTGTCGTGCGGGAAGAGGGCGCAGCGGCGCTGATCGCTACGCATAATGACGAACTGGCCTCACGTATGGACCGGACCGTGACGTTGCGGGATGGAAAACTCGTTTCGCTATAGGACGCTGAATCGAAGCGGCAGGTTTCAAAAACTCCTGCATCCGAT
This sequence comes from Gluconobacter cerevisiae, assembly GCF_015244675.1. Classification (GTDB taxonomy): domain Bacteria; phylum Pseudomonadota; class Alphaproteobacteria; order Acetobacterales; family Acetobacteraceae; genus Gluconobacter; species Gluconobacter cerevisiae. The sequence continues at coordinate 154,148 of NZ_JABCQO010000003.1, read as the reverse complement.
GGCCGTCCCTGATAGACTTGCGGCATGTCTCATGCCGATTTTGTTCATCTCAGAAATCACTCTGCCTATTCCCTGAGTCAGGGTGCGATCCGGATTCCCGAACTCGTGAGTCTGGCCGCCAAAAATGCCATGCCAGCCGTTGCCCTTACGGATAGTGGCAATCTCTTCGGTGCGCTTGAATTCTCGCTCTATTGTCGGAGCAACGGTGTCCAGCCGATCGTGGGCTGCCAAATTTCACTTCCACCTTGCTCGACCAAACCGGGAGCTGTTTCAGAGCCTCTGGTTCTTCTGGCGCGGAACGAGGAAGGCCTCGCAAACCTCCAGATCCTGTCTTCCGAAGGATTTCTGAACGGCGATCCTGCCGATCCTTCCATTGCGGTCGAATTTCTCTGCCAGCACGCGGCAGGGCTGTTTCTGCTGACTGGCGGCAATCGCGGCCCGATCAACAGGCTGATTCTTGAAGAGCAGAAGTCGGAGGCAAAGGCGCTGCTGACAAGGCTGGAAGCGTCTTTCCGGGGGAATATCGCGGTCGAACTGAACCGACTTGGAGAGGCTGGAGAACAGGAGGTCGAGAGTGTTCTGATCCCGCTGGCGGATGAGATGAACATTCCTCTGGTAGCGACCAATGAGTGCTTCTTTCCCAAGCCTGAAATGCATGAAGCCCATGATGCGCTGCTGTGCATCGCGCAGGGGCGAACCATTGCAGAAGACGATCGTTGGCATGTGTCCCCACAGGCCTGGTTCAAAACGCCCGCTGAAATGCGCGCTGTCTTTCACGACCTGCCGGAAGCCTGCGACAACACACTGATCATTGCACAAAAATGCGCGGTGGCAGCCTGCACGCGCAAGCCGCTTCTGCCAATCTGCCCGAAGGTTCGGGAAGGTTCGACGGAAGAAGAAACTCTGCGCGCCATGGCCTGGGAAGGGCTGGAAAAGCGTCTTGAAGCGGTCAGTGCGGATGAGGAAAAGCGTAGACTTTACTCAGAACGGCTTCAGGTAGAACTCGATATCATCGTGGGGATGGGGTTCCCGGGCTACTTTCTGATCGTTGCAGACTTCATCCAGTGGGCAAAAGCGCACGACATTCCGGTCGGCCCCGGACGTGGGTCAGGGGCAGGGTCGCTTGTGGCCTATGCACTGACGATTACGGACATTGATCCCATTCCGTTCGGGCTGCTGTTCGAGAGGTTTTTGAATCCCGAGCGCGTTTCCATGCCGGATTTCGATATCGATTTCTGTCAGGATCGTCGCGATGAGGTGATCCGTTATGTGCGCGAGGAATACGGTGGAAGCCGGGTGGCGCAGATCATCACGTTCGGAAAGCTTCAGGCCAAGGCGGCAGTGCGGGACGTGGGCCGTGTGTTGGGATTGCCTTATGGCATGGTCAACCGTGTAGCCGAACTGATCCCGAACAATCCTGCCAAGCCCGTGTCGCTCTCGGACGCAATTGACGGAGAGCCACGGCTTCAGGAAATGCGCGACAGTGATGAGTCGCTCAAGCGCCTGATGGAAATCGCGTTGCAGCTCGAAGGGCTGTACCGTCACGCCTCCACCCATGCTGCGGGCGTGGTGATCGGTGATCGAGAACTGGTGGAACTGGTGCCGTTGTACCGCGATCCCAAGAGCGACATGCTCGTGACGCAGTACAACATGAAATATGTCGAGCAGGCCGGGCTGGTAAAGTTCGATTTCCTTGGCCTGACAACGCTCACGATCCTTAAGCGCGGACTGGATTTCCTTGAAGAACAAGGAATTACAGTCGATCTCTCACGTATTCCGCTGGACGATGCGAAGACATTCGAAATGCTGGCCAAGGGCGATACGGCCGGTGTCTTCCAGTTCGAAGGCGCGGGGATGCGGGACATGCTTAAACAGATGGCGGCCAGTAGGCTCGAAGATCTGATTGCGGGCGTTTCGCTGTATCGTCCGGGACCGATGGCCAATATTCCGGATTACTGTCGGCGCAAACACGGCGAGCACTGGGAGCCTCCGCACGAGGAAATTCGCGACATTCTTGAAGAGACCTATGGCATCATGGTCTATCAGGAACAGGTCATGCAGATCGCGCAGAAGATGGCTGGTTACAGTCTTGGTGGTGCAGATCTGCTGCGGCGTGCGATGGGCAAAAAGATTGCCTCTGAAATGGAAAAACAGCGCGCGATTTTCACTGAAGGTGCCACAGCCCGCGGTATTCCGCAGGATAAGGCGATCGAAGTCTTTGATCTTATGGCTCGTTTCGCCGATTATGGCTTCAATAAATCGCATGCAGCAGCTTACGCACTGGTGTCCTATCAGACGGCTTGGATGAAAGCGAACCATCCGGTAGCGTTTCTTGCCGGCTGCATGTCTTTGGCTCGGGAAAAAACGGATAAGCTGGCAGCATTGTGTCAGGAAGCACGCAGGATGAAGATTCCCGTGTTACCCGTTGATATCAATAAATCTATGGCAGATTTTTCCATCGAGATGATGGAGGACGGACAGCAGGGTATTCGCTATGCGCTTTCAGCCATTAAGCGTGTGGGAGCCGTGGCGATGGAAAGCGTCGTTGCTTCGCGCGGAGAACGTCCATTTCAGGATCTGACGGATTTTTCCGAACGCTGTGATCCAAAGAGCCTGAACAAGATCCAGATCGAAAGTCTTGCAAAAGCAGGAGCTTTCGACAGTCTTCTCAAAGACAGACACACGGTTTTTGCCAGTGCTGACATTCTCCTGCGTCGTGCTCAGGCGCGTGCGCAGGAAGAAAAAGTAGGTCAGACGGGCCTGTTTGGCGGCGTTGGGCAGGAACGTGAGATCCTGCGGTTGAACGAAGGGCGCCCCTGGCCAGATTTCGAGCGTCTTTCGCTTGAAGCCTCGGCTATCGGCTTTCATATGAGTGCTCATCCGCTCGATGCCTATCGCAGTGTGTTGCGCAGACTTGGGGTTACACCATCCAACGCCCTGGAAAACGCTGCAAAAACAGGGACAACGCGCGTCAAGATCGCAGGCTGCGTTGTCGATCGCAAGGAGCGGCCGACCCGGACCGGCAAGAAGATGGCATGGGTCAATCTGTCCGATAGCGGCGGAGGATGCGAGGTTACGCTCTTTTCAGAAACACTGATCTCCTGTCGAGATCTGCTGGTGGCCGGACAGGCCATTCTGGTGAATGCCGAACTCAAGATTGACGGGGATGCGCTGCGGATTACGGCCCAGAGCGTCATTGATCTTGAGGCCGCTGCGGCGGCAGAACGGTCGGAAATTCGTGTCTGGCTGAAGCAGGAAAGTGCTTTGTCCGAACTTACGGCTCTTCTGGAAGAAGTTCAGGGAGGATTTGGTCGGGTGAAGCTCCTGCCTTCCGTTGAGGAAACGCAGGACGTGGAAATCTCCATTCCGGGACTGTACCGCGTAACCCCCCGACTGGCGGAGCGGCTGCGGACGATCCGGGGGGTGGAAAAGGCGCAGCAGGTCTGATCCTGCGTGTGGATATTGTATGAAATTCTGCGGACAGAGCTTGCGTCCGCAGGGATTTTCCGCCATATCGCGAGCGTTCTTCGTCGGGATCTGTCCTGACGGAAACAATCCGCACGCATGGCTCTCGGGTTATCTGGTGTCCTTTTCAAAGGGACGTTGCCATGCGGAGGTTTAACCAGACGCAAGGAATTCTGAATCATGGCAATGCCTGATTTCACCATGCGCCAGCTGCTCGAAGCCGGCGTTCATTTTGGTCACCACACCCGTCGCTGGAACCCGGCCATGGCGCCGTACCTGTTCGGTGTGCGCAACCAGGTTCACATCATCGACCTGCAGCAGACGGTTCCGATGCTGGACCGCGCCCTGAAGGTTGTCCGTGACACCGTTGCCAACGGTGGCCGCGTCCTGTTCGTTGGCACCAAGCGCGCTGCGGCTGACCATGTTGCTGAAGCTGCACAGCGTTGCGGCCAGTACTACGTCAACCACCGCTGGCTCGGCGGGATGCTGACCAACTGGAAGACCATCACGGGTTCCATCAAGCGTCTGCGCCAGATCGACGAAATGCTGTCCAATGGCACGGCTGGTCTGACGAAGAAGGAAGTTCTCGACATCACGCGTGACCGTGAGAAGCTCGAGCGTTCCCTCGGCGGCATCAAGGAAATGGGTGGCCTGCCCGACCTGCTGTTCGTGATCGACACGAATAAGGAAAAGCTGGCGATTGAAGAAGCCACGAAGCTTGGCATTCCGGTCATCGGCGTTCTGGACAGCAACTCCAACCCTGCTGGCGTGACCTATCCGATCCCGGGCAACGATGACGCCATCCGCGCTATCACCCTGTATTGCGATCTGGTTTCCGGTGCGGTTCTCGACGGTATTTCCGCCGAGCTGGCTGCTTCGGGTCAGGACATCGGTGCTGTCGAAGAACTGCCAGCTGAGACGGCTGTTCTTGAAGCCGCCGCTGCTGAAGGCGCAGAAGCTCCCGCTTCCGCAGGCTGAACAGACTGCCGGGGTCCGGTCATGGAAAACGGCAACTGAAACATGGCATGCGGCCGGGCGAGTTCGTCCGGCCGCATGATCTTTTTTGAGGGATGAGATAAATGGCAGAAATCACAGCAGCCCTGGTTCGCGAACTGCGCGAAGCCACTGGCGCAGGCATGATGGATTGCAAGAAGGCCCTGACGGAAGCTGCCGGCGACATGGACGCCGCCATCGACTGGCTGCGCACGAAGGGTCTGTCCCAGGCTGCAAAGAAGTCCGGCCGTACGACGGCTGAAGGTCTGGTCGGCGTTGTGTCCGGCAAGAACCGCGCCGCTATGGTCGAAGTGAACGCCGAGACGGACTTCGTGGGTCGTAACGAAGCCTTCCAGGCATTCGTCGAGCAGGTCGCTCATGTTGCTCTCGAAGTCGGTGACGATCTGGACATCATCAAGGCTGCCAAGGTTCCGTCCGGCCGTACGGTTGCTGACGAACTGACGCACCTGATCGCAACGATTGGCGAGAACATGGCCATCCGTCGCGCCAAGGTCCTGTCGGTCGAGTCCGGCGTTGTTGCCAGCTACGTTCACAGCGCCCTGCGTCCGGGTATCGGCAAGATCGGCGTTCTCGCCGCTCTCGAAGCTCCGTCCGAGTCTGACGCGCTGCTGACGCTGGGCCGCCAGATCGGCATGCATGTTGCAGCCACCCGTCCGGCTGCACTGGATGTTGCCAGCGTCGATCCGGAGTCCCTGGAGCGTGAGCGCGCTGTTCTGATTGAGCAGGCTCGTGAGTCCGGTAAGCCGGAAGCCATTATTGAGAAGATGGTCGAAGGCCGTATCCGCAAGTTCTATGAAGAAGTCGTTCTTCTGGAGCAGGTGTGGGTTCTGGACGGCGAAAGCCGCGTCTCCAAGGTTGTCGAGAAGGCTGGCGCAAAGCTGGCTGGTTTCGAGCGCTTCCAGCTCGGTGAAGGCATCGAGAAGGAAGAGAGCGACTTCGCTGCTGAAGTCGCCGCTGCCGCTGGCACCAAGTAAGGTTTTTCCGTTTCCGATCTGAGCCGGATCTGTCTGGTTCAGATCGGACGTGAAAGTCTGTAAAAAGGCCCCTGTGCGCTCTGGCGCGCGGGGGCTTTTTTGTTTTTGGCCAGTGCGGAGGGATCAGGGATGGAATGGGAAGCGGCAGCACTGGTTCTGTCGGTCCGGCCTTATGGCGAGGGCAGTGCGCTGGTCCATCTGTTCAGTGAGGAACACGGCGTTTCGCACGGAATGGTGCGGGGCGGGACGTCACGTCGGCAGGCCTCCCTGTGGCAGACTGGCAATCTGGTTATGGCGCGCTGGAGGGCGCGATTGGCGGACCAGCTCGGTACACTGACAGCCGAGCCCGTGCAGTGCGTAGCAGGACGTATTCTGGATGCGCCGCTCCAGCTTGAGATGGTGAGCAGTGCGTGTGTTCTGGTGGATGGAGCACTGCCGCAGGGTGAGGCGCATCCGGAACTGTTCATGCGGCTGGTGCGACTTCTGACGCTGATCAGTGTGGCTCCGGATCCGGCCCCGATGGGGGCTTATCTGCGTTGGGAAAGCCAGCTTCTGGCCGGACTGGGCTATGGGCTTGATCTGTCGGACTGTGCTGTGACGGGCGCGCGGGAAGATCTGGTATATGTGTCTCCCCGTTCCGGCCATGCCGTGTGTCAGAACGGCGCGGGAGAGTGGCGGGACCGTCTGTTGCCGTTGCCCGCGTTGATGATGAATGAAGCAGACGACGGGACGCCTGAAGACTGGAAAAATGGCCTTGCGCTGACAGGACATTTCCTGTCGCGTTGGGTCTTCGGTGTGCGGCACCAGCCCCTGCCAGCAGCACGGGAGCGGCTGGTTGATTATGTGCAGCGGCTTCAGGTCGCTCCCCCGGACAATGCAGTGGACTCCGTTTAGTAAAAAACGTGGCTGGGACCGGGACGCAGGCCGCTGACGACATCCACGTCGGCCGTACTCGCCCAGACGGACCAGTCCCAGCCGGGATGCTGATTAATCTCGGCTGTCATGCGCTGTTCCTGCGCAAGGTCGACCGGATGGCTGGCTCTGTAGGCGGCGTAGGCATTCTTGTCGCCCATATAGACGCAGCCACACGCGATGGGATCAGCGTAAAGCAGGATCGGTTGCCCGTTCTGCATGCGGTAGGCCAATGTGTCGGGGGGCAGGAGGTTCATCATGGCCCAGCGTGCCGTTGTGTCGGCCGGGTGTGCTGTAAAGCCTGCCAGCGCGAGAGACATCTCGGCTTTCTGGATCGGACGGTATGGTGAACAGGCGGCCGTGCCGACAAGGAGGGCGCTGGACAGAAGGGCACGCCAGTGTCTAAGTCCTGCTCGAAAAAGGGGAGCGCCATGGGAACGGATCTGGCTGGTCATATCGAGGATACCAAGCTCGCTGAGGCTCTGAGCGAGCGATATATTGCGTATGCGATGTCGACAATCATGTCGCGTTCCCTTCCGGACGTGCGTGATGGCCTGAAGCCGGTCCACCGCCGCCTCCTTTATGCGATGCAGCAGTTACGCCTTGATCCCACATCAGGGTTTAAAAAGTGTGCACGTGTCGTCGGTGATGTGATTGGTAAATTCCATCCGCATGGTGATGCGTCCGTTTACGAGGCGCTGGTGCGTCTGGCACAGGATTTCGCAGTCCGTTATCCGCTGGTCGAGGGGCAGGGTAATTTCGGCTCCATCGACGGCGATGGCGCGGCGGCCATGCGATATACCGAAAGCCGCCTGACGGAAGTGGCACAGGCGCTCTTGGACGGTATTCAGGACGATGCTGTCGATTTCCGTGCGACCTACGATAATGAAGATCACGAACCGATCGTGCTGCCGGGGACGTTTCCGAATCTGTTGGCCAATGGCGCGGCAGGCATTGCAGTGGGTATGGCGACGAGCATTCCGCCCCATAATGCTGCTGAAATCTGTCGTGCCGCCAAGCTTCTGATCGAGAAGCCGGATGTAACGATCGCCGAACTGGTGGATCTGATTCCGGGGCCGGATTTCCCGACAGGCGGCATTCTGGTGGAAGAGCGCGACTCCATTATCCGTTCGTACGAAACAGGTCGTGGCAGTTTCAGAACGCGCGCACGCTGGGAGGTCGAACAGGGCCGCTTCGGCACCTGGATGATTATTGTCACTGAGATTCCGTATCAGGTGCAGAAATCCCGCCTGATCGAACAGATCGCGGACCTGATGGAACAGCGTAAATTGCCGCTTCTGGGCGATGTCCGTGATGAGAGCACGACCGATATCCGTCTTGTGCTGGAGCCCAAGACCAAGGGTGTCGAGCCCGAAGTCCTGATGGAGACGCTGTTCCGCAATACGGCACTTGAGAACCGTTTCAGCCTGAACATGAATGTTCTGGGCGGTGATCGGGTTCCAGGTGTGTTGTCTCTGAAAGAGGTTCTGCGGGCATGGCTGGACCATGTTCATGAAGTTCTGGTGCGGCGGTCGAACCATCGTCTGGCAGCGGTTCTGCGTCGGCTGGAAATTCTTGATGGTTTCCTTGCAGTCTATCTGAACCTTGATGAAGTGATCCGCATCATCCGCGAGGAAGACGAGCCCAAGGCCAGCCTGATGGACACGTTCAGCCTGACGGATATTCAGGCTGAAGCCGTGCTGAACATGCGGCTGCGCTCTTTGCGGCGGCTTGAAGAAATGGAAATCCAGCGTGAGCGCGATAAACTCGCCGACGAACAGAAGGCGCTTGAAACGCTGCTGGGTTCGGAACGTCGGCGTTGGACGCGGATCTGCAAGGATCTGGACGGCACGATCAAGAAATTCGGGTCAGGTCCGCTTGGTGACCGTCGGACGCTGATTGCCGCAGCGCCGGAGCCGGTTGATATCTCGGCGGCACTGGAAATTGACCGCGAACCGCTGACGGTTCTGCTGTCCCGTGAAGGGTGGATTCGGGCCATGAAGGGCCACGGCCTTGATCCGCAGGGGCATCGCTTCAAGGAAGGCGACGAGGGCTGGCTGTCGGTGGAGTGCCAGAGCACGGACCGGCTGTGCCTGATTTCCAGCAGTGGCAAGGCGTTCACGATCAAGGCTGCTGACCTGCCGCGCGGTCGTGGGTTCGGGCAGCCGTTCCGGACCGTCGTGGAAGTGCCGCAGGAAGACCGGATCGTGACTCTGTTCCCGGTTTCGGACGAAGGACGTCGCCTGATTGCGTCTGCGTCCGGCCGTGGGATGATCGTGTCCGAAGCTGGACTTGTGGCGGAAAAGCGGACGGGGAAGCAGGTCTTCAACGTCAAGGATGGCGACGAGGTCTTTGCCTGTATTCCGGTGGGTGGCACGCATGTCCTGACGCTGGGGCAGAACAAGCGGGCGCTGATTTTCCCGCTGGAACAGGTACCGGAAATGACTCGTGGCGCCGGTGTCGCGTTCCAGAAACTGGGCGATAGTACGCTGCGGGACATGCGGACCCTGACCCTGTCTGATGGGCTGTTGTGGCAGGAAGGTCAGCGCGTCCGTGCAACGGCCGATCTGACGCCACTTGAAGGCCGTCGGGGAGCCGTGGGCCGCGCGGCCCCGCAATGGATGCTGCGTAAGGGCTAAGGGCAGTTAGGCCGGGAGGGGCCCGGTCAGCAGGCTCCAGTGGCCGTCACGAAAAACCTCGGCAGGTCCGAAAGCGGCTTTGTAGGCCATTTTGGGGCTGCCGGGGACGTAATAGCCCAGATACAGGTGCTTCAGTCCCATCCGGGCGGTCTGTTCGATCAGCCACAGGATCGAAAACGTCCCCCAAGATGCCGTCAGATCGTTGACGTCATAGAACGTGTAAACGGCAGACAGCCCATCCGAGAGACGGTCGATCAGGCTGACACAGACAAGCGTTCCATCGGGGCGGCGGAACTCGGCCAGAAACGTCTCGACCGGCGTGTTGGCGATCAGTTCGGCATAATCGCGCCAGCACATATGGGCCATGTCGCCGTCGGGATGGCGGACAGCCTGATACATCTCGAACAGGCGGAACTGCTCGTCGGTGGGAACCGGAGGCACCATGTCGACGATAAGATCAGCATGGCGCTTGCTGATTTTTTTCTGGGTCCGGGTCGGGGCGAAGGTTGCGACCGGAATGCGCATGGGGGTGCAGGCGCGGCAGCCGACACAGACGGGCGCATAGGCGATAGCATGGCTGCGGCGGAACCCGGCCTGTGACAAACGGTTATGCAGGGCAACGGCGTCGGGGCCAGCCAGTTCGGTCAGGACTTTGCGCTCTGTCCGGTCGGGCAGGTAGGGGCACGGGGCCGGAGCCGTCGTGTAGAAGAGCTGTGGGCGGTGCTGCATGGGACGCTCTCCTTTTCAGATGACGGGCTGAACGATGATCCTATCGCAAGGACAGGGGCTGGCGCATCCATGATCTTTGCGAAAGGATGACGAAAGATGGTCCGCACGGATCGTCCATAACAAGGAAATTTATGCTGCACTGGACCGTTTTCCATATTCTCGTGCAGATCCTGCGCTGGGCTCTCCCTCTTTTGGTGACGATTCACGCACTCGTGCACAAACGGAACACGGCGTCCTGTACGGGATGGATCGGCATCTGCTGGATTGCGCCGTTTCTGGGTACGGTTCTGTATCTGATGTTTGGCATCAATCGCGTCCGGCGCCGGGCGCAGAAAATGGTGAACCGTCATCTGTGGGAGGGGCGCGATCCGCTGGCGCAGTACCGGCAGACCGTGGACGGCACTCTGGCGCCACTTTCAAAAATGCTGGGGCGTCTGACGGAACGGCCTCTGATGCGGGGCAATTCCATCACCTGTCTGCATGACGGGGACAATGCCTATCCCGTAATGCTGGAAGCAATCGAGCAGGCGAAGACGTCGATCATCCTGTGTTCCTATATTTTCCGTGACGACAAGGTCGGTCAGCGTTTCGCGGAGGCACTGGTGGCGGCCAAACGGCGAGGCGTGGAGGTCCGTGTTCTGGTGGACGGGATCGGGAGCGGGTATTTCCGCTGCGGCATTGAACGCCGCCTGCGACAGGAGGGTGTGGCCTGCGCGCGCTTCATGCATTCGGTCTGGCCCTGGCGCATGCCATTTATCAATTTGCGCAACCATCGCAAGATCCTTGTGGTGGACGGGACAGTCGGATTCATGGGTGGCTTGAACATCGGCGAGGAGAACATGCTCCGCCTGCGGACAAAGCTGCCGGTGGCGGATACGCATTTTCGTCTTCACGGTCCAATCGTGCATCAGCTTGCAGTTGCGTTCGCGTGGGACTGGTCGTTCACAACGGGTGAAGAGCTTCAGGGCGAGCGTTATCTGCCTGAGCCGCTGCCGATAGGGGACGTTCCCATGCGGATCGTCACGTCAGGGCCGGATACGGATCTGGAAAAGATCGAATACGGGATGTTGCAGGCCTTCGCGCTGGCGCGGAGCCATATCTGGGTGATGACGCCCTATTTCCTGCCGGATGACCGCTTCTCGACCGAGCTTATTCTGGCGGCACTTCGGGGGGTGGTCATTGATATCGTCGTACCGAAGAGCAGCAATCATGCCCTGATCGATCATGCGCGGGACGCCAATCTGCGGCAGTTTCTGGATGCGGGGTGCCGGGTCTGGATGGCAGACCCGCCGTTCAATCATTCCAAGCTGATGGTCGTGGATGATGAATGGAGCTTTGTCGGAAGCGCGAATATCGACATGCGTTCTCTGCGACTGAATTTCGAGATTAATCTGGAAATCTATGACCGGGACGTGGCGAAAGAGCTGGCCACATTCATGGAAACGCATCGTCGCAACCGGCTGACCCATCATGATCTGGACAGCAAGCCATTCCTGATCCGGATGCGCAATAATGCCGTCAGGCTTCTGCTGCCGTATCTCTGAGAGGTGTCAGGCGCCCAACCTGAGCGTAACGCAGATGGGTCGGTGATCCGAGCCGAAGCGCGGCAGAGCGCGGGCCTCCATGCGCGCCAGTCCGCGCACGAGGCAGCGGTCCAGCCGGAGGGGAAGATGGTTCAGCATCCGGTGCGTTTTCTCCTGCGGGCCGACATCAAGAAATCCGGGAAGCAGGACAGGGCCGACCAGATTGAAATCGCCCATGATGACGGCACGGTGTCGCATATTGGTGCTGATGCTGCGAAGCTGCCGCCGGTTGAGCAACTGGCCGTGAGACAGATGGACGTTCGCGAGCGAAAAGCTGCCGAAATCAATAAGCTGTGCCGTACGTTTGACCAGCAGGCCCCGCGGCAGGCGGCAGAATGACGGCGGACGGGTGAAGGGCAGGCGGCTCCAGCAGGCGGTTCCATGCGGACGGCCGGGAAGCGGGATGCGATCGTAATAGCCGCCGAGGATTTCGGGGAGTTCGTCCACGGCCTCCTGCGCTTCCTGCATCACGACGATGTCTGGGTTTTCTGCACGGATGACGGTCAGGACGTCCTCAAGCGAGGCACCTTCCCAGCGGTAAAGATTCCAGCTCAGGATCTTGAAAGAGGCTCCGGATTGAGGAAATACCGTCATTTCGGAGGCTCCGACAGATAGAGAGGTTTACGTTCGCGGTGATGGGGACCGGCAGCGAATTCGCTGGTCAGGGTGTAGCCGACCGCCAGCAAAACGGGACCGAGGAAGATACCGACGCCGCCAAAGGTCACGATCCCCCCCAGAACGCCGAGGACGGTCAGCAGATAGGGAAGCTGGGCGCCCCGGGCGATGAAGGCCGGACGGATGATGTGGTCCGCGCCGGAGATGATGAGAACGCCATAAGTCGCAAGAAACAGCCCATGCCCGACATGATGCGTCATGCCCAGCCAGATGGCGGCTGGCACCCAGACCAGAGGCGCACCGATCGGGAAGACCGCAACAAAAGCGGTGATGCCCGCCAGCAGAACGGGAGACGGCACTCCTGCCAGCATGAGGCCGATTCCGGTCAGAACACCTTGGATCAGCGCCGTACCGAGGATTCCATAGACCGTTCCGCGTACGGTGCGGCCAATGATGTTGATGAGCCGTGGTGTGGTCTGCGGGCCAGCGATACGGTCAATCAGGGCCGCGATGGTATTGCCGAGCGTATCGCCGTTCAGCCAGAGGAAGAATGCGACAAACAGCGCCATGACCAACTCGGCGAGACCGCTTGCGAGACGTAAAAGCACTGTTAAGGTGACATGCGCGATCTGCCCGGCATAGGGGCGCAGAACTTCAGTCGCAAAAGCGCCGACGTCATGGCTGAAATGATGCCAGGCATTGACGAGATGCGGGCCTGCCATGGGGATGCGGTTCATCCATTCCGGGGGCGGGTTCGCACTGGTGACATGCAGGATCAGGGTGTCGATTTCCGAGATCGTGCCGGGAATGTCGTTGATGCCTGCGCTTGTCAGCACCGTCATCGGGACCAGAATGAACAATGCGCTCAGGGCCATCATGGCAAGGGCTGCTAGAACCGGACGGACATGGCGACGCATCCGCCGATAGATCGGCCATGTCGTAAAGGCGAGGATCGCGGCCCACAGAATGGCCGAGAGAAACGGCCACAGGATGATGCCGCATCCATAAGCGATTCCCGCCAGTACCAAGCCAAGGATAATCCGTTCGGTCGTCATGCGTGGATGTACTCCTGTCTGGAAAAAGACGGACGACACGGATTGCATGACTGGGTGGGCTGCGTGCTCATTGAACGACACATTGGCACGCTCTGGCGCCGGGCGCATCCCTCGACCTATGGTGTGGGCATGACGATCTCGCCACTTGTTGATGCCGCGACCCTGATCTCCGAGGTCGGCCGCTTCATTCCCCTTGATGCCAGCGTGCTTTTGCCGGGGCAGAAGGGCGATCCTGATTCCGCATTTGCCACACAGCACCTCCCAACTGCTCGGCGATTCGATATCGACGTCTTTGCCGATCCGGAGAGCTCTCTTCCCCACACGGTCCCGGGTGCGGCGCGGTTTGCCCGGCTGATGGGTGAACTGGGCGTGAGTGAGGAGACACCGGTCGTCTTCTATGACGGGCGTGGAAGTGTGGGCGCCTGCCGTGGATGGTGGCTTGCTCGGCTGTTCGGACACCGAAAAGCACGGATTCTGGATGGTGGTCTTGAGGCGTGGGTGAAGGCAGGCGGCCCGGTCGAAAGTGGTGCGGCACCTACGATCACGCCTGCGGTTTTCCGCCCCCGCCCGCGTTACGGGCTGCTGGCTGGCGCTAGCGATATACGTCAGGCGCTGAAACGGACGGATGCGCTGGTGCTGGATGCAAGAAGTGCAGGTCGCTTCGCCGCGACGGTGCCGGAGCCCCGTCAGGGTGTGAGAGGCGGCCACATGCCGGGTGCGCAGAGCATGGACTGGACGCGCCTTGTGGACGGAAATGGCCGTTTTCTGCCGCCATACGAACTTAGACAGATTCTGGCTGCTGCGGAAGGACGCTCCGTCATTGCAAGCTGTGGCTCTGGTCTGACGGCTGCAACGATCGTGGTGGCACTGGCAATCGCAGGCTATGACGACGCGGCTTTGTATGATGGGTCCTGGGCGGAATGGGGAAGTGATCCCGACGCGCCGGTTGTGACGGAAGAGGCATGAGCATGAGTGATCTGGAGCAGCGGGTAAGCGCAGGATGGGGCCGGATGGCGTCGATGCTGGTGCGGGAGGGACGCTCGCATGATCTTCCCGAGACGGGAGAGTTCGTGAACGCGCCGGTCAGCCGGGGTTCGACGGTCCTGTTCCCGACGCTGGAGGCCATGAACAGAACAGACGGACGCAGCCACGCGCACAAGGCGGTGTATGGGGCGATGGGATCGCCGATCCAGCACCAGCTTGAAGAAATGCTCAGCCTGATCGAAGGCGGGACACATACGCAGGTCGTCAATTCGGGGCTGGCGGCATGTACGATGCCGCTTCTGGCGTTTCTCGGCTGCGGCGATCACCTGCTTCTGCCCGATTCGGTTTATGGCCCCACGCGACGTTTTGCAGGGACAATGCTTCAGCGGCTGGGTGTGGTGACAACCTATTATCCGCCCATGGCCTCACGCGCCGAAATCAAGGCGCTCATCCGCCCCGAGACGAAGGTTCTGTTTGCCGAAAGCCCGGGTAGCCATACGTTTGAGGTGCAGGATGTGCCGATGCTGGCCGAAGTGGCGCATGAGGCAGGGGCGTTGCTCATGCTGGATAACACCTGGGGGATCGGCGTGTTTCAGCCATTCGTTCATGGGGTGGACGTGTCAATTCAGGCTCTGACGAAATATCCCGCCGGGCATTCGGACGTCATCATGGGATCGGTCACGGTCAATGACGAAGCTCACTGGAAAACGCTGCGTGATGCGGCGATCCAACTCGGTCAGTGCGCGGGGCCAGATGACTGCTGGCTGACGCTGCGCGGCCTGCGAACGATGGGCGTGCGGTTGGCGCATCAGGCACGGTCAGCTCTGGACATCGCGCAATGGCTCAAAACGCGCCCCGAAGTCGCACGGGTGCTGCATCCGGCACTTGAAGATTGTCCGGGACATCAGTTCTGGAAGCGGGACTTCACAGGCGCCTGCGGGTTGTTCGGGGTTGAGCTTCAGCCGGGCATTTCCGTCGAGGCAACCGAACGCATGATCGACGGACTGAGCCTGTTCGGGATCGGGGCGTCGTGGGGCGGTTATGAAAGCCTTGTCCTGCCGACGACCGGGCATATCCGGCGTGTTACGGGTGAGGGCGGTCCGACATCGGCGACGTTCCGCCTCCATATCGGGCTTGAAGACGTTGAGGACCTGAAAACCGATCTGGCGCGCGGACTGGATGGCCTTCAGTTCTGAACCTTAGCGGCGGCGGAACGTCAGGGCTTCAGCGACATGATGGCGCTGGATGCTCTGCGTTCCTTCCAGATCGGCAATGGTGCGGGAGACGCGGATCAGGCGCGTGATGCCACGGTTGGATAGGCGCAGCTTTTCGGCAGCCTGTTCAGCGAGAGAGCGGGCGTCATCGTCCATGTCCAGATCGTCCGGGGACGCCTGCGAGTTCGGAACGCCCTGACGGACAATCTGGCGCCTGCGGGCAATTTCCACGCGGGCCCGCACCGCTGCGCTGTTTTCGCCTTTCGGGGCTCGGCTGATCTCGATCGGAGAGAGCGGCTCGATCTGGACGCAGAGATCCATACGGTCGAGCATCGGGCCGGAAATCTTGGCCGTGTAATCCTCGCCACAACGCGGGGCCTTACGGCAGCTTCGCTCCAGATCGCCCAGATAGCCGCAACGACACGGGTTCATGGCCGCGATGAACTGAAAGCGCGCGGGATAGGTCGTGTGATGGGCCGCGCGGGCAATGGAAATGCTGCCGGTTTCGATGGGCTGACGCAGGGACTCCAGACAGGAGCGTGAAAATTCCGGCAACTCGTCGAGAAACAGGACGCCATTATTGGCCAGACTGACCTCGCCAGGCCGGGCTTTCGCGCCGCCTCCGACGATGGCGGGAAGGCTCGCGCTGTGATGCGGTGCGCGATAGGGCGGCCGAACGACCAGTCTTCCATTCTGTAGGATGCCGGAGACACTGTGAATCCGGCTGGTTTCAAGCGCTTCTTCGCGTGTCAGATTGGGAAGAATACCAGGCAGACGACTAGCGAGCATGGATTTCCCGGCACCGGGCGGTCCGCTCATGAGCATGGAATGTGCTCCTGCGGCGGCAATTTCCAGAGCGCGCCGTCCGATCGCCATGCCTTTGACATCTGAAAGATCCGGTCCGTATTCAAGAACCTGTTCACTTGGCAGCGGTGCCGGAGACAGGATCTGTTGCCCTTGAAAATGGGAGACGAGAGCGGCAAGCGTGGGCGCCCCGAGAACGTCCGTGCTCCCATTGCCCCAGCGTGCTTCAAGAGCCTGCGCGATCGGACAGATCAGGCCGAGTTTGTCCGCGACGGCGCCGATGGCAGCCGAAAGAACGCCAGCAACGGGGTTGATCCGCCCATCCAGTGAGAGTTCGCCAACGGCGGCATAGGCCGAGACAGCCTCAAAAGACAGAACGCCCATAGCGCAAAGCAACCCAAGTGCGATGGGCAGATCGAAATGCGCGCCTTCTTTGAGAAGATCGGCAGGGACGAGATTGACGAGAATGCGTTTGGGCGGGAGCGCCAGTCCCATGGCTGTTAATGCAGCACGGACACGTTCGCGGGCTTCCCCGACGGATTTGTCCGCCAGCCCTACGACGAGAAACGCCGGAAGGCCGCTGGACACTTGAACCTCGACCTTAACCGGAACGGCTTCGATGCCCGAGAAGGCAAAGCTCTGGATACGGGCAAGGGCAGGTATATGCGGGCTAGGACTCGTCATGAGACAAATCCTAGCCCGAAATTATTTCTTGTTGGTTAACGGAAAATCTCAGGAGCGCTGGTACAGCAGACGGGCACGAAGTGTGCCATCCAGTGCCTTAAGGCCGTCCAGCAGCGTCGTGTCCATGTCAGAGCCTTCTGACTCGGCTTCGACGACGACATATCCCACTTCGCCATCCGTCTGGAGGTATTGGGCGGTCACGTTGCAGTTGTGTGCGGCGAACAGATCGTTGATCTGGCGCATGATGCCTGGTCGGTTGGCGTGGACATGCATGAAGCGCGTGCCGCGCGGGCGTTCGGGAAGCTGGACACTGGGAAAGTTGACCGACCCAATCGTGGACCCCACGTCGGAATAATCGACCAGCTTGCGCGCGACTTCAACGCCGATGCGCTCCTGCGCTTCCATAGTGGAGCCGCCGATATGCGGCGTGAGAATGACATTCTCCAGACCCTGAAGCGGGGATTTGAATTCTTCGCCAGCCTTCTTGGGCTCGACGGGGAACACGTCGACAGCAGCACCCATAAGATGGCCGTCTTTGAGGGCGGCAGCGAGGGCGTCGAGGTCCACGACGCTGCCGCGCGCGTTATTGAGAAGGATGGAATTGGGTTTCATGGCCCGGATTTCCGTCTCTCCGATCAGCAGATCGGTCTCAGGCGTCTGCGGGACGTGGAGGCTGACGATGTCGGACTCGGCCAGCAGATCATGCAGGGTCGAAACGGCGATGGCATTGCCGTGTGGCAGACGTGGCATCACGTCGAAATACAGAACGCGCATGCCGAAAGCCTCGGCGAGGACGGACAACTGCGATCCGATGGAGCCGTAGCCGACGATACCGAGCGTCTTGCCGCGGACTTCCCAGGCATTGGTGGCGGATTTGTCCCAGCCGCCCTTGTGGCAGGCTTCCGAGCGCGACGGGATGCGACGGAGCAGCATGACGATCTCGCCCATAACCAGTTCTGCCACGGAACGGGTATTGCTGAAGGGCGCGTTGAACACGGGAATGCCGAGCATGCGTGCGGCATTCAGATCGACCTGATTGGTGCCGATGCAGAAGCAGCCAATGGCCATGAGGCGGTCTGCGGATTCAAGGACGTCCTGTGTGAGCTGGGTCCGGCTGCGGATGCCAACCATGTGCACACCCTGAAGGGCCTCTTTCAGCGCATCGCCTTCAAGCGCACCCTTGACCCGCGTGACCTCTGCATAGCCCTCTGCGGCGAAATGGGAAGCGGCGCTTTCGTGAATGCCTTCCAGAAGAAGAATGCGGATCTTGTTCTTGGGGAGAGAGAACTGCGTTTCCATAAATCCGTCCCGGTCATGAACCGGAAGGCTCCGGTTTCAATTCAAACTGGTTTTACCAGATCTGGCCGTGACCAGACCGGCCCCGGCTGATGTCTGCCGCCACTTCCGCCGGGGTCCCCTCCCTAGCCGATCAGCGGGTTTCAGGAAAGATGGCGCACGAGTTCGGGAAGCAGGGTTGCGTCTCCGCAGGCGAGGACGGTGCCGTCGCTTTCGAGAGTCAGTCGCTGTCCCTGCCAGTCCGTGATGCGGCCTCCCGCACCTTCTACAACCGGAACGAGCGCGCCCCAGTCCCACGGATTCATGGTGCATTCCGCAATGATGTCGATCTGCCCAAGGGCAAGGAGGCCGTAAGCATAGCAGTCTCCGCCCCAGGATGTGCGGCGGGTGTGCTTCTGCAGGTTGGCAAAGCGGGGCGCATGACCGGCGGTCATAATTTCCGGGGCAGTGCAGGACAGTTCTGCGTCCGCGGCTTTCGGGCAGAGACGGGTACCAATCGTGCCGGGCAGGCGATCGGACAGAAACTGCGTGGGTCGTCCCGAAACACCAATCCAGCGCTCCCCGGTCACGGGCTGATCGATCAGCCCGAGCACAGGACGACCTTTATGGAAAAGGGAAATGAGCGTGCCGAAAGTGGGACGACCGGTCAGGAAGGCGCGGGTGCCGTCAATGGGATCGAGAACCCAGAGCCAGTCGCCATTCGTGCCGCTGATGCCGCTTTCTTCCCCGAGAATGGAATGTTCCGGTAGGCGCTCTGCGAGAATGTCGCGCATGGCCTGCTCTGCCTGACGGTCCGCAATGGTGACGGGGCTGTCATCGGATTTCGCATCGGCGCGCAGAGATGTGCGGAAATAGGGCAGGACGATTTTGCGGGCGGTATCCGCACAGGCTGTTGCGGCATCAATGGCACTTTGCACCACGGTTTCAGTCATGATTTGTGTCTATTCCCGTCCTGTGAGCGCTGCATGAGATTGACGCCCGTGGTGGCGGGCGGCATCAGAGGAGCCATGCATCCGATCATCGTCATTCCCTCCAGACTTGCTTCGACCCGTCTGCCGCGCAAGCCCCTCGCTGATATTGGTGGCGTTCCCATGATCGTCCGGGTCGCCCGTCAGGCTCTGGCAGCACAGATCGGCCCAGTCGTTGTAGCAGCGGGAGACGAGGAAATTCTGGAGGCCGTCAAAGGGATATCCGGCGTAAGGGGCGTGCTGACCGACTCGGATCTGGCGAGCGGCTCCGATCGTGTTCATGCCGCTTTGTCGGACGTGGACCCTGATGGCGCTCATGATGTGGTCATCAACCTTCAGGGCGATCTGCCCCTGATTGCGCCTTCCAGCCTGACCGCCGTTCTGAAACCGCTTGAAGATCCGGCGATCGATATCGGAACACTGGCCGCTCCTGTGATGAGCGATGCCGAGCGCGATGCTACGCAGGTCGTCAAGATTGCGTGTGATTTTGACGGAGCGGATGTGACGCGGGCGCTGTATTTCTCGCGCCTGCCTATCCCGTGGGGTGACGGACCGCACTGGCATCATGTAGGCGTGTATGCCTGGCGACGGACCGCTCTGGAGCGTTTTGTGGCTCTTACGCCTTCTGCTCTGGAGCGACGGGAAAGCCTTGAACAGCTTCGTGCACTACAGGCTGGCATGACGATCGGCTGTGCGAGGATTGACCATGCCCCCCAAGGGGTGGATACGCCTGCTGATCTTGAGCATGTGAGAGGGTTGGTCTGATGCCGGTCATTGCATTTCAGGGCCGTCCGGGCGCCTATTCCGATCTGGCCTGCCGTCAGGCGCGTCCGGGCTGGACAACGCTGCCTTGCCCGACCTTTGCCGATGCGATTGACGCCGTGCATGACGGGCGCGCCGAAGAGGCGCTGCTGGCCTGCGAAAACACACTCGCCGGGCGCGTTCCGGACATTCATTCCCTGCTGCCTGATGCCGGACTTCATATCGTTGGGGAATATTTCCAGCGCGTAGAGCACTGTCTTCTGGGGGTGCCGGGGGCAAAGGTCGAGGATATCCGGCGCATTCATACGCATCCGGTTGCTCTGGGACAGGTTCGCAAGCTGATTAGCGAGCTTGGGGTAGAGCCGGTGGTGCAGTTCGATACAGCGGGCGCGGCCGAAATGGTCGCGCAGTGGGGACGGGTAGAAGATGCGGCCATTGCCTCCTCACTTGCGGCTGAACTGAACGGACTGAAGGTACTGCGCAGCAATGTGGAGGATGCCTCTCACAACACGACGCGCTTTTATCGTGTCTCCCGCAAGTCTTGCATTCCCTCGCCTGAACGCACAGATGTGCTGACGACACTGTTGATGCGGGTCGGAAACTGTCCGGGTGCGCTCTATGCGGCATTGGGTGGATTTTCCCGGCATGGTATCAACATGACGCGGATCGAAAGTTACATGCTGGACGGCTCGTTCACTGCGACGCAGTTCCTGATGGATGTCGAGGGACATCCCGAACAGGCAGCACTGGCCAGTGCGTTCGCGGAACTGGAGCAGGTCAGCGATGATCTCAGAATTCTGGGTGTTTACCCAAGCAGCCTCTCACGGCACTCAGCGTGATGGCAGGACAGGAATCCATGACAGAAGGCGAAACAATGGCTGACACGAGCATGTATCAGGGGTCGCTGACGGCTCTGGTGACCCCGATGCATACGGACGGGCGGATTGATTTCGACGTTTCGGCGAAGCTTATCGAGCGCCAGATTGACGCTGGCACTACGGCGTTGATCCCTGCCGGAACAACAGGTGAAAGCCCAACCCTCTCACATGAAGAGCATGGCCGGGTTGTCGCGCACTGTGTCGAGACTGCGAATGGCCGGGTGCGAGTCATGGCAGGAGCGGGTTCGAACAGCACCTCTGAAGCCGTTCTTATGGCAAAGCATGCCCATTCTGTTGGGGCGGACAGTCTTCTAGTCGTTGTGCCGTATTACAATAAGCCATCTCAGGAAGGGCTGTACCGTCATTTTATGACGATTGCAGATGCCACCCCCCTACCGCTTTTCCTGTACTGTATTCCGGGTCGATCCGTTGTCGATATTTCAGTGTCGACCATGGCGCGTCTGGGAGAACATCCCAATATCGTTGGAACGAAGGATGCCACGGCCAATATGGCACGGCCGATCGCGGTCCGTCGGGCAGTAAACAAGCCTTTCAACCAGCTTGCTGGTGACGACAATACCGTTCTGTCGTTCCTGGCTGCGGGTGGTGATGGATGTATTGGTGTGACGTCCAATGTCGTGCCGCATCTGTGCGCGGATATGCATCTGGCCTGGCAGGAAGGGCGGATCGAAGATGCGATCGCCATTCAGGACCATCTGACCCCGCTGCATGACGCGATGTTCATGGAAAGCAATCCGGGGCCAGTCAAGTACGCGATGTCGCGGCTCGGTCTGTGCGGTGCGACGCTGCGTCTTCCTCTGGCAGAGCCTCAGGAAGCGACTCGTCTGGCTATTGACGAAGCCCTGCGTGCTCTCGAACTTTTGGATTGAGCACAGGTATGGCGGGGAAGAAAACCAAAAGCGGCATGATTTCTCATGGTATTGCCGCTCAGAACCGCAAGGGTCGGTTTGACTATACGATTCTGGAGACGACGGAAGCAGGGATTGTTCTGAAGGGACCAGAGGTTAAAAGCCTTCGTTTTGGACGGGCGACGATCACGGAGGCTTATGCAGCCGAGCGTGATGGCGAAATCTGGCTCTTTAATTCCTATATTCCGGAATATCAGGGAGGTGTCCTCTCGCGCTTCGAGCCGCGAGCGCCACGCAAGCTCCTGATGCATCGCAAGCAGATCGTTCATTTTCTGGATTCGGTCAGTCGTGCGGGCGCCAGTCTGGTGCCGCTTGATATCCATTTCAATGATCGCGGAATGGCGAAAGTGACGCTGGGCTTGGGTCAGGGGCGTCGCAAGGAAGACAAACGACATGCTATTGCCGAGCGGGACTGGAAACGGGACAAAGCCAGATTAGTTCGCAGTAGTGGTAAAGACTATGGGTAAAAACCCTGAAGGCCGGATTTGATCCGGCCTTTTTTTATGTCTTAAGACAGCGGCTATAATTCTGGACACAAAAAAAACCGCTGCAGCAGAAGCTGGCAGCGGCTCTTTTTACTCAGACCGAAGTCCGGGTCGTTCAGTCAGCGCTGATTTCAGCAGCTTCCGGACCCTTCTGGCCCTGAACAACCTTAACGTTGATTGTCTGACCTTCGTCAAGCGTCGGCAGACCGGAACGCTCGAGAGCGGAAGCGTGGACAAAGATGTCCTTGCCACCGGATTCCGGCGTAATGAAGCCGAAGCCCTTCGTGGCGTTGTACCACTTGACCGTGCCACGCATATCTTCAGCGCGGGACAGGTCAGGAGCCGGACGGCCCGGACGTGCCGATGCGCCACCGAAGCGGGGCTGATCGCCGAAAGCAGCGCGCGGGCGCGGTGCTTCTGCCGTGCTTTCGTCAACGGAGAGAACTTCAGCGACCTGACGACCCTTCGGGCCCTGGCCGATGCGGACCACAACGGTCGCGCCCGGGTTCACGGCGCTGACACCGGCATTGGTGAGAGCATTGGCGTGCAGGAAGATGTCGCCCGAGCCATCGGATAGTTCAACGAAACCGAAACCCTTTTCGGTGTTGAACCACTTCACGCGGGAGCTGATTTCCGGGCCTGAAGCTGCGACGAAGCTGTTGCTGCTGCGACGAGGTGCGCCGTAGCCGCCACCACCGCCACCATTTCCACCACCAAAGCCTCCACGGTCGCCATAGGACGGCTGGGACGAGTATGTGTCGTCAAACCCGCCGCGGCGAGGTGAGTTGAAGCTGCTGCGGTCGGTTCTGTTGTTTCTCAACGGTCTAATCCCGAGACTGGGGTGTCATGATAGGGCGGACCCTGCCGTGACGTAATTTCAAAAATTTGGAAAAAAACGATGCTGCTTTTCTCCTGTAATAAGCTGTAGCACGGTTTTTTCCTTCTCTGCCACAGGGAATATCGGGCTGAAACATAACTCGCGCTAATTTTAAGATTGTGATGTGTCCCGTCGACACTTTGATTTCGCTTCTGGAAATGACATACACACGTTTTCCAGTACTTGATGGTCCCGGATCCCGCGCGTAACAGAGGTGCCCATGCGAAGCAGACTGACTTTTTCCATTGGAGCCACTGCCGTGCTGGCGCTGTCTTCATCCGCCATGGCGACACCATTGCAGGATCCTTATGGAACCTGGACTGTTCAGGGTGAGAATGACGCCATTTCCACTCTGAAAGGCACATCGGATCAGTATTATACGTCTGGTCTGCGCATCAACTGGACCTCCGGGACCGATAACCTGCCGCGCCCGATTGCAAAGCTGAACCGTATCCTGATGGGAGAAGGCGTCCAGCGCATCAGCATCGGTTTGCAGCAGATCATTGATACGCCGCGCGATACACAGGCTGATAATCCCCCGCAGGGTGACCGGCCTTATGCGGGACTGCTGCTGGGGACTGTCAATCTTATCAACGATACTGATCTGTCCCGGACCGTAATGGGCGTCCAGTTCGGCATGCTTGGTCCATCAGGACTCGGGCGTCAGGTCCAGAATGGGTTCCACAAAGCCATCAGCGATACGCCGAGCACGGGTTGGGGGCATCAGCTTGCAAACCAGCCGATCTTTCAGGTTCAGGCCGGGCGGATCTGGCGCCTGCCAGTCCTGAATGTTTATGGCATTCATGCTGACGTGCTGCCCGCGATCTCAGGAGCTGCCGGTGATTACCGGACCTATGCCGACGTGGCGACGACGTTCCGTATCGGTCAGGGGCTCGACAGCGATTTCGGCAATGCGACAATCGGTCCGGGGCTGGACGGAACGGATGCGTTCCGTGCGACTCGACCTTTCGCCTGGTATTTCTACGGTGGGGTCGAAGGTCAGGCCGTGGGATATGACGTGACGCTTCAAGGCAGCACAGTTCGTCCCAATGCGCCGCATGTGAACAAGATCTGGGATGTGGGTGAGGTTCATGCTGGTGTCGCGGTGATGTGGCACGGCGTACGCCTGTCTTACAGCCAGAACTGGCAGACAGCACAGTTCCAGACCCAAAAGGCCGGTCTGTTCAACTATGGATCGCTCAAGCTTTCTGTAAAGTTCTGAACTGCTCCGACAGACAATTCGAAAAGGCCGTCTTTCTGAAAGAAGGCGGCCTTTTTTATGTCATGGCAGGGTGTGGAACATGGCTGTCGCGGATTGGTGCGCCAAGAAGATAGCCCTGAACTTCCTCACAACCATTGGCATCCAGCAAGGCCATCTGGTGTTCGGTTTCCACGCCCTTTGCGCAACAGGTGATGTTCAATGATCGTGCCAGAGACAGGATGGCGTACATCACTTCGTCAGCACGCATGTCTTCACCCAGATACTGGACAAAGCCACGATCGAGTTTGATCTGGTCCAGCGGATAAATCCGCAGACGCTCTAGCGAAGAATACCCAGCCCCAAAATCGTCAATGGCAAGCCGTACGCCGAGTGCGCGAACGCGGGAGAGTTCGCGAAAAGCGATATCGGATGGACCGAATGGCCGACATTCAGAAAGTTCGATCTGTAAGCGGCCCGGAGGAAGCCCCGTTTCTTTCAGAACAGTATCGACAAGGAGAGCAAGCCGCTCATTGACCAGCCAGACGGGCGAGACATTCACACAAACCCGTAACGGGGTAGGCCAGCGCAGCGCAGCCAGACAGGCATTGCGCAAACTCCAGCTGTCGAGCGCTTCGATGATACCGGCTTCTTCAGCGTAGCGGATGAACAGGTTCGGTGCCACTTCGCCGTGTCCGGGGCGGGTCCAGCGTAACAACGCTTCGTGACCAACGATTTTCTGGGATTCCGTATCGACGATCGGCATCCACTTGAGGAAAAGTGCGCCATCCTCGACGGCCTTGAGCAGATCCTGCTCAAGATTGGACGTGATGGCGTAGGTATTGGTGAGTTCTGCGTTAGCGCGCCGCTCATGGCCGCCCCCGGTACGGTTGGCTTCAGTCAGAGCCGCGCGTGCAGCGAGAATGAGCTGGTTCGCATCTTCGGCATCCTGTGGATACACGCTCCAGCCTGCAGAAATCGAGAAAGCAACAGCCCCTATTTCCAGAGAAACAGGTGTGCTGGAAATCTGAAGAATCGCGTTCACCAGAGACCGGGTGGTGACGGCCGTTGTGCCCGGTGGGGTCAGAACCATGAAATGACCGCCCCCGATCGAACTCAGGAAAGCGCCTTCCGGCAGGACGCACTTTAAGCGTCGGATCATTTCCGCCAGGATCAGGTCAGCCGTATCCCATCCGTAACGCTCGTTGATCAGTGAGAGATGATCGAGATTAAGATGAATGAGGCTGAAAACCGCACGGCGGGAAAGCTTTCCTGTTCTTTCGATAAACTGGTTCAGAACCAGAAGGCTTTCTTCGCGGTCAGGAAGGGAGGACCTTCCGGCATGTTCCAGGGCTTCACTTGAAAGCTGGTTGGCAACGCCCTGCATGGCGCTTTCAGCTACAGACGAAAAGCTGTTGCCTTCCAGACGAAGGGCAATGAGGAACTGTCTGGGGCCGTTGTCATATGCCTGATTCGCAATGGGTAGTCCGATAAGCGACCAGTCTTTAAAAAACGGGCACGAAAAAACGGTTTTGCCATCCCGTCTGCGTTCTGCATCCAGAATGATATTGCCTGCGTCCATCTTGTGCAGAGCGGCAGGCAGGCTTCCTGCGGACTGGAGAACGACTGGTGTTCCGTTTTCAGAAATGTCGAGCAATGCGACTGCCGAACCACCCGTTGCAGGCAGAAGCAGGCGAAAGAGCAGCGATCGACGTTCTGAAGAGGCGCCAGAGTATTCGTGCTTTGTCTTCTCCTGAGCGTCTCTGGCAGGACTGCTCACCATTTGTGGACTCCATGAAATTCGGTTGAACGCATTACTGATAAATTCACAGTATTATATCGGCGTGAATTTTTCTGTCTAACCGGAAATCAAAAGTCTGTCGGTATCATTGCGGTCGAATATTTCAAGCAGAAGTCTGAGTGCATGGCCGCGCACGCCTTCAAGCTGTGGGTTACGGGCGATTTCACGTTCGCTATCCTGCTGCATGGCGGTCAGCAGCAGTGCGAGGCGCGCGCCCTGTGCCAGACGAAAGCCGGGAAGGCCGGACTGGCGGTCCCCTGCGATGTCTCCGCCCCCGCGGATCCTGTAGTCCTCGTCAGCGATCAGAAAACCGTCATTGGTGTCGCGTAGGAGGCTCAGACGCCGGACAGCGGTGGGCGTGGCGCTCCGGTCGTGGAGAAGGAGACAAAAGGACTGTTTCGAGCCGCGACCGACGCGGCCACGAAGCTGGTGAAGCTGGGCCAGTCCGAACCGTTCGGCCTGTTCGATCACCATGACGGACGCAGCAGGGATGTCCACGCCGACTTCGATGACGGTCGTGGCGACAAGAAGCCGCGTTTTGCCCAGACGGAACGTATCCAGCGCTTCCTGACGGACGGTAATGTCCTGTTTGCCGTGCGCAAGACCCACAAGCCCCTCAAACCGCTGCTCCAGCGAGGCCCAGCGTTCCTCTGCTGCTGCCGCAGCCTGTGTTTCACTGTTTTCGATGAGCGGGCAGACCCAGAAGACCTGCACCCCATCACGCAAAGCCCGGCTGATGCCTGCAAGCACGCTGTCGAGCGAGTCCATGCTGTGCAGGGTCGTGCGGATCGGCTGGCGTCCGGGCGGTTTGGAATCCAGACGGCTGACGCTCATCTCGCCCCATTCCATAAGCTGGAGCGTTCGGGGGATGGGCGTTGCGGTCATAACGAGAATGTCTGTCGCTTCGCCTTTGGCGCTCAGGTTCATGCGCTGGCGGACGCCGAATCGGTGCTGTTCGTCGATGACGGCGAGGCCGAGATCGTGGAAGGTCACGCCATCCTGAAACAGGGCATGCGTTCCGATGACGATTTTTGCCGTGCCATCCGCGATGGCCGCGAGCACCTTGCGCCGGGCCGCGCCTTTGATCGTACCGCTCAGATAGACGCATTCCGTCGGGCAGAGGCGGGAGAGCGTTTCGAAATGCTGGCGAGCGAGGATTTCGGTCGGTGCCATGAGCGCAGCCTGAGCACCGGATTCCACGACCTGAAGCATTGCGTTCATTGCGACGAAAGTTTTGCCCGCGCCGACATCGCCCTGAAGTAAACGCATCATGGGGTTGGAGGCTGAAAGATCGGCGGCGATTTCTGCAATGGCCATCGTCTGGGCATGGGTGGGTTTGTGCCCGAAGCGCTGGAGCATTTCTTCCTGAAACGCGCCGGTTCCGGGAAAGCTGCGCCCGTGCCGCTCGCGGGCCTTGAGGCGTGCGAGTCCGAAGCAGAGCTGATCCGCCAGCAGTTCGTCAGCCGCAAGACGGGACAGCGCACGGTTGCGGACCGGCTCCCACGCGATGTCCGGCGGGATGATTTCGGGCGATTGCATCAGGCGCAAAGCCTGCGTGAAGGACGGCCATTTCCTTTGGGTGACAAGGGCCGGGTCCAGCCATTCCGGCAGGTCGGGCAGGAGGGGCAGAGCGGCACGCATCGCCTTGCGGACCGTATAGGGGAAAAGTCCGGCGGTGAGCGGCCAGACGGGTTCGAGCGAGGGGAAACTGTCGCGTTTGGCCCAGCTCACGACATGATCGGGCTGTGGCATCGTCAGTTCGCCCTGAAAATTGCCGGTTTTACCCGATACGAGAAGCTCGGTGCCCACGGTCGGACTGGGCATGTTGCGCGTCTGGAAGAAGACCAGATCAAGCTTCCCGGTATCGTCTTCGGTACGGATAATGGAAGGCTGCCCGGGACGCCCGGCCTTGCGCAGGGCAACGACCCGGACATGCGCCGTCAGGATTTCGCCGGGGACGAGATTGTGTCCATCCGCAACTGTGCGCAGAATGCGCCGGTCAACCACCCGCTCCGGCAAGGTGAACAGCAGGTCCAGCACCCGGCGACCGCCCGCGATCTTTTCCAGCAGGCTGGCATGTCGGGGACCAATTCCGGGCAGGCTCGTCAGCGGCTCGAAAAGCGGGGCGAGCGCGTGTTCTGTGTCGGCGTGGGAGACGAAATCGGGCAGGAACTGTTTGGACGGCATCGTGACAACGGGCGCTTCCCGTGCTCCTCGGGCTGACAGGCGATGGAACGGAAGGTATAGGGCATGAGCAGGATGGAACAAAACGAAACCATGACCCGTGAAATGTCCACAACGTCCTTCGACAGGTCTTTCGGACCGACCGTCTGGGGCGTGCCTGATGGCAGTGTGGCCTTTCTTCTCCGTCAGCGCCTTGCCGAGCATGACGGCCCGCTGCTTCACGTCGCGCGAGACGATGCTGCTGTGGCGGCGCTGGCAGACATGCTGGCGTGGCTCATGCCCGAAGTGGAAGTCCTGCGACTGCCGCCCTGGGACTGTCTGCCTTACGACCGCGTCTCGCCCAATCCGGTTCTGATCGCCGAACGGGCAGGGACGCTCTGCCGCCTTCTGGAGTCCACGAAGGCGCAGCGCATTGTTCTGACGACCGTGCACAGCCTGATCCAGCGTGTGCCTCCGCGTTCGGCGTTTCGGGGACAGTCCATCAGCGTGAAGACGGGCGAGAGCCTTGATCAGGCCATGCTGATCGAACTGCTGGTCGCCAATGGCTACACCCGGACCGATACGGTCATGGAAGCGGGCGAGTTCGCAACGCGCGGCGGCATTTTCGATCTGTTCCCGGCCGGGGAAAGCGATCCGATCCGGCTCGATCTGTTCGGAGACGAAGTCGAGAACATCCGTGCGTTCGACGTGGGAACGCAGCGCTCCACCGAGACCCTGAAGCGCTTCGAACTGCGCCCGGTATCCGAGTTCTCGCTGGGCCCCGACAGCATCAGTCGCTTCCGCACTGGCTGGCGCGATTCGTTTGGCCCGGCTGCAATATCCGATACAATTTACGAGAATGTCTCGGACGGTCGGCGCTATCCGGGGCTGGAGCACTATCTACCATTGTTCCATGACGGCGACGGCCATCAGATGGAAACGCTGCTGGATTATCTGCCGGGTGGTGCGGTCAGTTTCGACCAGCACGCACCGGAGATCCTCAAGGCGCGACTGGATATGATCGCCGATCATTATCAGGCCCGGCGCGTTCCGACGCGTGAAGGCGAAATCCCCTATCGTCCGCTGCCGCCGCACCGGCTCTATCTGGATACACACGGCTGGGAATCGATGCTGGCGGATGTGCCGTCCGTCATTCTGAACGCGTTCGCCATGCCGGATACGGCGCATGGCGTGGATGCGGGATACCGCCCCGGCCCACTGTTTGCGCGTGCGAAGGACGGAACGCGGGCAGGGATGTTCGAGGCTTTTGGCCAGCAGGTGAAAACCTGGGCCGAGGCCGGACGGCGCACCTATGTTACGGCCTGGAGCCGGGGCTCACGGGAGCGGATTTCGCATCTTCTGGCAGAACATGGCGTCACGGTCACATCCTATGACGACTGGCCGGATGCGGCGGGAATGCCGAAAGGCACGACCGGCCTGCTGACGCTGGGGCTGGAGCGCGGCTTCGTCTCGGACCGTCTGTGCTTCGTCTCCGAACAGGACCTTCTGGGCGAGCGGATCTCGCGTCCGCCGCGCCGTCGCAAGCGCGGCGAGCAGTTCATTTCGCAGGTCGGCGAAATTGCGGACGGGGATCTGGTCGTTCATTCCGATTACGGGATCGGGCGGTATGTGGGGCTTGAAACGGTCGTGGAAGGCCGGGTCGCGCACGATTACTTATCGATCCTCTATGACGGGGAGCAGCGCCTTCTTCTGCCGGTTGAGAACATCGAGCTTCTGAGCCGTTTCGGTTCTGAGCAGGCCGGGGTTCAGCTCGACAAGCTTAGCGGAACAGCCTGGCAGGCCCGCAAGGCCAAGATGAAGTCCCGCATCCGCGTCATGGCGGGCGAGCTGATCAAGACCGCCGCAGTCCGCGCCATGAAGGACGCGCCAACGCTCGCACCCGCCGAGGGGCTGTGGGACGAGTTCTGCGCGCGCTTTCCGTTCATGGAGACGGAGGACCAGTCCCGTGCGATTGCGGATGTGCTGGAAGACATGAGCGCCGGGCGTCCAATGGACAGGCTGATCTGTGGCGATGTGGGCTTCGGCAAGACGGAAGTAGCACTGCGGGCGGCATTCGTGGCTGCGCTTTCAGGCATGCAGGTCGCTGTCGTGGTGCCGACAACGCTGCTCGCCCGTCAGCATTTCCGGAGCTTCACGGCACGCTTTGAAGGCTTTCCGGTCAATGTGGTGCAGCTTTCGCGTCTCGTAACGCCCAAGGAGGCTACGAAGGTCCGTGAAGGAATGGCGGATGGCACCGTGGATATCGTGATCGGCACTCATGCATTACTGGCCAAAAGTGTTGCGTTCGAGCGTCTGGGCCTCCTCATCATCGACGAAGAGCAGCATTTCGGCGTCTCTCACAAAGAACGCTTGAAAGCGCTGCGGGAGGACGTACATGTCCTGACGCTCTCCGCCACACCGCTTCCGAGAACGCTTCAGCTCTCGCTGTCCGGTGTGCGGGAAATGAGCCTGATCGCAACGCCACCGACGGATCGTCTGGCGGTGCGCACGTTCATCACGCCCTTCGACAGCGTCATGATCCGTGAGGCCATCCAGCGTGAGAGGTTCCGGGGCGGCCAGGTCTTCTGTGTCGTGCCGCGTCTGGCGGATATGGATAGGATGGCCGAGCGTCTGGCGGAAATCGTGCCGGATGCCAAGACGGTACAGGCACATGGCCGTTTGACGCCGACCGAACTCGAACGGGTCATGACGGAGTTCGCGGACGGGAAATACGACATCCTGCTCTCCACCAATATCGTGGAAAGCGGGCTGGACATGCCCAGTGTGAATACGATCATCATTCACCGCGCGGATATGTTCGGTCTGGGGCAGCTTTATCAGCTTCGCGGGCGCGTAGGGCGTGGCAAGCAGCGCGGTTATGCGTATCTGACCTGGCCGCAGACGCGTCCGCTCTCGGCCTCGTCGGAAAAGCGGCTCGAAATCATGCAAACGCTGGATTCGCTCGGGGCCGGGTTCACGTTGGCGTCCCACGATCTAGATCTGCGCGGTGCGGGCAACCTGCTGGGTGACGAACAGTCCGGACATATCAAGGAAGTCGGGATCGAACTCTATCAGCAGATGCTGGAAGACGCCGTGGTCGATCTGCGTCGCGAACGCGGCAAGCGTCTGGAGGAAGAAGATAGCTGGACCCCGACCATCATTCTCGGTCTGCCGGTCCTGATCCCCGAAACCTATGTGCCGGACCTGCCCGTGCGTCTGGGGCTGTATCGTCGGATTGCAGCGTTGACGAACGAGGCCGAGGTCGAGGCGATGCGTGCGGAACTGGTTGATCGTTTTGGATCGCTTCCGCCGGAAGTCGGCAATCTGCTGGATGTGGTCCTGATCAAGCGTCTGTGCCGTGAAGCCGGGGTGGAGCGTCTGGAGACCGGACCAAAGGGTATGGTGATCCAGTTCCGTCGCAACCGTTTCGGAAATCCCGCCGCGCTGATCGACTGGGTGACGCGCAAGAAGGAATCAGGGGTAAAAATCCGCCCCGATCACAAGCTTGCGGTCATCCGCGAAATGACGAATGCGACCCGCATTGGCTATGCCAAGAAGGTCACGACCGTCCTGTGCAAAATGATCCGCAAGCTGGAAGCCGAAACGTCAGGGGACTGAGAACGGCAGCGGAATGCGGTTGACGGTCACGACGCCGCCACTCAGCCCGACGTCCCACAGGGTCGTATCGCCGCTCTGACGGCCCATCAGTCGGGCAATTGTGAGTGCGGCCACGACTTTCTTGGGGGCCGTATCACGGATCTCACCAATCAGGGTATCGACGTTCGTCACGCCGATATGCAGGTCCGCCGTCGACGTAGATGCTGTGGCGCCGGGCGAGATGGTGCCCTTGCCGTCGATGGCGCTGCTGCCCGTGATGGCATGCAGGGCGTTGATCGTGATTTGCTGGCGTGCGGTGTCGAGACCCTGAACCGTCAGGTCTGCTGAAAGCTGCGTGGGCATGAGTGGCTGTTTGGTATCGTGGATGCCAGTGCCCTCAACCTTCAGGCGCAGATCCGGCGTCGTCTGGACCGCCTGGATCGACGCCTTGCGGATCGTCATGTCGTGACCGGGGCGAGCGAGCGTCACACTCGTCCATGTGGCCTGCGGCGTGCCACCCCGAATGTCGCTGCTGTTGATTGTCAGGCTCTGGTTTTTGCAGGCGGGACTGATGCCGCCGCGAAAGGCACTGAGTGCGGCATAGGCGGCAACAGCATTGAAACGCTCCAGAGTTGCGGTCTCGACATGGCCGGAAGGGTCGGAGAGGGTCACGCCATGAATGTCGAGCGTGATATCCGTTCCGGTCAGCGCGGCATGCAGGGTCTTTGCCGTCAGTCCATGTGCAGTGTTCTGGGTGCCGCCCAGTTCATAGGTCATACACGAGGCGGGAAGGGCGGCAGGTTCGGACGCACTGGCCATGACGGGCGTCAGGAGTGCGGCAGTCGCGGCGAGCAGGGTAAGACGCAGGGACATGAGGGGGTTCCGGACTGTGAAGAGGGGAAAGAAACGTTAAGACCGTATTAGGGAATGAAGCGGTAAAATGATGGCACCTCCTCCTCTTTCGGAGAAATGCGCGTGTCGTCCTCCATTTCCGCTATGCCCGCCATTCCGCAGTATGTCTCCATCGTCAAGAATGAAGAGTCTTCAGCGAACAAGTGGGAAAAAACAAGCGTCCCTACCCAGCAGGCTGTTTCAGCTTTCCAGAATGATGCGTCTTCGATCAAGACGCCACAGCAGCTTCTGAAAAACTACAAGGCCCTCAAAGTCGTGCTGGGTGCCTATGGCATGTCTTCGGCAATCGGTGAGACGGCCGTTCTGACGAAGCTGATGACGCAGGACCCGACATCAGCCAAATCTCTTGCCCAGACGAGTGGCAACTCGTCATGGAAAGCATTTGCGAAAGCGTTTTCCAACTGGTCAACGTCTCCGTTGGCCTCCGCCGACACCATTCAGAAAATCACCCAGAACTATCTGACCAACAGCTATGAAAGCAGTCTGGAGACGGAAACACCGGGTCTGGGAGATGCTCTGTATTTCACCCGGACCGCCAGGACGGATATGACGCTTGAAAACGTGATGGCGGACCCAAAACTTCTGAAAGTTGCGGAAGTCGTGTCTGGTTTCGATTCAACGCAGTTCGGGGCACTGGATTACGATCAGCAGGTCCGTCTGCTCGGCTCGAAACTCGATCTGTCCAAGCTCAGTACGACCAAGGGAATCCAGCAGTTCGCCCAGCAGTATCTGGCTCTGTTGCAGATCCACCCCACAAAGACGTCAACACCTGCAAGCATGCTGACCCTCTACGGAGGAAACGGCTCCACAACCAGCATCCTTTCCCTTTTCACGGGCGACAGTTCAAGCAGCAGTTCTTCGCTGTATTCGGCGCTGTTCTGAATGCCCTGCTGACGTGACATCCTGTGTCCGGCCCTGTATCGCAGACACCTGACGGATTTCAGGTGAAGGGATATTTTCATGGCCGGACTGGACCCCACGGACTGGAACGGCATCCGTGAGATCGGACATCGGATGCTGGATGAAGTCTTCGATCGCATGGAACATGTGGGCGACGGCCCCGTCTGGCGACCGATGCCGTCTGCTGCCCGACAGAGCCTGAAGGAAGGTCTGCCGGAAAAGGGGCATTCCCTCGACGATCTGTATGGCCGCTATCAGGAACTTGTCGTGCCTTATGGCGTGGGAAATACCCATCCCGGTTTCATGGGATGGGTGCATGGGGCAGGGACGCCGGTCGGCATGCTGGCCGAGATGCTGGCCGGGGGCCTGAACGCCAATTGTGGTGGGCGCGATCACGCGCCAATCGAAGTCGAGCGTGAAGTAATCCGCTGGGCGTTGCAGATGGTCGGAATGCCTCAGGACGGATCGGGCTGTCTGGTGACGGGGTCGTCCATGGCCAATTTCATCAGCGTCATTACGGCGAGCCGCGCGCAGGACCTTGCGATCCGTAAAAACGGGATCGGCGGTCGCGGGCTTGTCGGCTATGCCGCAACAACAGCCCATGGATGTCTGCCCCGCGCGTTCGATCTGGCTGGGCTCGGCAGCGAGGCGCTCCGGCGTGTTCCGGTTCTGGCCGATCATCGGATGGATATCGGAGCATTACGCGACATGATCGCAGCAGACCGCAAGGCTGGTCTGGAGCCGTTCATGGTGGCGGGAACGGCTGGCACGGTTGATTGTGGAGCTATCGACGATCTTGTGGCGATCGAGGCTGTCGCTCATGAAGCCGGACTCTGGTTTCATGTGGATGCAGCCTTCGGAGCACTGGCCTGTCTTTCGCCACGTTTCAAAGATCAGCTTTCCGGTATCGAAAAAGCAGATAGTCTGGCGTTTGACTTTCATAAATGGGCGCAGGTTCCTTACGACGCTGGTTGCGTGCTGGTGCGAGACAGCCATAAGCATGCAGCGGCTTTTGCGCAGTCCCTTGATTACCTCGTGCGCGAGGAGCGCGGGCTTGCCGCAGGAGCCCCATGGTTTTGCGATTTCGGCCCGGATCTATCGCGGGGCTTCCGGGCGCTCAAGGTGTGGATGACGCTGGGCCATTACGGGTCCGAGCGTATGGGAGACATGGTCGAGACATGCTGTGACGTTGCAGCCGATCTGGCGCGGCGTGTGGAACGGACCGAAGGACTGGTTCTGCTGGCGCCTGTGACATTGAATATCGTCTGTTTCGGACTCGACGGTCTGGAAGATGCCGAAGTCTCGGAACTGGTGCAGGATCTGCATGAAAGCGGAATCGCCGCGCCGTCCACGACAAGGATCAACGGTCGGCTGGCGGTGCGTGCGGCGATCGTCAATCACCGCACCACAACCACCCATACTAACCGGATGCTGGACGCCGTTATTGCGTTGCGCGATGCCCGGTTGAAGGCGCGAACAGGGCGCTGAGCTGAGCCATCATGGTTCCGCCGAGGTCTTCGGCGGAACTGATGGTGACGCTGTTGCGGTAATAGCGCGTCACGTCATGCCCGATGCCGATGGCCAGAAGCTCCGTGGCCCGATCCGCTTCGATCCGGGCAATTACCTGACGCAGATGGTCTTCCAGATAGTTGTGCGGATTGGCCGAGAACGTACTGTCATCAACCGGCGCGCCATCTGAAATCACCATCAGGATATGACGGTGCTCCGACCGGCGACGCAGGCGTTTCCAGGCCCAGAGCAGGGCTTCGCCGTCGATATTTTCCTTCAGTAGGCCGTCACGCAGCATGAGGCCCAGATTGCGCCGGGCGCGTCGCAGGGGCGTGTCCGCATCTTTGTAGATGATGTGGCGCAGATCATTGAGCCGCCCCGGCTGGGGAGTACGACCGCTCTTGAGCCAGCGTTCACGGCTCTGTCCGCCCTTCCATTGCCGTGTGGTGAAGCCGAGAACCTCCACCTTCACACCACAGCGTTCGAGCGTTCGGGCCAGAATATCGCCGCAGATAGCGGCCGTTCCGATGGGACGCCCCCGCATCGAACCAGAATTATCGATCAGGAGGGTGACGACCGTATCGCGGAACTCGGTCTCACATTCATGCTTGCAAGACAGCGGCAGGGTAGGGTTTGTCACAACGCGGGACAGGCGTCCGGCATCGAGAATGCCTTCTTCCTGCTCGAACTCCCAGCGACGCTGCTGCTGCGCCATGAGGCGGCGTTGCAGACGGTGCGCGAGGCGCGAGACCAGACCGTGAAGCTGGGACATCTGCTGATCGAGTTTCTGGCGCAGACGGTCCAGTTCGTCCGGATCGCAAAGATCGGAGGCGTTCACTTCCTCATCGAAATCCGTGGTGTAGGCTTTATAGGTATTGAGGGCTTCGGACGGGCCTGTTTCCGCCTGCTGATCCGAAGGGCCAGCGGCTTCTTCCGTGCCATCTTCCGACATTTCGGCGGAATCTGTGGCTTCGCTTTCGCCCGAAAGGCCGGTTTCGCCACTTTCGGGCTGATAGCCGTCTTCTTCTTCCGTTGCGGCCGGAGCCTGCTGATCCTGCCCTTCGGTTTCCGGAGCGTCGCTTTCGGTTGTCTCTTCCTCATCGGACGGCAGATCGGACGGCGCGGCCTGCTCTTCGTCTTCATCCGGAACGGTCGTGAGCTGGCACGCGCCGAGGAAGCGCGTCGTCGCGCGTGCAAAGGCCGTCTGATCGCTCTGGGTGCGGGCCATGTCGGCAAGGGCGGATTTTGCCGCAGGCGTCAGAGCCGCGCGCCATTCATCAAGCGCAGGGCCTGCCTGAACCGGCATCGGATGGCCGCTCATGGCTTCACGCGCGAGCAGATCCAGCGCCACCGGGGCAGGCATGTCCTCGCGGGTTTTCATGCGGTTGCAGCCGATTTCGGCGCAATGCTGGGCGAGTTTCTGCTCCAGATTGGCGCGGACGCCCGCCATGTGACGGGAGCCGTAGACTTCACAGCGCGCCTGCTCCAGCGCATCGAAAGCCTGCCGGGCTACGGGTTCAGCCGGGGCGTTTGTATTCCGGTCCGCATGATACCGCATTCGCAGAGCGGCAGCGTCCGCAGCCCCCCGGATCTTGCGGATTTCCCAGTCGTGCATATGGCGCGACAGATAGGGAAGCTCCACATTTCCGGCTTCTGGCACTGCCTTGCGGTTTCCGCTGACGGCACCCTGAAAATCCACGCCTTGTTCCGGCGCGCCACCCATGGCGCGCAGGGTGGCGATGGTGACCTGACGAAAGCGTTCCTGCCGCTCTTCGTCGGTGAGGGAGGTCTGGGGGGCGGACAAGGGATCAGGCCAGTGGCGAAGCGTTGAAGCAGCGCTGGTAGTATTCCGCCACGATTCCGCGCTCGGCTTCGTCACATTTATTGAGGAAGGTCAGGCGGAAAGAAAACGCCACATCGTTGAAAATACGGTTGTTTTCTGCCCATGCGATGACCGTACGTGGCGACATGACGGTCGAGATGTCTCCCGCCATGAAACCGGCACGCGTGAGGTTCGCCAGTGCAACCATGCGTTCCACGAGTGTCGTGGCCTCCTGATTGTCCGCCGGGATTTTCAGCTTGGCCGTGACAATGCTGACTTCCTGTTCCAGCGGCAGATAGTTCAGGGTGGCGACGATGTTCCAGCGATCCATCTGGCCCTGATTGATCTGCTGCGTGCCATGATACAGGCCCGTCGTATCGCCCAGTCCGACCGTATTGGCGGTGGCGAACAGACGGAAAGCAGGGTTCGGCCGGATGACGCGGTTCTGGTCCAGAAGCGTCAGATGGCCTTCCGCTTCCAGCACGCGCTGGATGACGAACATCACGTCTGGACGGCCTGCGTCATACTCGTCAAAGATCAGGGCGCAGGGATGCTGGAGACACCAGGGCAGCAGACCTTCGCGGAATTCCGTGACCTGCTTGCCGTCTTTGAGCACGATGGCGTCCTTGCCGATCAGGTCGATCCGCGAAACGTGACTGTCCAGATTGATGCGGACGCAGGGCCAGTTCAGGCGCGCTGCGATCTGCTCGATATGGGACGATTTGCCGGTGCCGTGGAAGCCCTGAACCATGACGCGACGGTTAAAGGCGAATCCGGCCAGA
The DNA here is from genome assembly GCF_015244675.1 of Gluconobacter cerevisiae. Taxonomy (GTDB): domain Bacteria; phylum Pseudomonadota; class Alphaproteobacteria; order Acetobacterales; family Acetobacteraceae; genus Gluconobacter; species Gluconobacter cerevisiae. Next base: position 116,597 of record NZ_JABCQO010000003.1, on the reverse strand, counting down.
ATCGCACGGGTCGTGTCCTCATCGAACTTGTAAGACGGATCGATATCGGGGACATGTTCCGTGCGGATGGAATAGGCCGGAACCTGCATGTCCGTGCGAATGCCGAAGATTTCTGCCGAGGAAACCGTGAGGTCGGGCGCACCGAGAACGCTGGTCGGGACCGAGGAATTTTCAGCAGTGGTCACGGCTTCCGGGGTATCAATCGTCGCAAAATCACTCATGGGACTCTGGGGCTTTCTCTGGCTCTTGGATCAGGACGTTCTGAAGAAGATGGGGCCTTGGCGCCCTCTCTTCCAGTCTAAAAATTCAGGAAACGAAATCGTCCTGACGCGTGAAATGGACTTTGAGCGTGGCGTAGGCCGAGCCAATGGCCTTGAAACGCTCTTCGGACGTCGCATCGCCGATATTGGCGTCGGGATGATGCTGGCGGGCGAGGGCACGGTAACGGCTTTTCACGTCATCGAAAGACACGGGCCATGTCAGGTCCAGCGTGGCCAGCGGCTGCCGCAGAGGCTCGGGAATTCCGGCGGCCTGAGCGGACGCGCGCTGTCGTGCCGCATCCTTGGCCCGCTCCGCCCGGCTATGACGCGTCGCGCCAAGAATATCCAGCGGATCAATGACGTCGTCTTCGTTGAATTCTGCCTTGTTCGCCGTGCCGGTGCCCACCTTCCATGAGGGGCGTTGCCAGGAAACATCGGCCCGAAGATGCGCCTCGATCTGGCCCGGCGTCATGCCGCGATAAAAGTCCCAGCGGGAATTGTATTCGCGGACATGCTCAAGACAGAACCAGAAATACGAACGCAAGGCATCGCGCCCGCGCGGCGCACGATAGCCGGCAAGCTCGTTGCAGCCCGGATGGTCGCAGACCTGTTCCGGCGCGTCAGGATCGGGATCGAATGCCCGGTGTCTGGTGGATTTGCGCTGCATGGTGTCTGATATGGGCAATCACCGCCGCCCGATGCAAGCGGGCATTCCTCAAGCCGGACGATTTTCATCATGCCTGAAACAGCTTCACACCCTTCCGCACAGCCCTCCAGCCGACGCGAACGGATTGCAATCCTTCTTCAGCAGGGACTGACGCCCACAAAGCTCGAAATCCAGGATGACAGCGCCCGCCACGCCCATCATGCCGGAGCCAAAGCCCTCGGTGGCGGAGGTGAGACGCATTTCAACATCGCCATCACAAGCGCGCGTTTTGACGGACTGAACCGGGTGGCACGGCACCGGCTGGTCAATGACCTGCTGGCGGAAGAATTCCGCTCCGGTCTTCATGCGCTGTCGCTCGTCCTGCATGGGGAACAAACCCCATGAGACGCACTCTTTTTGCACTGCTGCTGCTTTCGGGCTGCGCGACCAGCGGATATGACCGCCTTCCCAAAGCCGACCAGAACGACGTGCACCGCATCGAAGCCTATCTGAACGGCATTCAGGGATTGCAGGCGGCTTTCGTCCAGCATGGACCGGACGCAGGTGAGAGCGGTGGCCGCTTTTCGTATATTCCGAGCCATCTCAGGCTGGATTACGTCGTACCCCATCCGATGGAACTCGTGGCCGGAGACGGTCATCTCGTTCTGGACGATCAGGGAACGGGCGCTGTCACGCATTTGTCGCTGCGGCATAACCCGCTTGGGCTCCTGCTGAAGCACCCGATCCGCTTTGATGGCGACATTCAGGTCACGGATGTGCGGCATGGGAACGGATCGCTTCAGATTTCCATAGCCCAGGCCGATAACCCCTCACAGGGCCTGCTGACGCTTCAGTTTTCGGACGTGAACGGCCAGCTCGGCCTGATCGGGTTGCAGGGTGTGGATGCCCGCCAGCATCATTTCGGCGTGTTGTTGTCGGATGTAAGACAGGGCGTGGTGATCGTCCCGTCCGTGTTCACGCCACCTGCGGGCTAGAGCCGAAGCGGGCGGCCCACGCTGCGGCAAGGGCGTCGTCCAGATCCTTCATCGTCAGGCTGTTGTCGAATCGCTGAAGGCTGGTGACGCCGAATTCGCGGATGCCGCAGGGGACGATCCCGTCAAAATCGTTCAGATCGGGGTTCACATTAATCGACACACCGTGCCAGCTCACCCAGCGGCTGACACGGATGCCCAGAGCACCGATCTTGGCTTCAAGCCCGCTCAACGGATCAACTGTCCAGACGCCGATCCGCCCCTCACGGGTGAAGGCCGTTACGCCAAGCCGAGCGAGGGCGTCGATCATCCAGCCCTCCAGACCTGCCACGAAGGCGCGCAAATCACGGGGAGGGACAGTGCCATTCTGCTTCGTCAGATCCATCATCACATAGCCGAGCCTTTGTCCCGGCCCATGATAGGTCCATTGCCCTCCACGCCCCGCGTCATAGGTTGGATAGCCGTGAGGGTTATAGAGATCGGCCTCCTTGGCTGAAGTTCCGGCCGTAAAAACAGGTGGATGTTCAACCAGCCAGACCAAAGGTGCGGCCGTTCCCTGATGAATCGCCCGTGCGCGTTCCTCCATGAACGCCAGTGCGTCAGGGTAGGGCGTCAGTCCCGGAGAGGACGTCCACAAAATTTCTTCATAAATCTCATCTCGGGTCATTGCCCTCGTATCTGTCATCGGCTATAGCCCCTCCCACACCGGACGGTCATGCACCAAGCAGGATCGTTTGTCACGGGGCGGCCGTGGCGGAATGGTAGACGCGCAAGCTTGAGGTGCTTGTGGGGGCAACCCCGTGGAAGTTCGAGTCTTCTCGGCCGCACCACTGACATTCAGATGTCGGTGTATCCCAATAAAAATCACTAATCTCCCGAATATTATTTTCTCCCTCAAGGGGGAGGGTTTTATTAAGGTTCCGATAGTCTGTGCCATCTTGTTGCCAGACTATTAAGACAGGGGTATTCCTTTAACGTCCTTGAAGAACGTCTGGACTTCCTGTTGGCAGTCGAGCGTCATTTCTTCCGATGTGTGAGGTTTCGTGATCAAGCCACTGAAAAAAGCTGTTCTTCCTGTTGCCGGTCTCGGTACGCGGTTTCTGCCCGCGACGAAGGCTATGCCGAAGGAAATGCTTCCTGTCGTCGACAAGCCTCTGATCCAGTACGCGATCGACGAAGCTCGCGAGGCCGGGATCGAAGAATTCTGCCTCGTGACCGGACGTGGCAAGGACAGCCTGATCGATTACTTCGACATCGCTTACGAACTCGAAGCGACGCTCAAGGAGCGTGGGAAGAAAAGTGCGCTTGAAGCACTGGCTCCCAGCAGTGTGCAGGCTGGATCTCTCGTCGCTGTGCGTCAGCAGGAGCCGCTGGGTCTGGGTCACGCGATCTGGTGCGCACGTTCCTTCATCGGTGATGATCCGTTCGCGATCCTGCTGCCGGACGATATCGTCAAGGGACGCAGCTGCATTGGTCAGCTGGTCGAAGCCTATAATCAGACCGGTGGCAATGTCGTAGCCGTGACGGAAGTCCCGCGCGAGCACACGAACCGCTATGGCATCCTCGATGTTGGTCATGACGATGGAAAGCTGGTGGAAGTGAAGGGACTGGTTGAAAAGCCTGCTCCGGAAGATGCACCGTCGAACCTGTCCATTATCGGTCGCTACGTGCTGACGCCGGACGTCATGAAGTATCTGGCGAAGCTGGAACGTGGTGCGGGCAACGAAGTCCAGCTCACGGATGCGATGGCCAAGACGATTGGTGAAGTGCCGTTCCATGGCCTGCGCTATGAAGGCACACGCTATGACTGCGGTGACAAGGCTGGCTTCCTTGAAGCGCAGATCGCGTTCTCGATCGATCGCGAGGACCTCGGGGCGTCGGTGAAGGCGTTCCTCAAGAAGTACAAGCAGTACACAGACGCACCCTGATCCCGGTCGGGTCCAATTCTGATCCGCGCTCTGCCTGCACGGTGTTCTCCTTGCAGGCAGAGCGGCAAAAGACCACATCCGGTCAGGTCAGGTCAGGTCAGATCCTGCGGCGAGGAGGCTGGCAAGCATGTCAGTAAGCGGGCCGTTTCAGTCCTTTCTTGAGCCAGGACAGATTGTTCTGCATCCTGACTACCCGGACTGGGGCTGGGGGCAGGTTCAGTCTGCTGTAGGCGAGCGGGTGACGGTCAATTTCCAGCATCAGGGCAAAGTCCTGATTGACGCATCCCGTATTACGCTCCGACTTCTGCCGAAATCACCGTGATGAGGGCAGGCCCTCGTATCGCTCGCGCGCTCCTCAATACACTTTTGCCTCCCGTCTGTGCGGCCTGTGGCACCGAAGTCATGACGGAGGGGGCTTTTTGCAGCACCTGCTTCCAGACAGCCCATCGGATTGTCTCTCCCCAATGTGATCGTTGTGGCGTCCCACTGGAAAACGAGGCACTGGGAGGCACACAAAACTGCTGTGCTGCCTGTCATGCTCATCCACCGGTCTGGCGTTCTGCCCGCGCCGCGTTCGTTTACGACGCCTGGTCACGACGCCTCATCCTGCCACTGAAATATTCTGATCACACCGAAAATGCTGCGGTTCTGGCAAGGCATATGGCTGTTGCGGCCCAAGACCTGCTCGAAAAGGTAACGCTCGTCGTTCCTGTGCCGCTGTATCGCACCCGGTTATGGAAACGACGCTATAATCAGGCAGGTCTGATGGCGCAGGGGGTGGCGAGGCTTGCAGAATTGCCTTGTGCGGTGGACGCTCTTCAGCGTGTCCGACCGACAAAAGCGCTGGCGCGCCTGTCCGCCGGAGAGCGCGAACAGGAAATGACGCAGGCAATCCAGGTCAGAAAAGGACGGGACACCCTGATACGCGGACAGGCTGTTCTGCTGGTGGATGACGTGCTGACCACAGGCTCCACGGCAACGGCCTGTACGCTGGCTCTGATGAAGGCCGGTGCGGCAAGCGTGGATATTTTGGTTGCAGCGCGGACCGGGAGAGTGGATGAACAAAACCCGCGCTTTGTCCAGGAATGAGAATCCTATGTCGAAAATCGAGATTTTTACCCAGCCTGGATGCCCTTATTGTGTGCATGCCGTCAGTCTCCTTCGCTCCAAGGGCGTGAAGTTTCAGGAAATCAATGCTCCGAACGGATCTGCCGAGCGTGAAGAGTCCATCCGACGTTCAGGTCGTCGCACGGTGCCCCAGACGTTTGTAGACAAAGAATCCCTGGGGGGCTGTGACGACCTGATGGCGCTTGATCGCGCCGGGCGGCTCGATGCCCTGCTGGGCAACGTCTGAATGCGCGTAGCGGGTCTTTTCGCAGCTTTCCTTCTGGCGGTACTGTCACTTTCATATGCCAGTGCCCAGTCTCCTGGTCCGACAAATGCCCTTCCGACGGATATTCCCGAACGGGGATTGTGGCTTTCAGAAGGGCATGACGGACTGTTTTCAATCCAGCCCTGTGGCCATGCGCTCTGTGGTCAGTTGATTGGTATGGCCTATGAAGGAGAAATGCCGAAGGACGTCTGGGGGCGTTCGCAATGCGGTATCCGCATGCTGACAGACTTTGTCCCAATCGAGGATCGCAAATGGCAGGGCCATATTCTTGATCCAAGAACCGGACGGGTCTATCAGGCGCGGATATGGGTTTCCCAGCCCAATGTTCTGAAGCTGCGCGGATTCGTTCTGGGAATGCCCCTTCTGGGTGAGACCCAGACATGGAGCCGCTACACTGGTCCGCCTGTTGGGCCACAATGCAAGCTGCCGAAAGACGTACACTAGGCCGGATGTCGGGAAACCTGCATCACGGCCCGGACGTTATTCTCGCCCCATCGAAAGGAATGCAGACCCATCATGTCCCACCCTGTTTCCCGCCGCAGTTTTGCGGTCGGACTGGTTGCCGGTGTTGCGGCTGCTGGTACTGGTATTGCTGGTGCCGCCGATCCTGAAAAGACGGTCTCGACACCCCCTCCGCCGCCGAAGCCGGTGTCGAAAACGATCTGTTTTGTCGGTGGATATACGAAACACGGGCCACCAGGCGGCGGAACCGGGAACGGGCAGGGTATTTCCGTTTTCGATATGGACCGCGAGACGGGCGTTCTGACGCCGATCACGACATTTACGGATATTGCCAGTCCGTCCTTTTTGACGATCTCGAAAGACCAGCGTTTTCTCTACGCGTTGAGTGAAATCGACGATTTCAACAAGGATGGTGACGGGTCCGTCACGGCGTTTGCCATCGACCCCAAGACCGGCTCACTGCGCAAGCTCAATGTCGTCAGTTCGATGGGGGCTGTTCCGGCCTATGTGAGCATCCATCATTCGGGCCGTTATGTGCTGGTGGCCAATTACGTCGGCGGTAATGTGGCGGTTCTGCCTATCCGTTCGGACGGGTCTCTGGGTGCGGCGTCGGATGTCGTGCACAACACAGGGCCGCGTCAGCCGGAGCGCGCTGCGGACAATCCACAGGGTAATTTTGCAGTCTCCGATCATTCGGGCTCGCATCCGCACATGATCCATTCCGATCCAAGCGGCAAATTCGTGCTGGCTGATGATGCGGGTCTGGACCGGGTGTATGTGTGGACGCTGAACCTCGACACGGGCAAGCTGATCCCCGCCAAGACGCCATATTACGATATGGAACCGGGCTCGGCACCGCGCCATTTCCAGTTCAATCATTCCGGCCGGATTCTGTACAATCTTTGCGAACAGGATTCGAAGGTCGTTGTTTCCAATTTTGATCCGGTGACCGGTGCGATCAGCAATATCCAGACGGTCAGTACGGTCACGTCGCATTTCCGTGGCTCAACGCTTGCGGCGGAAATTCTGATATCGGCCAGCGGCAAGTTCGTTTACGTGTCCAACCGGCTGGGTGATTCGCTGGCCGTGTTCGCCATTGGCAGCGATGGCACGCTCACACTTCAGGACGAAGTCTGGATGCACGCTGATTATGGCCGTGCCCTGATGTTCGATCCGTCCGGAACATTTCTGTTCTGCGCCAACCAGCGTTCGGATGCCGTGACATCGTTCCGGGTGGACAAAAAGACGGGCGAAATTGCGTTTACGAACAATTTCACGCCAGTCGGAAGCCCGACGACCTTCGCGTTCATGAACACGCAGGTCTGACCGGCTGTTTCTCCGACTAGGGCGCTTGCAGCGAATGATTCCACTGCAAGCGCCTTTCTTGTTCAGTCTTTGCGAAAAATCGCGATGTAGTTGATGCCGGTGTCGCGGCTCTCACGCCATTTGAACGGCACATAGCTCATGCCCGCGATATCGAGCATCCGCAGGCCGGCCTGTCGGGCCATGGCGGCCAGTTCGTCGGGTTTGATGAACTTCTTCCAGTCATGCGTGCCTACAGGCAGCATCCGTAGCAGATATTCCGCGCCGAGTTTGGCGACAGCGAAAGAGCGTGGCGTGCGGTTCAGCGTGGACACCGCGACCATGCCGCCCGGCTTCGTCAGTGTAGCCAGCATAAGCAGAAAATCCTGCGGATCATTGACGTGCTCGATGACTTCAAGCGCATTGACGACGTCGAACCGCGCACCTTCCGCAACAAGGTCTTCCGCACTGCCATTGCGATAGGACAGGGGGGCAGCTTCGGGCGGGAGGGGATGCTGGGCCAGATGCGCCTCGGCTGCCCGGATACCGGCGGCGCTGGCATCGATTCCAAGAGTCTCAAAACCCAGTTTGGCGTAGGCTTCGCTGGCCAGACCCGCGCCACAGCCAATATCAAGCAGGCTCAAAGCTCCGGCGGACGTGGTGCGCAGAGGAGCAACGTGACGGCTGACCCATTCGGTTCGTAAGGGGTTCATGGCATGGAGCGGGGCCATGGGGCCGCGCGGATTCCACCAGTCTTCTGCCAGGGCGCTGAAATGGGCAATTTCGGATTCCGAAACGGATGAACGTCTGAAATCCTGTCCCGGAGATGTTTCTGTGGGCATCAGAACTGTCCTTCTGTGTGCCTGTCTGCCGTGCGTCATCTGGACGTGGCGGAGCGAGACGAGTATGTGGACCGGCAGAGTCTGTTCAGGCGCCGGGTGTTTTGCGGTACCCGATGCCAGACCCGAGCGCACAACGCCAGACACGTACTGGAGCCTTATCCGCGATGTCCATGCCCGATACTCCCGTCCACGACCGGCTTTCCGGTCGTGCCGATCCTCATGCCGTCATGCATGGCGAAATTGGGAAACGGAAGACGGTTGTCATGAAATTCGGCGGTACGTCCGTCGGAACTATCGAGCGCATCCGGAACGTTGCGAAGCGCGTGAAGGCGGAGCATGACCGCGGACGCCGCGTGGCTGTCGTTGTGTCGGCGATGGCGGGTGTAACGAACCGGATGGTCGGATACTGTGCGGAACTCGATCCGCTGGCCGATCCGAAGGAATATGATGCTGTGGTTGCGGCAGGCGAGCAGGTGACGAGTGGGCTTGTCTCCATCGCGCTTCAGGCGCTTGGCGTAAAGGCACGGTCTTTTCAGGGTTGGCAAATCCCGCTTGTGACGGATGACGCCCACGGTAAAGCCGCCATCGAGAGCGTGGACGGGGCGGCTCTTCTGGCCTGTCTGGATGATGGCATCGTGCCGGTTGTCGCGGGCTTTCAGGGCGTAGGGCCTGATGGACGGATCGCAACGCTGGGACGAGGCGGATCGGATACGTCCGCCGTGGCCGTCGCAGCAGCCATCAATGCCGATCAATGTGATATTTATACCGATGTGGACGGAATCTACACCACCGATCCGCGCATCGTGAAACGCGCCAAGAAGCTGGATCGCATCACTTACGAAGAGATGCTTGAACTGGCTTCCGTAGGCGCCAAGGTACTTCAGACCCGCAGTGTCGGTCTCGCCATGCGTGAGAATGTCCGGGTGCGGGTGCTGTCATCTTTCGCTGAGACGGATGACGACAGTGGTTCGATTGTTGTTGATGAGGACGAGATCATGGAGAAGGAACTGGTTGCGGGAATTGCCAACTCGCATGACGAAGCGAAAATCTCCGTGCGGAACATTCCGGACCGTCCGGGCATCGCTGCCGCGATTTTCGATCCGCTGGCCGCTGCGAACATCAATGTCGACATGATCGTCCAGAGCGTTGGCGTGGACAACATGACGAACATGACCTTCACGGTCAGCAAGGCCGACGAAGCCGCTGCCCGCTCCGTGCTGGAAAAGGCCCGTGAATACGTCCAGTATGGCGAACTGCTCACGTCCCATAGCGTAGTGAAAATCAGTGTCGTGGGAATCGGCATGCGCTCGAATGCCGGTCTGGCAGCGCGGATGTTCCGCACGCTGGCAGATCGTGGCATCAATGTGCAGGTCATCTCCACGAGCGAGATCAAGATCTCGGTTCTGATTGATTCTGAATATACCGAACTGGCCATGCGCGCGCTGCACACGGCTTATGGCCTTGATGCCAAAGAGGAAGCCGACGCGTGAGCGAAACCCTGATCGAGACCCCGAGTGAGGCGCTGAACGCCCGCGCGACGCTGGACCGCCTGTGGAAGCCGGGCTGTGACTTCCTTGGCAGCGAAGTTGCGATTCTCGGCGGGGCCATGTCCTGGGTCAGCGAGCGGCATCTGGTGTCCGCTATTTCCAACGCTGGTGGATTTGGTGTCATTGCCTGTGGTGCGATGTCTCCCGAGCGTCTGGAAGAAGAAATCGTTGCCACGCAGGCAATGACGAAGCGCCCGTTCGGCGTGAACCTCATCACCATGCATCCTGAACTGGATCGTCTGGTGGATGTGTGCCTGGCACACAACGTCTCTCATATCGTGCTTGCAGGTGGCGTGCCGAACAGTGCCACGATCCGCAAGGTCCGTGATGGCGGAGCACGGGCGATCGGCTTTACGCCCGCTCTGGCTCTGGGCAAGCGTCTGGTCCGTATGGGCATCGAGGCTCTCGTGATCGAGGGGTCGGAAGCCGGTGGCCATGTGGGGCCGGTGTCGCTGACGGTTCTGGCACAGGAAATCCTGCCGCATATCCGCGATGTGCCGGTGTTTGTTGCCGGTGGCCTTGGACGTGGTGATGCCGTCCTCTCCTATCTGGAGCAGGGCGCAGCCGGTGCACAGCTCGGAACGCTGTTTGCAGCATCCGAGGAAAGCATCGCGCACGAGAACTTCAAGAAAGCCTTCCTGCGCGCCAATGCCCGTGATGCCGTGACGACCGTGCAGCTTGACGAACTGTTCCCGGTCATTCCGGTACGGGGTCTGTCGAATGAAGGTGGCCGTCGCTATGCACGTCTTCAAGGCGAAGCGCTCCAGAAGTTCCAGAGCGGCGAACTGACCAAGGAAGAAGCGCAGCTTTCGATCGAGCATTACTGGGCCGGTGCGCTGCGTCGTGCCGTTATTGAAGGGGACGTGGAAACGGGTTCCGTCATGGCCGGTCAGTCCGTCGGCATGGTCAAGGAAATCCGTCCGGTCGCCGATATCCTTGCGACGCTGGTGCAGCAGGCCGTTGATGCCATACAGCAGCGCGAAACCCGTATTCACGCGCCCAGCTAACGGATCATCAGGTCATGTCTCCTCCGCCCTCCAACCGCCCGTTCTCGCAGTCTTCCGACCAGCCCAGTGTTGGAACGGTGCTGCGCGAGCGTCGTGAGGAACTGGGCTGGAAACTTGAGGACGTGGGGGAATGGCTGCGAATCCGTCCTAAACTTCTGGCTGCGCTTGAAGGGGACGATCTTTCAGGTCTGCCGGGTGTGGCTTATGCCGTCGGCTTCCTGCGGACTTACGCACATGCCATGCAGCTTGATGCCGAAGCGCTGGTTGAGCGTTTCCGGCGCGATACGCGTGGAGCCGTGACGCGCAAAACTGAGCTGGTCTTTCCTCAGCCCGAAGGAGATCGTGGTCTGCCGATCGGTGTTCTGGTCGGTGCAGGATTGGTAGTTGTGGCTGTGGCCTATGTCGGCTGGTACCGTTTTACAGCCCATGACACACCGGCGCAGCGTCAGGTTCCAGCCGTTGCGGAGCTGATGCCGGGCGCGGCAACTCCCGCCACCACCTCTCCGCAGGTGGCTTCCGTCATGCCCGGACGCGCACCCACGCCCGAGCCCCATGCTCCGGTTGCCGTACCGTCCGCATCTGTGGTCCCTCCCACCGTTTCCACCCCGGTGCAAACGGCTCTGGCTCCGCAAAACCCGCCTGTGTCTGTTCCGGAACAGGCTGCACCACCCTCCATCACGTCTCCTGACGAGGGCGATGCTGCCGGTTCGCCGTCGCCAGCTGAAACAGCCGTACCCCAAACACCCGGACAGCCCGCTACGGATCTGCCCCCGGCTGTTCCTGAAGGGGCTGTCGTCGTGCGGGCACTGTCGCACGTCTGGACGCAGGTTCGGGACAAAGACGGGCATGTTCTGATCTCGCGCGTGATGCAGCCGGGCGAAAGCTGGCAGGGTGATCCTGCGGGCGCTCCGTTCCGCATGTCATTCGGCAATGCAGGCGGTGTGGTGCTGACCACGGCGGGGGCGACCAGCGCGCCTCTGGGTCGGGAAGGGCAAGTCCGTCGTAATGTCGAGGTAACGGCAGAGGCCATCCGCTCCGGCTCATTCGGATCGGGTGTGGCGCTTCCGGTTCAGCCCAGTGCCCCAGCAGCAGCCACGGGTGTACCGGCCGTGGTTCCGCTTGTGGCCGCAAAACCGGCTCCCGCACCTGTGACGCATAAAGCCCCACCGCCGGAGCATGACGTTTCGGCCGATGACCTGAATGCCCGGCAGCTTGAACATCAGCCGCTGGAACAATCGTCACCACCGCATTAAACCCTTATATCCGTCAGGGGGGCTCATTGCCCCTGAATACAGCCCCCTGCGTCAGAGCTTCCGGTTTCCACCGGACACGAAGAGGTAAATCATGAGCAGCTACCGTCCGTATCAGCACATCGAACGTCGCAAGTCGCGCCAGATCCATGTCGGCAAGGTCGCGGTCGGTGGTGATGCCCCGATTTCCGTGCAGACCATGACCAACACGCTGACGTCAGACGCACAGGCCACGATCGACCAGATCCGTCTGTCCGAACTGGCTGGCGTGGACATCGTCCGCGTCTCCTGCCCGGACGAGGCCAGCACCGAAGCGCTGGCTGAAATCGTCCGCGAAGTGAACGTCCCCATCGTTGCGGACATCCACTTCCACTACAAGCGCGCCATCGAGGCTGCAAAGGCCGGTGCTGCGTGCCTGCGAATTAATCCGGGCAATATCGGCAGCGCCGAGCGTGTGCGTGAAGTTGTCAACGCCGCCAAGGATTACGGCTGCTCCATCCGGATCGGCGTGAATGCCGGTTCTCTGGAAAAGCATCTGCTCGAAAAATACGGTGAGCCCAACCCCGAAGCGCTGGTCGAGAGTGCTCTGGAACATGCGAAGATCCTTGAAGATCACGATTTCCACGAGTTCAAGATCAGCGTGAAGGCGTCCGACGTGTTCATGGCGGTTGCGGCCTATCAGCAGCTTGCGGATTGCTGTGACCACCCGCTGCATATCGGCATCACCGAGGCAGGCTCCAAGCGTGCAGGCACCGTGAAGTCCTCCATCGGTCTGGGCAATCTGCTCTGGGCTGGTGTGGGTGACACGATGCGCGTCTCGCTCTCTGCTGCACCGGAAGAAGAAGTGCTGGTCGGCTGGGATATTTTGAAGTCCCTCGGCCTGCGTCATCGCGGTATAAAAATTATTTCCTGCCCATCCTGTGCCCGTCAGGGCTTCAACGTCGTCGAGACGGTCCAGACGCTGGAAGATCGCCTCCAACACATCAAGACGCCGCTGACGCTGTCCATCATTGGTTGTGTGGTGAATGGTCCCGGCGAGGCCCTGATGACCGATCTCGGCGTGACCGGTGGCGGCAATGGCCGTCACATGGTCTATGCGGCCGGCCGTCAGGATCACACGATGCCGGGTGGGGACATGATCGAGCATATCGTGGACCTCGTGGAAAAGAAGGTTGCAGACATCGAGGCTGGAAAGGTCGACGCGTCCACGGCCAAGCAGATGGACCCGGCAGCGCACTGATGTCCGGACTTCAGCCGCCCCGCGGAACCCACGACCTCATCGGCGAGACCATGCGTCGTCACCACAATGTCGTGGAGACCGCGCGCCGGGTTCTGCGCACCTATGGTTTCGAGGAATGGAGCACGCCCATCTTCGAGGACACGCGCGTCTTCTCGCGCACGCTCGGCGAGACGTCCGATGTTGTGTCCAAGGAGATGTACACCTTCGAGGATCGCGGCGGTGAGAGCATCACCCTGCGGCCCGAGGGTACGGCGGCAATCTGCCGTGCGCTGGTCACGAACGGCCTGACGCACTCTTTGCCGCAGAAGGTGTTCTATCACGGGCCGATGTTCCGCTACGAACGCCCGCAAAAGGGGCGTTACCGCCAGTTTCACCAGATCGGTGCAGAACTGATCGGTGCGGAAAGCCCGCTGCGCGATGCCGAAACGATCGCCATGGCGCAGGATATCCTGCGCGAGCTTGGTTTGGGCGATCACGTCACGCTGGAACTCAACACGCTCGGAGATCTGGCGAGCCGTCAGGCCTGGCGTGAGGCTCTGGTCGCCTATTTCCGCGATCATGCCGATGCGCTGTCGGAAGAAAGCCGGGTCCGGCTCGAAGCCAATCCGCTGCGGATTCTGGACAGCAAGTCTGAGCAGGACCGTAAACTGCTCGATGCTGCTCCGGCCTTTGCGGACTATCTGAACGATGAGTGCCGCCAGTTCTGGGACACGCTGCGGGACAGTCTTCAGGCGTTTGGTGTGGATTTCGTTGAGAACCCGCGCATCGTCCGTGGGCTTGATTACTACAGCCATACGGCCTTTGAGTTCGTGACCTCGAAGCTCGGCGCCCAGGGCACGGTGCTGGCCGGTGGCCGGTATGAAGGCCTTGTGGAACAGATGGGCGGTCCGGCTATTCCGGCCATTGGCTGGGCTGGTGGAATCGAGCGTCTGGCGATGCTGCTGGACTCTGTCCCTGAACTTCCTGCCGGAATTGCACTGGTCCCGATGGGAGACGAGTCTGTTCTCAAAGCCGCGTCCCTCGCGCGCGCGCTGCGTTCTGCGGGGTTGCGGGCCGAAATCGAAACCCGTGGCAACATGAAAAAGCGGATGGAGCGCGTGGTGAAATCCGGTGCATCCCATGCGGTCGTTCTGGGCGATGAGGAGATCGCCAAGGATGTTGTGCAGCTTCGGGACCTGTCCAGTCGAGAGCAGCAGGAAGTGCCGTTCGCGGATCTGGTGCGTGTTCTGAGCGCAGGACGCGCCTGAGCATATGGCGTTTGACGACAGGCTTGAGCGGATTGTCGCGCGTTCGGAGGAAGTTCAGGCCCTGATGTCTTCCGGCGATCTGACGGGTGAGGACTTCACCCGTCTGTCGCAGGAATATGCCGAGTTGGAACCGGTGGTGGCGTCCATTCAGGCCTGGAAGAGCGCCGAAGAGCAGAAATCCGGGGCGCAGGCCCTGCTCGACGACCCCGAAATGCGTGAACTGGCGCAAATGGAGCTGGCAGAGATTGAGGCGACCTTGCCTGATCTCCAGCACGCCCTGCGTCTGGCGCTTCTGCCGAAAGACGCAGCGGATGAGCGCAGTGCCATTCTCGAAATCCGCCCTGCCGCAGGTGGAGATGAGGCCGGCCTGTTCGCGGCGGAGCTGTTCGATGCCTATCGCCGCTTTTCGGAGCAGAATGGCTGGCGTTTCGAGGTCATGGAATATGCCGAGAATGAAGTCGCAGGCCTCAAGGAGGGCATGGCGACCATTTCGGGTCGCTCAGTTTTCGCCCGCCTGAAATACGAATCTGGCGTCCACCGTGTGCAGCGTGTTCCATCCACGGAAAGTCAGGGTCGTATCCATACTTCGACCGTGACCGTTGCCGTTCTGCCCGAAGCAGAAGAAGTTGATGTCACGATCAACGACGATGATCTGCGGATTGACGTCTATCGGGCCTCAGGGGCCGGTGGTCAGCACGTTAACAAGACCGAAAGCGCGGTGCGCGTGACCCATATGCCAAGCGGCATTGTGGTAGCGATGCAGGAAGAGAAAAGCCAGCACAAGAACAAGGCCAAGGCCATGAAAATCCTGCGCGCCCGGCTCTATGAGCGGGAACGTGCGCAGCTTCATGCCACCCGGGCCGCGGACCGGAAATCTCAGGTCGGGACCGGGGATCGTTCGGAACGGATCCGGACGTATAATTTCCCACAGGGCCGCGTGACGGACCACCGGATCAATCTGACGCTCTACAAAATCGACCGGATCATGAGCGGTGAATTTGACGAAATCATCGACGCCCTGACGCGAGAAGAGCAGACCGAACTGCTCGCCGCCGCGGGGTTCTGAGCCTCAGGTGTTTGGTGTGGCGCAGACGGCGGCACGACCATGCCGGTGGGTTGCAACAGCAGCGTCATCGTAGTCGACCAGAAAAAAGTCGGTGAAATTGTTGCTGCCCACCGCGTCGAGGGAATGGCCTTCAGGATGGTGGAGCTGGCCTTCGCTGCTCACCTGCTGGGTTTCCTGATGGCCATTCCGTACAATGGTGATCTCACCGCACAGGGCGTAATCGACATCTGAGCGTCCGACAGGAAGTACGATGGTCTTCGTCTCATGGGCTTTGGAAAGGCCGAGTCTGAATGTTGCAACCAGATTGCCATCCAGATAGAGGCGCGAGACTTCCGAAATTTCTTCGGGCGCACGCTCGTCCGTTACCGTAAAGGACGGGGGCAGTTCCGTGGACAGTTCTGACTGCGCCTGAACGGGTGTGAGTGTGCAGCCAAGCAGCAGGGCGGAAAAGAGGAGCGCACGTTTGGACTTCATGACACCAACTATAGCAGGTTCGCTTTGAAGATGATGGCCAAAGATGATCTTTTGCGCGAGGCCTCGCAGGCGCTGGAGCAGGCCGGGATCGAGGATGCGCGCCGTGAGGCACGACTTCTGCTGTGTTGGGCGACAGGGCGGGATTTAGGAGGGCTGCTGTCCCTCGATGGCGTGGACACATCGCAGCAATTGCGATTCGTAGATGCCCTGACGCGCAGACTGGACCGGGAACCTCTTGCGTTCATCACGGGTGAGACAGGTTTCTGGACGCTGGATCTGGAGACGGGGCGCGACACGCTGATTCCCCGTGCTGATAGTGAAGCCCTGATCGAAGCCCTGCTGGATGCCCGTCCAGATCGGGAAGCGCCGCTGTCCATTCTGGATCTGGGGACCGGAACGGGATGTCTGTTGCTCGCCGCCCTGTCGGAATACCCGCAGGCGACAGGTGTGGGCGTTGACTTGTCTCCACAGGCGGCAGCTCTGGCGCAGCGTAATTCCGTGCGTACCGGGCTTGAAGAACGAAGTGTTTTTCTTGCCGGAAGCTGGGCGGAAGCCTTGAACGCCCGGTTCGATATCGTGCTGTCCAACCCGCCTTACATTGAAACCGGAGATTTGTCGGGTTTGATGCCTGAAGTCGTGCATTATGAGCCAGCGCGGGCTCTTGATGGTGGAGCGGACGGGCTGGAGGCGTATCGTGTCCTGTGTGCAGCCCTACCGGGTCTTCTGGTGCCGGGGGGACATGCGATCCTTGAGATGGGGATCGGGCAGATTGATGCCGTTTCCGCGCTTGGAGTGCAGAACGGTCTGCAGGATGTGGGGCACCAAAAGGATCTCGGAGGCGTGGAAAGAGCGCTGGTTCTGCAATCGCCCGCATAAGGAGGCATTCAGCGACGCTAGATGATGAAAAACCGTTGGCTTGACTGACGGAACTTGGTATGGCTATTGCCAATGCATGCGAATTGAAAGTGTTTTACAAACACTCTCAAGCGTATCTTTGCCCATCGTTCATGTCATCATGCACTGACGATGGAAGACTGGCTGAGCCGGGTTCAGCCATAGCGGAACAGACAGACGTCTTTTTCGATAGCGGCGATCGGAACTTTCTGCGGTTGCAGAACGGTCCACGTCATCATGAAAGTGCATCACGGGTCGATGAATATGAAGCGCATAAGAGGCCGGCACCATCGTGCGGGCAGTGGGCCGTCACGTAGCAGCAGTAATGCCCAGACACCTCTGAACCGCAACCATGTGTTTGACAGCAACGGGCCTGATTTGAGGGTCCGCGGTACGGCGCAGCAGCTGTTTGAGAAGTATCTCCAGCTTGGTCGCGACGCCACCGGGACTGGCGACCGCATTCTTGCAGAAGCCTACTTCCAGCATGCGGAGCATTATTTCCGTATTCTCAACGCCATGAACCAGGCTGCCGAGAAGAGCCAGCAGGAACGTAACGAGCGTCAGCAGCAGCGGCAGCGGGCTTACGAAGACCGTCGCGAGCCGCGTGGCGAGCGTGGCGAAGACGAAGCGCCGTCATCCGAGCAAGAGGGCGAATACGCTTCGGAACGATCTTCCGATGAAGATCACGATCGTCGTCCGGCAGAAGCCGAAGCAGAGTAAGACTTTCGGTCTTCAGCGCATAAAAAAACCGGCCCGCAAGGAGCCGGTTTTTTTATGCTTCAGGCGCGCCCTACGAAGCGGTCTGGCAGGCACCAGAGCTCGGTCCCGCTCAGATGCAGATCAAGTCGGTAAAGATCGTGCAGACGCGTCTGGGTACTGTCTTCTACCCGCTGTCTCCAGTCTGCAAGGCGCTCGTCCCGATTGTCGAGCGTGCTTTCCGTTCTGGGTAGTCCTGCCATTGCAAGCAGCATGTTTTCCCAATCCGTATTGTCGAGACGCTGATGACGCCCGACGTCTTCCGAAATCCACGGTTGCCGTCGGGTTCGCTCCAGCCGTGTCAGACCCGAAGCCAGATCCGCATAGCGCAGATGGAAGAGGAAAAGAGGGGCGGTGAGACTGGGAACGGCCTCTTCACAGCAATGAAAGCCGGGCGCCCATGTGATGGGGATGCGGGTAAGGACAGGCTTACACATCGCGCTGGAAAAGCGGAGATGGCGGCGCTGCAGGGAGAAGGGACGGCTGTAGTCGAATGGGCCTTCTTCGTTTGGAAGATGAATGACATCAAAGCCGGTCGCCGTTACCACAGGAGTCCGGTTCAGCAGCGCAAACTCTGTCAGGGACGGGACAAAAGCGGGGTCTGCAAGAAGGATTTCGTCCACATCCGTATAGATGACGCTGTCATACCATTCGAGCAGGCTGTCGCAGAGTTTATTGATCGCCCGGACGCGGCGTTCATCGTCTTGTGGAGAACGGGGGATTCGTATGACATTGACTTGTCCAAGATGGGCCACACAGCCGTCATCGGAGCCGTGATCGACAACATAACAGGCGCTTTCCCCGACCTGTGAGCCATAATGACGCTGCCAGACTTTAAGGTGTTCCGGCTCGTTATAGACCATCGTCACGACGGCGAGGGGCTTTTTGATCATGCCCGACAGAATACAGGAAATGACCTCTTGCAATAGAGGTTTGTTACACAGGAATTAAATTTTTGGGAAAAGAATGGTAGCGGTGGACGGATTTGAACCGCCGACCAAGGGATTATGATTCCCCTGCTCTACCACTGAGCTACACCGCCATCCTGCCGGTTAAACCGGCGTTGTGGCGGGGTTTTAAGGGGGTTCTTTCCGGGTGTCAACACGTTAATCATAGGAAAACACCACGTAAAATAAGATGTTTTTACGGCTCGCATTGTTCGGGGTGCCCGTGGCATTTGGATCATCACTGTTTTCCCATCATTATGGCCATCTTCGGCCTTTCAATTCCTTTCGATGCAAGGAGTCCTCCATCTGGTGACGCAGCACTTCGTCAGCATTCTGTTTGCCATAAGGTCCTATTTCACCTGGCTCCCAGCTTCCGTCGTTTCGGTACTGATGCTCGTGGTAGTAGGGGTGCTGGCGTTCTATTGCGGTAATCTGGTTACAAAACAGCTTTTGAGAATTCCGGGCTCACGCAAGGCTGCCTTGATTCGCCGTATTGTTTCGTCCCTCCGGCGGCCGACGCGTTTGATGGTGGCGCTGTTGGCCATGCTGTTTTCGTTGCCGGCCGCGACAGGGTTCACGGCCGCACAGGAAGACAACTTTCAGCTGTTCCTGCTGTTCCTGCTGATCCTGACTTTTGGCTTTTCGGCGATCATGGTCTTCCGGATCATGACGGAAGTTTATCTCAACCGCCTCGCCTCGCGGGAGCAGACCGACGATATCATGATCCGTTCGCACCAGACGCAGATCCGCGTCCTGCGGCGGCTGACGGAGATTTTGGTGGGGATTGTGACGGTGGCATCGGCCCTGATGCTTTTCCCGTCCGTCAAGCAGTACGGGCTGTCACTGTTCGCCTCAGCGGGAGCGGCGTCCCTGATCGTCGGCCTCTCAGCGCGCGGGCTTCTGACGAACCTGATTGCGGGCGTACAGATTGCGCTCACGCAGCCGATCCGGATGGAAGACCTGATCATCATCAATGGCGACTGGTGCTGGGTGGAAGAAATCAACGCGACCTATGTGGTGCTGCGTGTCTGGGACTGGAGGCGGCATATCGTGCCGATCTCGTATTTTCTGGAGAACCAGTTCGAGAACTGGACGCATAACTCTGCGGCCATCATCGGCGTGGTGTTCCTGTGGGTCGATTATCAGGCGCCGATGGATAAGATCCGCGAGATGCTGAATGAGATCGTGCGGGGCTGCCCGCTTTGGGATGGGCGTGTGTTCGACGTGCAGGTGGCAGACTGCGATGCGCATGTCATGTCCATCCGCATCATCGCCAGCGCACGCACGGCGCTTCAGAGCTGGGATCTGCGGTGTGATATCCGTGAGAAGATCATAGCCCGGATCCGCGATGAATGCCCCGAAGCGCTGCCACGTTCGCGTTTTTCCATGATGCCTCCTGGTCCGGGCGGGCAAGAGCCGTGGGAGCAGATGGCACCCCCGATCGGACGCCCGCCGCCGGGAAGCTATATGGGCCCCGGAATGGGCAGCGCGTCGATGTCGTCAGACTAAAGGCAGTTCGGGGCGCATTTTGGAGTGCCTGCGACCGTAGAAGACGTATGTTGCGACGCCCAGAACCAGATAGGTCACCAGAAGGATCAATGGCACCGGATTGCCGCTTCTGACAGCGTTGACCATGTCTGAAACCAGCGGGATGGTCATTACCAGACAGAACAAAATCCCGAGCGCCGGTGTCGTGCCGATCCAGAACCCCCGGATACGGATGCCGCCCAGCGGGACGCTGAAGGGTCGAACAATGTCCGGGCGTGTGTTGCGCTGCCAGATCACCGTAAAACAGACAATTCCGAATGCGGCGGCTGTTCCGATGGAAACAAGGTCGCTGATAATATCGATCGGCAGTGTCGCAGTGATGAGAGCGACGACGAGGCCGAGCACGATCGTGCCGATCCACGGTGTGCGGAATTGCGGATGGATGACACAGAAGATCTGCGGGATCAGGCCGTCGCGGCTGATGGTCAGCAGAACGCGGGACTGAGCATACATCAGCCCCATCAGAACCGAACATAAACCGATCGTCGCACCGATATTGACCAGCAGGGCCAGCCAGGGCGTATGCATGATCTTCACGGCAATCGCGAGCGGATCGGGCACGTCCAACTCACGATAGGGTACGATCCCGAGCAGAACCGTGGCGACGATCATATAGACGACGGTGCAGATCAGCAGACTGCCGATGATGCCGATCGGAACGTCGCGTGTGGGATTGCGGGCCTCGGCAGAGGCTGTGGAAACAGCTTCAAATCCGACATAGGCAAAGAAAATGACCGATGCCGCGCGAAAGACGCCGCGCACACCATAATGAAACCCGCCTTCGCTCGGGGGAATGAACGGATGCCAGTTCGCCGGATTGATGGCACCGATCCCGAACGCCACGAAGACGAACAGGACGCCCACTTTAAGCGCCACGATCATGGTGTTGACGCGGGCTGATTCCTCAATGCCGCGCACGAGCAGGGCGGTTACGAGAAGCGTTGCTACGAAGCCGATCAGGTCAAACCGCCATCCTGCGCTGATCTGCGCGCCAGCCGTACCCGCTACGGGCTGAAGCGTGGCATGGGTTAGGGCAGCGGGGATATGAAAGCCGGTGATGCCCAGAAGGGAGCTGGCATACCCTGAAAGACCGGCGGCAACAGCGGAGCACGAGATGCCATATTCCAGAAGCAGCAGCCAGCCGACTATCCAGGCCACTTTTTCGCCCATTGAGATATAGGCGTAGGAATAGGCTGAACCTGAGACGGGCAGGGTTGAGGAGAGTTCGCCGTATGAAAACGCCGTGAACAAACAGGCCAGGGCAGCGATGACAAAAGAGATCAGTACGGATGGCCCGGCATATTCGGCAGCCGCCGTGCCGGTCATGACATAGATGCCAGCGCCGATCGTGGACCCGACGCCAAGAATGACCAACTGGGTCGCTGTCAGACTGCGCTTGAGGCCGTTCGTATCGTTTTCAAACAGGACCTGTTCAAGAGTCTTCCGGCGACCTGATCCGGGAGTGTCAGGAGGAGATTGTATCGAAGCTGGCATGATCCGTAATGTGCCGCGAAAAACGGCGGCTGGGAAGTTCAGAGAAGAATGACGGCAGCGGAAAAGGTTCCGGCAACGATGCAATAGACGCCAAACGGTGTAAGGGCCCAGCCGTCATGGTTGCGGAAGAAGCGCAGCATGAGAAGCGAGCAGATCAGTGCGGTTATTCCGGCGACGATGGCGCCTGCAACACACTGGATCATGATGTCATGTGAGATCGTCATGTGACGCATCTGCCAGGCTTCGCGAACTGTTGCGGCCAGCACGATGGGTTGGGCCATCAAAAGAGAGAAACGCGCGGCTGTTTCGTGATCCAGCCCCCGCAGAAGACCGCCATTCATGGTGGCGCCGGAGCGTGACAGGCCGGGCAGAAAGGCAAGGCACTGCCAGATGCCGATGATGGCGGCGTCTTTCGGGGCGAGGGTCGAAATGGGGCGATGGTCCCGCTGCCCTTTCTGGCGGCGGAGCCATTCGGTGGCCATCAGAAGAAAACCGTTCAGGATCAGGAAGCCTGCCACAGCGATGGGAGAGCCGAAAACATTACGAAGACGATGTTCCAGAAGCCAACCGACCAGCACGGCGGGAATGGTGGCGATGACGAGGAGCAGGAAGACCCGAATCGCGTCCATCTGGGCGTGGCGGCCATGACGGCCCATCATGCCGGTCAGAATGGCCATCCAGTCTTTCCAGAACACACCCGCCAGTGCAGCCAGCGTTCCGACATGAAGCATGGTCAGGAACGGCAGGAACATCGGTGCGTGCTCATCCAGATCCCAGTGCAGAAGCGCGGGCAGGAGAACGGCATGGCCAAGGCTGCTTACCGGAAAGGGCTCGGTAATTCCCTGGACGACGGCGAGAATGAGGGCCTGAAGAAGCGTCATGGAGCCTGTCTTGGTAAATGCCTGCGGTTTGCAAAGGCGGAAAAGCAGATCAATTGCCTGATGGTTACAATCGACGCAACCATGGATGTAGCCTTGACCGGTCGGTCATGGGAGGACTAACTCCCGAGCTGTTCAAGATTTTCCGGAAGGCGAGGCTGGCATGCAGTCAACATTGAGCGGCCGCGGGGGCGCCATCTTGGCCAGTGGTCTGGTGCTGGCGATTGCCGGAACATTCCTCGTTTACGGTAATGCCCTGCGTAAGGGTCCGGACTTTCAGGGTTCGGTTCTTCACGCCGCCTTTAATTCCGCGAACGGACTTCATGCAGGCGCGAATGTCGATCTCGCAGGCGTTCCGGTAGGACGTGTCGTGTCCATCACGCTCGACCCCAGAACGCAGATGGCGGATGTCGCTTTTACGGTGGACCAGCGCCTGCACCTTCCGGTGGATACAGCCGTGGGAATCGGTGCTCCGACCATGACGGCGGACAATGCCCTTCAGATCCAGCCGGGTCATTCCCGCACGACGCTCTCCAGCGAAGGCAAGATTACGGACACGCAGGATCAGCTCTCGCTGGAGCAGCAGGTCAGCAATTATATTTTCGGTGGCGGCAAGCTGGGCCAGTAAGGCCCGCTGTTCTTCAGTCGTTCAGCGGATAAGACGCCAGCAGACGGCGCTGCTTGCGCCAGGAATGCAGCATCGAGAACGCGCCAGACGTTTTCCAACCCCGTGCCCGGTTGGCAGCCCCGATCAGGAAGGTCTGGCGGTAATGGGAGAACTGGGCGCGATAGGCTTCCCAGAGCGTCGTCCGCCGGTCCCAGATATGCGTGGCTTCGGACCCGACGCCATTGATCTCGATGATGCGGAAATTCTCGCCGCGACGCAGATCGTCAATGGAGGCGGCCTTCACATCCACACGCCCGAAATGGAAATCCGGAATGTCCTGCATGATGGCATCGAGACGGGCCGTCAGCGCATCCGTCGTGTCGGCACGGCCATCCCGGAAGACGGACCCCTTGCAGTGATTGCCTGCAAAGACCAGCGACATCTCCTCACCTTTGGCAAGGACGTTCTTCTCCCGTCCTGCCAGACGCGGCAGGTAGATCTGGGGAACG
The DNA here is from genome assembly GCF_015244675.1 of Gluconobacter cerevisiae. GTDB lineage: Bacteria > Pseudomonadota > Alphaproteobacteria > Acetobacterales > Acetobacteraceae > Gluconobacter > Gluconobacter cerevisiae. Next base: position 93,308 of record NZ_JABCQO010000003.1, on the reverse strand, counting down.
AGGCTCATGCGCGCGTCGCTCAGGAGCAGTTCCTCGATCGTGGAAACGCCGTCACCTGTCAGGATCGGGGCTTCCTTGTAAGTGATTGAGGTGATGCGGCCACGCGGCTCGTCGGGGTGACGGATGTAGAACAGCCCGGCCTCGACGGGATAGGTGATGAGTTCCTGAACCAGCATGTCCACATCGTTGGGGAACTGCGGCAGAACCGTTTCGAGCTGCTCACGGGACTGGACGAGCTTCACGCCAGTGCCGTTGCAGCCGATATCGGGTTTGATGACGACGGGGAAGGACAGGTCTTTGCGCGTCATGGCATCCAGCGCGCGGTGGTCCGCCCCTTTGCCGCTGCGGAAGACACCATAGGGTGCGATGAACGACTGCGCCGTGGCGCCCCCCATGTCGAGAATGGAGGACTTGCTTTCGCCGCACAGGCCACCCGTTTCGATACGTGGGTTGGCGGCGGTGGAGATGCTGAGATCTCGGTATTTTATCCCCATAACGATCCAGTACAGGACGATGGGTGTGTAGAAGATGGAACCAGGCCAGAATTCGAAAAGGGAGAGCGGATTCTGGTCGGCTTCTGACTTGGACATTGCTGTTATTTGCTCACGGTCTGGAGACGGGCAATCAGGTGCCCGACGACGACGATACACAGGACAAAACCCGCCAGTCCGGCCCAGCGCCAGCCGCCCTGATGGGCAAGAAGCCAACCGCCGACCCGCATGGCGAGCAGGAAAAGACATGTCGTCCACACAAGCGTAGCCAGAACTGCGGTCAGGGCAAAGCGCAGGAACGGCGCGTGGAAAAAACCGCAGGCGGTATAGAGCGGAAGCCGTGCACCTGGCACGAAACGGGAGATGGCAACAATGCGGATGACGTTCTTGCTGAACCAGTCCTGCGTGCGTTCGCGCTTGGGAAGTTTCAGAAAGCGTCTGAGGTAAGGCCATCGCGCGCCCGCCGCCCCAAGGCCGTACAGGCCAAGGTCTCCTACTGCCACGCCGAAATAAAGTGCGCCCAGAGCCAGTGGGATGCTGACTTCACCCGCACGGGCCGCAACTGCGGACAGCACCGTAGCGACGTCTTCAAGGATGAAGGTGCCAACAATGATGGTGGCAACCTTCAGCCATGCTGGCTGTGAGGCCATGGCGGGGCCGATGGCGATCACGAGTGGGGAGGGTCCATGAACATTCAGTCGCCGGTTTCGCACGCCAGCGCGCCGACCACAATCTTGGCGTGCCATATTTCGGCGCGAATGCTCTGCGAGAGTGCCCGCAGAGTTCTGGCGAGGCTGGCGGTTCGGGCTGCGGATTGCTAGCGTGTGCCTTATCATTTCTCCCTTTAAGGGACTGGTCCTGATCGTGCTTCAAAGACGTTATCTGCTTGCCACTCTGACCTCCGTTGCCGGTTCGGCCGCAATGGGACTTTCCTCTGGCCGTGCGCAGGCGGCCGTCCAGACATCAGCGCAGAGTTACGCCGCTTTTCTCGACAGTGTCCGGACCCAGGCTCTGGCGCAGGGGATGGCACCATCGATCGTCTCGCAGGCTCTCTCCCTGACAAAGCAGCCCAATGCCTCCGTGCTCAAGCTGGACCGTCATCAGCCGGAGTTCACACTGACCTGGGCGCAGTACCGGGACCGCGTCCTGCCGGAGTCGCGGTTTGCGAAGGGGCGGAACGTCTATGCTGCCCAGCAGTCCGTGATGTCCCCCGTGAGCGCGCGCTTTGGCTGTGACGACCGTGCCGTCATGGGAATCTGGGGGCTCGAGTCGGGTTTTGGCGCGCATGACGGGACGTATTCCGTCATCGATGCGCTGGCGACGCTTGCCTTTGACGGACGACGCTCGGCATTCTTCCGCAACGAACTCATGAAAGCGCTCCAGATCCTCAATGACGGCGATATCGCACCTGCTGCCATGATCGGCAGTTATGCCGGGGCCATGGGGCAGGCGCAGTTCATGCCCAGCGCCTATCTGCGTTATGCGGCGGATGGGGACGGGGACGGCAAGCGCAATATCTGGACGTCCGAAGCGGATGTGTTCGCGTCCATCGCCAATTATCTCGGCAAATGCGGCTGGCAGGTCAACGAGCCATGGGGGCAGGAAATCATCCTCACCAAGGTGCTCGATAAAAACGAAACCGGTCGGACCCGCCAGCGGACATTGGGTGAATGGATGGCGCTGGGCGTGCGTCGGGCGGACGGGACGGCATTCTCCCGCCGGGACGTGAAGGGCGCTGTCGTACAGCCTGATGGTCCGGGAACGCAGGCGTTCATGGTCTATCACAACTTCAACGTGATCCGCCGTTATAACCCGTCGGACTACTATGCGCTGGGCGTCGGACTTCTGGGGACGGGCATTGTTTCTGCGTAATTACGGGGCCGCTCTGGCCCTTCTGCCGGTTCTGGGAGCTTGTCACCGCGACGAACCTGCGCCTGTTGCGCATCCGCATTACGAACTGGGTGCCGCGTGGCATGGCGCACAGGGATGGTTCTATCCCAGCGAGCAGTTTGATTATCGCATGACAGGTCTGGCGACACGCCAGAAAGCGCCTGCGTCCGGTCTGAGTACAGACGGGGAAATCTGGGCGGCGGAAGGCATGACCGGCGCGCACCAGACGCTTCAGCTTCCCGCGATCGTCAGCGTCCGTAATCTGCTGAACGGACGCATCGTGCGCATTCGCCTGACGGATCGTGGGCCACAGGGGCAGGGGCGCATCATCGCACTCTCTCCAAAAGCGGCCGATCTGCTGGGTATGACCGCGGATACGCCCGTCGAGGTTCTTGAAGACGAGGTTGCCAGTCGCACACTGGCGGAAGGGCTGGGAGACAGGCCTGCTGCACAGAGTATTTCCGCCGCACCGGTAGGTGAAGTGCGTGAAACGTCACTGAGTGACGGCTCTTCGCATGTCTATGGCAACGACTCGTCTGGTGCGGCGACATCCGTGGCCGTGGGTTCGCTGCCTGCGACATGGATGCAGGCCAGTCCGGGGCCGTCGGGGCTGTATGTCCTGATGGGAATATTTTCCGGTCATGCGGCAGCGGCGGGCGTTGCCCTGCGCTGTAACGGTACGGTTCTGCACGCCTCCGAAGGTGCTGGACTGGAGTGGCGCGTTCTTGGTGGACCCTATGCCGACATCGCACAGGCCGATGCGGCACTGGACCACACCCGCCTGTGCGGGGTAGAGGGCGCGCGGATCATTGTGGAATGACGGCCCGTTGTCTGAAGGCCGTGGAACTGGGGACGAACGTGCGGACTAGACGCTCTCTTTTCGGTGGGGTGGCAGGCATCGCGGCCTGTGCTTCTTTTGCGGGACCCCTGAAGGCGTTTGCCCGCCCGCACCACCATGCGGCTCACGCTGCGAAAGCTGCTGCGGCCCCTGTGGCCGAGGCTCCGGCTGGAACGCCCGCGAATACGCCGATCGGCCCGTTCGATACCGTGGCGCGCTGGGCCTATGTCGTGGATTACGACACGGGCGCGGTCCTGCTCGACAAGGCATCTGACGAGCGTATGGCCCCGTCTTCGCTGACGAAGATGATGACGGCCTACATCGTGTTCGGCATGCTGGCTACTGGGCGTCTCCGTCTGGAACAGAGCCTGCCGGTCAGCGAGAAAGCCTGGCGCACACAGGGTTCCAAGATGTTCGTGCCGCTGGGCCAGAGCGTTCTGGTGTCCGACCTCATTCAGGGTATGCTGATCCAGTCCGGCAATGATGCCTGTATCGTGCTTGCAGAAGGTATCGCCGGGTCTGAAGAACGCTTCGTCGCGATGATGAACGAGGAAGCGCCGAAGCTCGGCATGATGAACTCGCACTTCCTCAACGTAACGGGCCTTCCGGCGGACGGCCACTACATGACGGCCCGCGATGTCGCGACAGTGGCGTCGCATCTGATCCGCGATTTTCCGCAGTATTATCATTATTTCGGCGAGCTTGAGTTCACCTACAACCACATCCGTCAGGGCAACCGGAACGTGCTGGTCGACAAGGGCCTCGCTGACGGCCTGAAGACCGGTCACACCGATGCAGGCGGGTTTGGCCTCTGTGCCAGTTCCAAGCGCAATGGCAACCGCGTGATTGTTGTCATCAACGGCACGTCGTCGAGCAACGAGCGCGCGCATGAGGGCGAGCGGCTGATGTCCTGGGCGTTTGCGAATTTCGAAAATGCCACGCTGTTCCGTCGTGGGCAGGTCGTGGATTCCGCTCCCGTCTGGATGGGCGAGCGTCGTCAGGTTCCGCTGGTTGCCGGTGCGGATATCGTCATGACGCTGCCCGTCGGCTGGCAGCAGCGTTCGCATATTGCCGTGGACTATGCCTCGCCGGTGATTGCCCCGGTGACGAAGGGGCAGGTTTGTGGCGCGCTCGTGATTTCCGCCCCGAACATGGCCGATATCCGTGTTCCGCTTGAGGCTGGCGAATCGGTTGCGAAACTTGGACTGGTCGCCCGCGCCATGACCCGTCTGGGCCATGGCCCCGCGCAGTAAGGGCATGGCTGGAACAGGACTGTTCATTACGCTTGAAGGCGGCGAGGGCGCCGGGAAATCAACCCAGGCCCGCCTTCTGGCCGAAGCCCTGCGTGCGGAGGGACACGATGTCCTTCTGACGCGGGAACCCGGTGGCACGCAGGGCGCGGAAGAAATCCGCAACCTGCTGCTGTTCGGGAAGGTCGATCTCTCTTGGCGGGCGGAAATCCTGATGCATATGGCTGCCCGGTCGGACCATCTGGACAATGCCATTCTTCCGGCACTGAGGCGTGGTGAGATCGTAGTGTGCGATCGCTTCCATGATTCGACGCTGGCCTATCAGGGCCATGGTGTCGGTCAGGGTGCACCTGAGGTTCTGGCGTTCCTGAATGGTGCGCGCAAACTCGTGAATTTCGAGCCCGATCTGACACTCATGCTGGAACTCCCCCGGACGCAGGCGCTTGCGCGTCTTAACGCCCGCGGCGGTCAGACGGACCGTTACGAAGGTCAGGCGGAAGCGTTTCACGAGCGCGTTCTGGCCGGCTTTGAGGCCATTGCGTCCTCTGACCCGGCGCGTGTGAAACGCGTGGATGCGGGACAGACGCCGGAAGCCGTCAGTGCAGCTCTTCTGCGGGCGGTGCAGAACCACCTGACGGTTCAGGGCGTGTGAGCGATCCGCGTCATACTCTGGGTCTGTACGGTCACGGCGAAGCAGAAGCGACGTTCCGGCAGGCTCTGGCCGGCGGCAAGCTCCATCATGCCTGGCTGATCTGCGGTCCGGCGGGAATTGGCAAAGCGACGCTGGCCTTCCGCCTGGCCCGACTGCTGCTGAATGCGGAAAATCCGGACTTGGCACAGGCACGGCGCATTGCGGCGGGCACGCACGGGGACCTGCTGGAAATTTCGCGGGCCGTTGACGAGAAAAAAGGCCGTCTGCGTGGGGAGATCACGGCGGCGGATGTCCGCCCGGTGCAAACCTTCCTGCATCACACGGCGACCGAAGGCGGTTGGCGCGTGGTGATCGTGGACGGCGCGGAATATCTGAACCGCTTCGCAGCCAACGCCCTGCTCAAGATCCTTGAAGAGCCGCCCCCGCGCTGCGTTCTGCTGCTGACCACGTCTTCTCCGGGGGCGCTCCTGCCCACGATCCGCAGCCGATGCCGGATGCTCACGCTGTCCGCGCTGTCAGACGCGGATATGCGCGCCGCATTGCCCGGCATCTCTGCGGATGTGCTGGCACGGGCCCACGGATCGCCGGGCCGGGCACTCTTTCTCTCGCATGACAGGGACGGGGCTATTGCAGCATTTGTGGCGGAAATCCTTGGCGGACAGGTGCGTGCTTCGGCAACCATGGCCCTGAGCGAACGTATTGCAAAAGAAGCGGAAGGTTTCGCATTGCTCTGCGATTTGCTAGGCGAGGGACTGGCAGACCGTGCGCGCTCGGCAGCGCGGCACGGGGATCTTGCAAAGGCCGATCTGGCGGCGCGGCAGTGTTCCGAACTGGACACGCTAAGACGTCAGACCGAAGGCTTAAACCTGGACAAGGCCCAGGCCATCCGTCAGGCAGCGGAACTCGCTTCCGTCAGTTGAGATGGTCCGGGCGTTATGAAACGAGTGGACATGACGCGGCGCTTCACCATCACGACCCCGATCTTCTATGTGAACGGCGCTCCGCATATCGGGCATGCCTACACCTCCATCGCGGCCGACGTTCTGGCTCGCTTCCACCGGCTGAACGGCGAAGAGGTCCTGTTCGTCAGCGGCACGGACGAGCATGGCCAGAAGGTCGAGCAGACCGCTGTCGCCAAGGGTATGGACCCACAGGCCTATGCCGACGAGGTTTCAGCCTCTTTCCGCCAAATGCAGAAGGACATGGCAATCTCGACCGACGAGTTCATCCGCACCACCGAAGAGCGCCATAAGGGCGCGGCCAAGGCGCTGTGGGAGAAGGTTGCGGCGAACGGGCATATCTATCTGGGCGCCTATGAGGGCTGGTATTCCACCCGCGATGAAGCCTTCATCGGCGAGGACGAACTGGTCAAGAAGCCCGACGGAACGTTTGCGGCGCCGTCCGGTGCGCCGGTCGAGCGCGTCAAGGAGCCGTCCTACTTCTTCCGTCTGTCCGATTTTCAGGACCGCCTCCTGAAGCTGTACGAAGAGAACCCCGACTTCATTGGCCCCGTCGGTCCACGTCGTGAGATCGAGAGCTTTGTTCGTCAGGGTCTGCGCGATCTGTCCGTCAGCCGCACGAGCTTCAAATGGGGCGTTCCGGTTCCGAACGATCCGGACCATGTCATGTATGTGTGGTTCGACGCGCTGGCGAACTACCTGACGGCAGTTGGCTACCCCGATCTTGACGATCCTCGTGCGAAGTTCTGGCCGGCGGACATCCATGTCGTCGGCAAGGAAATTGCGCGCTTTCATTGCGTGTACTGGCCTGCGTTCCTGATGGCGGCTGGCATTGATCTGCCGAAAAGCGTTTTTGCTCATGGCTGGTGGACGGTCGAGGGCGAGAAGATGAGCAAGTCTCTCGGCAACGTCCTTGATCCGAAGGCACTAGCCGACGAGTTCGGACTGGATGCGCTGCGCTTCTTCCTGATGCGTGAAGTGCCCTTCGGCGGCGATTCCAATTTCAGTCGCCGCTCTATGATCACGCGCACGAATGTCGAACTGGCGAACGATCTCGGCAATCTGTGTCAGCGCACACTGAGCCAGGTGGCCCGTAATCTGGACGGTATTCTGCCCGCGCGCGGCACCCTGACCGAGGATGATCAGGCCATGCTTGCGATGGTGACGCTGCTGCCGACGATCATGTCCGAACAGATCGAGCGCAAGGCGATTACGGATGCGCTGGAAGAAGTCTGGAAAGTCATCCGCGCCGCCAATTCCTATATCGACCGTCAGGCCCCTTGGGCGCTGAAGAAGACCGACCCGGAGCGGATGGCCGATGTGCTGCGTATTCTCGTGGATATGATCCGCGGTATTGCGACCATGCTTCAGCCCTTCATGCCGAACACAATGGACAAGATGCTCACGCAGCTTGGCGTGCAGGACGACGAACGGACGTTTGCCGCTCTTGAAACCCTGCTTCCGGCTGGCAGAACGCTTCCCAAACCCGAAGGTCTGTTTCCGCGCTTCGTCGAGGAAGAGGCATGACAGGACTGATCGACACGCACTGTCATCTGGACAAGGTCGACGATCTTGCGCCCGCTTTCGAGCAGGCGCGGGAAGCGGGTCTGTCCGGCATGATCACGATCGGGACGCGGTTTTCCAAGGCAGACACCCAGATTGCCCTGACGCAGCATGACACCCCGGACCTGCGGATCTGGTGCGCGATCGGCACGCATCCGGATTATGCGGGTGAGGAGCGTCTGCCGTCGGTTGAGGAACTTGTTGCCAAGACCGAAGCGTCTTGCGTCGTGGCGATCGGGGAGACGGGGCTGGATTATTTCCACAGCGGCGATGAAGCCAAACCCGCTCAGCACGCAGCGTTCCGCACTCATATTGCCGCAGCGCGCCAGACGGGATTGCCGGTCGTCATCCATACCCGTAACGCCGATGACGACATGATCGCCATTCTGCGTGAGGAACACGCCAAAGGCGCATTTCCGTTCCTTATTCACTGCTTTGCGTCCGGTCCAAAACTGGCGGAAGCGGCTCTGGAACTGGGGGGCTATATCAGCTTTTCCGGCCTGTTGACGTTCCCGAAATGCGAGGAAATCCGCGAAGTCGCACGGATGGTTCCGGAAGACCGCATTCTGGTTGAGACGGATAGCCCGTATCTTGCGCCCGTTCCGAAACGCGGAAAGTCCAACACACCAGGCTATGTTGCGCATACAGCGGCACGTCTGGCAGAGGAGCGCGGCGTTTCTCTCGAAGACATTACCCGGATTACGACCGAAAATGCCCGCCGTCTCTTCACGAGGATCGCTGCATGAAGGTGACGATCCTTGGATGTGGCGGCTCGGCTGGCGTTCCCATGATCGGGGGCGAGGAGGGGTCACAGACGGGGATCTGGGGTGCGTGTGACCCCGCCGAACCGCGCAACCGTCGCACCCGCTCCTCAATCGTGATCGAAGGTGAGGGCGGCTTTCGGCTTTTGGTGGATTCAGGGCCGGATTTTCGGGATCAGATGCTGAATTGCGGCCTGAGCCATGTTCATGCAGTCCTCTACACACATCCGCATAGCGATCACATTGGCGGTCTGGACGAATTGCGTGCCATCAACCGCGTGATCGGAACGCCGCTGCCATTGTTGGCGACCCAGGATGTTCTTGAAGAACTACGCCTGCGTTATGCCTATGCGTTCGCGCCCTGGAAGGGGCCAGACTTTTATCGGCCAGTCTTTGAGGAACGGATTGTGGTGGCCGGAGAGACGGTTCCGTTTCCCGGATTGAATGCTCAGATTTTCGAGCAGCGCCACGGCCGGATCACGTCTCTGGGCGTACGCTGCGGCAATTTTGCCTACAGCACGGATGTCGAAACACTTTCGGACGAAGCGTTGTCGCTGCTTGAAGGTGTGCAGACCTGGGTTGTGGATTGTTTCCAGTATGACCCGCACCCAGCTCATGCCTGGCTCGAACGCGTTCTGGACTGGCGCGAGCGTCTTGGCGTGGAGCATGTCATTCTGACCCATATGGGCCCGGACATGGACTACCAGACCTTGTGCAAGATGCTGCCTGAGGGTGTCGAGCCTGCATATGACGGAATGGTTCTCGAACTTCAGGCTTAATGGACCGGGCTGTCTGGTGAGAGAACACTCTGTCCTTTTGGGTGTGAGAGTGGTTCCGCTGGAGGAACCGATGGATTGAGCGGATACCGTTTTCCGTCAAACCGCATGCGACTGACGAGAAGGGCAGGGCTTCCATCCGGCGAGCGTCCAGAATAGGAAATCGCGAGATCGTGCCAGCCGTGAGTCAGGTGGGGCAGGATGCGGACTGGCAGATGAACCAGCGTCATGCGTGACAGAAGTTTCCACGTGCCTTTATGGCTTGTGAGAATGAAGAGCATGCAGCCACCGGTGACTCCGCACCATTCGCTTTCCCTAGGATAGACAAGATATTGTCGCGTCTTACCTGTGGCATCGAGTGCGATATCTGCTCCTTGATAATGGGATAACCCGAGCTTCGTCTTTATGACGTCTTGGAGTGCAGTGGGAGACGCTGCATCGCCCTGTCCATGAAACATGAACAGGGCGCATAGAACGCAGAAGAAAAACATTCTCATGGTTCGAAAAGCCGGGCAGGGAACATTAGTCCGGCCTCTCGGCATCAGAACGTCATCATCGCCCCGGCCGACATCGTATGGTCGCTCTCATGTGCGATGCCGTGGGCGTCCGATTCCGTATGGGCATATTCACCCACAAGCGTGAACCAGTCTGTCAGGTTGTAATAGATTGCTCCGACTTCCGACTGGTTGCGGCGGACCATTGACGGATTGTCTTCACCGGGGGCCTGATAAAGATTGCTGACGCCATAACTGCCGACAACCTTGAGCTTTGGCAGGATCTTGTACGCCGCCTGAACGTAGTAGCCCTCTGAATCACGCTTGCGTCCCTGAGCCGAGACCCCATCGAAGAAGAGGCCTGTCGTGCCGAGGCCGCTGCCGTAGTAATAATAAGCTACGCCTTCAAACGGACCGCGCGAGAGTTTGACGCCGACGTCTCCGGCCTCGACGGTCGTACCCTTGCGGCTGTTGCTGCCGAGGGTCGCACTGGTCAGGTTCTGCTGATGCTGAACGAGAAAGCTGCTCCAGAAGCGTGTCGTAAAGCCAGCGATATTGCCATCATAGGTAACTTTACCCTGAAGCATGGGCGAACTGTGCTGGGTCGTTGTCGCAGAAAGGCCGCCGCCGGCGAAGTTGAACTCGTCAAGCGGTGTCATGACGCCGACGGAAGCCTGAAAGCCTTTCCATTTCGGTGAGATATAGGTGATCTGCGGGAGCCAGTCGGTATAGACGTAACCGACGCCGATACGGCCAAGCGACGTATTGGCCGGGTTGGCATTGCTGCCGGTGCTGCCGACACTGAGAAGCGTGGCGTCGTTGAGAATGGCATCCGACGCAAACAGCGCAATATCACGACCCAGCTTGACCGTACCGAGTTCGTCGGTTCCTGCGGTCATGAAAACCTGACGGAAATCGAGGCCAGCGGTTCCAAGGCCCACCGGACTGCCGCCGGAATTGGCATTGAAAGTGCTGGGGTCGTTGTTGTTGATGCCGGGATACATGCCAAAGACGGCACCCAGTTTGATGCCTTCCTGTACCGTGTTCAGCTTCAGGATTAGACCGCCCGGCAGAAGGCCGTTACGGATGGAAGATGAATCGAACCCGCTGCTGCCCGTAGAAACGCCGCCTGCGACAGGGCGGCCACCACTGGGACTGTTGTAGGTATAGTACGCGTTGACGAAGCCGGAGAGGTTGATGTCGATCTGGCCCGCCTGAATCGTAACGCCTTTGCCCGCAACATAGGGCTTCACGCGCACGATGCTGTCCGGATTATACGTCCTGCGTGCTTCCATCAGGGAATTACGCGCGTCCTGTGCACTTGCCGAGGCTTCCATGGCGGCACGGCGCGCGGCGGATACAGCGGCAATCGTCGTCACGTCCGGAGGAGCATCAAGGCTGCTGCCTTCGTTCTGGGGCCCATAGCGCATATAACGGTTGCGATGGCGTGCGGGTGCCGGGGATGCTCCGTCGTCGTCACGTTGCAGCGAGGGGTGCGCGTGATGCTGGTGATGTGACAGCAGCACGTTATATTCAGAACGGCTCAGGCTGCCCTTGGCGCGAAGAATGTCGAGCAGTTCCGTATAATCATCGGCCCGTGCGATGCTCGGGAGGGCGGAGAGTATTGCAACGCAAAATGTGCTTCCCAGAAGACTTAGTCGGCACAGGGACATAGATGACATATAAACAGCCGCTCCCGCGGATATGCCGATGATCGCAACGCGCGCTCACCGGTAAAATGGACTACAACGCTTTTCCTAGCGTGAAAGAAGACATTCTTCGCAACAATAGGATGTGTTCTCACAAAAAAGTCAGAAATTTAATGTTTCCGAACATATAAGTTGGCATAATATATCTTATACGACATTTGTGTGTTGTCGATCCCGTCTCTGATACGCGCTCGGATTTTACCTTATCAAAGCCCGTACCCAGCGCATTGAAGCCGCTGGGTTCAAAAATCAAGTTCTGTGGCAAAATGCCATACACGGACTGTTATCCTAGGTTTTCAGCGCTTTTTCACGGACTTTTGGGTTTGGATTATGCGTTCAATGATTAATTTCACGCCTATGGCAAAATGCCACTTGGATAAACCAATGGCATTTTGCCATCATTCAATCTCCGGTCCGTACGATCTAATGGCAAAATGCCATATGGCATTTTGCCATTGAACCATCTCTCCCCTTTACCTCATCCGGCTTCTCCCGTTACGCAGGGTCTTCCTATCCTGCGTCGTTGAGGCTGCATGACCGAGATCCTTCCTGCTTTCCCTGTCGTCGAACCATTCGTTCCCTCAAAACAGCGTGAACTCTGGGGGCATCCTATCGGGCTGTGGGTGTTAACACTGACCGAAGGTTGGGTCGGATTTTCGCTTTACGGCATGCAGGCCATCCTCGCGCTCTATCTGACGGATCATCTGCTTCAGCCGGATCACTCCGGCCATGTGTTTGGCCTGACGTCGCTTGAAGGATTTGTTTCATTTCTCTACGCGCCGGTCGGACCGAGGGCTCTGGCAGGTGCGATTACGGGGCTTTTTCTGGCCCTGATCTATGCCACCCCTCTCCTTGGCGGCTTTCTTGCCGACCGCGTACTTGGCCAGACACGAACCATTCTTCTCGGTGCGGTTCTGATGACGGTAGGCCATTTCCTGCTGTCGTTTGACTGGAGTTTCGTGCTGGCGCTGGGTTTCCTGCTTGCAGGTCTTGGTATGGCAGGAGGACTGCGCGCGCAGGTTGGAGCGCTTTACGCCTTGGGCGACCGGAGACGCTCGGATGCCTATCAGATCTATATGATGGGGCTTCAGGTTGCTGTCATTGCGTCACCGATACTATGTGCAAGTCTGGCGCAGATCGAATGGCACTGGGGCTTTCTGGCTGCGGGCGTCGGTATGCTGATCGGGCTTGTAGTCTATCTTTTTGGACGCCGTTGGCTTCCTGCCTCTGACCTCACCGTCCATCCGGCGCCTCATGATGCGAAAGTCTCAAAACGCACACGCCCTGCCCTGACGTCACAGGAAAAAAAGACGGTCTGGCTGCTTCTGGCACTTGTGCCGGTCATGGCTGTCGGAGCCGTGCCGAACTCCGAAATTTTTGATGGTTATCTGCTCTGGGGGCGCGAGCATTTCCAGCTTCGCCTTCTGGGACACGAGATGCCGGTGAGCGATCTGATTTCTCTGGATGGGTTCATCAGCACGCTGTGCGCTGTCGCCGTCCTGTGGTTTTGGAAAGCCTATTCCCGACGGCGGCAGGATCTTTCGGAAATCGCTAAAGTCGCACTGGGAACCTTCATTGCGGCCTTCGGCCCCTTGATGCTGGCTTTGGGATCATGGATCAGTCCAGGGCCGCATGAGGTCAGCCTGCTTTGGGGGCTGGCCTTTCACATTATTAACGATATCGGCTTTTCGATGAATTATGCGATCGGAATGGCCCTTTTCTCCCGGGCTGCCCCCGTCAGCGTCAATACCATCCTCGTCGCCTGCTTTTCACTGCATCTGTTCCTTTCCAATCTTCTGATTGGAAAGCTCGCAACACTCCTTGGGCGTATTTCTGACGTTTCGTTCTGGCTGCTGCACTCGGGCGCAGCTTTGCTGGCCGCGGCAATCCTTGGTTTCTGCGCGCTCCGGTTCCGCGAGCTGCTCGCCCCCGAAAAAGAGACCCCGCCTCCGGTTCTTTAAAGAGGCGAAACCAGATGACGCATCTCTGTGGCAGAGGCCGTCGAGATGGCGTCCCCCTCCAGAGTACGGACTGTGACAGGCATCAGAAGCCCGTCCGCTCTTTTCTTGCTGCGCTGAATAATAAGGCGCTGAACGATCGGATAATCCCGAAGCAGCTTTTCGAAAACCGGTCGCGGAATGGCCAGCAGATGGCTGAACTGGAGGGAGCGGACGGTGCCGGGCATCGTGTCGTTTCGGATGACGGAAGCGGCACCGATCAGATCTCCACTGCCAAACAAAATCTCTTGCTCGGCCAGATTAACTTCTGCCAGCCCCGCCACCTGAGCATAGACGACACGAACGCGCTGCCCGCGTTTGAACAGCACCTCTCCCGGTGAGACGAAATGCATCGAAACCTTGGAAGACAGCTTTTGCAGCACACTGTCGGGGACGCCATTGAATGCCGGAAAAGCCCGGAGACGCTGTTCAATACCGCTCTTGAGATTAAAGCGTAGCGGTGCATCGAGCCGTGCCCGCTGGCGTTCGATCTCACGATGCAGTTCGCGGTGAAGCTCTTCGGAAATCAGGCTGTCGGCTTCAAGGGCATCGTATTCTTCATCTTCGAGACGCAGAGCGATCTGCCGCAGGATGCGGCTTTCAAGAGCTTCGGAATAGCCGGAATAATGCAAGCGGAGGGTCTCCAGCGCATCGTCCAGAAGTTTGCGCTGGCGGCCGAGCACCTCAGACACGATTTCCGTGATGCGCGGGCCAAGCGTGGGTTCCATGCGCTGGCGAACGAAGCGCTGAAGCGAAAGCGAGACGAGATGCGCGATGATGAGCATCTCGAACCGCTCCATCATACAGTTCGTCAGAGGCTCGTCGATATGCAGGCGACTATGCAGTTCCTGCGCGATCCGAAAGCGAAGTGAAGGCTGAAGACGCCGCTTGAGGGCACGCACATAACCATAACGCCCTTCCAGTCTGGCGCCATCCGCCATGGATTCAGCTGTTCTCAGCAGCGTTTCCATCACACGGCGAGATAGCCCCTGAATTCGGAACAGATCCAACAGCAGTGAGCGTTCCTGATTGGCGATGGTAATCAGAGCGATATTGACGCGGTTACGGTCACTCAGGGCAGATTCAAAATTATTGGCCGCCCTCTCCTTCTCGGCGCGACGTTCAAGGCGGCTGATAACGCCGGCGCGCGTCTGCTCGCTGAAGCCGAGTTCTTCAGACAGTTCCCGCGTCCGTTCTGCGACCTCACCCAGACCAATTCCCACGATCTGCTGGCGGATGGCCTGATCGATGGGGGAAAGCTGATCCAGTTTGAAAAACAGAACCAGCGCCCGCAGCGTCGTACCGTTGATCAGAAGCGTGATGAGAACGAAGCCCGTGGCGATGATACCGACAAAATGGGCCACAGGGCTCGAAACGCTCTGGTTCTCGGTCACGGCAAGTGCAAGGGCAAGCGTGATGGCGCCGCGAATGCCACCCCAGGCCATCGTTGCCTTGAAAGGGTTTGGAACAGGCGGCGACAGCTTCGTAATGGCCAGCAGGGGCAACATACCAAAAATCACGGCCGAGCGCGCGATCAGACCAGCCACGCTTGCAATCAGGATCAGCACGAAATCCCACCTCGTCATGCCAATCAGCAGGCGGGGGACCAGCATGGCCGCCAGAAGGAAAACGAGCGAACCAGCCCAGAAAACGAGCTGTTCCCACATCTCGTTCAGAAAACGCCAGACCTGGGGACGGAAGGTAGACGGCCCGTAAGCGGATACTGTCAGGCCTGCCGCGGCCGTTGCCACAACCCCCGAAAACCCGAGCATTTCATCGCAAAGGATATAAACGGCATAGGGAAGTGCCAGCGTCAGTGTGATCTCTGAAGCAGCCGATCCGCCCAGTCCTGCAATCAGCAGCAATGTCAGACGCGCCAGACAGACACCGACCACGATGGCCCCGATAAAGGCCGTCATGAAGTCTATCAGAGCTTCGGTCGGATGGATCTGGTGATGGGACGTAACGGCTGCCAGAAGGATGGAGAAGATCGAAATGGCCGCGGCATCGTTCAGGAGTGCCTCTCCCTCAACGAGGCGTGTCAGGCGGGATGCCGCGCCGATTTCGCGGAAAATACCCGCCACGGCGGACGGATCGGTCGTTGCGACGATCGATCCCAAAAGCAGGCAGACAACAAGGCTCTGCTTGGCAAAAGGATAAAGCGCAAAGCCGATCGTGGCCGTGGAAACAATGACTGCCACCACAGCCAGCAGCAGGACTGTCGCCGTTTCATGGGCCAGACGGCGCACGTCAATGGCCATCGCGCCCTGAAAAACCAGAATGGGTAGGAAAATCAGCAGGAAAGCTTCGCTGTTGACCGGAAAATAGATCAACGCTTCCGCCGCACCGTCCAGAAGATCAGTCGCAGAAGATCGGACAATGAGAGACGCGATCAGTCCAAGCCCGATCCCGGTCAGAGCCAGCAGGACGGCCTCTGAAATTTCAAGACGTTTCGCGAGAGGCTGAATGATGCTGACAAGCGTGAGCAGGAACGCGAGCGCTAGGAGTACGGCTGCCAGTCCTGTCACCATCATCGTTGTCTCGGCTCTTTCATCAGATCGTCCGCAGACGAGGTAGCATGTTTCAAGTTGGGGCAGCTTCTTTGGAGGTGGCGTCAATCCAGCGTCGGACTTGTGCTTCCGGATCCGGATGGCCGATGAAATCGCCCATCACGGCCACCGTATCTGCCCCAGCTTCCAGGCACTCTGCGAACCGAGGCACCGTGAGGCCTCCGATCGCCACCAGCGGCACATCTCCGCACAGTTCCCGCCATTCCGCCAGTTGTTTCAGACCCCTGCCCGCTAGCTTCACGCCCCGAAGTTCTGTGGACCAGACAGGACCAAAGGAGATGTAATCCGGCTTGCAGGCCAGAGCTGTTTCCAGTTCCTGACGGGTATGGGTCGAGATACCAAATCTTATACCCGCAGTCCGGATCGCC
Organism: Gluconobacter cerevisiae; assembly: GCF_015244675.1. GTDB lineage: Bacteria > Pseudomonadota > Alphaproteobacteria > Acetobacterales > Acetobacteraceae > Gluconobacter > Gluconobacter cerevisiae. The sequence goes on along the minus strand of NZ_JABCQO010000003.1, from coordinate 76,990 downwards.
TCCAGATCAGCGGTCTCAAGATCTTCCGGCCCCAGATGCAGCCATTCATAGCCCAGTTCGATGGCAGTCTGCCAGTAGCGGTTCAACGCGAGAGACACATTGAAACGTGCCGCAAGTTCCTGAGCCAGCAGAGCCTGTGCCCGAACGTCCTCTTCAGACAGATCCCGGAGATACAGTTCAATGAAGCGCAGGCCAGCTCCACCAAGCCGTTCTACCCAGCGAGGCTGGTCGACAACAGCGTAGATCCGGGATGGAAGAGAAGACATGACGTTCATACTCCACGGCGCCTGCTGGCAAGGGTGTGCCTTTTGAGATCGGGCAACATTGTTACAGTTTGGACCCTATGCGTCCAGAGGTGTGACATCGTTATCAACGCCCTGTTTTCACAAGTGTTCCTGCAAAACAGAAATCAGTATTTCTGCGGGATGGGACGGACGGAACCCAGCCATGCGCTCGGTCTGGCAGCGGCAGGAAAATCCGGTCGCAAGAACGGGTGTCTCAACTTTTCTGGCCCAGTTCTGCTCGAACATATCCCGTGATAGCTTCGCATGTTCCTTCTGATGCCCGAACAGTCCGGCCATGCCACAACAGCCTGCCTTCCCGGCCTCCACCGGCACACCATAATGCTGAAGGACAAAGGCCCAGTCTCCGGCACTTTCCGGTCGGGCAGCCTGTTCCGTGCAATGCGAAATCACAGTCATGCGAGGGATGTCTCGATGAGTCTGAAGCGGTTGCAAGGCTCCCTGCCCGATCTGTTGCCGAAGAAAAGTCTCAAGTGGAAGAACAGTCGGGATTGGACTGTTTCCTGCGACTTCCCGGTATTCCTGTGTGAACATGAGGCCGGTTGCTGCATCCAGCGAAACGACAGGAATATCGAACTCGGCCAGTGCCCTCAATTTCCGCAGGGTCGCGCGTGCCGTCACGCCAAAGCCTTTGCGAAACCCCAGAACATGACGCGCTTTGCCGTTGTCCCAGACAGGCGTGAGCTTCACATCGAACCCAAGCTGCGTCAGGAGAGCATGAGCCTTCTCGACAAGCCCTCCATCAAAGCTGCCGGTGAAGGAATCCTGCATCACGATGACAGCGCGTGGATTGCTCTGGTTGCGTCGCAGCCACGATCGGCTGACCTGAATGTCCGTGTTCCGTCGCGCAGGTCTTAAATGCGGAAGATCCACCAAACCCAGCCGCGACAGGACGGTTTGCGATACAGGATTGTGCATCAGGAGGTTGGCGATCCTGGGGGTCACTCGCCCTGCCGCCAGAAGCGGTTCCAGCCAGTAGACAAGATAATCCCTGATGGGTCTGCGGGTATCACGGAAGTACGTTGAAAGAAATTTGGAACGCATGGACGGGATATCCACGCGGATTGGACATTGCGTGGCACAGGCTTTGCACGACAGGCACGTGTCCAGCGAGGTCTTGAGCTCTTCTGTCAGAACGGGAAGCATAGCCCGATCCGAAGCATCCGCTGGCAGAGAGCGCAGTCTGGCCCAGCTTCGAAGCAGCAGAGCGCGGCCTTTGGGGGACTGCGACCGGTCTTTCGTGATTTTGTAAGACGGACACATGGCCATGTCCGGCTCGCGGTTGAAACAGGCGCCATTGCCATTGCAGCTTACGGACAGGCCGTAAGATTCACGCAACGAAGGTGTGATCTCCTCGTCAAACCCGCCCTTAAAAGGGATGCCATCAATCCGGTCGACTGGATGCCCCGCTCCACCCGGAGCCAGTTTGCCGCGATTAAAAATATCTTTGGGATCAAAGACATCCTTGATGCGGCAAAGTTCTGCAAAGAGCGTTTCGCCGAAAAACAGCGGCGAAAATTCCCCGCGGAACCCCCGACCGTGTTCCCCCCAGAGCAGACCGCCATGACGTTTCGTCAACTCAGCCACTGCGTCAGAAATTGGCCGGATCAGCGCCCGGTCTTCGGCCGTCAGCATGTCCAGAAACGGGCGTACATGCAGGCACCCGACGTCCGCATGCCCAAACATGCCATAGGACAAGCCGTATCCATCCAGAATATCGCGGAACTCGCTGACATATTCAGGCAGGACTTCGGGAGGAACGGCTGTATCCTCCACGAATGGAACACCCTGCCTGTGACCGTCCGGACGCCCTAGCAGCCCTACGGATTTTTCCCGAAGCGTCCAGAGGTTCGCAATAATTTCCGGATCAAAAACTGCTTTATGATCAATGGGTTTGTGAGGGGAGCTCTCAAGAAGGTTGACGGCATGGGCTATCTGTCCCTTCAGGACTTCCAGATCATCGCCCACGAATTCTACGAAGCTCATCCCCTTGACCGGAAGAGCTGACGTATTCCCCAGGACACGTTCAAGAGCATGCCATGTCACGTCCTGCTGGGCCTTGGCGAGAACACGGTCATCCAGCACCTCAACAGCTGAAGGGTTGGCAGGCAGAAGTGTCTGGACGCCCTGAAGGGTATCGTTGAAGCTGGCATAGCGGACGACGATAAGCTGACGGTATTTCGGTAGCCTTCTGACGCGCAGGACAACTTTCTTGGTCAGCGCGAGCGTGCCTTCCGATCCCGCCAGAAGCCTTGCGAGATGGAAGCTGCCGTCGTCAAACAGAATATTTTGAAGGTTGTATCCGGTCAGACCACGGTTCATATCGGGGAAAACACGCCGGATTTCTTCTGCATGTTCCGTGACGACCCGATGGACCTCACGATAAGCCCGTGCGGCATATCCGGTCCCGTTCATTGCGTCTAGCAGCTTTTCAGCAGTCAGGTGCTCAACCGCCAGATCGCTTCCATCCGCAAGAACGACATCCATCGTCTCGATATAATCGGACGTCCTGCCGTAGATCCGGGAGCCTTTGCCGGAAGCATCCGTCGCAATCATGCCTCCAATTGTCGCGCGGGTGGCGGTCGAGACTGTTGGGGGAAAGAAAAAACCGTGTGGCTTCAGAAATGCATTCAGACGGGCCAGAATTACGCCCGGCTCAACGGTGACCGTACCCGCTTCGGCGTCGAAATCGAGGATCCGGTCTAGATGGCGTGAGACGTCAACAACGACGCCATCGGTCAGGGACTGGCCGTTGGTGCCGGTGCCGCCTCCCCGGATTGCGAGCGTCAGAGCGCCGTTGGCAGCCGCCCTCACCGCCCTGTTGAGGTCTTCGCTGGTTCGCGGGTGAATGACCGCAGCCGGGAGACGTTGGTAAATGCTGTTATCGGTGGAAGACATCAGACGGGATGAGACCCGCAGGTCGATATCCCCTTCAAAGCCCTGCTCGTTCAGCCTTCGGACGAAAGCCTCACGCAGGGCGATTTCGGGGGCGCTGGGGGAAAGGCCTGAATTTCCGGCTGGTGTTCCGGATATTGCGTCTCCACCCATCTTTACGCCCCTTTTAGTGTTTTATGGTCCATACCGTTATAATGAGTGAAAAATAAGCTTGTCGGATAGAAAAATTCCTCATTCCACCGTCACGGATTTCGCAAGATTGCGAGGCTGATCCACATCCGTGCCTTTCAGAAGTGCGACCTCATAGGCCAGCATCTGAACGGGGATGGCATATAGGATCGGTGCGACGAAAGCGTCCACGTCAGGCATGATGACGATCTGTTCCGCCACGCCCTCAAGGCGCTTGGCACCTGCGGCATCTGTGAAAACAAGAATGCGGCCGCCACGCGCTTTCGCTTCCTGAAGATTGGATAGCGTCTTGTCGAACAGGATCGTGGACGGGGCGATTGCAACGACCGGAACGGTCTGGTCGATCAGGCTTATCGGGCCATGTTTCAGTTCACCCGCTGCATAAGCTTCCGCGTGGATGTAACTGATTTCTTTTAATTTTAAGGCGCCCTCGAATGCAATCGGCGTACAAATCCCGCGTCCTAGGTACAGGACATCGCGAGCCTGCGCCACAACGGCGGCCATGGCCTGAATATCCTTGGTACGAGTGAACACCTCTGCTGCACGTGACGGCAGATCCAGCAGACTGGCCGTCAAACGCTCTTCGCGGGCCTGATCCATCGTTCCACGCGCACGGGCGAATTCGATCGCCAGCGCTGCCAGAACGGAAAGCTGCGCAGTAAAGGCTTTGGTGGAGGCAACGGAAATTTCCGGCCCTGCATCCATACCCAGCACGAGATCACTTTCCCGCCCGATTGTAGAGTGTTCGACATTCAGGACCGAGACAATGCTCTGACCGGCCTTTTTGAGGCTGCGCAGAACACCTAGCGTATCCGCAGTCTCGCCGGACTGTGAAATCAGCAGCGCCACACCTTTGTCCGGCTGGGGCGGCTCGCGGTAGCGCATTTCGGACGCAACATCGATTTCCACCGGAATGCGTGCAAGGGATTCAAGCCAGTACCGGCCGACCATCCCGGCATAATAGGCGGAACCGCAGGCCGTGATGGTGACGCGGGGCACCTGTGCCGGATCGAAAGGCATAGCCGGCAACGTAATGCGCTTTGATGCTGGGTCCGTAATCCGTTTCAGCGTCTGTCCAATGGCGACCGGATGCTCATGGAGTTCCTTTTCCATGTAGTGCCGGTAGCCATCCTTGCCGACCTGCCCTGCCATGAAGGTAAGATCCTGAACCGGACGGCTGATCTCCGCACCTGTCATATCGAAAATTCTGACATTATCGGTCGTGAGTTCGCACCAGTCGCCGTCTTCGAGATAGGTCATTTTCCGGGCCATAGGGGCCAGAGCAATGCTGTCCGATCCCAGGAACATCTCGCCATCACCGTAGCCGACAGCCAGCGGCGCCCCGTGACGGGCACCAAGCAGCAGACCTTCATGATCCTTGAAGATCATGGCGATGGCATAGGCGCCTTCCAGTCGTTTGATGGCAGCAAACGCGGCCTCCCGGGGCGGCAGTCCCTGCTCCAGATAGTCATCGACCAGATGGGCGACGGTTTCGGAATCCGTTTCGGTCCGAAACACACGGCCTTTCGATTCCAGCTCTTCCTTAAGGGCTGCGAAATTCTCGATAATGCCGTTATGAACGATTGCCACACGCCCGGCTTCATGGGGATGGGCGTTGTTTTCGGTAGGGGCACCGTGCGTCGCCCAACGGGTATGACCTATGGCGGTGGTGCCGTGCAGCGGGTGCTCCTTGAGAACACGCTCCAGATTATCGAGCTTGCCGGCAGCGCGGCGGCGTTCGATATCGCCCGACGCTGTCAGGGTTGCGATCCCGGCAGAATCATATCCACGATATTCAAGGCGTCGCAGAGCCTCGAATGCAATCGGGCTGGCAGGCTTGTGTCCGACAATACCGCAGATACCGCACATCAGCCCTGTTCCTTCCGAGCTTTGAGAGATTGTTTGATCTGAAGACCGCGCCCGGATTTCAGTGCTTGCCGCGCCCGGCCCAGAGCCAGATCGCCAGCAGGCACATCATCGGTAATCACACTGCCTGCGGCCACGAGGGCATCGTCACCGATGGTTACGGGAGCCACGAGAATGGCGTTCGAACCGACGAAAACCCGCTCCCCGATGACGGTCCGGTGTTTGAAGACACCATCATAATTGCAGGTAATTGTCCCTGCCCCGACATTGGTGCCGCTTCCGACCGAGGCATCGCCCAGATAGGTCAGATGGTTGGCCTTGGCACCCTCGCCCAGTTCCACGTTTTTGAGTTCGACGAAATTGCCGACATGCGTGTGTGCAGCACAGACCGTTCCGGGACGCAGTCGGGCGTACGGACCGATCATTGCACCTTCACCAACCGTGCAGCCTTCAAGATGCGAATAAGCGCGAATAAGCGCACCTGAGCGAACAGTCACACCTGGTCCGAAAAAGACATTCGGCTCGACCGTTACATCCGCTTCAAGAACGGTGTCTGTGCTGAAAAAGACGGTTTCCGGCGCAACCAATGTCACTCCGGCATCCATCGCCGCGTTTCGCAGCCGTGTCTGGAGGGTCGCTTCAGCGCGCGCGAGTTCGGAGCGCGAATTGACGCCAGCCAGCTCGTCTTCAGGCGCTTCAACACACACGACAGAACCGGCCTTAGCTGCCATTTCAACGACATCCGTCAGGTAATATTCACCCTGGGCGTTGTCGTTACGAACATTCTCCAGCCAGTTACGGAAGTCCTCTGCTCCGGCACACATGACGCCAGCATTGCAAAGCGTGATGCGGCGTTCGTCTTCAGTTGCGTCCTTGAACTCGACGATTTTCACAACCTTGCCGTGGTCTTCGACAATCCTGCCATAACGACCGGGTACAGCCGGACGCATTCCCAGCAGAGCCAGACTGGCACCCTGTCTGCGGGCCGCGAGCAGGTGCTCCATCGTTTCGGCGGTAATCAGCGGGTTATCAGCATAAAGAACAGCGATATCCCCAGCCCCGAACAGGTTCCGTGCCGCATTGGCCGCATGGGCCGTGCCGAGCCGTTCGACCTGCGTGACGGTTCGGAATGGATGCACAGCCTGCTCAAGTTCCGGCATATCAGGCCCTGTGACGACGACCACATCATCGAAGACCTGCCGGGCGGTTGTGATGAGGTGGTTGATCATGGGCTGGTTACCCAGACGATGCAGCGCCTTTGGCAGGCGGGATTTCATGCGTGTGCCGAGGCCCGCAGCGAGAATGATGGCAGTGGTGCGATGGGTTGTGTCGGTCATGTTCTGCCCGGGGTATCCAAACCACGGGCCCGCGTCAAACGAAGCCCGCAGACTGTGTCATCACTTCGAATTGCCGATTATTGCAATTCGTTCGAGTGCTTCGGTCAGGGAGTCACGGCATGCTGCATGACAACCATGACATGACCGAGTTTCGGGTGATTGAACTCGATCCGTACGGGAACAAGCCCCAGACCGTTGATCTTTAAAAACCATACCGCGCCGGGTTGTGGCGCGGCCAGTTTGGCTCTGTTGGGAGAGTCCTTGATGAACCCTGCGATCTGGCGGCCAATGAAATCACATCGCATGGCCTGCCCGGAATAGACCTCGTCCTGACCCTGCGGGATGTCCACCATGACAGGACCATGCACCACCATCTGGGTCAGCCGAAGTCCATCGAAAATGACCTGAGATCCGTCGCATTTTCCTGTCGTCGCTAGGGAATGCAGCAGATGGGCCATCCCGCTCAGGGTATCGACCGTATGGGGCAGCAAATCTGCCGGGATAGGCTCGCGGTCGGTTTCCGGCGGCTGAAGATCCATCACCTTTGGGGTGTCGTTTGAGAACTCCAGCCGGACATGCCTGTTTTTGCCGCGCGAAACGCCACCACTGTCAAACAGCATGGGTTGTACATTGCCGTCGGGGGTGAACTGCCCCTGAACATGCGATGTTACGTCCATCGTCACGAACCAGCTGATCAGGCCCGCAGGCTTGATCTGGGTACTACCGCCATAGCCCCAGGGCTGGATCTGATAGGACGTCCTGGCGTTCAGGACGTGAAAACCCTTGATGTAGACAGCATAGGCTGCGTTGACCTGCGGCTCAGCCTTGGCTGAACCACAGGTCAGTCCCGCGATCAGAACAAGGCCGGCTGCGACTGCAAAAGCCTTAAACGTCAAGATTGGCAACCTTCAGAGCATTACCGACGATGAAGTCCCTGCGCGGCTCCACAACATCGCCCATCAGCGTCGAGAAGACCTGACCAGCATCTTCAACATCCCCGATCCGGACCTGCAACAGGGTGCGGGTCGAAGGGTCGAGTGTCGTGTGCCAGAGCTGTTCGTCATTCATCTCGCCCAGTCCCTTGAACCGGTTGATGGTTAGCCCGCGACGCCCCTGAAGCAGAATGCGCTCCATGATGGCGGCCGGGCCGAACAGTTCGTAGGACGTGGGATCGAGCGTCAGGATGACGGATTTTGCAAAATCACGCGCCAGACGTTCCCATTCGGAAACCAGCCAGCGGGCCTCAACCGAACGCAGGAGCGAAGGCTCGATGTGGTAGACTTCACCCACGCCACGGACGGAGCGCGCGCATTCCAGACCGGTTTCCGAAATGGAGACCTTCCAGCCGCGCTCGTTGGCAAGCGAGGCGCCATCAAGCCGCTGCTGGAATTCCGCCATCCGTGAGGTGGCAACAGCGATATTGCTGTCCAGAACCCCAGAAATAGCAGCCTGCTCCATGACCCAGACCGGCACTTTAGAAGCAATGCTCTGAAGGCGACGAGCCGCAGCGGACATGAACGTGATTTCTTCAGACAGAGCCTCGCCTGTCAGCTCCCGGCCGTCAGCAAAGCGCAGGGTCGCATTCGCCAGCGCCTTGTCCAGCAGGTATTGTTCAAGAGCCGCATCATCTTTGAGATAACGCTCTTCCTGTCCACGTTTGGCGCGATAGAGCGGCGGCTGGGCAATGTAGAGATAGCCCTGCTCGATCAGTTCGGGCATTTGGCGGAAGAAGAACGTCAGGAGCAGCGTGCGGATATGAGAGCCGTCCACGTCGGCGTCTGTCATGATGACGATCTTGTGGTAGCGTAGTTTTTCTGCCGAAAAACCACCCTGATCGACTTCGCCACGGCCAATACCAGTGCCGAGAGCGGTAATCAGTGTGCCGATTTCCGCCGATCCCAACATTCTGTCAAAACGTGCCCGTTCAACATTCAGGATCTTGCCACGCAGCGGAAGGATTGCCTGAAAGCGACGGTCTCGGCCCTGCTTGGCGGTGCCGCCTGCAGAGTCACCCTCGACGATGAAGATTTCAGCCTTGGACGCATCGCGTTCCTGACAGTCCGCGAGCTTTCCCGGAAGCGAGGAAACATCCAGTACACCCTTGCGTCGTGTCAGTTCACGCGCACGGCGTGCAGCCTCACGGGCGCTGGCGGCATCGATGATCTTGGCGACGATTGCCTTGGCTTCCTTGGGGTGCGTCTCGAACCAGTGAGAGATCGCATCGGATGCAGCGGCATGCACGACGGGCTGAACTTCGGATGAGACCAGCTTGTCCTTCGTCTGGGATGAAAACTTCGGATCGGGCACCTTGACGGACAGCACGGCCGTCATGCCTTCACGCATGTCTTCGCCCGTCAGCGAGCCAGCCTCACGCTTGGCCACCCCTTCGGCATACTTGCCGACAACGCGGGTCAGAGCCTGACGGAAGCCTGCCAGATGCGTACCACCATCGCGCTGGGGGATGTTGTTGGTAAAGCACAGCATCGTCTCGTGATAGCTGTCGTTCCAGGTCAGCGCGAATTCGACGCGAATGCCGCTTTCCGGATTGTCGATCTCACCCACGATCGGAGGTGTGACGATGGAAGTTTTTGAAGAATCAAGCCATTCCGCGAAAGCGCTCAGGCCGCCTTCATAGTGGAAACGCAGTTCTTTCGGCTCCGCATGACGTTCATCACGCAGGATGATCAGCATGCCGGAGTTCAGGAATGCGAGCTCGCGGACGCGGCGCTCAAGAATGGAAAGCTCGAAATCGACCTTCGTAAAGGTCTGCTTGCTGGGCTTGAATGTGACCAGAGTGCCACGGTCTTCCGTGGACGGCCCGATGACGTGCAGGGCTTCGTCGCGTTCACCGTGCTGGAAGCGGATCTTGTGCTCCAGACCGTTGCGCCAGATGAGCACTTCCATCCATTCGGACAGCGCGTTCACAACGGCTGCGCCCACACCGTGCAGACCGCCCGAAACCTTATAGGAATTCTGGTTGAACTTGCCGCCTGCATGCAGCTTGGTCAGTACGACTTCAGCCGCGCTGATGCCTTCTTCGGGATGAAGATCAGTCGGGATACCGCGACCGTTATCGCGGACGGAGACGGAACCATCCCCGTTCAGGGTCAGAATGCAGTATGTGGCGTGTCCGGCCTGAGCTTCGTCGACGGCGTTGTCGATGATTTCGAAAACCATGTGATGCAGGCCCGAGCCATCATCCGTATCGCCGATATACATGCCCGGACGCTTGCGAACGGCATCCAGTCCCTTGAGTACCGAAATGGACGAAGCACCGTAATCTTCACCGTCTGCGCCTGGGATCTCGGGCTGGTTCTGGGTCTCTGACATGCGCGTGACGGTCTCCGTGGTACTCTGAAAAACTGTTGGATCAGTATAGCCTGCGCCGGACGGTTAGACCAGCGGTGGGCATGAATCAGGCCGGAGATATGCTTCCGTTTCTGACTGAAAAAAACTGGGCGCGGCCTGCAAGCGCTGCAAAAGGCGCGTGATCCGTACCTGTGATCAGAACGGGTGCCTGCAGTTTCTCAAGACTGTCGAGAAGAGCATGGCGGCGGGTCTCGTCCAGATGCACCAAAGGCTCATCCAGCAATATGGCCGGAGCATGGCCCCGTTCCTGCGTCATGAGCCGCGCGTGGGACAGAATTGTGCCGGTCAGCATGACTTTCTGCTGACCGCTGCTGGAGAGTTCTGCAGGACGTCCCGTGGCGGTGTCCGAAAGTGTGAAATCGGCCCTGTGCGCCCCGATGGACGTGGTGGCGCGTTGCCGGTCTTCGGTGCGGGACTGCTGGAGACTGTTTCTGATCCAGTCTTCGACGTCCAGTGCCGGCTGACAGGCCAGGCGGTTTGAAACAGCGCAGTCAAGATGAAGTGTGCTGGCAGAAAATCCATTATTCTCAAATGGATGCGCGTTCATGCTCTCAACAAGTACGAGGCGAGCGGCAGAGGCCGCAACCGCATGGCGGGCGATGGAATCTTCAATGGACGCGAGCCATGCTGTCTCGGTCGGGCGATCCGCCAGAACCCTGTTCCGGCTGACAACCGAGCGGTCATGGGCGGCAATCTGGCGACCATGATCGGGAGAAAGCGCCATGACCAGCCGATCCAGAAAGCGCCGCCGGCCGCTGGAACCTTCCTGAAAAAGCCGATCCATCTGTGGGGTCAGCCAGACACAGGAAAATCTTTGGCCAATCGTGGCCTGAGAGCGAATATTTTCCCCATCGAGCCGAAAGGTCCGACGCTGCTTTTCGTTTAACTCACTCCCTGTTCCGATCCGGAATTCATCCAGAGCGGACTGAAGTGTCGCAGCAACGCCCCACCGCTCTGCTCCCGTACGGCACAGAGCAGGAAGCGGTGCGCCGCGTAGTCCACGCCCGGGAGACAGCAGCGAAACGGCTTCCAGCAGATTGGTCTTTCCGGACCCGTTCTCTCCCGTCAGGACCAGAATGGAGGCATCCGGGGTCCAGACGGTATGGGTATAGTTCCGGAAATCCGTCAGCGCGAGCCTGGTCAGTTTCAATCGTGGCTCGTGTTCAGACCCGCATGGGCATTAGGACATACAGCGCCGAAGGCGACGCCGTGTCACGCACGATGGTGGGCGCAGAACTGTCGGAAAATGCGAATTCCACTTCCACGTCGATTTGGTCAGTGATGTCCGTCAGGTAACGCGCCTGAAAGCCGATCTCGATGGGTGCGGCATCGTAGGAGACAGCATTTTCGTCTAGTTCCTCGTGAGCCACGCCCTGATCGGGGCTGGTGGCGGAGAGGTTCAGCATATTCTGCGTGACAGACAGCTTGACCGGGCGCGACCGCTCTTGGCTGATGGCCGCGACACGCCCGACAGCCGCCGCGAAATCACGCTTGCCGACGCGCAGAATGCGATCATTGCCCTTAGGAATGACGCGTTCATACTCCGGGAAGGTTCCGTCGATCAGCTTGGAGGTCAGAAGGACCGGTCCGGCCTGAAACTGGATGCGTGTGTCGGACAGGGAGACTTCCAGATCGGCCGCTCCCTCGTCCAGCAGTTTGCGTAGTTCGTTGACGGTCTTGCGAGGAATGATGACGCCCGGCATACCGCGCGCGCCTTCAGGCAGATCCGTCTCAACGCGTGCCAGACGATGACCGTCCGTAGCGACCGCGCGCAGCATTGGAGTGGCGCCGTTTTCTGCAACGTGCAGATAAATGCCGTTCAGGTAGTAGCGGGTTTCTTCGTTTGAAATGGCGAATTTGGTGCGATCGATCAAACCGCGCAGTGTCGCTGCGGGGAGCGAGAAACGATGCGGCAGATCTCCGGCGACCATGGCCGGGAAGTCGTCGACCGGAAGGACGTTCAGACTGGTGGCATAACGGCCAGCGCGCAGGGCGAGCGGTGCTTCGCTGTCCTGATGATCGAACTCGAGCGCCACACCATCCGGCAGTTTGCGGACAATCTCGAAGAGTACCGCGGCGGGCACGGTGGTGGAGCCGGAGCGTTCGCCGGTTGCGGGTACGTCTTCGACGACAGCGATTTCCATATCCGTCGCCGTCAGGCGCAGAACATCGTCCTCAAAGCTCATCAGAACGTTGGCCAGAATGGGAATGGTATTCCGCTTTTCCGCAACGCCATGAATATGCGCCAGAGCCCGTTGCAGCAGAGTACGGTCAACCTTGAATTTCATTCCGGGCCTCGGGGAAGATCTTGAATTAATTGAGAGAACCTAGCAGACCCCCGCCCCTCGGGAAAGAGAGGGATCGGGGGCTGGTCGAGGTCAGCCTTCGAGCATCCGGCGCAGCAGTTCCACGTCCTCGGCAAAGGACGTATCCTGATCCATCAATTCGGTTACGCGATTGACGGCATGCATGACCGTCGTATGGTCACGGTTACCGAATTTACGTCCGATTTCCGGAAGCGAACGGCTCGTCAACTGCTTGGCCAGATACATGGCCACCTGACGCGGACGTGCGACGGCGCGCGCACGGCGGGCAGAGGACATGTCTGTCAGGCGGATGTTCCAGTGCTCGGAAACCTTGCGCTGGATTTCCTCGATCGTGACGCGGCGATCGTGGGCCTTGAGCATGTCCTTGAGAACATCCTGCGTCGTATCGAGCGTCACCGGTCGGCCCACGAGATCAGCATGGGCGATCAGACGATTGAGCGCGCCTTCGAGTTCACGGACATTGGTCGTGATCTTGTGTGCGAGATATTCCAGAACCTTGGACGGAACATGCGTGCCCGACGCTTTGGCTTTGGCTTCCAGAATGGAAATGCGCAGCTCAAAAGTCGTGGCATGAATGTCCGCGACCATTCCGCAGCCCAGACGGGTCCGCAGACGGTCTTCAAGTCCAGACAGGTCGGAAGGGCTTTTGTCGGCGCTGACAATGATCTGGCGACCCGCATCCACAAGCGCATTGAACGTATGGAAGAATTCTTCCTGCGTATTGTCCTTGCCGATCAGGAACTGAAGATCGTCGATCATCAGCACGTCAACGGACCGGAGCTGTTCCTTGAATTCCATCGTGGACTGCGAACGGATCGCCGCGATGAAGCGGTACATGAACTTTTCCGCAGACATATAAGCCACGGAAACCTTGCCGGTGCGAGTCAGCTCCGTACCGATGGCGTGCATCAGATGCGTTTTACCCAGTCCGACACCACCATACAGGAATAGCGGGTTGAAGCCGGGGCTTGATGGCTTCTCGGCCACTCGGCGCGCACAGGCATAGGCGAATTCGTTCGGCTTGCCGACGATGAAAGTATCGAACGTGAAGCGCGGATCAAGCGGTACAGCCAGATCGCTCCGACTCTCGGACACAATGGTTTGCGGCGCAGTTTCGCTGGAGAGGCTTGCCGCGTCGTCCGCGTCTTCGGCATCGTCTGCCGCGACTTCGGGCAGTCCGCGCTTGACCTGAAGTTCCACGCCCTTGATGTCTTCGCGTTCAGTCCGCCAAAGCGTCTGAAGGCGCTCTTCATACTGACTGCGAACCCAGTCGCGCAGGAATCGCGTGGGCAGATAGAGAGTTAGTTCATCTTCGTCGAGTGGCCCCAGAACGATCTGCCGGAGCCATGTCCGGTATTCGACCTCGCCAACCTCACTCTTCAGTTTCTCACGAACGCGGACCCAGGCGGTCTCAAGCGATGTCGTCGAACCGGGGGCGGAGGCGCTGGCGTCCAGATACTGAGCGTTTTCCACCATTGTACCCCCTTTCATATCCATTCCCGCAGCACGCGGGCATCAGTTGTTGGTCCCTGCGCGCAGGGCGGTTGTGCTCTCGACAGAAAATCCGCAGCAGGAACGCAGGAAAATTTCCGGAGAGCCAGACATCCGATACTTTTTTGTCGAACGCTCAGGATAGGCGTCCGCACTGCCCGAAGCAAGCTGGAACACGAAGGGTTCAGCGGGATGTCATGAGGGTGTTCCTCATAAGCAACCCAAAGTCAGACGCTCGGGGAAAAGTTCTGGGGTGCAGTCAAAAAAGAACGCGCTCCTGGAGGGGAGCGCGTTCTTCAATTCCAACCCGAAGGTGAAGCTCAGGCGGTTGCCAGAGCCTTCACGCGGGCGGACAGACGGGACAGCTTGCGGCTGATCGTGTTCTTTGCGATCACGCCCTTGCCTGCTGCGCGCTGCATTTCCGGCTGTGCAACCTTGAAGGCTTCCGCAGCAGCGGACTTGTCGCCGGACTGGATGGCGAGTTCGACCTTCTTGATGAACGTACGCATACGGGACATGCGGGCGACGTTGCGCTCACGGCGACGTTCATTCTGACGGATGCGCTTACGGGCAGAAGCTGTGTTTGCCATGGATCTTTCGGTTCACTTTGCGTTTTGGTCGCGTAAATGGTTGGCGCCCTCTACTCCCCTCTGACGGGTCTCGTCAAGCGTTTTGCACATTTTACACAGGATGGGGGCATCTTTCCGCCCCCGCTTCCCTCTGCAGTTATTTCTGACAGGTCGGGCAGAAGAACGTCGAACGTCCGGACTGCGTGATGCGCTGGATCGGACTGGTGTCTCCACAATTCGGACAGGGCTCCCCTTCCCGTCCATAGACAAGATGCAGGTCCTGAAAGCCGCCTTTGGTACCGTCAGCCTGCACATAGTCGCGCAGAGACGACCCGCCGGAAGCGATCGCCTGCTCCAGAATCTGTGGAATGGCCTCTGACAGAGCATGGGTTTCGATGGCGGTCAGTGTGCCGGCCTGTCGTTCGGGATGAATGCCGCAGCGAAACAGGGCTTCGCAGACATAAATATTGCCAAGACCAGCAATCAGCTTTTGATCCAGTAAAGCTGACTTGACCGGTGTACGCCTGCCTCGAAACAGGCTCGCCAGCGCGGGGCTGGTCATGGTGTCGGAAAGCGGCTCCAGTCCCAGATGAGCGAGAAGGCGATGATCCTCCTCCCCATCTGTGCGGACAAGATCGACGCTGCCAAAGCGTCGAGGGTCGACAAGCCCTGCCCGCGCACCGCTGTCCGTCTCCAGAACCAGATGTTCATGTGCTGGTGGAGTCGCGTTCGTCCCGGCCCTGCCGATCGTGAGTCGGCCCGACATGCCTAAGTGCAACAGCATACTCCAGCCGCCTTCAAGACGCATGAGAATATACTTCGCGCGTCTGCGGAACGAGAGAACGCGCCGACCTTCCAGCTTCTCCCGCAGATCTGCGGGAAACGGCCATCGAAGATCGGGGCGGTTGACGGAAACATGGCTGATTCGATGCCCTTCGAAGGCATCACGAAACCCGCGCATGATAGTTTCGACTTCTGGAAGCTCTGGCATGGCTGGCCTCAACGATATATCGATTGCCCCATGACCGATAGCGCAGAACACAACGCCTCGCCCTCCCAGTCCTCCGCACAAGCCGAGGACACCATCGATTTCGGCTACCGCAATGTCCCGCGTGGCCAGAAAAAGACGATGGTCCGGGAGGTGTTCGAGAGCGTCGCCGGGAAATATGACATCATGAATGACGTGATGTCGCTGGGAATTCACCGCGTCTGGAAGCGCATTTTCGTTGGGATGCTCAACCCGCGCCCCAATATGAAGCTGCTGGATCTGGCGGGTGGTACGGGTGACATCACGTTTGGTTGGCTGCGTGCCGGTGGTGGCCCGGCCATCCTGTCCGATATCAATGCGGCCATGCTGTCCGTCGGGCGTGACCGCGCCATCAAGGCCGGGCTGATCGGCAAGATCGAGGTCTGTGTCGTGGACGCGGAAGCCATCCCCCTGCCCGACTGTTCCGTCGATCGCGTGACGATTGCCTTTGGCCTGCGCAACTGCACAGACAAGTCGGCAGTTCTGCGTGAAGCACGGCGTGTCCTCAAACCGGGCGGACGCTTCTTCTGCCTCGAATTTTCACAGGTCGAGATTGCGGCCCTCGCACCGATTTACGATCTCTGGTCCTTTCAGGTTCTGCCTAAAATGGGACAGATCATCGCCAAGGATTCCGAGAGCTACCAGTATCTCGCCGAGAGCATCCGTATGTTCCCCGATCAGGAAACGCTGGCCCAGATGATGCGGGATGCGGGGCTGGAGCAGGTGCAGTACCGCAATTTGTCAGGTGGTATCGCCGCCATCCATTCCGGCTGGCGTCTGTAAGACCATGCGCCGCGTCCTGCTGATCGTCTCTGGAGGGATCGCGGCGTTCCGGGCGCTCGAACTCGTGCGCCTGCTGCGGGCGGATGGTATTGCCGTCACGCCGGTCATGACCGAAGCCGCCAAGGCCTTTGTCACGCCGCTCAGCCTTGAAACGCTGGCGGGCGAGCGTGTTCATGACACGCTGTTCGAACCCACGCAGGAAAGCGAAATCGGCCATATCGCACTGGCCCGGAGCGCGGATCTGGTCGTTGTCTGCCCCGCCACAGCCAACATCATGGCGCGTATGGCCCACGGGCTGGCGGATGATCTGCCGACCACACTGCTTCTCGCGACCACGTCCCCCATTCTGCTGGCTCCGGCTATGAATGTGCGGATGTGGGAGCACCCCGCCACACAGGCCAATCTGAAGCTGCTGGAGGCACGCGGTGTTTCCGTCATCGGCCCTGATGTGGGCAGCATGGCCTGCGGTGAAGTCGGTGCCGGACGTCTGAGCGAACCTCCCGTTATCCGCGATGCGATTCTGCGTCTTCTAACGCCGGATCGGTCTCTGTCCGGTCGTCACGTTCTGGTGACGGCAGGCCCAACGGTTGAGCCGCTCGATCCCGTGCGCTTCCTGTCAAACCATTCCTCGGGACGGCAGGGCTATGCCATTGCTGCAGCTCTGGCGAAACGTGGCGCGACTGTCACGCTGGTCAGCGGTCCGGTCTCGATCCCTGTGCCGGAGGGCGTACACCGCATTCCGGTCCAGACAGCGCGTGAGATGCTCGCTGCCTGTGAAGCCGCACTACCCGTAGACGCCGCAATCTGCACGGCAGCCGTCAGCGACTGGCGCGCAAAAGACATTGCCCCCGGTAAGATCAAAAAGAACGGTGACGGGCCCCCCACGCTCGAACTGGTGGAGAACCCCGATATTTTGGCGACGCTCTGCCGCTCGTCCCAGCGCCCGCGTCTTGTTGTCGGGTTTGCGGCCGAAACGGATGATGTGCTGCAAAACGCGCAGGCCAAGCGTCTGCGCAAGGGATGTGACTGGCTGGTAGCCAATGATGTCCGTCATGGCGTGTTCGGTGCCATGCGTAATACCGTCAGCCTGATTGACGATCATGGCCTGCAAAGCTGGCCGGAAATGGACAAGACAGACGTTGCGGAACAGCTCGTTGAACGGATTGTCGCCTTCTTCGCCAACCCGCTTTCACAGGGCGCATAATCCGGGGTAAGACAGGGTCATGACGACAGACCTGATTGATGTGCGCATCACGCGCCTGCCTCATTCCGAGGGACTTCCCCTCCCTGCCTACGCCACTGCCGGTGCTGCGGGCTTCGACTTTCTGGCCGCTGTGGACGCTCCCATGACGATCGCTCCGGGTGAGCGCGTCCTTGTGCCGACCGGGCTGTGCATTGCCCTGCCGCCTGCTTATGAGCTTCAGGTCCGTCCGCGCTCGGGGCTGGCGCTCAAGCACGGCATTACCCTGCCCAATTCCCCCGGCACCATTGACGAAGACTATCGCGGCGAGCTTCGCATCATCGTCATGAACGCGGGCACCGAACCCTTTACGGTCGAACGTGGTACCCGGATCGCACAGGGCGTTCTCGCCCCCGTTTCGCGTCTGCGTTGGTCGGAAGTCGAGACGCTGGACGAGACCGCGCGGGGTCACAGCGGTTTTGGTAGCACCGGCCACTGATCCCCTAACGGTCTCAAAATTCCCCTGGCATGCAAAAAACACTTGAGACTTCCAGAGGTCTCTTTTTAACCTCTGGTTTCCATCAGGAACGAGGACAGCACGCACCATGACGGGCAGCCCGATGGCCATGCCCCTGCGGATCATGCATCGCTGGCGCCAGCGCATGAGCGGCGTCGAGCTTTCGATCCTGTTCTGTGTAACCGCAGTTGCGCTCCTTGTTGTCCGACATGCCCCAGCTGTGCCTGTCGTGTCGGGGGCGTTGCCGGGCGTCTCTGTTGGCGTCTGGAGCGCCGCAGCCCTGACCCTGCTGCATGTCGCTCTGTCGCTCATGACCGTTGTGGTTATCTCTCTGCTGGTATCCGGAGCCGCGTGTCAGTGGCCGCGCTTCAGGGCTTTCCTGATCCCCGCTCTTTCGGTCGCCCGAGCAGTTCCGGGTCTTGGTCTGATCGGGATCTGTGCGGCTGTTTTTCCAGCATCCGTGACCATCGTTCTGGTTGCGGCCTCCAGCATGATCTGGCGGATCGTCACGGCTGTTCTGGATGCGGAAGATACGCTCCCACCCGCCCTCGACGAGGTAGCGACCGGCCTGCGGATGACGGGGTGGCAGCGTTTCTGGCGCCTGCAAATTCCCGTTGCAGTGCCGCTGACAACGTTCAGGGCCATGCAGGCCATGCCGGCGTTCTGGGTGCGCCTTCTGGCTGCGGAAGGTCTGATGATGCTGATGAGCCATCGTACGGACAGAGGATGTGGCGCAATAGTCCTCCACGCCATGCTGGATCATCACCCGCTCAGAATTGTTGAAATCTCGCTCCTCATTCTCCTGTTGATTCTCCTTGTCGATCAGGCCGTCATGCGTCCGGTTCTGGGCTGGGCGCAGCGTTACCGGCCGGAAGGCCCTCTGGAGGAACGTCCTCGCCCCCAGTCCTGGCTGCTGACGCTCTGGCGGCGGACAAAACCGATGCTCTGGCTCAGCGGAACACTGGGCGAGGCTCTTGCCTGGATCGGAAACTGGCGGATCGGGCGTGCCCGATGCATTCTTCCCGGGCAGGACGTGGCTTCCCGCGAGTTCCCGAGCGCGATCCTTCCGATCATCTCGCTGCTTCTGTTGGTGTATGCGATCTACCATGCCGGTCTGCTGCGGCTTGTTCCATCAGACCTCGTGGAAAGCATTCTGACACTGTCGCATGTCTGCGAAACACTTGTTCTCTGCATTCTGATCTGGGTGCCGCTGGGTCTTCTGATCAGCGAACGCAAACCCGCGTTGCGGAATCTGTGCCGGAGTGCCGTTGCGGCCTGTGGACTCTTCCCGGCCGTCCTGCTCTATCCGCTGTGTCGGGAACTGGGGCTCAATTCCGCAGTTGTGCTGCTTTTTCTGGGCGCGCACTGGCTGGTCGGGATCGTGGTTCTGGACGCGGCAAAGGCTATTCCTTCAGGGCTACGTCAGGTCGCGGCGGGATTGAGGCTGCGAGGGTTCCTCCTGTGGCGCAGACTGCTCCTGCCCGCCATCGCTCCCGAACTCTGCGGCGGTCTGTTGACGGCCGTGGTGCCGGTCTGGAACGCTGTGATGGTGGCGGAGGCTTTCGTCCCATCCGATAGCGGTCTGGGCGCCACCCTGCTGTCCGAAGTGCTCGGCGGTGCCTTGGGCGCACAGATCCTTGCCCTGATGCTGCTGACGCTGCTGTCCATGCTGCTCGACCGTCTGATCCTGCAACCTCTCGCCGTGAATGCGGCCCAAAAATATACTCTCTGAAATATACCCTTTGAACCTCAGGCTGAAATTCCAGATCCATGAAATCCCTCCTGTCCCTTCGCGAATGTCGCCAGACCTATCTCAAGGAAAGCAGTACGGATCTGGTCGTGCTGGATCACATCAGCTTCGATGTGAGAGCCGGAGAAATCCTCGGCCTTCTCGGACGTTCAGGATCCGGGAAATCCTCTTTGCTGCGGATCATGGCCGGACTCACGCCGCCAATGTCGGGAGAGGTGCTCTGGCAGGACGCGCCCGTGACCGGCCCGCTGGATGGCGTGGCGACTGTCTTTCAGTCCGGTGCGCTCTTTCCCTGGCTGACGCTGCGGCAGAACGTGGCTCTGGGTCTGGAAATGCGCCGTCTGCCCAAGGCAGAACGCGAAGCCATGACGGACGCTGCTATCGCGGTCATGGGGCTTGAAGGCTACGAAAACGCCTACCCTAAAGAACTGTCAGACGCCCTCAGCCAGCGCGTCTCCTTTGCCCGCGCACTGGCCCTTCAGCCGTCGCTGTTGCTGCTGGACGAGCCGTTTTCGGCGCTGGACATGCTGAGTGCGGAAAACCTCCGTACCGATCTGATCGAACTATGGGACGAAAAGCGCCTGCCCCTCAAGGCCATGCTTCTGGCGACGCACGGGATTGAGGAAGCCGTCCTGATGTGCGACCGCATTCTCATTTTCTCCTCCAGCCCCGGCCGCGTCACGCATGAAATTGCTGTGCCCTTTCCCCATCCGCGCAATCGCGAGGACGAAGATTTCCGCCGCTTTGTGGACCAGATCTACACCCTCATGACCCGTCGTGCCCCGATCGTGTCTGAAGCGGAGCTGGTTCAGTCGCATTCAGGCTCCGGTGAGAGTCTGCCGCCCTTCTCCATCGTCCTGCCCGATCTGGCAGTGGAGGTTTTGGTGGGGCTGATGGAAGTTCTGCAAGGCGAGCCTCTGTCCGGCCGTGCGGATCTCCCCGAACTGGCGCAGCGGCTTCAGATGACGCTCGATGACCTGCTGCCGCTCGGGGAATCGCTCCAGCTTCTGGAACTGGCAGAACTGGAAGATGGCGACATCCTGCTTACGCCCGATGGTCAGGCGTTCGTCGAAGGCGATTCTGACACCCGCAAGGACCTGATGCGGACCGCACTGCTCCATCACCTGCCCCTGCTCCGCTCCATCCGCGGCACGCTGGATGAGCGTTCAAGCCATGTCGTGGACGCCGCGCGTTTCCGCAAAGCGATGGAAGAGAGCATGTCGCCCGATTACGCGCGACAGACCCTCACCACAGCGATCGGCTGGGCCCGTTATGCCGAACTCTTCGATTACGACGAGGAGTCCGACCGCTTCCATCTGGAAAACGAGGAGTAAGCCTCAACCTCAGGCACAGCAGACGCGTTTGTCCGCAATCGCCTGCGTAAAGGCTTTCCAGTCCTTTTCGCTCTGATCGGCGTAAAGAACCGCAAAATCAGCGATAGCACGGGCAAAGGACTGGCCCTTCCCCAGATAACCCGCCAACAGGGAAAGATCGGCGGACCGACCATGTGAGCGCCCCAGTGTCCGCCCGCATAACGCCGCATATTCGGGCAGAAGAGCGTTCTCGATTTTCTCGCCGATCATGGCCAGACGCACATCCTTTGTCTGACGGACATAAAAGTCCCGGCCGCCGCCAGCCTTGCGGCCCGTCTGGGCCGTCGTGTGCTTGCCAGTGGTCTGGGTCCAGCCCAGAAACGTATCCGAACTGGCCTGCATGATACGCTGCCCCGTCACGACGCGCTCCCCGTGATTGGGAAGATCCACAGTGCCCTGGAAGGGTTCGAGTACGGATGTCTGGGCTTCCTTTATCTGAAGGATCAACGGCTCATGATCTGCCGTGGTGAACAGCCCGAGCGCACAGAACGTCCCAACGCTGCCAACCCCAACGACCTTGAACAGCACATCCTGCAACGCATAGCGTTCCAGAACAATCCTGCGCTCGGGCGGCAGGTCGCTGACATAGCGGGCAAAGGCCCCACGGACGATATCGTTATGCTGCGGCAGGCGCGTGACGAAGGGCGGGTGCTCCTTCAGACGCACCGAGGATTTGGGGTCAATCATCCCGAAATGACCGGAAATGGCCCTAAGTTGTGACTGGATTTTCTCCATCATACCCGTGCGCGTCGTATCGTCCTTGATACCGTCTATGACCGCACGCAGATCAATCCGCACATTCCAGGCCTGAAGTGGCGTCAATTCCGACAGACGCGCAATTTCTTCGACATACTGCCGGACGGCAGAAACGGCCAGACGACGACAGTTTTTCTCAGATAGGGACGCCTCGCGTCCAGCCAGCACAAGACTGGTTGCCAGACGTTTGAGATCCCACTCAAATGTCGCAGGTGCCGTCTCGTCGAAATCATTGATATCGAAAACCGGCAGCCCTTCCGGAGACGGATAGCAACCGAAATTATCGAGATGGCAGTCCCCACAGGACTGAACGCGTATGCCGGTTGCGGGCGTAAAGGACAGGTCCGAAGCCATAATCGCCGCTGCCCCGCGCAGGAAGGCGAACGGCGAGGCTTTCATGCGCTGATGGCGGATGGGAAGCAGGTCCGCAATCCGGCTCTTCCCCTGCTCCAGCAGAATCCCGATCGGATCAGGCCGTTTGGCTGGAGGCACCCAGAGCGCGTGGCTGCTGCGCTTGACGGTTTTGCGGAGTGCCACGCCCGCTGCGTAACGGGCCTGACGGGTGCGGAGCGTGGGAAAGACGGGAGTTTCTGTCATGGTTTGTCACGTTATCCGAAAAACTCTCCATGACAAAGCACCCCGCGCCTGTCAGTCCGGTTGTTTGAGACGATCCCGATAGAGCTTGCGTGCCTTGGCAACCTTGGGCGCTACGACGGCCGCGCAATAGGCTGTCTGCGGGTTGCGGGCGAAATAATCGTGATGCTCTTCCTCAGCGGGCCAGAAATGGGCCGGACCTTCAATGGAGGTGACGATCGGCTCTGGCCACAGACCTTCCGCAGTAATTTCATCCAGAACTTTGCTGGCAGTGTCCTGCTGGGCGGCATCGCCAAAAATAACGGACCGATACTGCGTACCGATATCGTTGCCCTGACGGTTGAGCTGTGTGGGATCATGGGTCGTGAAAAACACGCGTAGTACGTCCTCCAAACCGATTTCAGCCGGATCGAACACGACTTTCACAACTTCGGCATGGCCTGTCCGCCCCGTGCAGACGTCTTTATAGCTCGGGTTTTCAACACTGCCACCAGCGTAGCCCGGCTCAGCCGAGATAATGCCGCGCAGGCCCGTAAAGACAGCCTCGACGCACCAGAAGCAGCCTGCGCCAAGGAGAGTGGAGGACAGGTTGGAAGACGGGGTCGTCATGATGATGCTCCGTTAAAAGGACAGCCTCCCCATATGGGGAGGCCGAACCTGTCTGACGAGTTTGCTGAATGAATTACGGTGCTGCCGTGACGACCGGGAGCCAAACGGCGCTGGCATGATCGCCGCCCCGGTGGATGGTCTGTGTGGCCGCACGGTAATCCGGCGCCTTGGCGTCGAAAATGTTCGGCACGAAGGTCTGGGGATTGCGATCGTAGAGCGGGAACCAGCTCGACTGGATCTGGATCATGATCCGGTGCCCCTTGAGGAACACATGGTTCATGGCCGGAAGCGTGAAGTGGTATTCCTGCACCTGTCCCGCCGGAATGGCGGAAGGATGAGCAAAGTTCTGCCGGTAGCGGCCCCGGAAAATATCCATGGACATCGACAGCTCATACCCGCCCATTTTGGGATTGTCCGGCGTATGACCGGGCTGGACGTCGATAATCTTCACGACCCAGTCCGCATCCGTTCCGGTGGTCGAAGCGAACAGATCCGCCGTCGGCACGCCCGAAACCCGCACCGGCGCATCGAGAACGGGGGTCTCGTAGGTCAGGACATCCGGGCGGCTTTCGGCAAAGCGCTGATCGGACACAAGCCAGGGCTTCCAGCGCGGATCTCCGTCCATCATGTAGGGACGCTCGACAAACGGCACCGGATGCGCCGGATCGGCCACATAGCTGTCCGTTCCGGGCAGCGTCCGCTTGAACGCAAGACCATGATCAGGCTGGAGATACAGACGCTCACCCTTCTGCATGCAGGACGTGCCGCAGTCGTTCAGCCAGTTGCGGAAGTGATCCCAGTGGTTCTCGCCGGTATTGTAAATGATGGCTTCGTCCAGATGCGGATCGGGCGCGTTCTTCAGGTAATGATCAAAGAACGGACGCATGACATTGGCACGATACCACAGCGCCGTATCGCCATTGAAACGCAGCGGACCAAGCGTGGAGCCGTCATAGTTCACGCCGCTATGGCGCCACGGCCCCATGACGAGAATGTTCGGAACCTGCGTGTGGTGCGCCTTGAGGTTCATCCAGGAATGGATCGCCCCCCACATGTCTTCCTGATCCCACAGCCCCTGTTCCCAGATGGTCGGAACCTTGAGCGGCTTTTTCACGATCAGCTGATCCAGCGCCTGATCCTGCCAGAAAGCATCATAAGCCGGATGCGCTTTCATGCGGCGCCACCAGGGAAACTGGTCCAGCCCGGCTTTCGTCGCGAAATTGCCTGTGGAAACATCCGCAAGGAGCGTCGTGTAGTCGTCCTCATCAGGGCGGTCGATCGAAACGCCAGAGCCCGCGGCCGCCATCTGCCCTGCAAAATAATCCAGACTGGGCTGGCGGAATGCGCCGTAATGGAACCAGTCATCGCCCATCCAGCCATCAGCCATCGGGCTTTCCGGAGAGGCAACCTTCAGGGCCGGATGCGGGTCCAACAGCGCCATGACGACCGTCCAGCCCTCATAGGACGATCCGGTCATGCCGACGCGGCCATTCCCCTGCGGCACGTTCTTGACCAGCCAGTCGACCGTATCCCACGCGTCGGTCGTATCATCCGTTTTCGTCGGGTTCAGCGGACCGATGGGCGGGCGGGTCATGATGTAATCACCCTGTGAGCCGTATTTGCCCCGGATATCCTGAAACACGCGGATATATCCACCATCCACAAACACGTCGTCTCCCTGGGGCAGGAGTTCGCGCATGGTGCGTATATCGGAATCCCGCCCAGTACGCCTGCTGGCATTATAAGGCGTACGAGTCAGCAGTATCGGAGCGTTTTTGGCGTCTTTGGGAATGACGATGACGGTATGGAGCTTGATACCGTCGCGCATCGGAATCATGACGTCGCGTTTGATGTAGTCACGCTCGATTGCAGGCATGTTCAAATGGGCAGGAATATCGCTGCCGGTCTGGATCATGTCGGGCGTGACTGGCAGGCTGGAAGTGGGTTCGGCGGCTTGTGCTGCACACAGGCAGGTTGCAGCCAGAGCTGTACCGAGGCTCAGAAAATGACGTCTCACAAAAGGCTCCTGATCTTTGTTGCGAGTTTGGACCGGACGGAGACTTTCGGGCAAGAGGAGCACCCCTCGGTTTTCATATCTTTCCTGCACTGGCTTCTGTGCGTCTGATTCGCTATGGATCAGGGCCTTCTTCCGTCATGAAAGTCTGCTCCATGCCCGCCTATCGCTCCCGCACCACCACTCACGGTCGCAACATGGCTGGCGCCCGTGCGCTTTGGCGGGCGACGGGCATGAAGGATGGCGATTTCGGCAAGCCCATTATCGCCATAGCCAATTCCTTTACGCAGTTCGTCCCCGGCCATGTCCATCTGAAAGACATGGGCAGTCTGGTGGCATCCGCGATCGAGGAAGTGGGCGGAATTGCCAAGGAATTCAACACGATCGCAGTCGACGACGGCATCGCGATGGGTCATGGCGGAATGCTGTATTCCCTGCCTTCGCGCGAATTGATCGCGGATTCCGTGGAATACATGGTCAACGCCCATTGCGCAGATGCCATTGTCTGCATCAGCAACTGCGACAAGATCACGCCGGGCATGCTGATGGCGTCCATGCGCCTGAACATCCCCGTCGTGTTCGTCTCCGGTGGCCCGATGGAAGCGGGAAAGATCAACGGTCCAGGTGTGACACGCAAGCTGGATCTTGTTGACTCGATGGTCGCGGCTGCCGATCCAGCCGTTTCTGACAGCGAGTCAGAACAGATCGAACGCTCCGCCTGCCCGACCTGCGGCTCCTGTTCGGGCATGTTCACTGCCAATTCCATGAACTGTCTGACCGAAGCGCTGGGCCTGTCCCTTCCCGGAAATGGCTCGCTTCTCGCCACACACAGCGACCGTCGCGAGCTGTTCCTGAGCGCTGGCCGTCTGGTCGTGGAACTGGCACGTCGCTGGTACGAACAGGACGACGCCTCCGCCCTGCCCCGCAGTATCGCAACCCGCGCGGCTTTCGAGAACGCCATGACGCTCGATATCGCCATGGGCGGTTCGACCAACACGGTCCTGCATCTTCTGGCTGCTGCCAGCGAAGGGGGCGTTGACTTCCACATGCACGACATCGACCGCCTGTCGCGCGGTGTGCCCAATCTGTGCAAGGTCGCTCCCGCCAAGAACGACGTGCACATGGAAGACGTGCATCGTGCTGGTGGTATCCCTGCCATTCTGGGGGAGCTGAATCGTGCGGGTCTGATCGACACAAGCGTCCCGACCGTCCACGCGCCCACGCTCGGCGATGCGCTGAAAAAATGGGATATTCTGAACGGAAATGCGGAAGCCGCCCATCTGTTCAAGGCTGCTCCCGGCAATGTCCGCACCGTCCACGCCTTCTCGCAATCCAGCCGCTATCACGAACTGGATCAGGATCGTGAAGCCGGTGTCCTGCGTGATAAGGCCCACGCCTTCTCGCAGGATGGCGGCCTGGCCGTGCTCTACGGTAACCTCGCCGAAGATGGCGCCATCGTCAAAACGGCAGGCGTTGAAGCCAGCATCCTGACTTTCACGGGAACAGCGCGCGTGTTCGAAAGTCAGGACGATGCCGTGGCGGCCATTCTCGGCAACCGCATCGTGGCCGGAGATGTCGTGGTTATCCGCTACGAAGGCCCCAAGGGCGGACCAGGGATGCAGGAAATGCTGTACCCGACGAGCTATCTGAAATCGAAGGGCCTCGGCAAAGTCTGCGCTCTGATTACGGATGGCCGCTTCTCAGGCGGAAGCTCGGGCCTGTCCATCGGACACATGTCCCCGGAAGCTGCCGAAGGTGGCCTGATCGGACTGGTCGAAGACGGCGACCGCATCGAGATCGACATTCCCAACCGCGGCCTGTATCTCGCTGTTGCAGATGCCGATCTCGCTGATCGGCGGGAGCGGATGAACGCGCGTGGCGCAAATGCGTGGAAGCCCGATCGCGAGCGCGTCGTTTCAAAAGCCCTTCAGGCCTATGCTGCCATGACCACGAGTGCAGCGCATGGCGCCGTCCGTGATCTGTCTCAGATCATCGTGAAGACGCGGACCTGATTGCGGTCTCAACGGCGTCCTGCAACTCCGCGGACGCCAGCATCTTGGATGCAACATGACCCGTCGCCGGAACGAGCGTAATCGTCCAGCCAAAGGGAACATTGAGCCTCTCAGCCTGTTCGCGGCCCTGGGCATAAGCCCATTGTCCGCGTTCAAGATGGTTTCGGCCCTGCCCCGCAGCGTCGGGAACGCGCTCTCCCGGTAGCGAAGGTGTGGTATCCTCTGCACCCAGAATAATTGCGATATTCCGTGAGAGATAGCGCTTAAGGTCCGGAAGACTGGCTGGTTCAGGCCAGTTATGAAATCCGTACGGAACAGGTGTCTCCGTCTCCGGTTCGACATAGGTGGCAGGATTCATGATGACCGTCATGACCTCCTCGCCAGGAACATACGCTTCGACCCGCTCCAGATATTGTGCCCCTGCGGAATGTCCTATCAGAATAATCGGAAGATGCGGTTCCTCGGCAACGCTGCGAGCCCACTGCTCCAGCGGTTTCATGTACAGGGAAGCTGGAGCCGCCCTCTGTGACAAAACCGGAAATCCTCCCCGCTGATATTGCTGGACGGGAAATCGCGATAAGGGAAAATTGGGCGCGAACACCAGACTGCATTCATGTCTGGCCAGCGGAATAGTGTTGTCGCGATACGTCGCGCTATCGCGCTCTTTGCCTGCCAGCACGATCAGGATCGCCCTGATCGTGCAAGATGCGGGTTTGAAGACCGAAACATCAAGATGCTCGCCCGCTATGGCGGCATGCTCAAGGCTTCGCCCTTCCGGCAGCGGTCTCGCTGCGGCCATTCCCGCCATAACGGCAAGAATGACGGCACCAAGGCTGACGGATGTTCTGAAGTCAGGCAAGGCGCCCCAGAGCCGCTTTGAGGCGAGCCAGATCGCTCTGGAATGACGTCAGACGGTCTCTGTTTTCTTCCACCACCTCCGGTTTGGCGCGAGCGATGAAGTCCGCATTGTCCAGCTTGCGTGTCACTTTGAGAATTTCGCCTTCGATCCGGGTCGCTTCCTTGGCGAGACGCGCCCGCTCCGCATCCAGATCAATCAGCCCCTCGAGCGGAATGAAAACAGTGGCTTCGTCGAGAACGATCTGCGCCGCATTACGGTGCGCATCCTCTCCCACAACTCCAACTTCCGAAACCCGTGCCATTCGGCCAATGGCTTCCGCCCATGTCTGCGCACGGCCCAGATTTTCCGCAGTCGCATCCCGCAGAAGCAACGGTGCTTTTTGTGATGGCGGGATGTTCATTTCCGAGCGTACGGTCCGCACATCACTGATCAGGCGAATAACCCAGTCCAACTCCGAACGGGCTTTATCTGCCCGATCAACCTGCATGGGTTCCGGCCAGCGGCTCTCTTCGAAAGCCCCGGCATAGCCCAGTTCCTTCCACAGCGTAGCCGTCACGAACGGAATAACCGGCTGCATCAGGCGCAGGATCAGCCCGAGAACATGTGCGCTGACAGCCCGGAGTTCGATGGTTTCCGCGTTCTCCGCAGCAAAGACAGGCTTCGAGAATTCCACGAACCAGTCACAGAACCGGCTCCAGACGAAACGGTAGCAGCAATTGGCATATTCATCGAAACGATAGGCCGAAAGCGCGCGCCCTGCTTCAGCCACCGCATCGTTGGCTTCCGTCAGGATCCAGCGCCCAAGCGCACTCTTGACGCTGGCCGGATCGAAGCCTTCCGTTGGTGTCGCCCCATTCATTTCAAGGAAGCGCGCAGCATTCCAGAGTTTTGTAATGAATGCGCGATGTTCCTCAACCCGCTTGCGCCCAAGCTTGATGTCCCGTCCCGGCCCTGTCCCCGCACAGATCGCAAGGCGCGTCGCATCCGCCCCGAATTCGGCAACGAGATCCAGCGGGTCTAGACCATTACCTTTGGACTTGGACATTTTCTGTCCTTTTTCGTCCCGGACCAGCCCATGAATCAGGACAGTCCGAAACGGAACATCGTCCATGAAATGCAGCCCCATCATCATCATCCGGGCGACCCAGAAGAAAATGATGTCAAAGCCTGTGACGAGCACACTGGTCGGATAATAGCGCGCCAGTTCTTCCGTCTTGTCAGGCCAGCCGAGCGTGGTGAACGGCCAGAGCGCGGAACTGAACCAGGTGTCCAGAACGTCTTCATCCTGTGAGAGCGCCACGCCCTCACCGGCCTGAGCCTGAGCTTCCTGCTCATTTTCAGCAACGTAAACCTTACCGTCCGTGCCATACCATGCCGGGATGCGATGTCCCCACCAAAGCTGGCGGCTGATGCACCAGGGTTGGATGTCGCGCATCCAGGCATGGAATGTGTTTTCCCACTGGCGGGGTTCGAAAGTGATTTTCCCGCTTTCGACCGCTTCTACTGCAGGGCCAGAGAGCGTCTTCGCATCGCAGTACCACTGAAGCGTCAAGCGCGGCTCAACAATGGCGCCGCCACGTTCTGCATGGGGAACCTGTAGTTTGTGGGGTTCGACCTTTTCCAGCCATTCCAGCCGTTCAAGCTCGGCAACGACCTGTTTGCGGCCCTCTTCACGGCTCAGACCGTGCAGGGTTTCGACAAATGCGAGCGAAGAGAGACCTTCGATATCCCGGAGTTCAGGGCGGATTTCTTCAATCCACAGACAGGCGGTTTCATCGAGAACTGTCGGGGTTGGCAGATTGTGACGTTTGCCGACTTCAAAATCGTTGAAATCATGGGCTGGCGTGATCTTGACGGCACCTGTGCCTTTTTCCGGATCGGAATGCAGATCGGCAACAACGGGAATGCAGCGTCCTGTCAGCGGCAGAATCACCGTTTTCCCGATCATGTCGGCGTAGCGTTCGTCCTCAGGATGAACCGCGACTGCGACGTCACCGAGCATTGTTTCCGGGCGCGTCGTGGCGACAGTGATGGCCCGGCCGTCTTCCAGCGGGTAGCGGATGTACCACATGGACCCTTTAGTCTCGTGGTTCTCCACTTCCAGATCCGATATGGCAGAGCGGAATTTCGGGTCCCAGTTGACCAGTCGTCGATCCCGGTAAATCAGCCCTTCCTTGTAAAGGGTGACGAAAACCTTACGGACCGCGCGGGATAGTCCCTCGTCCATTGTGAAACGCTCACGCTCCCAATCCGCCGAAGCGCCAAGTTTGCGAAGCTGCTGGACGATGGTCCCGCCATATTCCTGTTTCCAGTCCCAGACACGTTCAAGAAAACCTTCGCGTCCCAGAGCGGTTCTGCTGGTGCCTTCTTTGTCGAGAGCACGCTCGACAACCATCTGCGTCGCAATGCCGGCATGGTCTGTTCCGGGTTGCCAGAGGACATTGAAGCCTTCCTGACGTTTCCAGCGGATCAGCATGTCCTGAAGGACGAAGTTCAGTGAATGCCCGAGGTGAAGTGTTCCGGTGACGTTTGGCGGGGGAAACATGATCGAAAAAGGCTCACCGGGTCTGTCAGGGTGAGCCCGGAAAGCGCCGCTTTTCTCCCACGCGTCATAGAGGGCATTTTCATGGTCGGCGGGGACGAAGCTTTTTTCGAGCATGGTTATCCAGGACAGTCAGTACAGCAGGTGGAAGAATGCTCTTCCACCGTCCTTCTTACTCCCGCGGACGCAGACGGGCAATTTCTGCACGGACAAGAATTTCAACCAGCGACGGCAAGTGGGCGTCCAGCCATGTCCGGACCATGCTACGAACTTCGCTACGAACCATATCTTCGATCGTCAGGCCGCTTCCGCGACTGATGACTGTATCTGATGCCAGAGGAATCGTGCCGCTGAATGCGGCATGAAGCTCATCAAGAGAGCGTTCCGCCGCTGCGACCGTCTGGGCATTCATAAGGTCATTCCGGTTCTGCTCGCTTTCTGTATGAACTGCAGTCGTCGCTTCTGCCGTTGAAGGAGTGGCTGTTGAAATGGGAACGGTCGTTACAGAAGGTGATGGAGACGCCACCATCATGGAACTGTCGAGTGTCAGTTCTTCTCCTTGGTGTGTGCTGTCCTGTGTGCCCTCAGATGCCGCCGCCGGAGTGGGATCGTCATGAAGAATGCGCCTAATGGAACTCAGAACGTCCGTCATGGCTTCGCCGTCGTGTTGTTCATGCTGGTTCAAATCAGAAGAAGTCATAGATTTCGGATATTCCATTTTGTTTGAAAATTATCGGCCAGGCTGATTGATGGCGTAGTCGTTCATACCCCACAGCTTATTCTTGACCGCGTTATAATAAGCTTTTTCATCATAAAGCGGGACACCCAGTTTGAGGTCTACCGCTGTCAATCGGCCAATCGAGGCTGCAACCGCGTAGGAAGACGTGACAAGGTTCGAAAGGTGCTGAACAAGTGTTCTCTGGGATTGCAGCAGAGTTTGCTGTTGCTGGAGAACCGCGAGCGTAGTGCTTGTTCCGACAAGTGCCTGTCGTTCCACACCATCGAGTGCAATCACGTTTGCGGAAATGGCCATGCGATCACTGGAAATGGACTGTTTGTAAGCCACCATCTGCTGCCAGCTTGACGCTGCTTTCTGAAGGGCTGTTCTGCGCTGTACGTCGACTTCCCGATGGGCAGCCTGTGCATCCTGACGTGCTCCTCGGATTGCGGCGTATTCCGAACCTCCTTGATACAGAGGAATGGAAAATTCGATTTCGCCGAATTTATTATCCTGAAGGGAGTTGCCGTATCCTTGATTGACAGCGTGCTGGTAGTTCAGGCTTGCAGAGACCTTTGGCATGATCTGCGAAATCTGGACGGACACGTTGTCTTTGCGTTGAGCTTCAGCAAAAAGCGCGTTCACGACTTGAGGGTTGTTCTGCACGGCGATGGCAACGGCTTCCTGCTCACTGTGAACAGGAAGATTCAGCGGCTGAGGCGGCTCCAGGTTTGGATACGCTGCGATTCCGACGACTTGCAAATAGGTTGCCTGAGCGCTTTGGAGGGTTCCTTCGGCCTGTTGCCGTTCGGCAGTAGCGCTGGCGAGAGCTGCTTGTGCCTGTGCGACGTCGGTCCGGGTAATTTCACCAACGTGAAAACGCTCCTGGGTTGCCTCAACCTGTTGCTGCAGGACGTGTTCGTTGTTAATTGCGATCTGTAATAGCTGTTCGTCTTCAATAATGCCGACATAGGCGTTGACAACGTTAGTAAAGACGTCCTGCTCCGTCTGGATCAGATGGGCGCGTTCTGCCATGATTTGGTTGGTTGCGGCGTGTACGCCAGCAACTGTTTTTCCACCCTGATAGAGCGGCTGGGTAATGGTGACGCTTCCCGTATATCCGGGCGTTTGATAGCGCCGGGAACTGCCGAGATAGCCGCCGCTTGAAGCGTAATTTGTACTTCCATCATAATAAGTCAGATTCATGCCCGTCTGAACGGTCGGACGCCAGCCTGAAAGTGCGGTGGGAACCTGTTCATCTGTTGCTCGCAGATGGGCCCGTTCTTCCCGAAGCGTCGGATTGGTCAGATACGCTGTTGAGAGGGCTTCTTGCAGCGTGTGCGGAATAAAATTCGGTGAACCGCTGCCATCATATTTTTGGGCAAGAGCAGTTCCACTCAGGAGAAGCGACAGCAGACCCAACCCAAGAGGAGTCGTCAGTTTCGTCGCGCTATTGCACCCTGAAGTCATGAGAATTCCTGCTTTTGAAGTCTGCACTATATCACAGTGTTATGTGAATCAGTTCTTAATAGCCTGTTCGGGAGCAGAAGAAAAATCCTTCTGAAGATCAATTATCGGTCTTGACCCTTCGGGCGCTAAGAGAGATATAGCGCTTGTCTCCGTCGAGGTCCGGTGGCAGAATGGTGATGTAGCGGACTGCAAATCCGCGTATGTGGGTTCGATTCCCGCCCGGACCTCCAGAGACAATTTTACAAAATTACGGATTTGGTTTTGCGGCCTGAAATATGGCCACATCCTGTTCCGCCAGTCCGCCATCAGATTGTCTGGTGAATGATGATAATTACCTCAAACCAAGTCCTTTCCCCTTCTGTCATTTTCTTTCGAAATCGGACATTGTAGCTGGGGGTTGCTTGGATGGTTTTTCCATCGCTCTGTCAAAGCACGGAATTAAAAAACTAACGCGGCTTCCCTTTGCTAGGAAGCCAATTGCGTCGAACGCTATCTAAAAATTGGTCAAGATTTACGCAAGACGAATATTATTCGTTTAAAAATCTATTGCATTCATCCAATAATATGGCTACTGTAAAATAGGATTTGAGTAAATTTTAAATTAAATCTCTATCTAATAATTAGAAAAATTTACTTTGGTGAGGCATTAGACCCGCCCTTTTCCAAAACTTTCTTTGCCAAAGCCGCCCCAACCGGGCGGCTTTTTTTATGGAAAATCCCCATGCATGACACTGCCATCGTTCTGGCCACGGCGCTGCTGCGGCGGCCGGGGTTCGAGGGCTTTTGCGCAACGCCCTATGTCTGTCCGGCCGGGTACTGGACGATCGGGTATGGCAGCCGCTGGCTGACTAACGGACAGCCCATCACAGCCCGGACTGCTCCCATCGATCAGGCAACCGCTGACAGCCTCCTGCTCCAGACCGTAACGGCGCTCGATGCGGCGCTGTCCCGTCTGGTCCGGGTGGCGCTGTCGGACGTCCAGCGCGCGGCCCTGCTGTCCTGGCAATACAATGTCGGGACCGCCGCCGTCGAAAGCTCGACCCTGCTGCGCAAACTGAATGCCTCAGACTATGCCGGCGCGGCCGACGAGCTGCTGCGCTGGGACAAGGCCACCGTGCGTGGCCAGCTGGTCGAACTGCCCGGCCTGAAGATCCGCCGCACGCATGAGCGCGCGCTCTTTCTTGGACTCCCTTCTCCCCTGACACTGAAAAACAGGATCGTCTGATGGTTCAGAATTTCACGCCGCCCTGGAAGTCCGTGATCGACACAGGGATTCTGGCCGATCTGGTCAAGTCGACACAGGTTGCCGCAGCCCTTGGCAACAAGGTGGATGCAGATGGTGGGCAGTCGATCCACCAGTCGATCCAGTCCGGCGCGATCGATGCGGCCAGCACGCTTGATGGGGTAAGTGTTGCGGACGTGCTGGCTTCCAGCATTCGGTCCAGCGTGGCCTCGATCGCGGAGTTTCTGGCGCTCAGAACATCGCCGGCTGCGGTCATGCTGACGTCCTGGGACGGCACGGATCTGAGACGCGGCGCGGCAGGCCTCTTCATCCGGTCTCCGGGGGCGGGTGCGTCGGATTTCGGGACCGTTATCGTGACGGCTGGCGGGACCACGTATCGCCGCGTCTATCAGGGCGGGCTCAATCCGCAATGGTTCGGTGCCGTTGGTGACGGGAACAGTCACAGACTGTCCGGCTATTTTTCAACGCTGGCCGAGGCGCAGGCAGTCTTTCCGATTGCCTACAGTCTGGATCAGGAGTTCGATTTCGTCGCCATCCAGACCGTCTGCAATTCCGGCCAGGGCATCAGCTCGCCTGCGCTTCATTACATCATGTGCAATGACGCGGTTGCGCTGGACGACAATCCCCTGATCTGGATTTCGGGGACGTCCTTCGGGGATTTCACGAACTCCATCCTGGATTTTACGGCGCTGAAGGCCGTGAACACGGTTGTGGAGTATGTTGACGATCCCACGTTTGCGACCGGCAATGCCAGCGGCGCGTTCGTCAATGCGTCGATCTATTCCCCTGCCCAGATCACGGATGTCGTCTTCGAGAAGGGTATGGCGGTCTATACCGATCCACCGAACGCAACCCAGATCACGGGGTCCGTCTCGGGCGGCGTCCTGACCGTGACGGCTATGACGGGCAACCCTGACATCAAGGTCGGGGATCCTCTGTATGATTCGCAGTGGAAACTCGGCACGCAGACCACGATCACGGGCTTCGGCACCGGGACGGGTCGCACCGGCACCTACACCCTGTCCAACACCACCGCGACGATTGCCGCTTCTGACAACAACAACATGTCCACGGCAACCGGGCACTGGAACCAGTTCGGGCAGAAGCTGACGCTCCCCAAGGGGGCATATACGTTCGAGATCGAGTATTCCTGCACGCTCGGCGGGTCGTATGCCATGCTGAACAGTCAGCCGGGCAGCATCGGTCTGGGCATCAACAGCGGCAGCCCCGGATCGGGACAGTCCAGCTGGGTCATGCAGGGTCCGAGCGTCAT
The DNA here is from genome assembly GCF_015244675.1 of Gluconobacter cerevisiae. Classification (GTDB taxonomy): domain Bacteria; phylum Pseudomonadota; class Alphaproteobacteria; order Acetobacterales; family Acetobacteraceae; genus Gluconobacter; species Gluconobacter cerevisiae. Next base: position 41,925 of record NZ_JABCQO010000003.1, on the reverse strand, counting down.
CATAGCCAATCTGTCTGACGTCCCGGTGACAGGCTCGATTTCCGTGCCGCTGTATGTCCCCGAAGACAGTACGCAGTTCGTGGTCGTGTCCGTGTCGGGGTATGTAAACGCCACATTCACCCGGTTCTCGGTGACGAAGCTGAACCGGAATACGGCTGTTCTCTCCACGCGGGACGGGTCGACCTCACACTATCCTCTGGGGCTGCTGACCAAGGGGTTCGCCATCAACGGTCCGGGAAGAAATTCAGGCATCACCGGTATCTGGTACAATTCGTATGAAAACATAGACGGGACCGTCCAGAGTTTTCAGACAGGCAGCGTCAATTCATTCGGCATTGGCATCAACTACGGCAGCGGCGCGTATCTGTCAGAATACTGGGATTTTTCAGTCGGGGACTGCGGGATCTGTGTGCAGTTCCTGTTGGGCAGTATCAACGCCGGTGAAAACTACAGATGGTACGGCGGAAGTCTGGGGAACTCTGCCTGCATCATCAATAATCCGGGCGGCGGTGAATTTACCTTCTACGGCACGTCGCTGGATTATTCGGACCAGTGCATCATCAATAATACCGGACGCATCGAGACCCATGGCTGCCACATGGAAATGATGGGGCCATCTGCCTACGACAAGCCGCTTTATCACTGCAAAGGCAGCGGTGCGATCATATGCCACGGCGGCATGTTCCTCGGGGCAGGCAATCACGCGGACTTCCCCGGTCCACCGGTCTTTCTCGAAACCAACATGTCCCAGATGATTTTCCATGAGACGCAGCTTTACAATCTGACCTGTACGGACGGCAGGGCTTTGCGTGGGCCGGGGCAGCTTAAGATCCGGACGTCTGACAACACGGGCAACGCCAATGTCGGAACTTACAACAACTGGACCTCTGATCCGCTGGGTCTGGCCGGGTTCTTCATTCCGCAATCAAAAAGCGTCCTGGCGCTGAATGGAGGCGTCGGGCTGACGGGCGGTCTGTATTCCGAGGAGGTTGCGGGCATTGACCAATGGACGTCCCAGGGGGCCAGCGCCGCACTGTCGACGGACTACATGTTCAACGGCTATCCGGCGTCCCTCAAGGTTCAGACGCAGGGGCAGAGCCGGAACGACAGGATCGTCATCTGCGTCCCGATTGAGAAATACCAGTCCGGGAACATCACGCTCAACGTCCTGTTCCCTTACGACCTGTCGACGGGAGCCGTTTCAGCCAATGACGTCATGCCCACAGACGATGCGGATCTGGCGGTTCTGTATTTCCGCACGTTCTTTGTGCAGGTGATCGGGTCGGACCAGTTCGGGAGGGCCACTTTTGGCGGGGCCAATCTGTTCTGCGGAGAGGACGATATCCACGTTCCGAAAGCCGGTTATACCAAATGGCTCTCTCATGGGACGTCACCAGGATATCTGGGCATCCCCGTAAGCCCCGATCCGCTTTCTCCGGATGCGACAGGAGCCGGTGCGCCCGCATTCGCCACGCATATCGCGCTGATCCTGGACACGGAATCCCTTCCGAAATGCACCTTCTATATCGGCGCTGTAACCGCCAATCTGTATTGAGGACGCCAAAGATGAGACGGGTTCTTTTTTCTCTTGCTGCTCTGGTGGCTTTCATGGGGACTGGCGACTGTTTCGCTGACACCAGCGCACACGCCATCGCCCAGTGGGACATTTACGATCCCACCCTGTACGGGACCGTCAACGGCAATGTCACCTTCAGCGGCATGGTGCTGTTTCCGGATCTGGGGGCCGGGAATAATTCCCGGCAGGTGGCGACAACGGCATGGGTCAATGCGGCTATTGCCGCCAACGGATCAGGCGGCGGATCAGGCAGCGGATCCTCGGGGACGTTCTGCTCAACGACCGGGTGCACGTTTGAAGCGAATGGAGGGGCTGTAACGATCACGCCCTGGAATTATCAGGGTTATAACGCGCTCGCCCTGGGCGGAATGCTCACCATGAGCAACGGCAATGGAACGAATATCGGGTTCGGCTATCTGGATGACGGGAACGGCGCAAACCCGGTGTTCAATCTGAAAAATGCTGGCCTGAGCATGGACGGAGCTTTGACGGTTCGCCGACAGGAAACACCTGCCAGTTCGTCAGCAGCCTGCACCGCAGGCCGGTTCTATTTTGACGCAGATTACATGTATTACTGCATCGCGAGCGGCAAAATAGGCCGTCTGCCCTGGCAGACCGGCTGGTAAAACAGTCTGCCAACACACTGAACATCTCATATTGAAATGGAAAACTGAAATGGACTGGACAACCCTGTTCCAGACGGTCCTGCCTGCCTTTGCGTCTGTTATCGTAAGCTGAGGTCCTGCCACGATGGGTCAGGCATTATGCTAGTCAGTATAGGGGAGATGGAATTACAGGGAGTACCTCAACACCAGAAGGTTTTTTGAACCTTTTATTTCAAATCTGCGTACGAAATCCTATATAGATTTAAGTGATTTCTTAAAAAAATCGCAATTTATTGGATTTCCAGAGATAATCTCCGGAAATCCAAAATATCGGCGTATTACGGATGGGCTTCTGCGTATGCGGCAGCCGCTCCGAACAGGCCGGGCTGAGGGTGAGTAATGATCTTGACCGGCATTTCGGTCATCATGGTTTCAAAGCGACCTTTCGCGACGAAGCGTTCTGCGAATCCGGAATGGCCGAGGCTGTCCGCAAGACGCAGGCCCAATCCGCCCCCAATGACAACGCCGCGTGCTCCGTGAGCCAGAGCCAGATCGCCGGAGACGGCGCCCAGACTCAGGCAGAATCGCTCCAGCGCGGCAACGGCCACGGTATCTGACCCGTCGAGCGCGTTTTGCCACAGGGTCCGGTTATCACGCAGGGTGATAGGCCAGCCCTGCATTTCCGCAATCACTTCATACAGATTGGTCAGTCCCGGACCTGATACGATCCGTTCTGCGGAAACGCGACGAAAGCGCAGACGCAGGGCTTTAAGAATCTTGTCTTCCAACTCGTCGAGAGGAGGATAGTCCAGATGACCACCCTCGGTTTCCATCACGAAATACCGGTCATTGCGGCGCAGGAGGCACGCCGCTCCAAGCCCGGTTCCCGGCCCTACAATAGTGATGGCACCTTCGGTCGGAAGGTCGACGTCCGGTCCACACAGATGTTTCATGTAGGATGAATCGACCTGTGCCACGGCATGGGCCACAGCGCCGAAATCATTGACCAGTACGAAATTGTCGAGATGCAGGCGCGCCGAGAGCTGGCTGGGCTGAATGACCCAAGGATTGTTGGTTAGTTTGAGAATTTCTCCGCTGACCGGACAGGCGACTGCGATACCGGCTTCGCGCGGCAGTTCGCGGTTCAGGGATCGGCCGAATGTTTCCCAGGCCAGCGCCAGACTACCATGTTCCGCACATTTCAATGTCGTGGCCTCACCTAATGTGATGACCTTGCCATCCTCGATGGTCGCGATTGCAAAACGTGCGTGCGTTCCACCAATATCGACGGCGACGATTTCCCTCATGGCACCTCAAATCCTCTGGCGATGCTGGCCGGCGGCCCGCGCTTTTTCCATGTGCAGCAGTTGCCTACCGGTTCTGCCGCGTCAAGTTCCGGATGTGATGGAAGTCGTAATTCAGTGAGTTGGGCGCTGTCGGACTTCTGCGGTCCGCAGAAGTCTGTGAACGATGGCGCGTGGCACGAGCATTTCAAGGAACCGGGCGATGGCGAAAGGCCACGGAAAAAGAAGATGCGCCCTTCCCTGCCCAATCGCGCGGGCGATCATGCGTGCTGCGCGTTGAGAAGATACGAGGAAAGGCCGCGCTCCTTCGAGACGCTGGCTCATTGGTGTGTCGACATAGCCCGGGGAGATCAGCGTCACTGAGACATGATGCGGGGTCATGGCAGCGTGCAGGGCTGTGCTGAAGCGGGCCAGACCAGCTTTTGAGCCACTATAGGCCGTAGCAATCGGAAGATCATGGAAAGCGGCGACAGACCCTACCAGCGCGATCCGGCCTTCTTTGCGGACAGCCATGCGTGAGGCCATCTCGGTGGCGAGGGTTGCAGGGGTCGTGAAGTTGACGAGAGAGATGTCATGGACCTGTTCGGCTGTTTCCGTCAGGGCGCCTTCGGGGCGGATATCGCCCAGCCCGGCTCCCAGAATCAGGATGTCGATTTTCCGCTCATCGTCCGCTTTGCGCAAAGCAGCCAAGGCGTCGTCAGTGCGGCACAGATCGAGGGACAGGATGCCTGCCGAAGCTCCTCTGCGGACCACCTGTGTGGCGACGTCTTCAAGCCGTTCGGGATTACGGCCCCAGAGCGTCAGATGCGTTCCTGGACGGGCGTAGTGGAGCGCAAGAGCGGCGCCTATACCGCTCGATCCGCCGGTAATGAGAACGTGAAACGGGGTGTTGTAAGAGGAAACAGAAGTCTCTGGCATGGAAAACCGCTTTATTCGTGGTCGGATCGGGGCTGGAAGGGTATAGCCCTCCCATGCAACAAGATGCGACCCCGTGCCGTACTGGCACATCACCCCGCTGGACGGGATGTTTTTTTCGATCAGAGGTTCACCTGCCATTATGACACTGCCCGACAGGACTGACATCCCTGCGCCACATGATGATCTTGTGGTCCGGCCAGTGACGACACGGGCTGATCTCAAACTGTTCACGACGCTGCCACGTCGTATTTATGCCGGAATGGCCGGTTTTGTTCCGGCTTTCGACATGGAACAGGATGATCTACTGAATCCGAAAAAAGCGCCGATTTTCCGCCATGCGAGCATCCGCTATTTTCTGGCGTGGCGTGGAAACACGGCTGTGGGGCGCATTGCGGCAATCGTGGACCATCGTGCCATTGAGCACTGGGGTATGAAAATCGGTTGTTTCGGCGCGCTTGATGCTGTTCCTGAAGGGAGCGTTGTCAGCGCACTGCTGGAGACGGCCCGGAACTGGCTGCGTCTTCAAGGCATGCAGACAATGCGCGGGCCGGTGACACTGAGCGGCAACGGCGAATCCGGCCTGATGGTCGAGGGGCAGGATCAGCCTCTGATGGTCGCGATGCCCTGGCATCCTCGCCTTATGGGCAAACTTGTTGAAGATGCAGGTTACAAGCCGGTTGAGGATCTGGTCAGCTACAAGCTTGATCTTGATGACAAGACAGAGGCGCGTTTCAAGGTTCCGGGAGATCTTCAGATTGGTGAAGGCCGACTCGGTTCCATCGCTATCAGGCGCCTGTCTAAGAAGCAGATTGCCGAACAGGGCGAGATCCTGCGCCAGCTTTACAATGATGCCTGGAGCGACAAGTTCAATTTCGTGCCGCTTCAGGATTACGAAATGAAGGCCATGATCAAGCAGCTTGCTCCTGTTCTTCGCCCCGAACATTACGTCCAGATCGATCAGGACGGCGAGCCCGTTGCAATGGCGCTGGTGGTTCCTAATCTTTATGATATTGCCGGTGATCTTGGTGGCTCCCCCTCACCTTTGGGCTGGGTAAAGCTTGCGGCCCGACTGACGACGCATCGCTTTCATTCGGCCCGTGTCATTCTGCTCGGCGTGACGCAGCGTCTGCGCGGCACCGTTCTGGGGGCACTTGTGCCTTCACTGGCGATTGCCGAGCTGATGCGTCGCCGTAAGTCCCTGCCCTATTCCTGGGTGGAGCTGGGCTGGATTCAGGCGTCTGATTCCAACATGCGCAATCTGGCGGAAAGCATCGTACCCGAGCCATACAAGCGCTATCGGCTCTATGAACGGCAGATCGACGATCCGGCCTGAAAGCCGGATTTTTACAGGGCGGGGTTAGAAATGCTGCCAGCCGCCCTGTTCGAGAACAATATCCCGTCCTGTCGCGTCCAGAAGCCTGACACCGCGTCCTGTTTGCACCTGACCAATACGATGAACCGGGATGCCGGCATCCTGGCATGCAGACTGAAGCGCGTGTGACCGTTCGGGCGGGCATGTGAGAAGCAGCTCGTAATCGTCGCCGCCACTCAGGCGTTGCATGAGCAAGGTCTGTCCGAGCGAGGCAGCCGCCTCCGAGACCGGAACGTCTTTAGCATTGAGAACAAGCTGGACACCGGATTCTGCTGCGATATGACCGCAGTCCTGAATGAGACCGTCTGAGATATCCATGGCCGCGCTGACGATGCGGTGAAGTTTTAAACCTGTTCTGGGCTGAGGCAGATGGTATCGCTCGGCCAGAAAACCCGAAGTGTCTTCCAGTTTACCCTGAAGAACCATCAGCCCTAGAACGGCATCTCCGATCGTACCTGTGACCCAGATATCGTCGCCTGCTCTGGCCCCGTTGCGGCGAAGGGCACGGTTCTGTCTGAGAAGTCCGAATACGGTGGCGGACAGGACCAATGGCCCGGAAATCGAAGTCGTATCGCCGCCGATCAGATGTACGTCGTAGCGCTTCTGGTCTTCCGCGAGGCCGCGCGAAAACGCAGCAAACCAGTTGTCGTCGTGTCGGCCTCCGCGTGGGACAGTTACGTTCAACGTATAGGCATGAGGTCGTGCCCCCATGGCCGCCAGATCGGACAGGTTGCAGCGAAGCAGCTTGCGACCGAGGGTTTCTGGCGGGTCGTCCGGAAGGAAATGGACATTTTCGACCATGGTGTCGGTCGAGATGGCAAATTCCTCGCCGTCGGGACAGCGCATCAATGCGCAGTCATCCCGCAGGTCGAGGGCTTCTGCTCCGGCGAGAGGCCGGAAATGACGGGCGATGAAGCTGAACTCGCCTGATCCGGCGTTTTCGGAGTCCGATCTGCCCGTCATGGATCAGGCGTTGCCGTCATTACCGCTGCGGCTGATTGTATCGAGGATGCCGTTGACCATCTTGGGTTCGTCGCCGGAGAAGAAGCCGTGAGCGACGTCAAGATATTCGTTGATGATGATCCGGTCCGGAGTGTCCGTACCGATCAGTTCGAAAACGGCACCACGCAGCAGCGCGCGCAGGACGGGGTCCAGACGCGGGAGTGGCCACTGTTCGGGCAGGACGCCGCTCAACTTCGCGTCGATGTCGTCCTGTCGGCGGGTGACGCCAAGGACGATTTCCTGAAACAGTTTTAGGTCGGCATCGGGAATATGACCGTCTTCGAATAAAGCCGTGGAGCTGACGCGGCGATGGCGGATGAACTGGCTGATGACGGTTTCCGCCGTGTCGCCGGACTGTTCGCACTGGAACAGCGCCTGAACGGCTGCGACGCGGGCAATGGTCCGGCTCCGGCGCGTCGGGTTGGTGGCGGGGGCGTCGGTAACGGTCATGGTGTCTCCTGGGAGTCGTCGGGGGACGGTGCGTCCGTTTCCCCGGGAATGGGTTTCATGTCGGCGAGGATTTTCGAGAACGCTTCGACCTCGCGGAAGTCGCGGTAGACGCTGGTGAAGCGGACATAGGCCACTCCGTCCACTTCGCGCAATGCGTCCATCGCAAGCTGACCGATGCGATGGGAAGAAACTTCATGCTCTCCCGAAGCTTCAAGCTGTCGGACCAGTCCGTTGACCAGTTGTTCCTGACGTTCTTCGGGAACCGGGCGTTTACGCAGGGCGACCCGAATGGAACGTGCCAGCTTGTCCCGGTCGAAAGGAACGCGCCGACCGTCTGCTTTGGTGACGGAGAGTTCGCGGAGCTGAACGCGCTCGACGGTCGTAAAGCGCTGCGTGCATGCCGAACAGACGCGCCGGCGACGGATGGCAATGCCGTCTTCCGTGGACCGGCTGTCCTTGACCTGGGTGTCGTCATGTCCACAAAAAGGGCAACGCATTCGCGATCCTGAGAGTTCGGGCCTTGTCGGGGCCGGGTAAGTGGGCGCACTTTACCGGATGATGCGTTCTGGCCCAAACGGGGCCTTGCATGAGACTTAAACTACCGGGAGACTGTCGTTGAAACGGGTATCTGTCCTGACCGCCCTCTTTGTTTTCTCTGCGTCCCAGGCATTGGCTCAGCAGTCTCCTTCGGGGGCTGTGCCGCCGCCGGATGTTGCTCATGATGCACAGCGGGTCGTGGTTCTGGACGGGACATTCCGCCCCTCAGCATATTTTCCAAACCGTGGAGCGGGTTATTTCACGATTCGCAACGATGACGGCGTCGACCATCTCCTGAAGGGGATTTCGTCTCCGCTCTGTGAGAACGTGGTTGCGCATCATACGAACCAGCAGCAGACCGAAGGGGCAAATGACCTCTTTACCCATCTGGCTCTGCCTCACGACTCCACGATGATTTTCCCGCGCTCGGGCTATCACATGATGTGTATGGGCATTCGGCAGATGCCTGCTGTGGGGAGCAAGGTGCCCTTTACGTTCGATATTCTGAATGCAGGCAGCATCACCGTCAGTTTCACCGTGACGGGGCCTGACGAACTGACTCACGACTGAGTTTTCAGTGGGCTGAGGCAGGCTCGCGGATTTCCCGCAGAACGGTCAGCACGGCAGTTCCGTAACGGTCCAGTTTTGAGGCGCCGACCCCCTTGATGCAGCCCAGACCGTCCCGGCTATCCGGCTGCTCGCGGGCGATATCTCGCAGGACGGAATCGTGGAAAATGACATAAGGCGGGATTTCCTGCTCCCGCGCTTCGGACAGACGCCACTGTCGCAGGGCATCGAAATACGGTTTTTCATCCGCTAAGAGGCGATCGTTTTCCGTATTGCCGTCAGAGCCCGCGCTGGCAGTCAGGGCGGCTTTGGCTTCAAGCCTGAGCGCGACACGTTCCTCACCGCGCAGGATCGGGCGGGCAATCTCGCTCTGGAGGGCCAGGCTGCCATATTCGCCGTGCATCCGTATGGCGCCGCGTGCGATCAGTTGTCGAATGACGGCACGCCACCACTGTTCGCTATGGTCCTTGCCGATTCCGAACACCGAGAGATGCTGGTAGGCATTGCGTTCAATGGTTTCGTTGGTCTTACCGCGCAGAATGTTGGAGAGCTGGATCGCGCCAAGACGCTGATCGGTGCGGTAGATCGCGGAGAGGACTTTCTGGGCGGCCTGTGTTCCGTCGAAAGTCGAGACCGGATTGATACAGTTGTCGCAATGGCCACAGGGCTGGGGAAGATTTTCCCCAAAGCAGGCAAGCAGCGCCTGGGTACGGCAGCCCGTGGTTTCCGTAAGCGCGATCATGCTTTCCAGCCGGGCCTGCATCACGCGCTTTTCGTTGTCGGGAGCGCTGGACTGTTCAAGCCAGTATCGTGCCCGCGCCATGTCCTCACCGCCATAAAGCAGGAGCGTGTCGGAAGGTTCGCCGTCGCGCCCTGCCCGTCCGATCTGCTGGTAATACGCTTCCGGCGATGAGGGCATGTCCAGATGAACGACGCAGCGCACGTCGGGCCGGTCGATGCCCATGCCGAAGGCGATGGTCGCGACAATCACCATTTCCTCGCCGGAGCGGAAACGCATCAGGGTGGCGCGTTTTTCCATGGCGGACAGGCCTGCGTGAAACGGCAGCGCTGTCAGTCCCTTGTCGCGCAGCATTGTGGCGACGCGCTCTGTCTTGTTGCGACTGCCGCAATAGACAATGGAGGCCCCTTCACGGTGGCTTTGCAACGTTTCGAGGAGCTGGCGGCTTTCGCTGGCTTTGGCGCGCGCCTCCACAATCAGGTTGGGGCGATGGAAACTCGCCATCAGAACCTGTGCTTCAGGCATGCCCAATGCGTTCAGAATATCGTCGCGTGTTCGCGGATCGGCTGTGGCCGTCAGGGCAATACGGGGAACATCTGGAAACATTTCAGGCAGGCTGGCAAGTGCGCGGTATTCCGGACGGAACTCATGCCCCCAGGCCGAAATGCAGTGTGCTTCGTCAATGGCGATCAGCGAGATCTGACGTTTTGAAAGGAAATTCGCTGTGGAAGGCTGAAGCAGCCGTTCGGGAGAAATATAGAGAATGTCGATCCGGTTGTTGCGCAGATCGCTCTGGAGCTGTTCGCGTTCATCCGGTTCAAGCCCGGAATGCAGGGCGGCGGCCCGAACTCCAAGCTGTCGCAGCCCGGCAACCTGATCGTCCATCAGGGCGATCAGGGGTGAAATGACGAGACCCATGCCTTCCCGGCAGAGCGCAGGAACCTGATAGCACAAGCTCTTGCCGCCGCCGGTCGGCATCAGGACGAGAACGTCTTCGCCTCGCATGACCGTTTCGACGGCGTCTTTCTGGAGGCCACGAAAACCCGAAAATCCGAAGATTTCCGCCAGAACCTCTTCAGGCGTCAGGGCTGTGCCGACACCTGTTTCGTCGGAAGACGTGGTCTGCGATTGCGTCATTTCTGCTTCCGGATCAGAGACCCGGAACGATGGTGATGGAAACGCGGCGCAGCGCCACGTGTGAGTCTTCAAGCTGGCTCGGCGTGTACGGCGTCATTTCGATCTTGGCGCCGTTGATGCCGTCATTGCTGAGCTGTGTGGCAACAACCTGTGCACGGCTCGTGGCCAGTTCCTTCAGGACTGCGGCATCACCATTCACTCCCGCTGAGCCGGAAACGCGAACGACCGTGGCATGTTCGGCACGGGCTGCTGTGGCGGCCTTGGTGACGACAGCCTGTGCGACGGGACTGAGTGTGACGGATTCACGGTCAAAGAAAACGACGTAGCTGTCGCGGGTAGGTTGTTCGGCACACCCTGCCAGCGTAGCTGACAGAACGAAAACCGGGGCCGCGATGCGGATGAGGGAGAGGAAACGTGCCATGGCGTAGCGTCCTGTCAGGATGGAAAGGTGTGAAGCTGGGTCGGCGTGCGCCGTTCAGCATGCACTGGAAATAACCTGTCCGTCTTCCAGGCGCCAGATGCGGTCAAGTTTTTCCACGCCTGTCAGACGATGTGCGATCAGCAGGACGCTTCGCCCTTCGGTCGCGTTATTGAGCGTTTCGAGAAACGCGCGCTCGGTATCGGCGTCCAGCCCCGTTGCCGGTTCGTCAAGAACGAGAATGGGCGCATCGGACAACAGGACGCGCGCCAGAGCAATACGGCGCCCCTGTCCGCCTGAAAGTTTCGAGCCGCCTTCGCCGATCCATGTCTCAAGTCCGTCAGGTAGGCTGCGAACGACATCCGCGATCCGGGCCTGTTCCAGAGCCGTCCAGAGGGCTTCTTCGGAAATATCTTCCCGGCCCAGAAGGAGATTGCCGCGGACCGTATCATCAAACAGATGACTGGCCTGTGACAGCCATGCGATCTGGGCGCGGAGATCGCTGTCGCGCAGGGTGTTGATGTCAGTCCCGCCCAGCAGGATCTGGCCCTGAGCGGGAGATGTGGCCTTGAGGATCAGCGCGGCCAGACTGGATTTTCCAGCTCCGGAAGACCCGATCAGTGCCACGCGCTCACCCTGACGCAGGGTCAGGCTCAGATTGTGGAAGATCGGCGCCCGATCCGGTGTCCAGCTGAACGTCACGTTTTCGAGACGCAGATCCCGTCCAGCCGGGAGTGGCGCATTGCCTTCTGGAGCCGGAGGAGCCTTATCGGCAATCTCGACAATCCGCTGTGCCGCGTGCTTGACCTGTCCGCTCAGCAGACCGGCTCGCGCCAGACCTGTCACGCCTTCGAGGGCGGTGATCGCAACAAAAAGCGCAGTAAGGCCAGCGACTGCCGGCGCCTGCGGGAATAAGATTCCGGCTACTGCGCACAGGATGATGGCGATACCGCCTTTGGCGATGAGGCCTGCAAAACCCTGCATGAGTGCCATGCGGGTCTGCTGACGGCGTTGGGTCTTGAAAAGGGTTTCCTGCCGCTCCGTAACGACGGCGGCGAGGACGTCTTCCGCACCGAACGCCCGTGCTTCGCGGAGGCCCGAGGTGAGGTCCAGTGCCGCAATTCGAAGTTCGGATTCCGCATGCAGGATGTCCGGTCCGAAGCGCTTGGACAGGTGCGCGCCCATCAGCGGCAGAACGAAGGCAAGGACGGCAAACAGTGCGCCTGTCAGCAGCCCGGCCTGTGTTCCTGCCTTCATCCAGACGATCGTAGCGATCGGAAGCGTCAGCAGCGCTGAAACCAGCGGCACAAAAATTCGCAGATACAGGTTGTCGAGCGTCTGGACGTCGGACACCAGGCGGGACAACAGGTCTCCTGAACGCTGGAAGCCTAGTCCTGCCGCCGCGCCACCAGCGAGTTTGCGATAGAACCAGACCCGCAGATCCGCCAGAGCGCGAAACATGGCGTCATGGGTATACAGACGCTCCACATAGCGCAGGACGATCTGGGCGGCGCCGGACAGGCGCAAAAGGAGATAGGCAGCCCCAACGCCAATCGCGGCCCCCGCCAGCCGACCACCCGCCTGCCCCATCAGAGCCAGTCCCGCACATACCGCGAGTTCGGCAATGACGATGCCTGTGATGAGGCGCGTATATTGCGGACGCCAGACCTGAAGGATTCGGGAAAGCGCCATTTCGCTGTGTGTTTCCCGGATCGGGTTCGAGGGCAGCGGGGCGCTCATGCGGCTTCTCCCGTAAAGGCGATGGCACGGCCACCATCAAGGACAAGGCGACGTCCCTGAAACTGTCTGGCCTGTGCAGAATGGCTGCAAAGAATGACAGTCCGGCCCTTTGCCAGTTCTTTCAGGCTTGCGAGAATGCCGGCCTCGGTTTTCGGGTCAAGATGGGATGTTGGCTCATCCAGCAGCAAAAGCGGCGAGTTCTTGAGATAGGCGCGGGCAATGGCAATGCGTTGCGCCTGACCGCCAGAAAGGCCGAACCCGCCCTCGCCGATGCGTGTTTCCAGACCGTCTGGCAGCGATGACAGATAGTGATCGACCGCAGCGGCGGAAATGGCGTGATCCAGTTCGTCTGTCGTCGCGTCAGGCTTGGCGAACAGGATGTTCTCGCGGATGGTCCCGGCAAACAGAACAGGCTTTTGACCGATCCAGCTGATCAGGGAGGAAACCTGTCGTGGAGAAAAATCCTGCATGTCCTGCCCATCAAACAGGATGCGTCCCTGTGAGGGTGCGACAAAGCCGAGCAGCAGTTCCAGAAGTGTGGATTTCCCTGCTCCGGATGCGCCTTCCAGAATGAGCGTTTCGCCTGCGGCAAGAGCGAAGCTGATATCGTGAATGACCGTGCCGCGCTGTTCATCCCATGCAAAAGAGACGTTCTCTGCCGTGACCGAAATGCCGCCGTCGGCATGGAGGATATCAGAGGTGGCGACCGTCCGTTCGGTTAGCGGAGCAAGTTCATGCATGGCTTCTGCGGCGGCGGTAGCGTGCGCGCGGTCCTGATAGGCCGCTGAAAGTGCACGGAACGAGGCAAATGCTTCAGGAACCAGAAGAACGGCGTAGAGCGCTCTGGTCAGGACGGCGTTGGACGGATGTCCCATGAGGGTGTGGGCCTGCGTCACGACGATCAGCACGAGTGCTACGACCATGGCCACATCCGTGGTGGCAGAGGCGAGAAAGGCGATCCGCAGGACTTTCATGGTGCGTTGACGAAGATCATCGGCGCTTTTCGCCAGGGCCTGTGCCTCCCGTTCGGTTCCGCCTGAGAGAACGATGGTCGCAATCCCTTTCACACGGTCCAGAAAACGTGTCTGAAGGCGTGTCATGGCCAGAAACTGTTTGCGGGATGCCACAGCTGTGGCGATTCCGAAGACGGCCTGAAAAATGGGAAGTACAGCGCAACATGCGGCAAGAATCAGACCTGCCTGATGGTTCTCGACGTAAACTGCGATCACGACCAGCCATTGAGAGATCAACCAGAGCGATGAGGCAGGCAGCCAGCGCGCGAAATAACCGTCGAGTGCTTCGATCCGGTCAACCAGCGTGGCGGCGATGGCTGCGCTATGATGACGGCGCAGAAGAGCCGGTCCTTCATTGAGGATACGGTCCAGCACTTCTTTGCGCAAACGGCGACGACCCTGAATTCCGGCGGATACGGCCGTCATCTCCTGCACCGTTGAGAGAATGACTCTGAGGAGGCACGCGAGAAGGAAGACGGCAATCGCCGGTCCGATGCTGTCTGTGTCGTGCGTCAGCACGGAGGCGAGTGTTCGTGCCAGCGCCCAGGCCTGCAAGAGTCCCAACAGGGTTGAGAGCAAACCTAAACATACTACGACAGAGGTTCGGGAGCGACTTGCGCGTCCCTGTGCCTTTACCCACGCTTTTGCGATTGTCTTGTCGGCCTTCATGACCCCTGCATATAGGTCGCAAAGGCTCGACAAGACAGTGCCTCAGGCAATTCTTGCTGCTTATTTAGAGTTTTTTGTGATTTTGTAAGCGAAACCTGCGGCTGTTACGTAGTTACCGTGCCGAGTCTTCTTCATGACTAATGGCCTTGCGCGCCATGGCGAGTGCCGTAAGAGACGGACGTTCTGGAATAAAGCGCAGAGTATACCAGGTTCCGTTTTCATTGCTAACCGTCATGTCCGCATTGATTTGCCGGGCAAAACCGCGAATGAGCTGCATTCCGATCCCTTCCCTGCGAGTCCGGGACTCGCTGGCCTGACCGGCATCAATGCCAATACCGTCATCACCCAGTTTTAGCTCCACAAGTCCTTCTTTTTCAGGATCTGCCGGGACGACCTTGTGAAGGGCAATCATGATATGCCCTGCCCGTTCGCCAGGGAACGCATATCGCAGGGCGTTGCTGAGGACTTCGGTTACGATGAGCGCAATCGGTACGGCTTGATCGGGCGAGATCAGGACGTGTTCGATATCGAGTCGAAGTCGGATACGGGTCTGGGCATTCATGCTGTTGGCCGACAGTAGAATGCTGCAGAGCTCTTCAAGGAAGCTCTGGACGTCCAGCGCCGAAAGACCGCTTTCTGAATAAAGGTAGCGGTGCAGGGTCGCGAGCGCCCTTACTCTGTCACGCACGAGACGGAATTCTTCGCGGGCTTCATGCGACCGGATGCGGCTTGCCTGAAGGTTGAGTAGGGATGCTACGACCTGCAGGTTGTTTTTCACGCGGTGATGGATCTCCCGGATCAGCATGTCCTGATTCCGGGCGGATTGTTCCAGATCCTTTTCATGCTGGGTCAATCGACGTGTGGCGCGCAGGAAAGCTTTTTCCAGATGTCGGATTTCAAGAGGAATCGAATGATTGTTTCTGGGGGCGAATAGTGCACCCCTCCTCCAGTCCGCAACGGCAAGCGCAAGTTTTTCGAGAGGGGCGACCAGAAAGATGCTTGCACCCAATGCAACGCCCAGCAGTTCCAGCACGAGCAGACCAACAATCAGGCTGACCCGGATCAGAAAGATATTGAGGGCGTGACTTTCCTCGGCAGTCCGTTCGGTGACGACAATCAGGCTGACCGGTCCGTAAGCGTTCTGGAAGGCATATGTGATGCCCTGACTCGTAAAGACATCATGCTGGCTCAGGGAGGCGATATCCCGTTCGAGACGGGCCATTGCTTTTGAGGGCAGTTTTGCTGCGACGGGACGGTCCGGAAAAAGCGAAAAGAGAGAACCATCCGGCATCGCCAGAAAATGCTGGGAATGATTGTCTGTCCCGAGAAGAAGGCGACTGTCGCCTTTTGGCAAACGACTTCGCTGCCAACCCAGAGTTCGAACGGCAATGATGTAACCAGAAACAGAGTTGTTATTGAGAATGGGAACAACAAATTTCAGGAGGGGGCCCCTGTCTCCCTTCAGGACGTCAATCCCGACAACGGGAAGCTTGGCCGAAGCAGACATCATCGACGATGATGTGTGTTCCTGAGAGTGACAGATTGCCGGATCCTGCGTCGAAGGAGAAGGTAGTACAACCGATGGTCGCCCTTCTACATCTGTCAGCATCAACAGACAGTAATGGTGCTGGGAAACGGTCTGGACGAGTGCGAATTCCCGTAGCGCATTCCCTGATGAGATATCGCCGTCAGCCAACATATCCAGAAGCGTATGGGTTTGATCCAGATCTGTTGTGATTTCCGAAATCGCGAGCTGTGTATCGCGTTCGGTACGCAGGGCACTGTTACCAACATTCTGCTGGTAGCTGTGCCAGGCAAGCATGGATGCGATGATTGCGAGAGGAAGAGTGGTGGCGACGATCAACGCCATGACCCGGGCGCCGACTGTGTCGAGCATCCGGATATGACGCAGAGCACTGCGCCTGTGAAACAGACGGTGCCAGCGTCGCGGCTTCAGGTCTGGAGAACCAGACCGGATAACAGTCACTTGTTTCGATCTTCCTCGATCAGTCGGAGAAGCTCATCGGGAATCGGCTCGTTTGCTACATCATCAAAAAGCTGATGTAGGCCTCGGCTCAGCCAGATACCAAAGGGCGATTCTTGATTTTCTGCCCTGGTATCCTCGACTGAAGACTTCCGCTTGTCTCCTGCGGTCATTGGCTGGTCCCGAACCTTCCTGATACTGATTATGGCGCGAACTACGGTTTTCTTTTAAGAAACCGTTGCGGGATGAACTGCCAGAAACAGTCTTACGAAAACAGAGCGTTTTCTGCAATTGCTTCCAATCCGCAATGGATTGGGATGTTTTATTGCGGATATCAGGGTCAGGACAGCATGAGATCGTCGCACGGCCGCCCGGCACGGCTACGGGCATCCATGGCATCGCGCAGCGCCTTGACCTTTACGCGAAGCTTGTCATTCGCCGGAAGGTCTCCACTCATCCAGGCTTCCAGCTGACGACGTGCACGGAAGACACGGCTTTTTGCCGTACCAACGGCGCAATCCGTTGCTTCAGCCAGTTCTTCGTAGCTCATGCCCTGAATCACGACCATGACAAGCGCTTCACGCTGGTCGGACGGAAGGCGGGACAGCGCCATCGACAGATCCTTCAGGGCGAGATTGTCTTCATGGGTTGCCGGGCTGGCGAAGGACGAAGCGGGTACATCGTCAATATCAGTTGTCTCGCGGCGCTTGCGAAGATCGGAAATAAAGCGGTTGCGCAGAATGCGGTGCATCCAGGCCGAAAAATTCGTGCCGGGAATGAAGCTGTTCTGTGCGGCCAGAGCGTTGCACACGGCGTCCTGTACGAGATCTTCGGCGGCAGCCCGGTTGCGGGTCAGAGAAAGAGCCTGAACACGCAGCTTCGGAAGAATGGCAATGACCTGATCGTGGAACGTCATGGAACTGACTCCTGAATTTCACTCTGTTTTCAGGAGATCAATGAATGGTTGATCGAAAATGTTGCATCCGGACGAAAAAAAATTTGAAGACAAAGAAATTACTCTAAAAAGCCCGGGATTCCGGCGATATTTTTTCGGCACTTTCTCCTGAGATGGAGGACGATATGACGGCCAGTTCTGCGAGTTGGGCGCGGGCGCGGGAAACGCGCGCCTTCATTGTCCCGGCGGGCACATCGCAGACCCGGGCTGCATCTTCATAAGAGAGTTCCTGCCCCCCAACGAGGATCAATGCCTCACGCAGTAAATCCGGAAGTTTCCACAAAAGCTCTCCCAGGTCCTGAACAGCATCGCGGGCGCTCTGGCGAGACGGGGCGGCGGTTGATGGCTGCATGTCGAGTTCGATATCGAGCATGATTTCCTGTTCGCGGCTGCGTCGACGTGTCTGCTCGTAAAAAGCGTTTCTCTGAATTGTGAACAGCCACGCTTTCAGGACAGTCCCTTGCTGGAATTGATCCTGAGAAGCCAGTGCGCGGACAATCGTGTCCTGAACCAGATCATCGGCTGCGCTTATATCCCGCGTCAGAAAACGTGCGAAACCTCTCAGATCCGGGAGAGCCTGAAGCAGGTCACGATGAAAGTTCGTTTTTTGAGGCGGCAGGCCTGGCGAATGCCCGTCGGATGCGGATGTGCTCAGAAGAAAATCCTTCACGCGACATTCCAGATGGCCGCGCAGTCACGGAGACTATACGCAGATTGGTCATCGTGTCATGGTTATTCAACCTTCATAACAGGATGCATCCGATCGGGATGGATCAACAGATATCTTTTCAGGGGGCCAGCGACACATGACCGATCCGGCACGTCAGGAACTCGTCAAGGCGCTTCCCTACGCCCGTCGCTTTGCCCGCGCCTTGATTGGTGATCAGAAAACGGGCGATCAACTCGTAGCTATTGCTTTAAAAGAATTGGTGGACAGTTCACGCAGGAGTGATCTTTCTGCGCGACAGGCTCTCTACGGTCTGCTGGTAAGTGCATTCATGAAACGGCATGGTGCGGATGCCAACATCGGTATGCCACTGCGTCAGCGCGCTCTTCTTCTGCTGACATCCCTTGAAGAACAATCACTGGCTTCCAGTGCACATGCTTTGGGGATGACCGACGAACAGGCGGCGGCTGAACTCAATAAAGCCCGTGAAGGACTTCAGGAAATTGCGCAGACCAGCGTTCTGATTATCGAAGACGAACCAATCATCGCCATGGATATTCAGGATTTGGTCGAACGCTGTGGCCACAAAATTGCAGGTGTCGCGCATACCGAGGCCGATGCCGTCGCATTGGCAGCAAAAACGAAACCCGGCCTCATTCTTGCAGACATTAATCTCGGCGGCGGCGGTGACGGCATGCAGGCTGTAGGGCGTATCCTGCGGACCCATGAAGCGCCGGTTATTTTCGTTACGGCCTATCCAGAGCGCTTGCTCACAGGTGAAACGCAGGAGCCGTCCTTCGTCATCACGAAGCCGTTCGAGCCCATGACACTGGCTGTTGCGACCTACCAGGCTGTCACGGGTGGGGTTACGCCCGTCTGAGGGCATAATTTAATTTGGAGCGGGGTGGCTTGCGGCGGGTGCTCCGCTGCGACACATAGGGAGCCATGTCGGCACCCATCCTCTCTCTTCAGAACATTACGTTTACTCTTGGTGGACGTCCGCTCCTTGATGGTGCGGAGTTTGCTGTCCTGCCCGGTGAGCGCATTTGCCTTGTCGGTCGGAATGGTTCCGGAAAATCCACGCTGCTGAAGATCGCTTCAGGCGATATCGTCGCGGATTCCGGAAAGCGTTTCGTGCAGCCCGGCACAAAGGTCCATTATCTGGCGCAGGAGCCGGATCTTTCGCGCTACGCCACAACATTCGATTATGCGTCCGAAGGTCTGGACGAGACCGAGGCCTATCGAGCGCGCTCCATGCTGGCGGAACTCGGGATGACGGGAGAGGAAGGTTGTCAGAGTCTTTCTGGTGGTGAAGTGCGACGTTGCGCCCTCGCCCGTGCTCTTGCTGCCGAACCTGATCTGCTACTGCTTGACGAGCCAACCAACCATCTGGACCTTCCGTCCATTACGTGGCTGGAAAAAGAGCTTTCTGCTTCCCGTTGCGCGATGATCGTCATCAGTCATGACCGTCGTCTGCTGGAGACTTTGTCTCGCAGCGTCGTCTGGTTGGAAAATGGTGTGACGCGGCGGCTTGATCAGGGGTTTGCGCGCTATGAAACCTGGCGCGACGAGGTTCTGGAGCAGCAGGAGCGCGATGCACATAAACTGGACCGACAGATCGCGCGGGAAGAAGACTGGATGATTTACGGCGTCACGGCGCGCCGCAAGCGCAATGTCCGCCGTGTCGGAGAATTGGCAGCGCTTCGGGCGCAGCGTCGTGAGCTTGCCTCCCGCAACAAGGGCACGCTACGGATGGCGGCGACTGATGCCGAAAGCGCAGGCAAGATCACGATTGCAGCAGAAGGCGTCAACTGGGCCTATGATGATCGGGCCATCGTCAGGGATCTCGATCTGAGAATTCTGCGTGGTGATCGGCTGGGTCTGGTGGGAGCGAACGGCGCAGGAAAAACAACGCTTTTGCGTCTTTTGACTGGGAAGATGGAGCCGCAATCCGGCACCATCAAGATGGGGCCTTCCGTGGCTATGGTGACGCTGGATCAGCAGCGGGAAAGCCTCGATCCAACGAAGACGCTGGCCGAGACCCTCGCTGGTGGCAGTGGAGATATGGTGCAGGTCGGCGACGAAAAGCGCCATGTCATCGGGTATATGAAAGACTTCCTGTTCCGTCCTGAACAGGCTCGCACCCCGGTAGGAAAACTCTCAGGGGGAGAGCGCGGTCGGCTGGCGCTGGCCTGCGCGCTGGCCAAGCCGTCGAGCCTCATGGTACTTGATGAGCCGACGAACGATCTCGATCTGGAAACGCTGGATCTTCTTCAGGATATGCTGGCCGATTATGCGGGTACGGTCCTGCTGGTAAGCCATGATCGTGATTTTCTGGATCGAGTTGCGAGTTCGGTTCTGGTGTCAGATGGTGGCGGTGAGTGGATCGAATATGCGGGCGGCTATTCGGATATGCTGATCCAGCGTGGAGAAGCTCCGGCAGGGCGTGAAATCTCCTCTTCGGGCGCAGAGGAGATCGCGCCAAAATCTGCTTTAAAAACAGATAAAAAGGCGAAGAAGCTTAGCTATAACGACAAACGTGCGCTGGATCTGCTTCCAAAGAAAGTGGCTGATCTGGAAAAGAAGATTCAGACCTATCGCGATGTTCTCGCAGATCCGGCGCTTTATAGCCGGGATTTTGCAAAATTCGAGAAAACCACACAGCATCTGGAAGCTGCCGAGAAGGAATTGACCCAATCGGAGGAGGAGTGGCTCGAACTGGAAATGAAAAAAGAACTTCTTGAAAATCAGTGATTTGAAAGAAGTCTTTTAGACTTTTGATGTGGCGGGAATCAGGCCGGAAAGCTCCATCATCTGTCTCGAACGCTTGATGCTATCCGTGACTCTAATGGCAGCGTCCAAAGCCCTGATCCCCGCTTGTGCATCGACCAGAACGGGGGAGCCGTAAAGGCATGAAGCAGCGAAGGCTTCATGTTCTGCAGCCAGATTGTCATGATCTTTCCAGCTTATGGCTTCGCGGCGAAAGCCTCCTGTGCCCGGAAGCGGCATTCCTCGGTCACGACCAATGAAGCTCAGTTTTCGCCCCATGAAGTCGGCAGAAAGATATCCGTTCTGTGAGAATAGCCGCATACGGCGTTCTGTTTTCAAGGAAATCCGGCTCGCGGTGATGGTGGCCACGCACCCGTTTTCAAATCTGACGCGGGCGTTGGCAATGTCTTCATGTGCGCTCGAAACAGCCGCTCCCAGTGCATCGATTTCCGCGATGGGGCTGTCCACGATCGCCAGAACGAGATCCAGGTCATGGATCATGAGGTCAAGAATGACCGAAACGTCCGTCCCGCGGGACTTGTATGGGGCAATGCGGGTTGCTTCGATGTAGAGGGGGGCCTTGATCCGTTCAGTGATGGCGTGATGTTCGGCGGAATAACGCAGAAGGTGGCCGACCTGAAGGATTTTTCCGGTCTGTTCTGCCAGTTTGGCGAGGGCATATGCCTCGTCCAGTTTGGCGGCGATCGGTTTTTCGACCAGAACATGTCGTCCTGCCCTGAGAGCCTGACTGGTCAGGCGGAAATGATATTCCGCCGGCGCTGCGATAATGACAGCATCAACCTGTTCAAGAAGATTTTCGTAGCTTGTGGCAATTCCGCAACGAGCTTCCGATGCCACAACTGCTGCACGGGCCGGATCTGGATCGTAAAGGGCGACTAGCTGCTCCGCCGGGTTTGCTGCGGATTTGAGAGCGTGAAACCGTCCGAAATGACCGGCACCGACGATGCCGACACGAAGCTGCTGCGTTGTATTCATGCAGGTACGCTTATCAGGCACGCTGTTTTCCGGGAAGGTCGTGCGCGCCCAAACAGGCAAAAGGTTGCATCGGCATGGCGGAAACGGCATGGTCCCGGCCAGAAAATGATCTGAAAAACGATCTGTCCAAATCCGCCGAGGACGTCTCGATCTGATATGATGTATTATAGCCGGCTCAGACTGCTGGGCGTCGCAGGCATCTGCCTGATTGGCGTGCTCCTGTGTCTGCCCAACTTCCTGCGTTCTCCCACGCCGTCCCTGCCCTGGCGGCAGATCCATCTGGGGCTCGATCTGCGGGGTGGGTCCTACCTTCTCCTTCAGCTCGATCTGAAATCCCTTGAGCACGACCGTCTGCAATCCCTTCAGGATCAGGTGCGCCAGACCCTTCTGGATCACTCCCTCGGGTATCGGGATTTCGTCCGTGATGATGCGTCTGCGAGCCTGAGCTTTGCGCCGCGTTCGGATGCCGAGCGTGCTGCGGCGCTCAAAGCCATGCAGTCCCTGCCGCCCGTGGTGCCGAACGAATTCACGACGTCCGAAAAAGACGGGCGGATCGTTCTGACGCTTCAGCATGAGGCGATGCTGGCCCGGGCGCGTGAGGCTGTTGCGCAGTCCATCGAGATCGTTCGCCGTCGTATCGATGCGACGGGTGCGATTGATCCGAGTATTGCGCGTGAAGGTGACGACCGGATTGTTGTCGAGCTTCCGGGTGTCAGCGACCCGGAGCGGATCAAGAGCCTGCTGGGCACGACGGCACGCCTGACCTTCCGTCTGCTGGCTCCGAACCCGAGCGTTGCGAGCCCCGGCTCCACGATGCTTGAAGACGAGAGCATGCATACGCAGGTGGCAGTGCAGGATCATGTCGATGTCGACGGCACGGATCTGACGAATGCCGGTGCGGTGATCGATCAGCAGAGCGGTGGCTGGGCTGTGACGTTCCAACTCAACAGTGCGGGTGCGACGGCGTTTGCGAATGTCACGCGAGCCAATGTCGGCAAGCGCTTTGCGATCGTTCTGGACAACAAGGTTATTGAGGCCCCGAACATCATCAGCCCGATCACGGCCGGAAACGGTCAGATCACGGGGGGATTCAATGCGCGCAGTGCGTCAGATCTGGCGCTGCTGTTGCGCGCTGGTGCGCTGCCTGCTCCGCTGTCTGTGGTCGAGCAGCGCACGATTGGCCCGAGCCTTGGTGCTGCGTCCATTCGTGCCGGTATTATCAGCCTGCTGACTGGCCTGCTGCTGGTCATCGTGTTCATGGTGCTGTTTTACGGTCGCTTTGGTCTGTATGCCGATATCGCGCTCTTTGCGAACCTGATCCTGATGGTTGGTATCCTGTCGCTGTTTCAGGCGACACTGACCCTGCCGGGTATGGCCGGTATGCTGCTAACTTTGGGTATGGCCGTTGATGCAAATATCCTGATCAACGAGCGTATCCGCGAGGAAGTGAAGCGCGGCCGGGGTCCGCTTCAAGCGCTTCAAGCGGGTTTTGACCGCGCGACCGGCACGATCATCGACAGTAATGCCACGGCGTTTCTTGCACATGTCATGCTCTTCGTGTTCGGAACGGGGCCTGTCCGCAACTTCGCCCTGACGATCACTATTGGTATCGTCACGACCCTCTTTACGACCCTCCTGCTGTCACGCCTTCTGGTCGTGCGGTGGTACGCCCTCGCCCGTCCCAAAGAACTTCCGGTCTGATCGTCATGCTGTCACGTCCTCTTTTCCGTTTTGTCCGTGACGATCGGCGCATCAATTTCATGCGCGGCCGTCACATGGGGTTGATCGTTTCGGCGGTCCTGTCCATTGCTTCCGTCATCCTGTTCTTCCAGCCTGGTCTGAAGCTTGGGCTGGATTTCCGCGGTGGCATCATTGTGGAAGCCCAGACCCCCGGCCCTGCCGATTTCGGCAAGCTGCGGGCCGCGCTGGACCATGCCGGTATTCATCCGGACGCCGTGCAGGCGTTCGGGTCGCCGCGTGATGTTCGGATTTCGATCAATGCGCCCGAAGGGGCAGATCGTGAGGCGCAGACCCAGAAGCTGGTCGATGGTGTCAAGAACGCCATATCGGCTGCCGAACCGGGCACACAGGTTCTGCGTGCCGATGCCGTGGGGGCTTCGGTATCGTCCGAACTGTTTCGCGACGGCCTGCTGGCGCTCGGCTTCAGCCTTGCGATGATTCTGGTCTATATCTGGGTTCGCTTCGAGCGTGAGTTTGCCATCAGTGCCGTGGTGACGCTCATCCTTGATCTGACCAAGACGATCGGTTTTCTGGCCATCACGCGCTTTGAGTTCGATCTTGTGATGGTTGCGGCTCTTCTGACGATCCTGGGCTATTCCACGAACGACAAGGTTGTGGTTTACGACCGTATCCGCGAAAACCTGCGCAAGTATCGGACGATGCCGCTGCGGGAGTTGCTGGACCTGTCCATTAACGAGACACTGAACCGTACGCTTGGCACGTCCATGACGGTCTTTCTGGCAGCCCTGCCCCTGGCGCTGTTCGGGGGAAGCACCCTGACCGGTTTTGCCACCGTCATGCTGTTCGGGATTGTTGTGGGTACGTCCTCGTCGATCTTCATCGCGGCGCCGCTTCTACTTTTGATGGGCGAGAAGCGGTTACGCAAGGAAACGAATGCAGGCTGATACGACCTGATCCGTCATACAAAAAAACCGGCGTCCCTCAGGGGAGCCGGTTTTTTTGTGTCTGCTCTGACGGATGGTCCGTCATGGAAAGAGCTTTTTGTGGCAGATCTGCCAGAAGACTGGAGAGCGCCTGATCAGCCTGCCGGTTTGCGGACGAGCTTTGCAGCTTCAAAGCGTTCAGGGTTGCTTGCTGCGCGGCCTTGTCCAGAGTAACCAGTCGGGGCAGTTCTTCCGGGCCTATCTGTCCGGTCATGACTGCCCCCCGGGCCATGCCATGCGCAATCAGATACGCATAAAGTCGGGAATTGGGGGATGGCGGCAGTCCCGTCATTTCAGGGCGTGCCGCGCATCCGGCCAGAAAGCCTCCCGCTACAAGCAGAGCCGTCGCAGAACGCCAGACTGCGGGGCGGGAAACCTTCATGGCTGTCATCAGGCGTTTTTCTGCGCCAGCAGGTCGCGGATTTCCGTGAGAAGAACTTCTTCCTTGGTCGGTGCTGGCGGAGCGGCAGGTGCTTCTGCCTGTTTGCGGCTCAGCTTGCTGAGGATGCGGGTCAGCCAGAAGATGAAGAATGCAACGATCAGGAACTGGATGACGGAATTCAGGAACAGACCGATATTCACGGTCACTGCTCCGGCCTTCTGGGCTTCGGAAAGTGTGTCCTTGACCGGCCCCTTAAGGGTGATGAACAGGTTCGAGAAGTCGACGCCGCCGGTGAGAAGGCCGATGAACGGTGTCATGACATCCTTGACCGCACTGCCGACGATCGCACTGAACGATGCACCGATCACGACACCGACGGCGAGGTCGAGAACATTGCCACGCATGATGAACTTCTGAAAATCGCTCATCCAGCCCGGGGCGTGCAGGGTGTGTTTGGTCTCGCTCATATCAAACCTTTCTTGAGATCCGTGAAGGCACGGTTGCAGGCCTGACATTCGAGCCCGCTTTCATTGCAAGGGATAAACGGACTCACATGATCCAGTAAAGGCCACTTTCATCCAGAAGCGGTTTCCGTTATACGCGCCTGATGATTCGCTCCGGTCGGCATCGGAGCTTTCTTTATGGAGAGACATTCATGAAATCCGGCATCCATCCTGACTACCACGAGATCACCGTCATCATGACCGACGGGACCGAATACAAGACGCATTCCTGCTACGGTGAAGCAGGCGCGACGCTGCGTCTCGACGTTGATCCGAAGTCCCATCCGGCCTGGACGGGCGTCCAGCGTATGATGGATACCGGAGGCCAGGTTGCAAAGTTCAACAAGCGCTTTGCAGGCATCGGTACGCGCACGAAGTAATTCGGTGCCCCTCCTCCCGCTTTCTCTTGAAGGCGGGCAGGTCGGAACCTATCTGGAGAATCAGCCGCGATGCCGTTCGGGTCGTGGCTGGTTTGACCATAGCATTTTGCCATACAGGGAAATGCGCCAGATGATTCCTGCCAGAAGGAGGTTTCAATGACTTACGACTTTACGCCGCTGTTTCGCAGCGCGATCGGCTTTGACCGACTGGCCACGATGGCTGGCAATGTTGCCAATGCCCAGGCCCTTCCAAGTTACCCCCCTTACAATATCGAAAAAACCGGCGAGACGAACTACGTCCTGACGATGGCTCTTGCGGGCTTCCGGCCTGAAGATGTGGACGTCGTTCAGGAAGACAATACGCTTGTCGTACGCGGAAGCGTTCCCGAGAACAGTCGTGACCGGGAATGGCTGCATCGCGGTATCGCTACGCGGGCGTTCGAGCGCCGTTTCGTGCTGGCGGACCATACGGAAATCGATCAGGCGGATCTGGTGAATGGGCTGCTGTCCATCATGGTCCGGCAGGTCGTGCCGGAGGCTGCCAGACCGCGTCGTATTCCGGTTCGGAGCGGAACGG
Organism: Gluconobacter cerevisiae; assembly: GCF_015244675.1. Taxonomy (GTDB): domain Bacteria; phylum Pseudomonadota; class Alphaproteobacteria; order Acetobacterales; family Acetobacteraceae; genus Gluconobacter; species Gluconobacter cerevisiae. Next base: position 15,981 of record NZ_JABCQO010000003.1, on the reverse strand, counting down.
GGCAGACCGCCCCGTCTGGAACGGTTTACACCGCATAAGCGCAGGGAAGGTGTGCCCTAAAAGCACGCCTTTCCGTTTTGGTGCTTGACCATCGAGGCTTTGGTGGCCCATACCCGTCTGCATTATCGCAGAGCATCCAGCAGGTGCCGCGATCATATCCCGGGCGGGATTGTTTCCTCGCCGGATACGCCCGATCGGTGCCTGCGGAAGCCGGCTCCATCCGTGTCCCAGCAAGGAACGCATCGACATGACCCTGCCTTTGATGCCCAAGGCGACGGCCGTCTGGCTGATCGAGAAAACCGGCCTGACCTTTACCCAGATCGCAGAATTCTGTGGCATGCACCCGCTTGAAGTTCAGGCGATTGCAGACGGCGAAGTTGCGGCCGGAATCAACGGCTACGACCCGGTCAAAAACCACCAGCTTGCCGAAGCTGAAATCAAGCGCTGCGAAAAAGATACCAATGCGCGCCTGAAGATCATGCCGACGGCCAGCCCCGTCAAACGCCGTGCCAAGGGCGCGCGCTACACCCCTGTGGCCAAGCGTAATGACCGTCCGGACGCCATCGCGTTCGTTCTGCGCCAGTTTCCGCAGCTTTCCGAAGCCCAGATTGTCAAGCTGCTCGGCACGACCAAGGATACCATCATCAAGGTCCGCGATCGCCAGCATTGGAATAGCGCCAACATCAAGCCGCGCGACCCCGTGATCCTCGGTCTGTGCACTCAGACCGATCTTCATGCCGCCGTTACGTCTGCGAATGATCGACTGGCGCGTGAGGGTCATGCCCTGCCGGTCGTGGAAGCCTATGTGCCGGACAGCGACAGTCACGCCTGATCCGGGATGAATGCCTGACGGGTACTGGTCCGGTGCCCTTCAGGCATGATACTGCATTGGAAAGAGTGGAAAGAATCAGTCTCTCCACAATGCCTGACTGTTCTCCGGGACCGGATGCCATGATGACTGACGACAATGCCATGCTGAAACGTCTGCACGAACTGCGCAGCGAGCATCGTGATCTGGATACCGTCATCGAGCGTCTCGTCCATCATCCCCTCAACCAGCTTCAGCTTCAGCGTCTTAAAAAGCGCAAGCTTCAGCTCAAAGATGAGATTTCGTGGATCGAGACCCGTCTCATCCCGGATAATATTGCCTGAATGAGCCAGATCCTCTCCGCCGACGAAACCCTTCAGGACGACGTGCCTGTCCGCGTTGGCGTCATCATGGGAAGCCAGTCCGACTGGGACACCATGCGTCACGCCTGCGACATCCTCGACGATCTGGGCATTGCCCATGAACGACGGATCGTTTCTGCACACCGTACTCCGGATCGTCTGGTGGAATACGCCAAGACGGCACGTCGGCGTGGACTGCACGTCATTATTGCGGGTGCTGGTGGAGCTGCGCATCTTCCGGGAATGTGCGCAGCCTGGACAAGCGTTCCTGTGCTCGGTGTTCCGGTCCAGAGCCGGGCGCTGAACGGTCAGGACAGTCTGCTTTCCATCGTCCAGATGCCCGGTGGCGTTCCAGTCGGTACGCTGGCGATCGGTAAGGCCGGTGCGATCAATGCGGGGCTTCTGGCCGCGTCGATCCTCTCGGTTTCCGATGGGCAGGTCATGGCGCGTCTGGATGCCTGGCGGGCGACGCAGACGGCTGCGGTGGCGGACGTTCCTGTCGAATGAACACACAGGACATTTTTGCGCCCGGCAGTACGATCGGGATCATTGGTGGTGGACAGCTTGGTCGCATGTCTGCCGTCGCTGCATCAAAACTCGGCTATCATGTGCATGTTCTGAGCCCGGAGTTCCCGAGCCCGGCCACAGAAGTCGCTGCTTCCGTTACTGTTGGGGCCTATGACGACCCTGCCACGCTTGAGGATTTTGCCTCGCGTTGCGATGTGGTGACGTTCGAATTCGAGAACATCAATGCCGAGGGTCTGGCGCTTCTGGAAAAACGCCGTCCGGTGCGTCCGGGAGGTGACATTCTTCGGATCAGTCAGGACCGGATTGCGGAAAAGACGCGGCTGTCCGGAATTGGTGTCAGCCTTGCGCCATGGCGTGCGGTCAATGGCCCGGAGGATCTGCCTGAGCTGGAAACACTGGGTTTTCCTCTGATCCTCAAGACCACGCGCTTTGGTTACGACGGCAAGGGGCAGTTCCGCGTGCCGGATGTCGAGGCCCTTGCTGCTCTGGAAGACCTTCCCTACCCGCTTGTTGCGGAGAAGATGATCGATTTCGAGCGTGAGCTCAGTGTGATGGTTGTGCGGGCTCTGGACGGGACCGTGCGCTGTTTCGATACGGTTGAAAATCGTCACCGGAACGGTATTCTGGATGTGACGCTCGCGCCTGCCCGCGTCATGCCCGATATTGCGCGACAGGCCCAGGATATGGCGGCCCAGATTGCAGAAGCATTGGGTCTGGTTGGGATCATGGGCGTGGAAATGTTCCATGCGGCGGATGGAAGCCTCATGGTGAACGAGATTGCCCCTCGCCCGCACAATTCCGGTCACTGGACCATGGATGCGTGTCTGGTCGATCAGTTCGAGATGCATGTTCGTGCGGTTACAGGGCTTCCCCTGCCGCCTGCGCGTCGCCATTCCGATGCGATTATGCACAATCTGATCGGTCCGGAAGACATGGCACGTGTTCCGGCCATTCTGGCGACGGATGGGGCGTCGCTCCATCTTTATGGAAAGTCGGAGGCGCGTGAGGGGCGGAAAATGGGCCATGTAAACACCATTTTCCCGCGAGGCGTCCTTCCCGGAGAACTGGCCCTCGAAGGGCTTCTGCCGCCTCGGGGCTGAGAAGTTTTAGAGCAGGTTGCTACGCCGGAAACTGGTGTGGCGGCCGTTGCCGATGATGAAATGGTCCGCGATCGTGACGCCGACCACATCCAGCGCGGCCTGAACCTGCATGGTCATCTGAAGGTCGGCTTCTGAGGGGGTGGGGTCGCCGCTTGGATGGTTGTGGACCAGAACAAGTGCGTTGGCGCCGACTTCAACGGCGCGTCGCGCAACTTCGCGTGGATAGACGGGCGTATGGTTCACCGTGCCTCTGGCCTGAGCCTCGTCAGCGATCAGACTGTTCTTTTCGTTCAGAAACAGAATTCGGAACTGCTCGATATTTTCCCGCGCCAGACGGGCTGTGAGATAATCGAGCAGTTTCTGTTCGCTATCGAGCACGTCTTCAGGCGGAAGGCGCGCGCGGTTATATCGAAGTGCCGCTTCCTGAAGGAGGCGAATCATAGGCGCCATATGCGTGCCCATATTCGTGATGCCTTCAAGTTCGCGATTGCTTGCTGAGAGAACGGCAGCTAGCGATCCAAAACGGGTAAAGAGCGTACGTGAAAGTTCGGCGCTGCCCTCCTCACGTCCGGTGAACAGGACGGTCATCAGATGCAGCAGGGTCTCATCGTCGAGATGGCGCCCGCGGCCCGTCAGAAGAGCGAGCGGCGGTTCAAGTTTTGAGGGTGTCTCGGTCAGGGTAGTGATCTGTCTCAGATCGGCCGATGACAGACCCACCATGCCATCCGAAAAGCCGCTCGTTTCGCTCTCCATTTACAGTAACCCTCCCTGACGCATGCTGGAGGGTGGCCCCTCGCCTGTGATGAGCACATCATGAAGTGTGATGGACAGGGGGCGCATTGCAAAATCCAGCTGTCTGGCCGCCTGTGATAGATCTTCGGGACGCTCTGTTGGATGGACGTAAAACCCAATCAGGGCTGTGGCGTGCAATGCAAGTGCCCTGATGGCGATGGCGCGGTTGCGTTTGGTTGGCGTATCGGCGTCGGGTGCCGCCTCATCCGCCAGAAGGCGATTACGGTTGTCGAGATAGAGTAGCCGGAACTGTCCTGATATCCCTCCCTCAAGCGCCTGATCGAGATAGGTTACGAGTTGATCCCAGTTGCTCAGCATCGGACGTTCGCGCTGTTCCGAAGACGCCAGCCGCTCCGCTGCAACGCCGGGGAGGCGCAGGACACGGATGGCGTCGTCTTTCAGGCCCGCTGCTCGTAGGGCCTGCGTTGGAGCGCGAAAGACCTCGACCAGACTGCCGAAATGTCCGATCAGTCCTTTGGCGAGTGGCTTCGTATCTTTGCGGGGCACACCGGCGAAAAGAAGCATTTCCAGAATTTCATAGTCTGCCAGCGTGCTCGCACCCGTGTTCAGCACGCGTGCACGCATTCTCGCCCGATGTCCCTGTGGACCGGTGCCGCGTGTCAGATCGATCCGGGGATAGGTGTTGGCCATGACGGTATCTCACTCTATATCGGGAGGGTGCCGCAAGACCTTCCTTCCCCCACACCCGAGTATCTCTCCCGTCTCAACCCGGAGCAGAGACGCGCCATCGAGACGACCGAAGGCCCGCTCCTCATTCTGGCGGGTGCGGGAACGGGCAAAACGCGCGTTCTGACGACGCGCTTTGCACATATTCTCCTGACCGGACGCGCTTATCCGAGCCAGATTCTGGCCGTGACCTTCACGAACAAGGCCGCTCGTGAAATGCGCGAGCGTGTCAGCGCGATTCTGGGTGAGCCTGCGGAAGGGCTGTGGCTGGGGACGTTTCATGCGATTTGCGCGCGGATGCTGCGGCGACATGCGGAATATGTGGGGCTGACCAGCAGCTTCAATATTCTCGACACAGACGATCAGATCCGCCTGCTCAAGCAGGTCATGGACCCTTGGAAGATCGATACCAAACGCTGGCCGCCGAACCAGCTCATGGGCATCATCCAGCGCTGGAAAGATCGCGGTCTAACGTCCGACCGGGTGACACCGGCGGAAGATTCCGATTTTGCCAATGGTCATGCGCTGGCGATCTACCGAGCGTATCAGGAACGTCTGATTGCGCTCAACACGTGTGATTTCGGCGATCTGATGTTGCACATGACGGAGATCCTGCGGAACCAGCCCAATGTGCTGGCGCAGTATCATCGGAGTTTTCGCTACATCCTCGTAGACGAGTATCAGGATACCAATACCGTTCAGTATCTGTGGCTGCGTCTGCTGGCGAAGCGCGAGCATGGACCGTCCAACATTGCCTGCGTGGGGGATGACGACCAGTCGATCTATTCCTGGCGCGGGGCGGAAGTTGAGAACATCCTGCGATTCGAAAAGGATTTTCCCGGTGCGGAAGTGGTGCGTCTGGAGCGCAATTACCGCTCGACAGCACAGATCCTCGCTGCCGCTGCCGGGCTGATCGCTCATAATGAGGGACGGTTGGGCAAGACGTTGCGGCCGGGCCGTGAGGATGCGGACGGCGAGAAGGTTCAGATCATCGGCGTTCGTGATTCGGACGAGGAAGCGCGAATCGTAAGTGGTGCTATCGAGCGCCTGCGCGCTGACGGTCATCCGCTTTCGGAAATCGCCATTCTGATGCGAGCCGGGTTCCAGACGCGGCCGTTTGAAGAACGGCTGATGCTCATCGGGATTCCGTATCGCGTTGTGGGCGGGCTGCGATTTTACGAACGTGCTGAGATCCGGGATTGTCTGGCCTATCTGCGCGTCCTGTCGCAGCCTGCGGATGATCTGGCGTTCGAGCGAATCATCAATGTTCCGAAACGGGGTGTGGGTGCAGTGGCGGTGCAGAAGCTGCATGTTCAGGCACGGGCCCTCCCCGGCCCGCTGACGGCGGCGGTGAACTGGCAGCTTCAGGAAGGATTGCTCAAAGGTAAGTCCAAAGAGGCGCTGGGCGGGCTGATGGCCGCGTTCCAGCGGGCCAAGGCCACACTGGAGACTGAAGGTCACGTCGTTGCGGCCGAGCAGCTTCTTGAAGACAGCGGTTATCTTCAGATGTGGCGGGACGACCGTTCCGTTGAGGCTCCGGGCCGTTTGGACAATATCCGCGAGCTTCTGCGCGCGATTGGCGAATTCGGAACGCTTCAGGGCTTTCTGGAGCACGTCGCGCTTGTCATGGACACGGAGAGTGAGACGTCCGACGACAAGGTCAGCCTCATGACGTTGCACGGCGCCAAAGGGCTGGAGTTTGACACGGTGTTCTTGCCGGGCTGGGAGGAAGGCGTGTTCCCGTCCCAGCGGTCGCTGGATGAAGGTGGAAACCGGGCGCTGGAGGAAGAGCGCCGACTCGCTTATGTCGGCCTGACGCGGGCGCGGCGTCGGGCCATCGTGCTGCATGCGGCCAGCCGACGCATTTATGCGAACTGGCAGTCTTCAATGCCAAGCCGCTTCATCGAGGAAATTCCGTCCGAACATGTTCAGATGAATGGACAGGCGTTCGAGACGCGTCGTCAGGCTGCGGCGGCACCCTCCATGTTCGCGTCCGGGCCACTCACCAGCACACGTCCGTCAGGGTTCAGCGCCCCTCGCCCGAAACTTCATGACGTGAAGCCGGAGCCGACCGTCGCGATCGGGGCGACGGTTTTTCATCACAGGTTCGGTGAAGGCACGGTTATCGGTGCCGATGGGCCGCAGTTGCAAATCAATTTTGAAAACGGTGGCGTCAAGCGCGTCATGTCAAACTTTGTGGAGATCAGATCGTGATGGCACCCCGCAGCATTGGCCGTCGCCATGCCAGTGCGCTCGAAACCCTGTCCATCACGGTTGAAGAGCCTTTTGTTCCCCTGTTCGAGCAGGCGCTCATGTGCGCCTGCGAGACGGTAGGCATTTTTGAAGCCGACGACGCGCAGAAATACTGGCGCGTGGAAGGCGTGAAGGACACGGGGTTCAAGGAAGACGAGCTCGAAAACGCTCTGGCGGTCGCGCGGCTGCTGACCGGCTGTGAGGCTGAACTTGAACGGACCCCGACCGAATCCGAAGGCTGGCTGGCCCGGACCTATGAGTCTTTTCCGCAACAGAATGTGGGCAAGCGCTTCGCCATTCGTGGCACTCATCTGCATGGCGCGCCGGATCAGTCCCGTCTGACGATTACACTGGATGCGGGAATTGCCTTCGGTTCGGGCGAGCATGGCTCCACACGCGGCTGTCTGCGGGCTCTGGAGATGGTGGCGTATCGCAAGCCGCAGCGTATTCTGGATATGGGATGTGGGTCCGGTATTCTGGCCATGGCGGCGGCGAAGCTGCTGCATCGTCCGGTTCTGGCGGTCGATATCGAGCCTTGGTCCGTCCGGACGGCCAAGCTCAACGCGCGGCTGAACGGTCAGGGCAATCTGCTGGACTGCCGTTTTGGCAATGGCTGGCAAACCGAGGCCGTGCGCGCCAAAGCACCGTATGATCTGGTTTTCGCCAATATTCTCGCCCGCCCACTGTGTCGGATGGCGCAGTCTCTGGCGTTGAATCTTGCGCCGAACGGGACCGCCATTCTGGCCGGACTGCTTTACAGTCAGGCGCGGATGGTTCTGGTGGCGCATCAGCGGCAGGGTCTCGTTCTGGAGCGTATTTTGCGTGAGGGCGACTGGGCCACGCTGATCCTGCGTCGCCGCCGCTGATGAACGCGCCGCGGGCATTGCCGGTGATTCGGAACGCCAGTCAGGGCGATCTTCCAGCGATTCTGTGGATTACCAATGATGCCATCGAGCATACCGATGCGCTCTGGATCACGACCCCCTTTACGCTGGAGCAGAGGCGTCAGTGGTTCGAGGACAGGCTGGCGCACGGATATCCCGTTCTTGTTGCCGTCGATGTGGCTGGCGAAGTGACGGGATATGGCTCTTACGGGTCTTTCAGATCTTATGAAGGCTATGCCCGTACAGTTGAACACTCGGTTTACGTTTCACCTCTGTATCAGCGTCGGGGCATTGGCCGCGCTCTTCTGCTTGCTCTGATTGAGCATGCAAAACATGCTGGATTTCACGTCTTGGTGGCTGGGATCACGGCGGATAATGTTGCGTCCGTTGCGATGCATCGCGATTTTGGCTTCCAGACCTGTGGCATGCTCCCACAGGTGGGGCGCAAGCATGCCCGCTGGCTTGATCTGCTGTTTATGACACTCTGCCTCGACGATATGTCTTCTGTGGAAAAGGACTTTTCATGACCCTGTCCTCAATCCCGCTCAACGAGCGTCCTGCCCTTGTTCGCCCAGCCTGCAAAGCACTGTGTGTTGACGGTTTCATCATTCCGCGTGGGGATGAATATCTGGGCGAGTATGTTGCCCCCTGTGCAGAGCGTCTGGCCTGGCTGACAGGCTTTACGGGAAGCGCTGGCCTTGCGGCTATTCTGCCGAACGTGGCCGCAGTATTTTCCGACGGGCGTTATACGGTGCAGTTGGAAGAGCAGGTTCCGCATGATCTGTGGGAGCGTCGGCATATTTCGCTGGAACCGCTTTCCGACTGGCTGGCGGAGCATGCGAACGGGTTAAGAATCGGCTATGATCCGCGTCTGGTCAGCCAGTCCATGCTGGCGTCATGGCAAACGCCGGGTGTTGAACTTGTCGCGCTGGCGTATAATCCGATCGATCAGGCTTGGGCAGACCGTCCAGAGGACCCTGCCAGTCAGATCATGTCGCAGCCTTTGGAATTTTCCGGGGAAAGCAGTTCCGACAAGCGCCTGCGTCTGGGACAGGCCCTGATCCGGGCCGGGCACGATGCCGCCATCATCGCAGACTGCACCTCGCTGGCCTGGCTGCTGAATATTCGTGGCAGCGATGTTCCCCTCACGCCTGTCGCGCATGGTTATGCAATCCTGCACGCTGACGGAACAGCTGAATGGTTCGTTTCGTCGGAGCGTCTGTCGGCGGATGTGATGGAGGTCTGTGGTTCGGGTGTGACAGTTCATGCCCCTGCGGAGCTGGCAATGCGCCTTGAGACCCTCAAGGGGAAAACGGTGCGCGTGGACCCCGTTTCGACAGCTGTGTGGTTTCACACCACGCTTCAGGCAGGCGGTGCGACGGTTGTGGACGGAACGGACCCCTGCACGCTTCCAAAAGCGATCAAGAACAGTGTTGAGCAGGAGGGCGCGCGTCAGGCCCATGCCCATGACGGCGTTGCAATGGCCCGCTTCCTGTATTCTCTGACGGTCTCAGGAATCGGCCAGCACGAGACGGATCTCGTCACGAGGCTGGATGGTCTGCGTGCCCGCTCCAATGATTATCGGGAGCAGAGCTTCGATGCCATTTCCGCGGTCGGGCCGAATGGTGCTTTCCCGCATTATCGGGCGCAGGTCGGTCATGATCGGGTTCTGGAAGCCGGCAGCGTCTATCTGATCGACAGCGGTGGTCAGTATCCGTTCGGCACGACGGATATTACCCGTACGCTCTGGGTCGGGGATCAGGAGCCACCAGCCAATGTGCGGGAAGCGTTCACGCGTGTCCTGAAGGGCAATATCGCCCTTTCCCGCATCCGTTTTCCGCCCGGCACGACCGGACACAGGCTGGATGTTCTGGCACGCGCAGCCCTGTGGCAGGTCGGGATGGACTACGATCATGGGACTGGACATGGCATCGGAAGCTATCTGTCCGTTCATGAAGGACCGCAGAATATCTCCCCTGCGCCACGACCTGTTGCACTTGAAGCAGGCATGATTGTTTCCAACGAGCCGGGATATTACGAGCCGGGGCAGTACGGAATCCGGATCGAGAATCTGATGCTGGTGCGCCCATCTTCGTTCAAGGGCAGCAAGGGCGCGTTTCTGGAGTTCGAAATCCTCAGCTACACGCCGATTGATCGTAAGCTGATTGATGTGGCGCTTTTAAATGATGCCGAGTTGAACTGGCTGAATGCATATCATGCGGAGGTTCAGGCGCGGGTCTCACTGCATGTCGAACCAGAAGTCGCAGAGTGGCTGGCGGAGGCCTGCAAACCGCTCGTTCGGTAAAGTTGCAGGCATAACCGTTTTTTTACCTTTCCCGATCATAAATAGAAAAATGATTGGGAAAGTTCGTTTTCTTGCTGCTGCCATGACGCTCTCCGGTGTGCCGGTTGCGAAGGCTTTTGATGTTTCTTCTGTCTGTAAAACGGCGGTGCAGGCTGCCGAACAGCAGGCAGGGATTCCGCCTCGTCTTTTAGATGCCATCAGCCGTGTGGAGAGCGGGCGGCGGGACCCGAATGGTTCGGCGACCATTGCCTGGCCCTGGACCGTCAATGCGGCCGGAAAAGGGTATTTCTACGAGAGCAAGGACGAAGCCATTGCGGCGGTGCGGGATTTTCAGGCCCACGGCATCATTTCGATTGATGTAGGCTGCATGCAGATCAACCTGCACCATCATCCGGACGCTTTTTTTTCGCTTGAAGATGCTTTCGATCCGTTCAGCAATGCCCGCTACGGTGCCCGTTTCCTATCCGGACTGCATCATCAGCTTCAGGGCTGGCCAGCCGCGACGGCAGCCTATCACTCTCTCACGCCAGCTCTGGGTGCCGACTATGCCCGGCATGTGCTGGCCATCTGGAACGGACAACCCGACAGTTACCGACCTCCCGATTTCCTTCCACAGGTCGTCATGACAGCGTCCGGTCTTCAGGCCATGCTTCCAGCCGCCAGGCCTGCCCCTTATTTTGCTCTGAACAGGCAATCCGGATTTTCTGAACGGCCGACGCCGCGGGTGGAAGCCATGCCGTCTGTTCACATGGTGTCCTATGCGCCACCGCCCCGCATTATCCATCACGCAGTCGGTCAGGGCGGAAGCGCTTTTCCGGTGCATGGCGGACGGGATCTCGCATCCTATCGTGCCATGCCGATCCGGCTTGCCTGGCGTCAGCGCTGATCAGAACCCCGACCAGCCACCCCCTGCTCCGGCATAGGCTCCATGATGGGATGAATGATGTCGGGTGACGGATGTTCCGCCGTCATCAGGGTTGTGGACACAGGCGGAAAGTCCCAGAAAAAATATCAAGATCGACGCGCGGAACATCATTTCTCAGCACACCTTACACTTTGAAACTGTCCGTCAAAGAACCCGGACCAATCTGGTTCGTTTTATGCTTCATGAATGGAGAAAAATCATGAAGTTCCTGCTTTGCCTGCTCGTCGGCGCACTCACGGCCCGAATGTGGTTCCGTGTTCTGGCCAATACATCATGGCGTTCCGCGTTGGCGAAAAGCAGGAATAGTTGAGGCGGAGAACTTCCCCCGCTCAGAAAAACTCCGGTGCTTCAGGACGTGAGGCATCCAGCCAGCCCTGAAGCATGTAGGCGGCGGCCATCTTGTCGACGACTTCGGCCCGCCGCCCTCGTGTCATGTCGGCATCCTGGATCAGGAAACGGTTCACGGCACTTGAGGACAGGCGTTCGTCCCATAGTCCTGCGGGAATCCCCAGACGTTCGGACAGAGCCTGCGTCCAGTCGGAGGCCGCACGGGCTGCGGGGCCAAAAGATCCATCCAGTGAAAGCGGCAATCCGACAACAAGAGCACCGACATCCTGAGTGCGTACGATCTTGGCAAGTTCCTGGGCGTTTCCTCCCAGTTTTCTGCGCTTGAGGCCGATCAAGGGGGAGGCCAGCATGAGCGAAACATCCGTCAGCGCGACGCCGATGGTTTTCGATCCGGGGTCTAGCCCGAGGATGCGCTGACCGGATTGAACGAGATTACGGAGATCATGTGGATTGAACAGGGGCATAGCACGGCGTTATGATCCCCCTGAAGGCTGAAAAGCCACCATAAAATTTCCTCTTGTTCAGGAATATTCATGTCGCTCGACGCGAAAACGGTTACGCGCATCGCCAGACTGGCGAGGATCGGTCTCAGACCCGAAGAGGTTGAAACTCTCGGTCAGGATATGGGCTCCATCATTGACTGGGTGGAACAGCTCAAGGAAGTGGATGTCACGGGCGTTGACCCGATGATTGGCACAGGTCTGGCAAAGCCCCGCCTGCGGGAAGATCGGGTCACGGATGGCGATTGCCGTGACAAGGTTCTGGCCAATGCTCCCGAACGGGAAGGTCCGTTCTTCACGGTACCGAAGGTGGTAGAATAATGTCCGGCATTCACGATTTCACGCTTGCTTCGGCTCGGGACGCGCTCAAGGCGCGCAAAATATCCGCAGTCGAACTGACGAACGCTCATATTGACGCGATCGATCGTCTGGACGGTCAGCTCAACAGCTTCATCACCCGCACGCCCGATCAGGCCCGGGAAGCCGCCAAGGCTTCGGACGCGGCTCTGGCCAAAGGCGAAGGTGGCAGCCTGTGTGGTATTCCGCTGGGCATCAAGGACCTGTTTTGCACGAATGGCGTCCGCACCACCGCGGCCAGCAAGATCCTTGGCAACTTCGTACCGCCCTATGAAAGCACGGTTACAGCCAATCTGCTCAAAGATGGCGCAGTTTTTCTGGGCAAGCTGAATCTTGATGAATTTGCCATGGGGTCGGCCAATCTGACCTCCGCGTTTGGACCGGTCGAAAATCCATGGAAGCGCAAGGATTCTGACGCCAAGCTGGTTCCGGGTGGGTCTTCGGGTGGATCAGCTGCAGCGGTTGCGGCCGGACTTGTTCTGGGTGCGACGGGCACGGATACGGGTGGTTCCATCCGTCAGCCAGCAGCGTTTACGGGTATTGCTGGCATCAAGCCGACCTATGGTCGCTGCTCGCGTTTCGGGACGATTGCTTTTGCAAGCTCGCTCGATCAGGCTGGCCCAATGGCCCGTAATCTTCAGGATTGCGCCATTCTGCTCGAATCGATGGCTGGTTTCGATCCGCGCGATTCCACGAGTGTTGATACGCCTGTTCCGAACTACGAAGCTGCTCTGAAGCGTGGCGTCAAAGGACTGCGCGTTGGTATTCCTAAAGAATATCATGTGGACGGCATGCCCGCAGAAATCGAGGCGTTCTGGCAGCAGGGTATGACCTGGCTACGGGATGCTGGGGCGGAAATCGTTGAGGTTTCCCTGCCTCACACGAAATACGGCCTTCCGACCTATTACATCGCGGCTCTTGCTGAAGCGTCTTCGAATCTTGCGCGCTATGATGGTGTTCGTTTCGGTGAGCGTGTGAGTGCACCTTCGCTGGATGGTCTCTATGAAGCCAGCCGTGCCGCTGGTTTTGGCGAAGAGGTCAAGCGCCGCATCCTGATCGGCACGCATGTGCTGTCTTCGGGTTATTACGATGCTTATTACCTGCGCGCGCAGAAGGTTCGGACGCTGATTCAGCAGGACTTCCTGAAAGCTTTCGAGAATGTCGACGTTCTTCTGACGCCGACCGCACCTTCCGGCGCTTTCGCACAGGACGAAAAGCCGACCGATCCGGTGCAGATGTATCTCAATGACGTCTTTACAGTTCCGGCGAGCATGGCGGGTGTCCCTGCCCTGTCCGTTCCGGCTGGTCTGGACGCGCGCGGTGTGCCGCTTGGGTTGCAGCTTATCGGCAGGTTCTTTGATGAAGAAACTCTGATTGCTGCCGGTCATGCGATCGAACAGGCGGCGGCGTTTCATCACAGACCCACCATTCATGCAGGAGTGTCGGCATGAGCTATCGTATCACCGGCAACACCGGCGAATGGGAAATCGTTGTCGGTCTTGAAGTCCACGCCCAGGTCGTCAGTGAGGCCAAGCTCTTTTCCGGCGCTTCGGCGGAATATGGCGGCGAGCCGAACACGCATGTCAGCCTTGTCGATGCGGGCTTTCCCGGCATGCTGCCTGTTCTAAATCAGGAATGCGTAGCGCAGGCTGTCCGTACGGGTCTGGGGCTTGAAGCTGAAATCAACCTGTTCAGCCGATTTGATCGCAAGAACTATTTTTACGCCGATCTGCCTACTGGCTACCAGATCAGCCAGTTCGCTCACCCGATCATTGGCAAGGGCAAGGTTCTTGTTGATCTGGCAGATGGCAGTACGCGCGAAATCGGTGTGACGCGTCTGCACCTTGAGCAGGATGCGGGCAAGTCGATCCACGATCAGGACCCGACACGCTCTTTCATTGACCTGAACCGTGCTGGCGTCGCGCTGATGGAAATCGTCAGTGAACCGGACATCCGTTCGCCTGAAGAAGCCGGAGCCTATCTGCGCAAGCTGCGTCAGATCCTGCGTTATATCGGCACCTGTGACGGCAATATGGAAGAAGGTTCCATGCGTGCCGATGTGAACGTGTCGGTCCGTAAGCCGGGTGAAACGGAATATCGCACGCGCTGCGAGATCAAGAACGTCAATTCGATCCGCTTCGTGATGATGTCCATAGAGGTTGAGGCGCAGCGTCAGATCGAAGTCTGGGAAGCTGGTGGAACCGTCGATCAGGAGACTCGTCTGTTCGATCACGTCCGGAGCGAAACACGTTCTCTGCGTAGCAAGGAAGATGCGCACGACTATCGCTACTTCCCTGACCCTGACCTTCTGCCGTTGGTTATCGAACAGTGCTGGGTTGACGAACTCAAGGCGGCTTTGCCTGAGCTGCCTGAAGCCAAGCGCGCACGTCTGGAACAGGAATATGGTGTCAGTCGCTACGAGTCTTCGGTTCTGTGTGTTGAGCAGGCGATCGCTGACTTCTACGAGACTGTGGCCCGCGGTGCAGACGCCCGTCTCGCCGCCAACTGGATGTTGGGGGACTTCTTCGCAGCCCTGAATCGCACCGGCCGTTCCATTGAGGACAGCCCGGTAAGTGCGGAAGGTCTGCGAGAGCTTCTGGGCCTGATTTCCAATTCCACGATTAATGGCAAGATTGCCAAGGAAGTCTTGGAAGACATGGTCGAGACGGGCGATTCTGCCTCTGCCATCGTCGAGCGCAAGGGGCTCCGTCAGGTTACGGATACAGGTGCCATCGAAAGCTCCATTCGCGAAATTCTTGCGGCCAATAATGACAAGGTCGAAGAATATAAAAGCGGCAAGGACAAGCTTTTTGGCTTCTTCGTCGGTCAGACTATGAAAGCCATGAAGGGCAAGGGGAACCCTGCCCTCGTCAACGAAACTCTGAAAAAACTTCTTTCAGAGTAAGGCGAAAAAAATGTTCTTAGGGGGTTTGACCACGCCGCGGTTACCCCCTAAGAACACTCCTACATACGCAGTGTGAACCGCGTAGAGTGCGGAGGGGTGGCCGAGAGGCTGAAGGCGGCGGATTGCTAATCCGTTATACGATGTAAGTCGTATCGTGGGTTCGAATCCCATCCCCTCCGCCAGTTCTTTTGAAAAAATAAAATAAATTAAAAGAGCGCATCAATATTATAGAAGTTGTTCCTGAATGATGGTGACTACGGGCCAGGTCGTCCGATAGAGCTGATGCCGGGTTTTGCCATTATAAAATTATAACAAGCCTCATTGCCAGACCGGATAATTCTTGCTGGCTTCTACTATACTTGAGGTTCAATCTTCTTATTTATCCTGCGATTTTGTTTCATATCACTGTGTATATAAATTGAAATTTAGAGCGTTGTACTCTCTTCGTTGCATATCATGAGAAAATCATAGGATGCACCCGGTTATCGCGTTATGAAGATCCGGTTGTTTCTTTCAGGAAGCTCATCATGCATTCCCTGCCCCTCTCAAATCTGACCGGTTTGCACAATACGTGAATTTTTTTTCCTTCAAAAAGAGAGCATCCATACCGTCATTTGCCGTTATGACCGGTGGAACAGGCGGAATTGGGTGTGAGGTTGCAGAGATTCTTCTGGAGCAAGGCTGGGATGTTCTCCTTCTGACACGACGGCCCGGCAAAGCTGAAGAACAGGTTTCTAGTAGGAAGGGACGATTTGAGGCAATTTTCTGTGACCTCGCGCAGCCTGTAGATCTGGAAACTGTTAGTGCTGCGGTTCTTCAAAGAAAAAAACCTATCGGCTTACTGATTCATTGTGCAGGAAAGATACAGCCTGAGTCGGCTGGAAATATCACGCGGGTTAGTCTGGAAGAACAGACGACAATCAATCTGACGTCTCCAATACTTATGACCAGTCAATTGCTTCCTGCCCTGTCTCCCAAAGCGCATATTGTATTTGTTAATTCCATTGCAGGCGTTATGCCCTTGCAGGGAAGTTCAGTATATAGTGCAACCAAATTTGGTCTCAGGGGTTTTGCGCGCTCGCTTGCGCTGGAATTTAAACCAAAAACTATACAGGTGGAGGGATCGAAGAACCGTTGATTGATGTGCTTGGCCCGTGATTTTAGTTTTTGGGCGCTTTGATTGACGGTTCTTTGGGTCGGTTTTGATCTGCGTTTTGAGCGGATCGG